>JAZRWJ010000001.1:0-4680 GCA_045599625.1 Fibrobacter sp.
CAAATCACGCAGGTAATCGGACCTGTAGTTGACGTTTACTTTAACGGAGGCGAAAGCGACCTCCCAAAGATTCACGACGCTCTTGTGGTCGTGCGCCCTAACGGGAAAAACCTCATTTTGGAATGTCAGCAGCACATCGGCGAAGACTCGATCCGTGCCATCGCCATGGACTCGACCGACGGCTTGATGCGCGGCATGGACGTCATCCCGCTCAACAAACCTATCTCCATCCCGATTGGTGGACAAATCAAAGGCCGCCTGATGAACGTCATCGGCGACTCCATCGACGGCATCGGCGAACTCGACCGCAAAGTCGAATATCCTATCCACCGCGAACCGCCTAAGTACGAAGACCTCGCCACCTCAAAGGAAGTGCTCTTCACCGGCATCAAGGTCATCGACTTGCTCGAACCTTATATGAAAGGTGGTAAGATCGGTCTGTTCGGCGGCGCTGGCGTAGGCAAGACCGTGCTTATCATGGAACTCATCAACAACATCGCCAAAGGCTACAACGGCTTTTCGGTGTTTACAGGCGTTGGCGAGCGTACCCGTGAAGGTAACGACCTGCTCCGCGAAATGATCGAATCAGGCATTATTAAATATGGTGACGAATTTGTCAAGGCCATGGAAGAAGGCGACTGGGATTTGTCGAAAATCGACCGCAAAGCCCTTTCAACCTCACAAGCCACACTGGTATTCGGACAGATGAACGAACCTCCTGGGGCCCGTGTGTCGGTTGCCCTTTCCGGCTTGACCGTTGCCGAATCGTTCCGCGACGACCCGAACAGCGACCAGAAGGACATCCTGCTCTTCATCGACAACATCTTCCGTTTCACACAGGCAGGTTCCGAGGTCTCGGCTCTGTTGGGCCGTATGCCTTCAGCCGTGGGTTATCAGCCTACACTGGCTACCGAAATGGGTGCCATGCAGGAACGCATCACCTCGACCAAGAACGGTTCCATCACCTCAGTGCAAGCCATTTACGTCCCTGCCGACGACTTGACCGACCCGGCTCCAGCCACGACCTTCTCGCACTTGGATGCCACCACGGTGTTGAGCCGTAAGATTTCGGAATTGGGCATCTACCCTGCCGTCGACCCGCTGGATTCGACCTCCCGCATCCTCGACCCGAACATCGTTGGCGAACTGCATTACAACACTGCACAGCGCGTCATCAACCTGCTGCAGCGCAACAAGGAATTGCAGGACATCATCGCCATCCTCGGCATGGAAGAACTTTCGGAAGAAGACAAGATTGTCGTCCACCGTGCCCGCCGCGTGCAGCGTTTCCTGTCGCAGCCATTCCACGTTGCCGAACAGTTCACCGGCCTGAAGGGCGTGATGGTGCCAATCGAAGAGACCATCCGTGGCTTCAACATGATTATGGACGGCGAAGTCGACCAGTATCCTGAAGCAGCCTTCAACCTTGTCGGCACTATCGACGATGCCATCGCCAAGGGTGAAGAGATGCTCAAACAAGCTCAATAAACTGCGCCATGAAAGTCGAAATCATTTCTCCCTCATCGAAACTGTTTTCGGGCGAAGTCAAGTCGGTAACGGTGCCCAGCAAAATGGGTCCTTTCACCCTACTCGACCACCACGCTCCTATCGTCGCCATCCTCGAAGCAGGCAAGGTGATGCTGACCGACGAACAGGGAGAGAACCAGGAATTCGTCATCAAGGGCGGTTTTGCCGAACAACATGACAACACATTGATAATCTGTGCAGAACTATGAAGAAAGACGTCTTGACAACCAAATATCTGGCAATTTTCCTGCTTCTCTGCCTCGTGATTGACGGCATTCTGCTGTGCTGGCTTTCGCCCAAAGTGGAGATTTGGAACCGCTGGATGGCCATGATACCGATTATCTACATGATTCTCGGTGCCTATTACGCCAACCTCATGAAGAAAAACGTCGACAACAACCCCAACAAACTGAATTGGCTTTATATTTATAAAGGTATAAAGATTGTCGTCAGCATCGTGATGATGGTGCTTTATCTGGTCTTCGTCAAGCAAAGCGTCAAGCTGTTTCTCATCATCACGGCATTGTGCTATCTCATTGCCCTGGTGACCGAGACCTGCATCTACACCGACTATGTGAAACAATCAAAAAAAGAGAGTAATAAAGCATGAACAATGTCTTTAAACATATCAGACACATTTTGGCAGCGGTGCTGCTGATGTTTATGGTTCCGGCTATGGCTCAAGACTCAATCAGCGAGATGCCAGAGGCGGCCGAACCTGCATTGGCGGAAACCATTGCCGAAAAAGAGGCACCTGCCGAAGAAGGCGAAAAATTCGATGCCAAGTCGTTCATTTTCGGTCACACCGGCGATTCCTATTGTTTCCACATCACCGAAATCAAAGGCAAACCTGTCTGCGTTTGGCTGCCCGTCATCGTGAAGAGCAAGGAACAAGGCTGGTGCGTCTTTTCATCGAAACACGTCTGCGAACTGAAAGACGGCGAGACCTACAACAATTTCTTCATCGAGCCGATGACATCCGATTTCAAGCCGGGCAAACTGGTCGAAATCAACAGCGCCGGCGAAGTGGTGCGTCCGTTCGACATTTCGTTCACCAAGAACGCCTTCGGCATCTTCCTCGTGTGCATCTTCCTGCTGGCATTCTTCCTGCCTGCGGCAGCCAAATACAAGAAAGACCCGATGGCTCCGCCAACCCGTTACCAAGGCATGGTGGAATGGCTCACCTACATGGTTTTGGACGGCATTGTCAAGCCTTCCATTCCAGGTGACAAATACAAGAAATTCGCACCTTATTTATTAACGGTGTTCTTCTTCATTTTCTTCAGCAACATCTTCGGCCTGATACCGTTCTTCCCATTCAGTGCCAATGTCACGGGCAACCTTTCCATTACAGTTGTCCTCGCCCTACTGACCTATATCTGCGTCAACGCATTCGGCAACAAGCACTATTGGAAAGACATCCTTTGGCCCGATGTGCCTATCTTCCTGAAGGCCTTCCCGCTGATGCCTATCATCGAACTGATTTCCACCATCACCAAGCCCTTTGCACTGATGGTCCGTCTGTTCGCCAACATTTTGGCCGGCCACATCATCATCATGGTGCTGATGGGACTGATCTTCATCCTTGGCGGCATGTACGGCACTGGCGTCGGAGCCGGCATATCAGTCATTTCCATTTTCATGTCGGTCTTCATGACCGCTTTGGAACTGCTGGTAGCCTACATCCAGGCCTACGTATTCACCATGCTGTCCTCACTCTTCATCGGCTTGGCCCAGGAAGAGCCTAAGGAAGCGTAAAAACGATTAAACAAGACAACAAATAAACAAACAATAATCCATTAATTAACTAAATCATTAAAATCATGTTAGCAATCATTCTTCAAGCAGCTCAAGCAGTAGCAGACCTCGCACCTATGTCGAAAGTTGGTGCAGCACTCGGTGCAGGTATCGCAATCATCGGCGCAGCTATGGGTATCGGCAAAATCGGTCAATCCGCAATGGAAGCCATCGCCCGTCAACCGGAAGCAGCTGGCGACATCCGTTCCAGTATGATTATTGCAGGCGCTCTCGTCGAAGGTGCAACTCTGTTTGCCATCGTCGTTTGCGTTTTGGCTGTTCTTTAATTGTAAATCAGTCTGGGGTTTGCCCGTCAAGCCCCAGACATTTAAAATGTTGAAAAAATGGATTTATTTCTTCCCGAAAGTGGTCTGATAATATGGATGCTCATCGCGTTCCTTATCGTTTTCGTCATCCTTGCCAAGGTAGGTTGGCCAATGATTATGAACGCCGTCGACAAGCGCAACCAGCATATCATCGACTCACTCAAAGCAGCGCAGGAAGCCAACGAAGCCTTGGCTGGCGTTGAGGAAAAGAGAAAAGAAGTCATGGCTGAGACACAGGCCGAGCAAATCCGTATCATGAAGGAAAGCCAAGAGCTTAAGAATCAGATTATGGAAGAAGCTAAGGCCCAGGCACGTGCCGAAGCCGAAAAGATTGTGG
Organism: Fibrobacter sp.; assembly: GCA_045599625.1. Lineage (GTDB taxonomy): Bacteria > Fibrobacterota > Fibrobacteria > Fibrobacterales > Fibrobacteraceae > Fibrobacter. The sequence goes on from JAZRWJ010000001.1 coordinate 3,988, forward strand.
CCGATGCCCGTCTCCGCATCGAAAAGGAACAGGCCGAAGCCATGTCACAAGTGAAAAACGAAGTGGTGGCCCTTTCGGTCAGCATTGCAGAGAAACTGCTGCAGCGCGAACTGGAAGACAAGAAGTCGCAAAGCGATTACATCGACCAACTGCTCAAGAACAACAACCAACATATTGAGGCATAACCATGAACGACGGAAAGATATCGGTCAGATACGCAAGAGCGCTTTATAACCTCGCCTGTGAAAACCGGTGCGAAGACACGGTTTATGAAGCATTACGCAACTTTACCGTTAGTGTTGGCCAAAACTTTGCCCAATTTGACGCTGTCCTGGCCAATCCCATCATAAGCGATGAGGACAAGGTCGGTCTCATCAATGCCGCCATCGGCGAATCGGTTCCCGACTGCCTCAAAGGTTTTGTCAAATTCGTCGTCGAACAAGGACGCGAAAGCAAGATGTACCTGATAGCACTGAAATATCAGGAAAAATACCGTACCGACAAGAACATCCTGCTCACCCATGTCACGACCGCTACGGAATTGCCGGCTGAGACCTTGGAGAAAATCAAGACATACGTCGAAAAGATTTTCCATGCCACGGTGGAAACCACAGTCAGCATCGACCCGAAACTCATCGGCGGCTACACCCTCGACATCGAAAACAACCGTATGGATGCCAGCGTTGCAGGGCA
>JAZRWJ010000002.1:0-292939 GCA_045599625.1 Fibrobacter sp.
TACCGCGACGCCCGTATTACCTCCATCTACGAAGGTACTACCCAGCTCCAGGTTGTTGCAGCCCTTCCGCACATCACCACCGGCACCTACACTTCCATGCTCGACGAACTGGAAGCAGCCGCTGTTGCACCGGAATTCGAAAGCCTCAAGGCCCGCGCAAAGGCTATGGACGACAAGTTCAAGGCAGCCATCGACTACGTCAAGGCCGCTGAAAACAACGAGTTCCTGGACCTCTGCAGCCGCCGTCTGTACGAAATGGCCGGTAACTGCGTCATGGCTCAGCTCCTTATCCGCGACGCTTCTGCAAACGCAGAACTGTTCGGCAAGAGCGCCAAGGTTTACCTGAACCTTGCTGAAGCAGAAGTGATGAAGCACTCCAACTTCATCATGGGCATGACTGCAGAACAGATCGCTGATTATAAGGCCTAGTGATTAGTGGTTAGTGGTTAGTGGCTAGTGAATAATCACCGGCTGCGCCGTCTGCTGGTACCGCGCGGACTAGCGCCGCGCAGGACTCCGCGAAAGTGTCATCCCGGCCTTGTGCCGGGATAAAAGACCTCGACTCACATGAGTCGGGGTCTTTTTTATAACCAATAAATAATGTATATTCTTTTTTGAATATTCATGGAGTTTCTTATGGATACCACACTAAACCCGACACAACTACACCTTTTGAAGATGTTCTCTTTCGCCAAGGATTCCAAATCCCTGGAGGAAATTCGTGTTGCCTTGATGGACGTTTTCGCCAAACGAGTAGAAAATGACATGGACGCACTGTGGGAATCCGGTGAGTGGGACGACAAGAAAAACGAGGCAATTCTAAGCGAACACATTCGTACTCCCTACAAGAACGTATGAGAATCGTACTTGACACAAACTGCCTTTTAGCTTCCCTTTCAAAACGGGGAGCTTATTTCAATGTTTGGCGGGGACTACAAGAAGGAAAATACACTCTTTGTGTGTCAAATGAAGTCCTAGAAGAATACGAGGAAATCATCGCGCAAAGAACAAATTCGACAATTGCCTCCAACGTAATCCAGACTCTGCTGAACGCACCATCTGTAGAACTTATTGACACTTTTTTCAGATTCAACCTAATAAAAGACGATCCAGACGACAACAAGTTCGTCGATTGTGCAATCGCCGGAAACGCCACATTCATTGTTTCCAACGACACTCATTTCAACATTCTCCGAGAAATAGATTTTCCGAAGTTAATTTTGAAGAGTTTGCAAGAATTTTCTGTAATGCTTCAAAATCCTGAATTATAATTCCGACCTTTTCTACCAATCTCGCGAATACCTGGCGGAATGCTATAAAGCCGGTGAGATACTGGCTGCATAACGGAAGTAAAAGACCTCGACTCATAGGAGTCGGGGTCTTTTTTCAAAATATTCGCGTTTGATTATCCAAACACGCAGCCCATCAGCAGCACAGAACATACCACAAAAACAAGTACTGTTGCGATGCCAAGGATTTTCCACTTGAGGGAAAATTCTTTTTGGTACACGCCCAATCCAACATAGGGAACAAAACTCAGCAATGCAGGCATGATGTAGCGGAAATCGTTGCTGCAGGCATAGGGATATTTGTAACGCAGGAAACCCAATGCTGCAAAGAACAGGATTCCCTGAATAAAAAGAACCCAGTGGTAAACATCCAATTTTGTTTTCCACCAGCCGCGAATCGCAAATACGATCAAGCCCAGGAATGACACGCTAATGAAGGATGCCAAGGCCTTACCCAATGCGGTTTCCACAAGTTTGAATTCGCCAAACAGGGAAGATTTGAAGGCATAATTGAGAAAGTATTCTCTGCCCAGACCGTTGGCCCATGCGCTGGTATAAGGTTCCGTTAGGAAAGACTTCAAATCGAAATAAAGATAGTTTCCGGCTTCGTTCCCGACTTTCAAACCCGAATGCAGGCTGTTTGCGTTGGAAACTAGGCCTCCATCGCCCATTATTTTTTCGAAGGCCAATCCAACAAAGATTAGCAATAATAAAATCCAGCTTGTGATTTCTGGTTTGGTTGGAGTAATTTTTTCTGGCGAACAATTTTTGAAGTAGCCTACAACGGCCATCAGTATTACAAGTGCCAAAGAGATAAAGCCTGTTGATTTTGTCCAGATTGCAAGAGCCGCGCAAACCACGGCGAAAACAAGGGACGAGCCTTTCCCTCGCCTAATGTAATTGAAGCCAGCAAACAGACAAAGAACATGCAGTGCAAAGAACATCTGGTCGTTCCCGATTCTTGGAGCGATTAAAAGTAAGGTCGGCCACACCGTCCAAAGGGCGGCGGCAATAGTCAAACATTTGCCATCCACAAGACTCTTTAAAAACGCAAGACCGCAAATCAATATGAGAATTGAAAGCGCCAAACTAAATAGCTGAACACCTGCACTTGATGCAAATCCTAGCAGGCTACTCACGACAAGCGACGGTGCTGCCACCGTGTAATAAACAGGTGGATGGTAACAGGTCCAGCATTCATCCGCTGCAGGAATTGCAAGGTTATCCGCAATATACTGAATGTACGCCAAATGGCCTTCTACGTCATTTGCAAATTGAGTATAGGGCAAGGCGCTGAACATGGCGAACCGCAGGAACACTCCGAACACGACGCAAAGAAGTAAAAATGAGTGCCACCTGCGACGCCTGCATAAGGATGCAAGAGCTAATCCCGCAAGAATTGCAATTACGATTTCCAGGGCGTCCGTAAAGCCGGTCCCCTTAGGAAAAACATTGATTCCTCCGGGGCCGCCGCCATTTTTCAGGGAAAGTTCATAAGTCGTTCTAGGGCCAACGCGGTGGGGCGCGGTAACAGAATCTGTCAGTACAAATCCCTTGCTGTAATTGCATCTGCCAGAATAATCCGACAGGGGAATGTCTGCGCCATTAATCGTTAGCGATTCTGCGCAATCATCGGGGATGATGTTCAGGTCATAGTGAAGATTTAGCGGATTTGAGATGACGAAGCTAACGCGAAAATTTTCGCCCTGATTCATTTTTCTGGAAATCGGCAGCGATGTTTTTTCGTCATTTTCTCCTTGGTGAAGAATCACATTCTCTACACGGATTTGCCCGTATTGCAAAAATGCGAAACACGCAAGAACGCCGACGATGCAACGAAATTCAAAATTTCCTAGAATTTTCTTAAGCACTTTTTTCATTTCTTTTTGCCTTCGTGGTATTCTTCTTCAGTATTGACATTCCAAAGATCCGATTTGTCAACGGAGCCTTCGCGAATACACTTTACGGTTTCCATGGCTGTCAGCATACTGTGGTCCATGTTGTTGTATTTGTGCATGCCGTTACGGCCCATCAGGAACAGGTTTTCGATATTGTCCAGATATTCGCGAATCTTATGGAATTCGCCGTAAGTTCCGAAGTAGGCCGGATAAGCCTTCTTGACGCGGAATACAACGGAATCGCGAACAGACTCAGGCTTTGCCACATGAATCCTGTCCAGTTCTGCAATGGCAAACCGGATGAAGTCGGCATCGGGCATGGTCCACATTTCGTCGCCTTCGTTAACAAAATATTCCAGGCCAATCCAGACCTTGGACGGATCACTAACCAGATATGGACTCCAGTTGTTGAACACCTGAATACGACCCAGCTTTACATCGCTTTCCTGAACGTAAATCCAGTTGTCCTTTACATTTCCTATTTCAAGTTTATCCAGCAACAAGCCGACGGTCATAAAATCCCGATAGACGAGTCCTTCCGCAACTCGTTTTACTCCGGCGGGAACAGGAGTCTCGGGCTGATTTATGGCGGCAATCAGCTCCTTCACAGGCATGGAACTGAGGAAATAGTCGCATGGAATTGTCTCGACACCTTGACCGTTATCAACGGCTACACTCACCACGCGATTCTCAATCCGATTTACGCCCACAACCTTTGCGTTCATCACAATTTCACCGCCCATGTCAAGAATTTTCTGGGCGACAGTTTCCCAAAGCTGGCCCGGCCCAAGTTTTGGATATAGGAACTGGCCGATTAAACTTGTTTCGGTATTTTTCTGACGGAATTCATCGGCGCGATCCTTATCAATGGCGTGTCTATTATTTTTGAAAATTTGCTTTACCGCATGAATCACAGTCTTTGTAATGGAAAGCCCTTTAATGCGCTGGCCGCCCCATTCCGGGCTGATTTTATTACAGGGAACGCCCCAAAGCTTTTCGGTGTAGTCCCTGAAAAAGGTTCTATAAAGTTCAACGCCGAAACGGTTGATCATAAAATCTTCTAGACTCTTTTCGGAACGGGCAGGAAGCAACTGCACCTTAAGATAGCTCAGACCAATTTTCATCATTCGCCAAAATCCAAGTCCGCGAATGGTATTTCCGTTCAAGGCTACGGGGTAGTCGAAGAGTTTCCGCAGGAACAAGATGCGACTTAGCCGGCTACGGCAAAGCATGACCAAATCGTCTTTTTCTGGATGGGGCCCGTCCTTGGATTCCAGGGGAAGAATGTTCAGCCACCAGTCCATTACAGCATCGCTCTTGCTGAAAAATCGATGGCCTCCAATATCCATCCTGTTGCCTTTGTAACAAGCCGTCCGGGAGATTCCGCCAATTGTATTTTCTGCTTCGAAGATTACAGGCTTTACATTTGTGGTGCGAAGTAATTCCAATGCGGCCGTCAAGCCTGCTGGCCCGGCACCTGCGATGATAGCAATTTTTGGGGATTCATTTTCAGTGGTCATGTCAATCCTTTTTTTCTCGGAACAAGGTCAGCTTTCGCGCTCCGAAGTTCCACATCAAAACAACTGCCGCGGCAATCATCTTGGAAATCATTTCCTGCCCATGGAGCAAGTCCACCAGGAAAACCATCAACAGTTCGTTAAGCGCAACACCTGCAAAACCAATCACGGCGAATACGGCAAACTCTGCAGACTTGCGCATTTCAAGTCTGCGTTTACAATCCGAGAAAACCCACCTAACGCTAAGGGCATAGTTGAGTACCAGACCAGCAACCAACCCGATGAAATTCGCAAGCAGATAATGCCAGCCTAGAACATACAGGCAAAAAGCGAATAGCCCAAAATCCACTAGAAAGGCAAATCCACCCACTAGTAAGTAACGTGCTAGTTGCGCTAGCACTCCTTTTATTTCAACCATAATGTTATCGTTTAGTTTTTACAACAGAGAAGACTTGAACCATTCTCCGTATGAAATGGCATTTGAGCTCGGACTGTAACTACCATCTTCACATTTCCAAATTTCGCTTGATAAGGGCTTGCGAATACTCTCAGGTTCGGTAGCCCCTATGCTGCCGTCACAGTCTTCAACAAGAAAATATACCGAGATAAAGTTGTTGTTATGCATGCATTTTCCACCGGGGGAAACGCTGGTAAATTCCAGGAAGCCGTCAGATATGCTGGTCAACACATGTCCCATTGGCTGGCCACCATCATCGACCATGGTCATAAAGTACCGACAACCTTCCTTATTTTCCGCAGGATGTTCCTTCATGATTTTGGCTGTCATTGGAAAACAGACGGAAATGACATCTTGATTTATCTGGAACAGTGGCGCTTTTTGCACCACGTCCGTGGGAGAGACTCCTGTTTTTGCGTAGGCATAATCCATGCAAGCCTTCGAGGTTGTTCCATTGTAGGCAATTACGTGATCGTCAAAGAAAAGTTCTTCACAATTTGCGACGTACTGCAGAACATAATTTTCAAGAGTACGCCCACTGTCAATGGAAATTTCCTGATTGTTGTTTGCGCCGCAGTTTTCACAAATTTCAAGAGCATCAATTGAACTTGATGAACTTGAAATATCATCCTGTTTTGATGAAGATGAAGGCGATTCAAACTTTCCTGTTGATGATTGCGCATCCTTTGCCATTTCTGCGCAACGATCGGCTGCGACATTACTAAAGTAAGAAATCAACATTGAAATAGAGTCCGATTCGACCTGGCTCATTCGACAAGCTGCGTCAAAGTTTCCATTTTTACACCCATCGCTAATACTAAAGAATTGACTATTCGACTTTTCTAAGCAGCCAACCTTAAAGGCCGAGTAAGATGAATCACAAGAACCGTCAATTTCAGTTCCCTGTAATGTGAAAATCGCGAAGGATCCGGAAATTTGGATAGTCATTGCAAGAGTTGAACTATCCGCGATACATTCTGCTCGCGCACCAGAGCCGTCATTCAAAACCGCTATCCTGCCCCCATCTATTTTTGCATAGGCTGCTTCATGTAATCCCGTTCCGTACTTATACCACTCATTAAGTTGATCAACGGAAATTGCATTTTGATCTTCAATAGAGCCACCATCAGCAACTCCATCCGTATCTGAACAAGAAACGAAAAACAGAGCAAGAAATCCTTGCAAAAACAGGAATAGATTTTTCTTCATTATTAGCAAACCTTAAAGGTCATTCCAAAGGCATTATATTTTATCACAAACCAATCCATGTCTTGTATCACCAACACACTGTTCACCAGGCATTATATTTTCTTCAGGAAGTTCCGCGACAAATGCTTCACATTCACTTTTCAAGCTATCCGCTATGGTTTCTAACTTAGTGTTAGCAGAGACCTTTGTCACGCAAGCTGCTTCAAAGGATCCTGCGGAACAACCCCTATTGTACATTTTATAAAGACCACCATTTTCATTGCACGTTTTAACAAAGACAATACTATCTGCTTCACAGCGTTCAACCGCATTTTCAGAATACAGCTTGAAATGGCTTTCAAACTTATAAAGGGAATCCTCATTTTCACGAAGATAAACTAAAGCATCATCGCTATCTTCCCCAGGGTTATCTCCTTTTACAGACTTGGAATAATATATTCCATTTTCTTCTTTATAAACATTCACCCAACAGCTACCTGTTGACCTCAATTCACTAAAAGCTGATTCCGGTTCGGTCTTGAAAGAATTTACAGCGGCAGGAGAAGCAGAAAGAGATCCTCCTTCCGTCGGGACCGCATCATCCAAATTCACGCCATCAGAAACAACTTGGCCATTTCCAGATTCACCAAGCATTGTTTTCATAAAACAAACGTCTGCATCAGACAATTTTTCAGAAGAATCTTTTGCTTCCGCAGATGCCTCGACTGAATTATTGTCGGAACAAGCCTCAAAAGCGAAAATCATAGCGACTATGAGTAGAAATTTCTTTTTCATGTTATGACTCCTTTTTTAGAGCGTTTCTATTTTCAAACTTTTTCAGTTAAGGGAAACAGTTGTAAATTCAATCGATAAACACGATTTCCACCTTTCTTCGCTGTCGCTATGGAAATAATTCTTTTTCGACAGGCGTCCAACTCCTTTACAATTGCAGCGTAATCCTCTTCATCAATCCCGATGGTGACTCCGGAAAAATTTCGTTCTTCCACGGGATACTTATCTAACGCATCTTTGGCTGATCCAGCCATTTCTTTATGCATTGAACGAACTAGCATGGGTAAGGCTGTCACAGATACCTGGAGAGATCTATTCTCTTGCTCATACACATCCTTCGCCAACTTCTTTAAAAATTTAGCCCTCGTCAAAAAGGCAAGTGCATCACGAACTTCTTCGGCAGAAAAAGAACCTCCACAAACCTTAGCCATATCGCTAGGTTTTGCCCCAGGCATCATGGGAGCCAACTCACGAAGCATCGGATATTTCCAAGATTGATAGAAAGAAATGGATTCACCTTCTAGAATGCGAACTTTTTGGGTCTCAGCGATTTCCATCATTTCTGCATAAGCAGAATTTCTAACATTTTCCTTCTTCGCTTGACCAAACCTAACAAGCCTACGAAAATATTCACGTTCAGTTCCTATAAGATCCATCGCCTCAGCAACGTGTTCAATTCCAGGCTCAGACAAGCCGCTCTTTCCATCACAAACGACCTTCAGATAGTTAGGCGATGTAAATCCACTATTTTTCGCGAATTCTCGCCATGAAAAAGCAGAAGTTCGCTTTTTCCACAAGTAGTAATCGTTCATATAGGAACGATAATCATCATATTCAAATATAGATTTCATTTCAAAACAAATATACTCATGAACTTCTCTCTAAAGAATCAATTTTCCATACAAAATCTGAGCTTTCAAACGCGTTTGTATCATAAAATGTATAACAAAAACCGTGGTGAAAATCACCACGGTTTCCTAGCAAAAAAAATAGTTTCAAGTCTAGCTACGGGGTAAGAAAAATCCCTTAATGCAACTCATATTACGGAGGCAAACCTGAATATGATTCTTCTTACGGGGTATAGATAACTTCGTAACAAAACTCTTGACTATACAAATAAGACTATCTATATTAGACTATACAAAATAGATAGTCTATTCTGTATAATTGAAGAGATTTTATGGATAATCCATTCATACTCAAACCTTATGGCGGAAAGGATCTGTTCTGTGATCGAGAACAGGAATGCAGAACCATTGTTAACTATCTGCTCAATGGATCCAACGTCACATTGATTTCGCCCCGCAGGTACGGAAAAACGGGACTAATCTATAGAGTTTTGGATGAATTGAATCAATCCCATCCCGGGATTATTTCTTTTTACGTGGACATTTATTCATGCAATAACCTTGACGATTTTATCGCCAAGCTATCTACCGCCATCATAAATTCTGCGCCAAAGGAAAGTTTCACCCAAAAATTCATCAATGCCATCAAGGGTGTTCGTCCCATAATGAGATTTGACGCACTAAGTGGGGCGCCTGAAATTTCCATCACCTATCTGGCTCAGACTGAAAAGCAGGAAACCCTCAAGTCCATATTTGATTATCTCAGTTCACTCAAAAAGCCAATTGTTATCGCAATAGACGAATTTCAGCAAATCCGCAATTTTCCTGAGCCAAATATGGAAGCCATACTCCGGAGTCATATCCAAATGCTTCCGAACATTAGATTCATATTCTCAGGAAGCCAGAAGCATATCATGAGTGAAATGTTCACTTACGAAAAATCGCCTTTTTATGAAAGCACGCGATGCATCCATCTTGAAAAAATTGACCGCGGTATTTACGGAGAGTTCATTAGAAAACTTTTTGGAAAAGACAAACGCATTCTTACAGACGAAGCACTTGAGTTTATCCTAGACTGGACCCGTGTTCATACCCACTACACCCAAGTGCTTTGCAATGTTCTGTTCAGTATGAACTTTCGCAAAATAGGTATTGAAGAAGTTTACGAAGGTGCCTTAAAAATTTTACGAGAAGGCGCGGCCGACTTTATGGATAGACGAAGCCTAGTCACGCCCGCCCAATGGAATTTTTTGACCGCAGTCGCAAAGGAAGAATCCGTATCCAAGCCCACAGCTGCAGAATTTCTCGTAAAGTATAATATCGGTCAACCCGCAAATTCACGACGAATTTTGCAAGCTCTTTTGGACAAGGAACTTCTTCTAGAAACCACTACTCTTGACGGCAAACACTACAGCGTTTACAACGTCTTTTTGAGTCGATGGCTTGAACGACTTAATTAAAAATCACTTCTGTCCGCGGGCCGCCAGTGCAGCGGCGCTGGCGGCAGCCTGCTCACGCATGCGCTTGCGGGCGCGGGAGCCGGGGCGGTTACGGCCGATGGTTCGGCGGTTTAGATTATCGCCGTTCTGCGGAGCTGCAGAACGCTGCGGGCGGTTTTCTCCGCGGCCTTCTCCCAGCTGCATATTTTCACGAGCCATTTCCGCAGCACGAGCATTGCGCTTGTCGGCCTGGTGCTTGCGCCAGTCAAACTTTGCTTTCGGAGTACCGCCAGATTCCCCGTCAAGCGGGGAATGACCTGCGTTTTGACGATTGTCACGGCCACCTTTCTGGCCACGGGGCATTCTACCGCGAGCATTTCTCAGTTCACTTTCGGGAGTTTCCTTCTGGGGAGGCGGCAGCTTTTCAAACACGCTTGCGTCACCTTCGGGAATTTTCACGCGGGTGAGCTTCTCGATTCCGCGCAAGTCAGATTCTTCGTCCGGTGCGCAGAAGGAAATGGCAACGCCTTCCTTCCCTGCGCGGGCGGTACGTCCAATGCGATGCACAAAGGTTTCGTGTTCGTTGGGCAGGTCATAATTGAATACGTGAGTCACGGCATCCACGTCAATACCGCGGGCGGCAATATCTGTTGCCACCAGCACGCGAATCTTTTCATCCTTGAAATTACCAAGCGCTTCTTGCCTACGATTCTGGCTCTTGTTGCCGTGAATGGCGGCGCACTTAATCTGAGCCTTTTCCAAGACGCGCACAATTTTATCTGCGCCGTGTTTTGTGCGAGTAAACACCAAAACTTTTTTCATTTCTTCGTGAGAAGAAAGCAGCTCCTTCAGCAAGGCGCCCTTACGGCGTTTGTCGATGCGGTACAGTTCCTGGCGAATGCGTTCAATAGGAGTGCTCTGGGGAGCCACTTCCACGCGGACAGGGTTGGCGCTCAAAATAGTCGAGGCCAGGTCAGAAATTTCCTTAGGCATGGTGGCGCTGAAGAACAGGTTCTGGCGCTTGCCCGGAAGCATGCCCACCACCTTGCGGATATCATGAATGAAGCCCATATCAAGCATACGGTCCGCTTCATCCAGCACAAAGAATTCCACGTTCTTCAAGGTCACGGCATGCTGACCAATCAAATCCAGCAAACGGCCCGGAGTAGCCACCAGAACATCAACGCCACGAACCAGAACATTCTTCTGCTTCACATCGCTGACGCCGCCAAAAATGCAAGCGGTAGAAATGGCGGTGTACTGGGCGTACATCTTGAAGCATTCTTCCACCTGGATCGCCAATTCGCGGGTGGGCAGCAAAATCAGGGCACGGCAAGTCTTTGGCTGACGGAACTTTCCGGATTCCAACAGACGCTGCAAAATGGGGAGCGCAAAGGCAGCGGTCTTACCCGTTCCCGTCTGGGCGATGCCCAGCAGGTCCTTTCCTTCCAGCAAGCTGGGGATGGACTGTTCCTGAATGGGAGTGGGGTTTTCGTAGCCTACAGTGCGAACGGCACGCTGGAGCGGATTTGCCAAAGGAAGTTCTTCAAATTTCATATTGAGGGCAAAAATAGAAAAGTGAACACCCCATTTAAAGGGTATAAAAAAAGAGATCCCGGCGCAGGGCCGGGATGACAATTACGCAGTTCGCGTCTTTGCGACTACTTTTGCAGATTCAGGCTTGCGTTAGCAGCGCCGTACAAACTAATGCTGTAATCCTTGATCACGTACACCGGAATCTTGTTCAGGAGCGGGCGGATGTTGGGGTTATAGTTCTTTTCGAAGTACTGCATGAACAAGTTATCACGTTCCAGCCAGCGCAGGTCCTTCTGCACGGTACCGCCAGCCAGGTAGAAACCACCCAACGGGAGGAACAGAGTAGAAGCGTCAGAAGCGAAGCGGGCCAGCATCTTCACGAAGAGACGCATCATTTCTGCAGCAACAGGATCGTTGTCGCTTGCGCGGGAAATGTACTTCGGGCGTTCATTAGGTTCCGTTTCTTCAATCTTCTGGAAGTATTCGTTGTTCGGAACGCCGCGGGTTTCCTTCCACCATTCGTACATGTTGCGAAGGCCCATGCCAGAAACGAGAGGTTCTACGCCAGGAACAACGCCAAGCTTCTGCTGCATGTAATCGTGGAATTCCTGAGAGTCCTTGTCGAAAGGTGCGAAAGTAGAGTGGCCACCTTCAGAGGAAGCGGGAATGTACTTCTGACCGTCGAAAGCCAGGAAGCCAACGCCCATGCCTGTACCCGGGCCAATCACTGCCTTAGTAGCAGCCTGGGGAGCGGGAGTGGTACCATCGGTGTGAACCAGCTTGTGAATCTGTTCCGGATCGTCCACATCCAGAGTGGGAATGCCATAGCTGATGGCCATGAAGTCGTTGATCACGAGAGTGGGAATGCCGGTAGCGGCAGAGAGAGCATCGCCATCCACAGACCAGGGCAGGTTGGTCATGACGCACTTGTTGTTAGCCACAGGACCTGCAGCACTGATGCAAATATGAGACGGCTTCAAATCAGCACGGGATTCAACAGCAATCTTCAAGGTTTCGCGAATAGGAGCATCCAGACCATCAATGTCCTTGGAGGGGCAGACAGTTTCCAGGATCAGAGTGAACTTGCCATCCTTGTAGCCTACGATACCCAGGTTGGTGTTGGTACCGCCGATATCGCCAGCCAAAACAAGGCGGTCAAACTTTGCGTCGGGATTTTTCCATTTGATTTCCATAATAAAACTCCAGTTTTTAGACCGTCAAAATATACTAAAGGACCTACGCGGGGGTAGTTCTCACAGGTCAAACGACCCCATATAAGTACTTTTTTTGACAAATACAAAGCACGGACCGATATATCAATTGGGAAAATAAGTAAGAAATGAAGAGGTTCGTGTATGAACAAAACATACGCAGGAATTGGCAATCGGGAAATTTCGGGAGCGAAGGATGGTGACCACGGGCTGCCTGTGGCGAAAGTTTTGACGCATCTCGGCATCGAACTAGAGAAATTGGGCTACACGCTGTACAGTGGCGGAGCCAAAGGTTGCGACAGCGCCTTTGCAAGTGGCGTAAGCGCAGAACACTGCCGGATTTTTACGGCAGATGATGCTACGGATGAAACCCGCGCCATGGCACGGGCCCACAAACAGCCTTGTGAAATTTTGCTAGGTCGTAAGCTGGACTTGTACGCTCGCGAAGCCAATCAGATTCTTGGTCCTGACTTGAAAAGCCCTGTAGATTTTGTGCTATGCTACACCCGTGACGGTTGCGAAAGCCATGAAACCCGTTCCGAGAAAACAGGGGGCACAGGCTACGCCATCGAACTCGCCAGCCGCCGTGGCATTCCCGTCATCAATATCAAGAACGAAGGCTGGGAAGAAAAGTTGAAAACAATCATGGAGAATAATGTATGAGACGTTTATTCATTATTCGCAAGGATTTAAACCTGTCCCCGGGAAAACTTGCCGCTATGGTGGGGCATTGCGCCGAAGGTTACTGGATGCAGTTACTCCTGCGAAACGAGCCAATTCCAGATGACATCCGCGAAGAGTATGTAAACGGAATCTTCAGAAAAATCATTTGCGGCGCAAAGGACTTGTCACACTTAATGAAAGTCGAAGCCACCGCAAAGGAACTTGGCTTTGTCGAAAACGAAGACTACGGTTTTATCGATGACTGGTGCTTTACCGAAATTAAGCCAGAATTCACAGACTCCCAGGGAGTCGGCAGATGCCGCGTAGGCATTTGGTTCAAGCCGCTTCCAGACGAAACCAGCAAACTTCTAAGCCGCAAGTATAACCTGTACTAAAATATGGAAATTTTAAAATGACTACCGAAAATACAAAAACTATTTTCAAAGTTACCATAGTAAGATTATCGTCTTACGATGACGCAGCCGATTACGAGTTCAACGAAGAAGGTGAGCTCTCTTGTTGCGCTTGGAACAGTGAAACCGCTTTCTTTGATTCGCTGGACGAATCGGAATCTTTTATTCGTCAAGTTGCCGCACAAGTGCCCTCGGAAGATGATAACCCCATTCATCATTTTGAAGTAACAGAACTTCCGTTTGGCACATGCTTTCCTAGTTTTGAATGGCTTTCAAAACGTTCCTACCTGCCAAACGGAGAATTTTGGGAAAGCAATCCACTATCCACGCTGCTAACCGAAGGAGATCTTGATGTTTTTGAAGGTCGAGACAGCGAAAATTGCCACTTCCGAGAAGGCGACATCGTTGAAGTTTATCGTGGTGATGTATATCTAGGCATCGTCAGTTTTCTTCCGCCATCAAAAAAATGGATTGCAGAAACCCTTGAAAGAGTCAAGCAAGAACTTCCGTATAGCGCAAAGCGTAAAGGTGGGTACCCTCATTCGGATTATTCAGATGACTGCTACATGGTAGTCTACGCTTACAAGGATAAAGATGGCTCCATCCATCCCGACCATTCCCACCCCGATGTTTGCGATGTGTTCAAACCCTGTAAAAATGCCTCTGCGGAAATTGAACAGACACTCCGAAATTGCCTTGAAAGAAGTTCAAAAGGTGAATTGTAAATCACTATAGGAAACAATATGACGAAGTTTTTTGACAGTTTTACAAATCCCAATTCCGCAACATACGGCGAACTGTACAGCAGCCACGCCTCAGGTGAAATCCTCCCCCGCCATATTGGCTTAAAAACTTAAAACAAGCTCGTCATATACACAGGCTTTAGCTCCAAGCCCTTATCATTGTCCACATCCTGCTGCGAGAACAAGATTCTACGACTAATATGGCGGCTGTACTTTTGGAAGAACGCATCTATGGATTCATGATTCTTTGCAGCAGAAGACTTTACTTCTATCGCAATTAATTTTGCACGATCCTGAATTAAGAAGTCAACTTCATAACTGTGAGTGCTGTTATCTTTTTGCCAAGTGTGATAATACAAGTCCTTGCCCATTGACTTTATGGCCTGGGCCACTGCATTTTCATAGAGATAGCCAAGATTGGCAGGAAGCTTGTCTGCAAGAAGTTTGTTATAGATATCCTTATTCGTTTCTGTCCCGTCATTAAAAAGCATTGTAGTGAACAAGCCCGTGTCAGCAAGATAAAGTTTGTATGTATCCAAGGATTTCGTCTGTGCAAGACTTACACTTGGGTCATTCACATTGTGGCATATCATCACTGTTTTCGAATCAATCAAATCCGAAAGCAATTCTTCGTCCTTCGTAGTACGCTTCTTGCCCACAGCCTGCGAAAGCATAAAATGTTTGCGCTTCATCGCCAGCTGACTCGGCACAGCGTTAAATATCATAGAAACCCTTCCGCTCGCATCAATTTTACGGAAGTCATCCATATACAGTTCCAAAATTTTCTTTTTGATAAAATCAATTTGCTGAAAATTTTTCTTTTGGACAAACGCCTCTACAGCCTGCGGCATTCCCCCTACAGCCATATACAATCGAAAATCCGCCATCAACTTTCGATTTACGGCATCGCCTAACTTCTTTTTGGAAGCAGCCATTGACTTTAGGTTCTCGTAAATTCCTGCCCCATCTTCTTTAGTCGCCCATAGAAACTCTTCGTAGTCCATGGGGTACACATCTATCTTGATTTCTTCAGAGGGAATAACAATATTCTTTACATTCTTCTTGATACTGATCAGAGAACCCGTTTCGATGTAATCGTAACGACCATCCTTCACCAGGTGCTTAATGGATTGTCTTGCTAACGGAGCAAGCTGAACCTCGTCGAATACAATTACGGACTCTCGACGATAAAGAGTCTTGCCCATGAAGCTCTGCAACCTTGCGAAAAACAAATCCAAGTCGCTGACATCTTCAAACAACGCCAGGACCTCTTTACGGACTTTGGAAAAGTCAATCAGGATATACGAACGATACTCGTTTTTGGCAAATTCCTCGACAATCGTGCTCTTGCCTACACGACGGGCTCCCTGTAGGAGAGCCGCATAACTCCCCGCCCATTCCTTTTTCCATTCCAAAAGCCTAGAATACGCCTTTCTCTTGAACATAAAACCCCTTACAAATCCATTTTTTCAACATAAAAATACACAAAATAGTCCATTTTTTCAACATAATTTAGGCAAAAACAATCCATTTTTTCAGCATAATCAAGCTTTCGTTGTGTGAAACATTTTCACGCAAAACAAGCATATTTGTTTCACACAAACAAGAAAAATCGACGCAAAACAGCCTAGTAAAGCTCAAATAATTAAGATCTTGACACTCCGGTATCAAGATTTTCTTAACCAAAATTTTGACAGATTCCTTTTTTCACCTCGATATACAATACGAGGTAAAACATGACTTCTCATGCAAATTTTAAAGAGGGCGAAATTTATCAAGTCAAACAGGGCGAAAAAACATACGACGCCGTGTTCTTGAAGACTTATAAAAACGACAAGTATTCCTTTATCTTTGGCGACAATCTTTTAGATTCAGACTATCCATTGACCGTAAATGGCAAGCCAATGTTGATTGCCAGCGCAAGGGAATGTGTAAATCCTAGAACCATTGTTAAATGGACTAGAGTTACAGGAAGAACTGAAACTTATTACGAAAGGATTGTCTTCAAGTTCCCCGAAGAATCCAAGAAAAAGGTTAAGAAACAATGAAAGACGATGCAACGGCAAAGAAACAAGAAACGGAAAACGAAGACTCCGAAATCACTAAAGACGATTTGATCGATAGCGATGATGAAATCACCTATACCGTTGAAGATGCAAGAAAATGGACAGAAAAGGCTTTAAGGGATTACTATGAAAAACATTATGGAGAACAAAGTTCCAAACGATGATTCTGAAGAAAAGAATCCGTATCAACAGGTTTTAGATTTGCCAGAAGATTTGCCAATACCAATTGAAGAAGGTATGGAAATGGTTAAAGAGGCTTTATTATGGCTGTCCCGCCATCCAGAAGAAGCTGAAAAAATTAGAAAGAGCAAGGCAAATCAAGCGAAGGCAAAAACGTCGGCACAAATACAGGAAAAATAAAATGTCATCGCGAACGCCAAGGAGCCTCCCATGACAGAACTATCAAAGCAGGCCAAAGAATTATGGGAACAGATGCTGAAAAAAAGCAAGGAAGAGGACGCCGGGATGTGGAAGCATCTCTCTGATGGCGAGATTACGATTCTTGCGCCTGAAGATCAAGATTTCACTCGGTTGCTTGACTATCTGTTGAAAGAGGAACTGAACGGAGTAACATTGCTAAATGACATTGTCAGGGAAATGTGTATCCAAGAAGTTTTTCACTACATACTGGAAGATGACTGCGATTTTCGAAAGCATTACTTGAAAAAAAGAGGCAAGGCGTTAGAGAGCGCTTACGATGTTTTTTTACGGTATTGCAAGCAGTCCATTGAAAACCTGACCTATGAAACAGATATCATGGAGGAGCCTTTCAAGCTCAAGTGCATCGCCGACGACGAAATGCGAAAGGTTCTGGAGAGCACCTTAACCGCAGCAACAGGGTACAACTATTTCGACAGGCTAGATGGAAAAGATGTGATCATCGCAGATAACTCCCTTTCGGAAAATGGAATATATTCGATGACAAAAGCGATAAGAAACGGTCATAACCCGCGTTCCATTTCAGTTCTCGCGTTTGATCCGAAAGAAACTGAATTGTCGATTCCGTCTGAATACCCGGAAAGGATTGAAAGAATTTTCCGCCTTATCAGCAAACTGTACGGCATTTACGACGAATGTGGCGTTGACACCATGACGCCTTACATGAAGCAAAAGCTCACAGAATGCAGAGCGCTCATCGAGCCTTATAACGATGACAGAGCAAATAGTTGCAAGCAAAGGTGCGATTGGCTGTTGAAAGAAATTCCGACGCTTGAAAAAATGAATCAAGGAAATTCCTGTAAAAAAAAGAACAGCCATGCAATCTGGTGCGGGTGAACACATCCCTTATTGACCAGGCCCCCAGGTTTATTTATATTCTTGACGACATAGTTCAGTTTTGCGAAAGCGAGACTGAACGCAGGTTTTATTGAGTTTTCGACTCTTATTCGCTGACGCAGAAATTCACCACTTCAAAAGTCAATCCACGAATAAGGCGAGTGCTCACGTCCCGTTTGGGGCGTGGGCCGTTTGCGCCTATGGATTGATGGGTTGTGGTGACCCTCTGCGTCAATAGGTGCATTCGGTTCCACGCCTTTTTTTATTTGGTGTTCGACAAACCGAAAGCTCCCTAAAAGTGTTGAAAACGACACTTTTTCAATGGAGACCACTATGGCCAAAACAAGAAGTTTTGAAGACGACGTAGTTGACTGGTGTAAGGATCATCTAGACCATTTCTTCAACAGAACCGAGAGCATCAATCCGGAAATCGATAACGCTCTAAAAATCGCCCCCAGTAAACAAGGAGGTAATGGGCCAAATTTTCCAGACCTCAAGTGTCTGATTACACTTGGCTGTAGAAATATTCCGGTCATGATAGAGTGTAAGGGAACTAAGGGTGACTTCATTAAGCAAAATAAAAATGGAGACATAATTCTATCTGATAAAAGCGGTAATCCTGATTATACGACTATCGCCAAATATGCGGTAAACGGAGCTATCCATTACGCAAACGCGATTCTAAACCATACCGAAAGCTACAAAGAGGTTATCGCCATTGGAGCGAACGGTTGGGAAGTCAATGGTCAACTAAAAACAGAACTAGGCGTTTATCTCCTATCCAAGGAAAATTTATTCATTCCCAAGAAAGTTGATGATTATTCCGATCTTTCTTTTTTAAATGAAAAAAACATCAAAGGATTTGTTGAAAAAATTGATGAGCTCAAGCTTACGCCCGAAGAAATTGAATCCAAAAAATTTGCATTGGAAGACGAAATTGAAATTCGGCTTAAACGATTGAATCAAACCATGCACGACGACCTTCAAATTACAGTAGAGTCTCGAGTCAAGTTGATTGCCGGTATGATTATGGCCGGACTTGGAGTAGAAAACATTTCCGAAGGTCTCAAAATCGAAGACCTGAAAGGCGAAAAGGGCAAGAAGTCAAATGATGGACAAAAAATTATAGACAAGATTGAAGATTTTTTAAAGTCGAAGAATCTGCCAGAAGAAAAACAGGAAGTCATATTAAATGAGTTGGCCAATGTTTTTAAAAATACGAGCCTATATACGCCACAAAACGGAGAGAGCAAACTAAAGACAGTCTTTACCGTAGTCAAATCTGAAATTTTGCCTTTCCTATCTTCGGACTTGCACAACATTGATTTTACTGGAAGACTATTCAACGTTCTAAATGACTGGGTTGCAGTTCCTGACGGAGCGGAAAACGATGTAGTCCTGACTCCACGTGCTGTTACAGAATTAATGACAAAGCTGACCCAGGTTAACAAGGACAGCTATGTTTGGGATTATGCTACAGGTTCTGCAGGATTTCTAATTTCCGCCATGCACCACATGATTGATGATGCTAAAAAGAAAATAAAGAATCCTGACGAACAACGAAAAAAAATTGCGACAATCAAGGCAGAACAACTCCTCGGCATTGAAAAACTTCCCGAAATCTACATTCTAGCCGTACTGAACATGATTCTAATGGGCGACGGCTCTTCAAACATTATTCACGCAGACTCACTAAAAGATTTCAGCGGGAAATATGAGCAGGGACAAAAAAAAGGACAGGAATTTCCTGCTAATGTTTTTCTGCTGAATCCACCATATTCTGCAGCAGGCAAAGGATTTGTCTTTGTTGAAAAAGCTCTTAGCAAAATGAAGTCAGGAAAGGCAGCTGTACTTATTAAGGAAAACGCAGGAAGTAACAAAGGTGACGGCTACCCAGCTGAAATTTTAAAGCATAGCACCTTGCTTGCTTCCATTCATATGAATACAGATTTGTTCATCGGAAAATCAAACGTTCAAACAGCCATTTATGTATTTGATGTTGGTATCCCCCACGATATAGGAAAATTGGTAAAATTCATCGACTTTTCAAACGATGGTTACGCACGACAAAACCGTAAAACATCAAGCCAAAAGAACAACCTGAAAAATGTCGACCACGCCAAGGAAAGATATGCCGAAATCGTTGACCTTGTTGTTCGCGGCAAGGGAAAAGATGACAAAAACCTCAATTATTATAAAGACTGTTATGTTGAAGACTACATAACCCTTGAGGGAAACGATTGGACCTACAGTCAACACAAATTGGTAGAATCAAAGCCAAATGAAAATGAAATTCAAGCTGTTATAAAGGATTTCTATTCATGGAAAATCGAAAATTTCATTAGAACAGGATCTAATCAAGGTATTAACGAAAGCAATCTCCTACAGGAATTATCTGAGCAAGAAATAAAATGTATGGAAAATTATGCAAATAATAAAGTTTATTTAAAAGAAGTGAGACTTGGAGATTTTTTCGACATTCATCCTACAAAGTGCTATAGGATGACGAATGACGAATTATTAAAAAACAAAGGAACTGTGCCTTTTGTGGCAAATTCCTCTGGAGGAAATGGAATTGGCGGCTGGGTAAATTTAGAAGCGACTGAAGCAGGGAACATAATCACATTTAGCGACACAACAACATCTGAAGCTATTTTTTATCAGCCATATGATTTTATTGGATATCCACACGTTCAAGGACTATATAAAAAAAAGAACATTTGGGACGAAAACAGTCTTATGTTTCTTGTGGCAACATTTCGAAAGTGCGCATCAGGACGATTTGATTACACAAATAAATTTAATCGAGAAATCGCCATGGAAATGAAAGTTTCATTACCAATCAAAAGTTCTGTATGCAAAGAGGGGGGCTTGTCAGAAGAATCCAAAATATCGGAGGAAAATATTGACTTCGAATTCTTAAAACATCTAATCAAAGCCCACAAAAAAATAGCTATCAAGCCCTTAAAAAAGTGGTTTTCCTCACAAGACGACGATAAATCTTATAATGTGAAAACAATATCATTTGGAGGATTTCAATTTAACGTTCCTGTTGATATTGCAGCAGACACTTCATCAAAGTTAAAAAAATAGGTTCGTCCCAAATGTCAAAAATCTACGAATACGGATTTTTGAAATGATCAACCCTCCCCCGCCAGCCCTCACCGGCATCGGGGATTTTTTTTCAAAGCAGCACCTCCAGGTAAGTTTTCAGAATTTTGGAAACCCGAAGTTTCTTCGCATATTCAACAAGTTTATATAAACTCTTGACAATCGCCAAATTTATGCCCCCCCTTGATTTAACAAAATTCAATATATACATTATATATATGAATAGGAAAACCAGCAAAACAAGGAGAAAATGATGAAGTCAAATTATGATTTTTCCAATGCAGTTCAGAATCCTTATGCGAAAAAATTGAAGAAGACCATCTGCATCAAACTTGACGAGGATGTCATTGATTATTTTAAGGACCTTGCCGAAAAGGTCGGTGTTCCGTATCAAGGGCTGATCAACATGTTTTTGCAACAGGTCAAAAATCAGAAAATGGTTCCCCAATTCGTAAGCACTCCAAGAGGCCGAAAAACGCGAGCAGCTTAATGGGGTATGCCGACGCACATCACACTGGCATCGGGGAGTTTTTCATAGCAGCACCTCTAGGTAAGTTTTCAGAATTTTGGAAACCCTAAGTTTCTTCGCATATTCTGCAAGCTTATTTAAGTCCTTGCCATCCCATGCAGCGAATCTTTTAATTGCCGTAAGCAAGAGTTCGTTGCTTACGCGAGATCTGTTTTTGATCAAATCGCAAATTGTTCTTTTCCAGATCGTAGCAGCGGACGGTATTACCAAAAGGAGTTTTCACCTCAGTCACACCCAAGTCAAATAGCTCTGGCTTGCAAGTGAATACCTTGCAGACATTTTTCAGCGACAATGATGGAGCATGCCCAAAGGGAACTGTTATTGAATGTTCAAAAGGCGTCCGTCCCGAGAAGCCATGTAAGAAATAACTGGGCCCGCGAAACTCCCACTGACTCGGATTTTGAGGAAAGCACAACCCCATTGTAAGCGGCAGCCACATCTTTCAGCAAGCCAATTTCTTTTTTCTCTTTAAAACTCATATCATAAAATTACATCTTATTTTATGATATTTGTCAATATAACTGATTAAATATTTCCGTTCACCTTGTACAAAAACACTACAAATGTTTATATTTGTAGTAGGTACATACAATGAAAAAAGAAAAGTTTTTTACAACAAATATGGTTTGCGCCGAAAGTCGTGCTAAATATTACGCAACACTCCAAAAGGTTCAGTGCGGTTCTCTTGTACGAGTAAAAAGGGGTGTTTTTGCCAAGCCCGACGATCTCGCTAATATAATGATTGATATTGAAAAAATCATTCCCGGAGGCATACTCTGTATGTATTCAGCCTGGGCTCACTACGGGCTTACAACGCAAATTCCGCAACAATATGACGTCGCAATTAAGAGGGGCCGAAAGGTTGCACTTCCTCAATACCCATCATTTTCTATCCATAATTTAACCGATTCAGTTCTTGAAACCGGCGTCACCAATGCCAAAATTTCGGGATACAATGTCAGAATTTTTGATCTAGAAAAATCAGTTTGCGACGCAATCAAGTTCAGAAATAAAATCGGGTTAGATGTATGCTCGGAAATCGTAAGGAACTATTTAAAACGAAATGACCGAAACCTAGCAAAACTTCTGAATTACGCAAAGATTCTTCGCGTTAGCAAAATTATCGAAATGTATATCGCAATGGGTGTATAAAATGAAAAATTTAGAACATTCTATACGAGAAAAATTGCTTAACATCGCAAAATCACAACATGTAGATTATCAAGTAATTCTAATCCGATATTTTCATGAAAGATTTCTTTTTCGCTTATCCAAAAGCAGATTTTGCAATCATTTTTGTTTAAAAGGCGGGGCCTTGTTTTATGCCTATGAGCAACTTGCGGCAAGACCGACCATGGATGTAGATTTTTGTGCAAATAAAATTCACAACGACATACACATTATCCAAGATGCAGTTGCTGAAATTTGTCATGTCCCCTGTCCAGAGGACGGTGTTATATTTGACGAAAAGAACATAACCGCAGAGATAATTACCGAGTTCAAGGATTATCACGGAATTCGGATTCATTTGGGAGCAAAATTACAATCCATTCAGCAGAACATTTCTATGGATTTTGGCTTTGGTGATGAAATCTATCCATCCCCCAATATCATTGATTATCCGAATCTTTTGGATAATATGCCTATTGCTAAAATTAGCTCTTACCCGCTAGAATCAGTTATTGCGGAAAAATTTCAGTGTATCGTCGATCTTGCTGGTAGAAACACTAGAATGAAAGACTATTTTGACATCTACAGAATATTGAAGAATCACACTCTAAGCGACAATACATTGTTCGAAGCCATTCATCGGACATTCGAAAACAGGAGGACAGTCTGGAATTCTGAGAATGAAGTATTCGACGACCAGTTCGATCAAAATCCTACTTTAAATAAACTATGGATTTCATTTCTACGAAAAATCAAATGGAACGAAAACTTATCATTTTCAGATGTTTGGTCATTAATTCGACAAAAAATTTTGACCAAATACGATAATCACGAGGCCGGGTGTTGGCAACACCACGACTGAGAACCGTTTCTAACTTTTCGGCAAAATACATTAGTCAAGAACCTCATTTTCATTCATGTCACAAAACAATCTGCGTCCTTGACTTTGGGCGCAATACGTTTTTTAACATTCTAGTGACAAATTTTTTGACAAAATCCATTTTTACCACGATATACAATAAGAGGTAAAATATGCAGCAGATAGAAGGCAAGTTCACAAGCGCAAGTATTTTTGCAAACACCATCGAGGCAGAAACTGTTGAGCAGATAAAGCGGGTTTGCGACCACCCCATTTTCAAGGATTGCAGCATCAGGGTGATGCCGGACTGTCACGCGGGCGCGGGCTGCGTCATCGGTTTTACGTCGGACATGCCCCACAATGGAGAAATCATTCCCAACATTATCGGTGTGGATCAGAGCTGCGGCATGTATGTGGTGAAGCTTGAAGATTCGCCGCTCCTGAACGACTACGAAAAGCTGGACAAGGTCATCCGCAAGCATGTGCCCTGCGGTTTTGACGGGCGGGACATTGTAAGCAACGATATTCCCGAAGACTTGTACGAGGACGTCCGCCGCATTTCTACGGACATCCTGAAGGACAATTATGTTTCGCACCTGAAGAAGATCGGTTCCCTGGGCGGGGGCAATCATTTTATCTCCATCGAAAAGGGCGAAACCGGAACCTACCTAATTATTCACAGCGGTTCCCGGAACTTCGGAAACAAGCTGGCGGTTCACTTCCAAACCATCGCCAACGAAAAGCACTGCTACGGCGAGGGCGTTCTGAAGACGCTTTCGTACATCGACGGCAAGGATGCCGAGGAATACCTGAAGTGCGCCGATGTGTGCAGGCGTTTCGCCCATTGGTCCCGCAAGATTATGGCAAAGACCATTATGGTGAGCATGCGCTGGAAGGAGGAAAGTTCCTTCGAGACGCTTCACAACTACATCGGGAGCGACAACATCATCCGTAAGGGCGCCATCAGCTGCAAGGCCGACGAAAAAGTCTTGATTCCGCTAAACATGCGGGACGGCTCGCTGATTTGTATTGGCAAGGGAAACGCCGAATGGAACAACAGCGGTCCCCACGGCGCAGGCAGAGTACTTTCCCGAACCGCAGCCCGCGAGCAGCTTTCCATGAAGGAATACAAGAGCACCATGGAAGGCATCTGGACCAGCTGCGTAAACGTTTCCACCATCGACGAATCGCCCATGGCCTACAAGAACGGCGACGAAATCAAGTCGCTTATCCAAAGCACCGCCACCATCATTGACCACCTGAAGCCGGTTTACAACTTCAAGTGCGCCGAAGAAGCCTCGTTCATCAAAAGACGGAAAGAGAAGATGAGGGAAAGGTGAAATTCACAAAAACAAAACATGATGAAGAAACTAAAACAAACATAAAAAAATTATAATTTCATTAACAACCTATTCAAAAAATTAAAGGTTTTTCAAGAGGTCCATAATGAGATTGAGCGACGCGGGCGAAAGTATCGTTGATATCGTAAAGGAGGAATTCGACCTAGATATT
Organism: Fibrobacter sp.; assembly: GCA_045599625.1. Classification (GTDB taxonomy): domain Bacteria; phylum Fibrobacterota; class Fibrobacteria; order Fibrobacterales; family Fibrobacteraceae; genus Fibrobacter. The sequence continues at coordinate 24,517 of JAZRWJ010000002.1, forward strand.
CCCGTTGATTCAGACGATGAGGACATCCTTGTAAAGTACCTTTTCTCGGAAAAGAATTCCAATCGGCTTAACAAAATTATCAACCACCTGCTCGGTCTGGGAGACAAGGACATTACCGATTGCATTTGGAGATACTTCCCCCTAAATGTAGAAAGTTACCATTTTGAAGGTCCGCTGAAGGACATGGCTGAAAAAAGAGTTAAAGTCATCGAGGAATTTTTCCAGAACGGCGGAAATCTCTACAACAAGACAGAACGCATCCCCTTCTCAAAGGGCATCTTGATGCCCCTGGGCGATAGCCACAGAAACAAGCTGAAGCAGATTATTGAAGAAGAAGCCTCCGACGAGAATTTGCCCCCAAAGGAGCAACAAGAAATAAGCAGTTTTTCCGATGAATTGTCGGGCAGCAACAAAAGCGAAGGGAGACAGCCTTCATTCGTTATTTTGGACAACGATGAAAATATCGTCGGGCATATATGTATATCCCTTGGTGCATATTTTTCATTGAGGTCCTCCAAAGATACCTACAATCTTTCTTTTTATACAGTCCCTGGGTACCGCGGAAAGGGCTTCATGAAAGCGGCCCTGCAAGCGCTAATCAAGGCCGCATCAGAAAAAAAGATTTTGGTTCTCAAGCAAAATCCTGTCGTAGAATATGATGCAGAAGTCACGGAGCTTCCCATACGACTTTTGAACGCAATTATCTACAAAGAAAACATTGCAAGCATCAAAACCATCCAGGCCGTCGGCAACTTCGAGGACATGGGATGCGTAAAACTAGTGCGCAACGACAATGAAATTGACGAATGCAGGATATTCACGCTGGAACTTTAAACAAAGCAATGTCATCTATTAAAAAAAAAGTATATTATTTGACAGTAAAATTTTTCTTATAGGATAAAAAATGTCCAATACTATTAGTTTTGAAGCAATGTCCCTTGACGACTTGAGAGACGATCTGGAAAAAAAGAAAGCTATTCTCGAAAAAGCTGCCGTAGAACAGGGCATCACTCCCGAAAACCTCGAAGAAAAGCTGCATATCGAGCAGCAGATTCTTACCAAGAAGTTGGCTGAACTGCAGAAAAAAGCATTTGACGCAGCAATCGAGGGAAATGTCGGCAACGCAGAAGAAAGCCTCCGTGAAATGCAATCCTTGATGGAAAATAGCTGGGTTTTGGCCTACTCAAAGTACAACAAAGGTGTTAGCGCTCTCAAAGAAAAGTCCTCCGCAATTCTGCATTTATTGGCATCCGTTCCTACACTCATCTCCGAGTTGAACGAGAAGTACAAAAAATACCGCGAAATTTCACTGAACGGCCAAAATGCAAACGGAGTAAATGAAGAAAACCTGCAAGAAAAATTTCAAGAAGAACTTGACCGTCTAGGAAAAAGCGGCAAGGAACTCTTAAGCAAATTCGACGAAGCCGTCAAGGCAGGCAATAATCAAGAAGCCCAAAAATATATGAAGGAACTGCAAGATCAAAATAAAAATTCATGGGCAATCGCTCTAACTCAAATTACCCAAATTCGCAAAGTTGAAGAGGCCTTCCATACTATTATTGAATACTTCGGCGATACGTCAAAGTAAGAACTCACTGCACAGCAAATTAAAGAATTCTAGACCAGGTGTCTAGAATTTTTTTTTGACACTCTAGTGACAAAATTTCATTTTATATTTGAAATTGAGCAAACAACTACGTCGGAAGCGACGATATACTTTATGGAGGGGCTGCAAAACTATGACAGATGACGAATTCGAAAAAAGAACAAAGAAAATTCTAAAACGAATCAGCCATACTATGGGTGCCCTGTTAAAAGACTATGGGAACGCCGGTGGCGATACCACATCTATAACGGATTTTTCAGAATACCTGGATTTCTGCAAAATGACGTTCATCACTCTTGCCGACGAAATCAAATCACAGGCAGACGCGAAATTATTTATAGACGACATCGAAACAGAAATTCAAGAATACGTGGAAACAGAAACAAACTAAATTCAACAAAGGATTTTTTATGAGATACACACCCTCAGAACAGGAAAATCAAGACTTTGACGTGAAGGAATTCGGCTATATGTATAGCTGGGGCGTCGAAAATTTTAACGTCAGTCAAACCGAAGCCTTGCAAACATACATTGAAACATATTTCGACATCACTGGCGGCAGCGCCACAGAAGACGAAATCAACAATTTCTTTAATTGTGTCGGCTGTCAGGATTTCGTTGAATTCCTACGCGAAAGCGATCATAAGCCCGATGAAATCGAAGCTCGCATAAAAGCCGACATGAAAACCTACAAGGAAGAATTGGAAGAAGAACAACAGCGAAACAAAAAGCGCGAAGAAAAGCATGAGGCCGAAGGCGACGCTCTCATGAAGCAGTACTTCGGCACCACTCTCGACGAGCTTGCGAATCGTCTGATTCAAGAAAATCCCAAGGATTCCAAAAAAAGCATCAGAGATCACGCCTGTGACATCACCATTGATTTCCAGATGCTTTTTACAGGGTTGGGACTTCGTTTGGAACGACTCGTACAGAGCAAGCTTGAACAAGGGTAAAACGCCATTAGAACGCACAAAAAGCGCCTCCTAAGGAGGCGTTTTTTTTAGTTCTTGGACAAGTTGATTCCTGTATCTCGTTTTTCAGCAACCATAAGACCTTTCTCAAAAGCTTCTTGATTGGAGATTACAATACAAGAATATTTGGCACGAGATATGCCTGTGTATATGATTTCATTGCTCATCAGAGGATGATTCTCTGATTCAGGCAAGAACATCAATACATGGCCAAATTCAGACCCTTGAGACTTGTGGATAGTCATCGCATAGGCTGGTACTAGAGAACTGTAATCAAAATCAGAAAGAGCAAAACGCTTGTACTTTTTTTCCTTTGAGAAAACTAATTGCAAAGACTCTTCCCCTTGCGCATTCTTTTCCGAAATAACAAGACCCACGTCGCCATTGAATACGCCAAAGCCTTCCATATTTCTTGTAAGCATCAGCATCTCTCCGGCAAAGAACGGTCCATCCTTTTTGGCAGGATGAATTTTATTCAGCAAAAACTCATTCACAAGATTTATACCCATTCGGGATTGATGTTCTGCACAAAGAATTCGGGCCGTTTCAAGTTGTTCCTTAAACATGCATTCCAGGATTTCATCAGAAAACACGTGTTCTGCACCTTCGGCAAAATATCCCGCAAAATTATTCGATGCCTTAGCATAGAATTTTTCGTACCAGGATTTCAGTATATTTTCCTGGGCTTTTGAAAGTTCAGATCGTTTTCCCTGGGATATTTCAAAGAATGTCACTTTGGAATTTTTCTTGCAGATTTCGCCACCTTCAGAAAGACTTTCATTAAGGAAATTCTGCAACTCGATTTTATCCGGGCTCATTTCGAAATCAAACTTTTTAGCGACGCCCGTTTTCTTCACTTCAAGAACATCGTCAACAACTTCAAGTAATTTACCATCAAAGCGGTTAGATTCATTAAGCTTAACCATAGCGTCTTCTTTCTGGGCAAGAAGACTTCCAAGAACTGCGCCGGCATCCACTGATGGTAACTGATGCTCATCGCCTAGAAGAAACAGCTTTGCAGTAGAAGGAACAGCCTTAAGTAACGCGGCAAACAGATTGATGTCTACCATACTGGCTTCATCAATAACAATGACAGAATTATCCGGAAGTTGATTATCTTCGTTAAATCCGAAGTTTTGACTACCTGGATTATACTTTAACATGCGATGTATGGTTTTTGCTGGAGGCATAATACTCCAATCCAGATTTTCATCTTTCGCATGCTTTACTGCATTGCCCAAACTTTCATTCATACGATCAGCAGCCTTTCCGCTGGGAGCCGCCAATAGGATTTCCTTGACACCACCCTTTTTCAGTAAAGATCGCAATATCGAGAAAACCACGGTAGTTTTGCCAGTGCCAGGGCCGCCCGTGACAATCAAACTCCCCAAGGAGCCCTTGGCTACGGCTTCTGCCTGTTTTTCCTTTAGCTCATACCCTAGAACGTCTTTAGACTCTTTTTGAATTGATTCAATGAAAGATTTTTCCACGGTTTGTTTCTTGAACAAGTCGTTAATACGATTTTCAATGCAAACCTTGGCTGAAAAATATTTTTGAATAAAAAGGCGATTATTCTGATTGATAAAGGGAACAGCCGCAGAACCATCACTAGAAACAATTTCTGCATACTTACCGTCTTTTATTTCTGCAATGGCAATGGAAAAACATTCTTCGACGCATGCAGAAATATCTCCTTCTGTCATTTCATGTTCTTCAAGTATTGCAGCAAATTTTTCTAGAAACAAACTTTTTTTAGTGCTCAAGTATTCATTAAAAATCTTTGCGGCAACACCATTCTCTAGAGAAATCAAGGTAGATCCTTGAGACTCACGAATCATTAGGAACAGGAACAACATCTTTGCGGAATCAGACAACTGGATTTTCAGATCGTCTTCCAAAAAGCGAATCATTCGACATTGCATCGCGGTAACTGCTTTTACCCCGTTCAGTAGGTCTACAAAAATTTCGTAATTAAAATTATGTTTCATTTGGGCCTCAAATGTTAACGCGTTTCATCATTATCTTGTCAAATGCAGCCTTTAAGCTCGGATAATCCCAAAATTCAAATTTTTCCGACGCCATATTTAGGTCTTTGGGCTTATCAAATAAGTGGGACAGAATGGTCTGCTCATCATTTTCCGCACCGCGAGCAAAGACATAGTAGATGCCACCGAAATGCTTTTCAAAAATCTCATTTTCGTCTTTGGGATAATCCGGGAACGTCTTAAGCCACTGTATCAAGTAATAAGTATACAGCACCTTCTGAACAGAATACTCACGTGACTCGACTTGCAAAACCATTCGGTCGTCATTGTACACTTCCAAGCCATCAGACTTCCAGTCCAAAATGTAATAGCGACGTTTATCGCCATCACCACGAACAAACAATAGGTCGATAAAGCCCTTAATTATCACATTAGGGGCGATGGGGTCGGAGTATTGGAAAAGCATTTCTCGTTTCGTCTGATTCTGCTGAAGATCCGCCAATACAAACTTTTCTCCATTACGATCAGCAATCGTTTCGTGAAGAACATTGTAAACAACCTTCTTCAGCGGCTCCCCATGCTTCTCCACGTCAAATTTCAAATGCTCCTCGCCAAAGGAATTTTTCATGACATTCATCAATTCAACGCTAGATAGATATTCTTCATCAACCTTAGAGAAATCAGTCAATTCAAAAATCTTATGAAGAGCATTGCCAAAGTGCGAACCACGAGGAAGCTTCGTCTTTAGGAATACAAATTCGTTATCTTCACCACAGCCCGCCTCCTCCTCAGAAGGGTTAGGAGCGTCTTCTGCCTGACTCAGAAGATTTTGTTTATTTATGGCCGCTTTTAGATCCGATTCCGAAATATGCTTATGATGCGTAATGGAGGAATAAGCCCTTTGCTTTGTAACTTTTGATGGCAATTGAAGATTCTCTAATTTTACATCGACGGTCGCACCAGTTATGGGTAAGCAATCCTTTTTGGAAAGCTTATCTACGCTGTCGGCGATTACGTCTTTTACATCGGGAATTGGATCAAATTCAGACTCCACAAAACCGTCACTAAACTTTTTTCCTTCCATAGCAGTTTTGACAAAGGTATTTATAGGAGCGCCTTCCGTACCATCTTTCTTAAACCAAGTCAGCACCAAGAATTGAGCACGAGTGTAGGCTACATAGAAAAGCCTTCTACTTTCTGAAAATTCAATTTGATCGGAGTGATACCCAAACTCTATTTTACGCCTTTCATTAACAAGGTCACCTAAAGATACAGAAACACTTGTATATGGCCCAGAAAAACCACCAAACATAATGACAACAGGGAATTCCAATCCTTTAGAAGCATGCATCGTCATTAGCTGTACCGCATCCAGGTCCGACCCCTTCGCTACAGTTTTCACGTCATCTTCCGTAGAGTTTCCATTGGACGCTCTTGTATTTAATTGGCGTAAATGTTGAGCCAAGCCGGTCAATGTATAAGATCCTGAAATAAGGCATTCCTGCGCATATTCTCCCACTTGTCGAATACGGGCAAGGAGCCCCATATCCTTCGGATTCGAAAGATACTGCTCTATACCGGTTTCCTTGTAGATTGATTCAAACAAGGCAATCCATCTCTTTTGAGCCGCATACCTACGCCACAAACCAAACATGGATAAAAGAGATTTCTGGCCCACCTTCCCCATTGTCTCAAAAGAATAATTTTCTACCTGCAGAAAACGTTTTTGTGCATCCTTGGCAAAGAACGGCTTAAAGAAATCCGTAAGTAAGGCTGTCCGCAACGCTCCCTGAAACTCGCGAGATTCATTTGCAGATGCTATAGCACGAAAGAGCCATTCCCACTGAGCGCATTCTCGCCCATCAAAAAGAGTCGTATCTTTATATCGCAAAAAAGGAATCCCGGCAGAAGAAAGCTTTTCTTCAATCACGGCATACTCTCTACTTTTGCGAACCAATACAGCTACATCGGAAAACTTTAAATTTCTTCCCTTCACCTGCATATTGGTTTTTCCGTCTGCATCTACCTTAAAGATTTGTGCCAAACGTTCTACGCAGAAATCGGCAAAGCCACGTTCATCCTCAGCAGAAGAAACCCAGAAGGGCTTGTAACTTTTATCTTTATTAATCGAGGCAACATTAGCCATATTTCCAACAGCAGCCGGAATAAAAGACTGGCTTTCGTCACCGAACAGAGACAACTCTTTTTCGTCAGCGGGAATTTCTGGTTCCCCGCAAAATAAAGCATTACATGCCTTAATCATTTTTTCCGAAGATCGGAAATTTGCTTCTAGCGTATACAGCTTTCCCTTATTCTGCCCAGCACAGGAAAAATCAATTATTTTCTCCTTAGCCTTTTTGTAGATTTCAATATCACCACCTTGGAAAGAATAAATAGACTGCTTCGGATCTCCCACGACAAGAATATGATTCTTGTCGTTCAGGAACAAGGCTTCAAAGATACCCCACTGTACGGCATTGGTATCCTGAAATTCATCAATGATGGCCATTTTGAATTTCTTTTGCAAGGTTTCCTTAAGTAGGGATTTTTCCTTATTCAATTCGTGATTTACACAAGAAATCAAGTCATCAAAGGTCTTCTGCTTATTTTCGCTCTTGCTTCGTTTCCAATCATCATAGAGTTTCTTTGCAACATCAATGGCAAAGGTCCGTTCTATTGATATTCTGATTTTTTTAATGTCGGTTTGGGTAGCGACAGGCTTTAAACATCTGCGAATGTTTTCTGCTTGATTGTATAAGCCTCCAAATTCAGGATAAGTCTCATCAAAAGCATTGAATATCTTTTGATTGTCCTTACTAATAGTTCCACTTACCTTACTTTTCCACGCGGCAAGGTATTCTATCAATTCACTCACAGACTTTGAAGTTCTTGGCCCCGTTTTGACGGATTCCTTTTCATACGGCTTCAGCTTTTTTAAAAGTTCATCCAACTGGGCTATATAATTTGCATACACCGAAGACGATTCACAATGAACAAAAGCTACTTCCCGCAATTCCTTTTCTGTAAAAATCTGCTTGAAAACTTCATAACTATCATCTTTATAGGCAGGGAATTCGGTGGTGTCTTCATTATATGTCCGAAGAATTTCTTGTACAACATTTACAAGATTTTCAATATTTGCGCCGTATTTGATAGGATCGTAGAAAGAGCCCTTCACCCATTCATCGCGGCAAGCCTTTTCAACTACCGTTTCTACACTTTTCTTGCTTATCAAATCAAAGGCAAACGGCAAATTGGCATCATAGGCATAAGTCGCCATCATCTTTTGACAAAAGGCATGGAACGTGGAAATCTGTGCAGAGTCAATGGAATCTACAGACTTACGAATCTTTTTACGCTGCTCCAAAGTCAAGGATTCATCATCAACAGCCTTCTGTAAAGCCTTAAGGATTCGCCCACGAAGTTCGCCCGCAGCCTTTTCTGTAAAAGTCACAAGCATCAATTGATTTAAATCAATAAAATTGCTGGGGCTCTTTACCAGTTCTACCACTAAATTTTCGATGGTATAGGTTTTACCTGTTCCTGCCGAGGCTTCAACAATACAGTGTTGAACATTGCCATTAATTAAGTCATTTGCAATTTCTTGATACTTGTCAGCCATATTCACCCCTACTCCAAGCTAATTCCGCAGAAAAGTTTTTCCATTTTTTCTACACCCATCTGCAAGTCCCTCTCAAGCCATTCATTAGTAAATTGGCAATCTCTGTAGTCAAAAATTTTGAATAATGGAAAATACTGCGATTTATACTCAGCGTAATCTCCCTCGGTAAACGTCCTAAAGGATTTTTTGAACAGTTTCGCTCGCTTATCAGAATCCGATTCCTTGATGGCCTTCCAAACGAAGTCTACAGGCAGTAACATCCTAAACTTTTCACCGTAGGCAAGTTTATAAATTTCTAGCAACCGCTGCATTGCGGAATCATTATCCAAATCAATGCGGGCCTTTTGAATACCATTAGAAAACAGGACAACGCTAGAAACACTTTTGCATTCACCACAAGCAAGCAGCATTAGCCCTTGGATATACATCTGCAAGTGCTTTTTGACTTTTTCCACTTTACCTATAGTCTCATGACTAGGATCAAACAGAATGATTGTAGAGCCATTCCTATAGAAAGACTTTATTTCCGTTTCCAAAATCACATTTTTTTCAAGTTCAACAGACAGTTTCAACGGCTTTTCATTCAATACAGATTCGCCACATATTTCAGACAAGATTTCTATCTGGAACTGAAGTAAATTTCGCAATTGCTCCTTTACTTTTTCATTAAAAGGCGCGGCAGGCAGCACCCCTTCATTTTCGCTTTGTGTAAAATCAAAATCTTTCTGTCCCGTGCGCAAATATTGATCCACGCTTTGATGGTTTATTTTATACTGACTCAAATAAGAAGCGCTAATAGGCTCGTATGATTCCCTGGAAACGTTTTCATCCTCATCTCTCAAGCCAAGGGATACGGTAACCTGAAATTCAAATGGATTTTCTAAAAATTTTTTCAACTGACGAGCAGTAATAACAACTTTATTTTTGTCTTCTTTTTGCTCCCGCAGAATGACAGTATAGTCGTTATCACTTGCTGCCGTAATGCGATTGGCAATACAGAAATTTCTAAAACTACGACGGGTATAGATTTCATCGTAGGTGCGATCTTCATCTAGCTTTCGATTAACACAGAAGGACTTCATCTCGCAGGGATTCTTTAGGATGGAACGATTAATAAAATCAAATAATTCCACCACCACGCTGGATGGTTCCAACTCCGCCGCCTTTTTCAAATTCTGATTGACATAGCTGATATGGAATGATTCCTCGGCGCTCATTAATTGGCAAAGAAACACATACTTATTCTTATCTATGTTATTATCGTCACCCAGCTTTCGTCCGGCAACGATTCGCAGATCCAGCGAGCTATCGTCGTTTGCCCCAGGGTACTGCTCCATTCCCACTCCCAAAAGGAACAGGTGTCTGGCAGGCACAATGCGATTCGGCATCAACTTCATGAAGGATATGCCATCTATAAACAACTTGTCGGAACTGACCTTGGTATTGCCAATCGCCTGCTTTAAACTGTGGTAAACAATTTTAAAGGGGATTTCACCTACTCCAGAAGCAAAAATCAGCTTAAGGGAATGAATAGCTAGGCGGAGTCCACTTAACGCAGAAACTTCTTCAGAATTTCGCAGCCACATGAACAAGTTGTCCGCCAGCTCATTTAATTCAGTCTCGCCCTTTACCGCAGTCTTGTCTGAACTTTGAGATAATTTTTCCAGGTCATCCAACATGGAAATGAACCTTGACAAAGAACGTTCATCAGATGTTTCCATGGATGCGAAGGGAACAATATTTCCAAAGGGCTTGTCCATCCACTTACTTAAAAGCAAGCGCTTGATCGCCCGACTCCACGAGAAAGCGTCCTCCGTATCTTTATGACGATAGGCGGGAACCGCATTCAATATTCCCTGGTAATTTTCAACATCAATTTGCGAAATACCCCTAGTCGCCTGTACTACGGGATTTCCCATAAGCGAGAGCAAATGTTCTCGGTTAAAATTACCCGTATTACGAATATCTAGAAGGGTATTCAGAGCTTCTAAGGTAAAGGACTCTCCGTCCTTGGAATCAAGAATCTTGTATGGGACGCCTTTTTTGTAACCAGAGCTTTCAAATACTTGAATGATGGCGGCATGATAATCGTCTAAATTTGGTGCCAATACCAAAATATCGTTGGCCTTACCCCCACGCTCTAAAATCTTACATATTTGGGTATGCAGTTCTTCAACTTCTCGGATTCGGGAAGGTGCCGCAGAAATGACAAAAGACCCGTCTTTTTCCAAGCGAGGAACTGCAGGATCAAGATCATCCAAATTACATTTTCGGTTTAAGACAAGGGATTGGGCCGCATGCAAAACAGAATCGTACATTTCCTTCTTTGGAATAGGAGCAATATCATAATCAACCAGCTGATTCCAAGTACGGACATTTTCGCGGCCACTTTTTCCAAAGCGAATCAGCAAAGGATTTTCATCGGCTGGACAATTACCATATTCGTCCAGGTCCGCATTGTACTGAACACTTTTATAGTCCGCCGAGTCTTCCCAGAATTCGCTGCACGGGTTCTGAATAAACGCATAGATCATCGCGCCGGCATCAGACATTTCCTTAAGCACCCTATGATAGAAATGCCCAACATTAGAAAGACCAAAAATAAAGAAACCTTTACCAGCACAATCCTTTAGGCAATCTTTTTTGACATTGAACCAGTAGGGCAATGTCATATATTGCAATTGCGTTCCATTATCAGCATTGACCTTATCAAAGACCTTTTGGAAATAAGAGCGATTCTCAGTACCTTTATGGAAGACAGCACTATAAATATTTCTCTGCCATTCTTCCTTTGATGCCTGGCTCTTTAAGTCAAAAAAGTCCCTGAGTTCACCGTCTTTCCAATAATCCAAAATTTCTGGCCTTGTCAGTTCATAGTCGCGAAACAGCGAGCTGAGCTTTTTGGATAGGTCAAAAGCCTTGGCTTCGTCAATGCCCTTTACACCCACCTCGTAAATGTCCTTTTCGCCTGTCTTCTGCAAATATGTCAAGCATTGCTCGGGAAGAGTCTTTGCATTTTCCAAAAAATATGCCAGGATGACACTTTGCAAGATATCATCCGTCAACAGTTTCTGATTTTCGTCAGGTTGCAAGGATTCCCATAGAAACGCATCGATGGTCTTGGCATTCAAGTTTCCGATAGCACCGTACTTGCTAACCCACCTGAGGCGGAACCACTGCTCAATCTTTTTATCCGGGAAAACGATTGCGGGAGCTGTAAAAGGGTCTGTCCAGGCGGATTTTAGTTGGTCAATAGCCTGATCGGCAAGAACATTCAGATTGGAGGCGAAATTCAGATTAATCATATCACAAATATATATCGTTTATAGGTCATTTTATGTCAAACCAAAGTTTAACGTCACAAAAAAAATGCACAAAGGTTACGTCCCGAAGTTGTCGAAAACAAGACTTTTTGACATTGAAAAGGCATTTTTTCTGCAAAATATGTCACTAATCCACACTTTCCATCAATTTAGTGGCACATTTTTAATTTGTATGCACACAAAATCACAAAATCGGGCAAAATTTCGCAGTAAATGAGACAAAAAAGACCTCTAGAAGGCCATTTTTCGGAATTCAACGGTTCAAAACCTCCCAAAAACAGTTACTTTATCTTAATTTCTTGTCACTAATTTGCGTTTTTCACCCATTTAGTGACAAAAATTCGAGAAATCCCCCTAAAAATTTCTCGGCAAACCATTTTTTTCGATTTTTCCAAAGGTGGGCGATGGTAAGGGACTCTGTGAGCGTTGAGAAATGCTGTTGTAAATTAGGCAACGGAACTTCAACACCCTCAACAAATTGTAACGTTTTTTTATCTTTGGGTATGTAGATTATAGATATGCCTGAAGTATTAGAGTATTTAGAATACCGTGAATTTTTGAGAGATTGGTTTGTCGAGACAAAGAAAGACAATCCTTTCACTTCTTACCGTTATCTTGGTCAGAAGACCGGCGTTGACCCGGCCTGGCTGGTCCGTGTATTCCAAAAAGAAGGCCACCTGAACGAAAGCACCCTGCCGGTGTTTATCCGCCTTTGCGGTCTGGACGACCGTCGAGCCGAATACTTCAAGACTCTCTACCGATTTAACAAAACGAAGGCCAAACAGGCGCTGTCTGAACTTTACTACCGCCTGATGGAACTTCGCTCCCTGGAAACCCGCGTGCTTTCTACGCCGGAGCTTTCCTACTTCGGCAGTTGGGCATGCGCCGCCCTCCGCGCCCTCATCGGTATCACCAAGGACACTAGCGACATCAACAAGCTGGCCGCCAACCTGAACCCGGCAATTTCGCAGGACGAAGCCCGCAACGCGCTGGGCGTCATGAAGCAGCTGGGGCTTGTCGTTCCCGATGGAAATGGTGGTTGGAACATTACCGACCAAATTATCAGTACCGGCGGCGAAGTCAAGAGTACAGCCGTCCGCGACTTCCACAGACGCACTATGGAGCTTGCCCAGGAATCCCTGGACCGCCATAAGCCCGAAGAACGCGATATTTCTTCCGTGGTTTTCACAGCTGACGAATCCGACCTGCCGGAAATCCGCCACCGTATTGAAGAGTTCCGCCGCGGTCTCCTGCAATTCGCCCGCAAGAGCGAACGCGCCGACCGAGTTTATGCATTGAATCTTTCCATGTTCCCTCTTTCCAACAAGGTTGACGATCCGGATACCGGATCCAACAACTAAAAACGGGGGGAACAATGAATCCAATTCGCAATTTTTTATATCTTTCAAATGTGCTGAATAATCGAGCTACATCTGTAAAGTTGGTCAAGATGACCGCCGTATCCATTGGATTTGGATTGGCATTTACAGCATGTTCCGATAGCCAAGTCGCTGGTGGTGGTTCCTCTGGTTCCGAAGCTGGCAACGCCATCACCGCACAGATCTTGACTGCAGACGCAAAGCCTGCTGCTTTGGCTAAGGTCAAGTTGATCGAAAGCGAAAGCATCGACGCCAAGGGCGCCATCGACACAAAGACCGGCAAAGACGGCAAGCTCGTCATCGAAGGTGTTGCCGACGGTAACTACACCTTGGAAGCATCCCTTGATGGTGACGCTCTCCAGCTCAATGTCGATGTAAAGGATGGCAAGGCAGAACTTGGCACAAACAAGCTTGGCAAGACTGCTAAGGTTTTTGGTACTGTCGACGGTTCCGGTATTGTGAAGGTTCGTGGCATGGATCATTCCGCAAAGGTTGTGGACGGATCCTTTGACATCGATTCCCTTCCCGCAGGCCCCATCAGCTTGGTATTCATTCCCGAGAAGGGCGACGCCTCCAGCACATACCTGAAGATTGTTGAAGGCACCAAGGCACAGGCCTCCACCTTTGCCGACGAAAGTTCCTACCTGCTCCTGGACGATTTCCAGGATAACAACTTCCAGAACCGCTTTATGCCCGCCCACACTTATGATGGTGGCTGGTGGTATCTCAGCTATGCAGAAGAAAATGTGACTCCCGTTGTCATGGCAAAGAACAGCGTCGGCGGAAACACTCCTGCACTGGAAACAGAAGATGGCAACATTTTCGCCCATGCCGCAGTAAAACTGGGCGAATCTTACACCGACTCCACAGGCAACATCCGTTGGCCCTGGGCAAGCGTCGGCGTAGAACTCGGTATGAGCAACAAGGAATTGTACTGCAACGACATTTCCTCTGTAGAATCCGTTTCCTTCAAGGCTAAGGGTTCCGGCAACATCATCTTCACTATGATTGACGAAACCAAGGAAGAAGGCAAACGCGAAATCATGACCTATGAGTTCAGTCCTTCCGACACATGGGATACCTACAACGTACCCATCAAGGATCTGATTTTCCCTGATTACACATTGAAGTGTGTGAATCAGTTGCTTTGGAAGCTTTCTTCCCCCGCAGTTCCCACAACTGAAGATGATCCCAACCCCACTATCGATCTCCAGCTGGATGACATTCAGTTGATCGGTGGCGACCGTCTCTCCATCTGGAAGCGTTAATGACTGGCGTACGCGCAGTCACATCCAATCAGGACGACATCTACAAAAACCTAGAACAGGTGGTTCGCAAGTATGCGGCCACCCGTTTTTTACGCCCTATTGCAGACCATACCCGAGAAGCATTTGAAGAAGCGAAACAATTTGTTCTGCAATGTCATTGCGAGAAGCGAAGCGACGAAGCAATCGAAGCGGAGTCCCGCCCGCTTGACGTGATTCTGGACTCCGGCTGCGGCGCAGGCGAAAGCACGCTCCATCTGGCCAAGCGTTTTCCGGGCATCCCCGTCATCGGCATCGACAAGTCTGCCATGCGCCTTACCAAGGCAGGCAACGAGCACCAGCAGCAAGCCGCCGGAACAGATCAACCCGCCAACGCATTCTGGGTTCGTGCGGAGCTCCTGGACTTCTGGCGCCTTGCCCTTGAAGAAGTTCAGGCAGGCCGTTGGAACATCGTCCATCACGCAGTTTTCTATCCAAACCCTTGGCCCAAGGAAAGCGAAGCAGGCAGGCGCTTCCACCTGCACCCCATCTTCCCCACCCTGATGGCATTAAGTCCCGTCACGGAACTCCGTACCAACTGGGAAATCTACGCCAGGGAATTCGCGGCCGCAGCCCGCATCGTATGCGATTCGGCCAGCCCCCGCGACGATTCCAGCGACGGCTCCGCAGAAATCCGTTGTGAAACCTTTGACCCGGCCCAGCCAGAAACCGCCTTCGAGCGTAAATACAAAGAAGCCCGCCAGCAATTGTGGCGGGTCCTTGTCAAGCGATAGTTTCTGAAAGATAAGCGCCGAGGCGCTCTCGCAACCGCTTATCTATTGTTGCTACGGTCATTGAGCCAGTTAATGAAGGCCTTGGTACCGCGGGTAAACTTCACGTCAATCTGAGCTCCGTCACGAACGATGAATTCAGAAAGACCATACTTGCCACCATCGGTGCGGCCCCAGTCAAAGGTATAGCCCAAACGGGTCCAGGGGAAAGCACCTTCACCAGAGTAAGCCTTGGCTCGGGTTTCATCAAACCAATTCTTGAACCACTTTGCGCCTTCTGCATCATCATTTCCGAAGTCTTCGGAGAAATCTGCACTCATCATGCTGCTTCCCACATCAGGAACATTTGCCGGACGATACAAGTCCTTGACTTCTGCCCAGAACACGGTGAAATGTGTAGCAGGGAAATTCGGAGACTTGCCCAGCAACTGCTTCAAACGCAAATTCCAATTCTTCACCTTATCAAAGTTTTCGTTATACCACTTCAAGAATTCCTTGTCGGTATAGGCCCAGAGGACTTCATTCTTCAAGGTGACCATTTCGCCTTCCTTGAACTTATCCGGGTCATTGTGCCAAGCCACAAGAATTACCTGTGTATTATCACCGCTCATTGCAGCGTAATCGGCATTCGGACCAATGGAAATCAAGGGTTCAATATCATCACTGGTAAGATTTGCAGCAGCCTTGATTGCAGCGTCATAGTTAGCGGCATTCAGGGAATCCTTATCGACAAAGGAAACAACCTTACCCTTGGTATCAATCACATCGCAGTAAGGAACATCCTTGTAATTTAAAGCCACGTCATTCTTTTCGAAGTGATCCACGAGCAAGTCTTCATCATGATTGAACAGCTTATCGTTTTCCAGGAAGGAAATCACAATCTTACAGAAGCCCTGGTCAGGAATCTTGACAGCCACGGGGAAGGCACGCTTGCCATTGTCTGCAGTATCCAAAACCAGCTTGGTATCATCGCTACCGCAGCTATACTCATAGGAGTAAAGTGTAGCAACGCCCGGCTTCATTTCACTCAAGAACAAGTTGTCCTGTTCATTGCTCAGACCCGGCTTTACTACGATAGAAGAATCGCCCAACTTAATGTAGTGAGGCACCTTGTCTTCGCAATAGAATGCAGCCTGGCGGAAAACGCCGATAACGCCCGTCTTATCCTTGAAGGTTTCAATTTGAGTAGCCTTCAGATTCTTATAACTGCAAGAGACTAGTACAGAACCTGCAGTTGCAAGAACAGCGCTAGCCAGCAAAAATTTCATTTTTCTGTTCATCTTGTTCTACCTTGTAATTCCACCGTCAAATATAGAAATCACTTTTCCTTGCAAGCACCCATAGATTCCTCAATGCGTGCGAAGAATGCATCCATCTTTTCAGGATTTGCAGATTTCCAAGCACCACCTTGTTCGAAACCACCTTCGCGCTGATGTTTTTCCAAATAACTGAAACCATTTCCCACAGCCAGAAGTTCCATAATCTCAGAGGAATCTTTATACAACATAATCTTCGCATGGTAGCCACACAAGCATTGGCCTGCAAAGGTTTCAAATTGAGGCTGTGAAATCAACTCCATAAATTCCTTACGCTGTTCATTGTTCAAGACAATCGGAGAACAGCCTTTTCGTTCAAAGGATACATCCACACGGTTGCTGGATTCTGCAAGGGAACTCAGCGGGGTACCCAAAGCCGTATCCGCAGGGAAAACCATTTCACCCAAGCCCTTCAAGACTTGGTTTACCTGAGTGGAAACGGTGTCCGGCAAGGAATTTTCATTTGTAGAATCTGAAGAATTTTGATTAGCCATTCTCATTCTTGCCCTACGTTTTGCGGAACGCAATTCAGGCACAGAAAAGACGGTTTGAGATTTTTCATCTTCAACAGTTTTCTCACTTTCGCATTCCTTGAAAACAGCTCCCACATCCTTCAGGAACTTATTGATCTTTCCCAAATTTCTAGGGGTCCACACACCAGGAATATTGTTACGGCCAATTTTATCTGCAAAGAGGAATTCTTCCACCAAGGTAGAATCCTTGTAGAAATCAATTCGCACCCCAGTCTTGCAAGAAGTGGAGAACGTATCCTTCAAATCTTCCTGCATTCGGTTCGTGCGCAACAACTGTACAAAGTTTCTGTAAAGGCGACCATCCACCGTTCTCTTGCGTTTCACTTCGCCCAAGCCAACCGCATAGACAATCATAAAGTCTGCACTATCCGCAGCTTCAAATAAGGATAAATTAACAGAATTGGAGGGCGTATTTTGCACAGAACCATCGGTTCCTCGCAAAACAAAGAAAGCAACAGCACAAAGGCAGAGAATAGCAGCAAATACTTTCAAGAACAATTTCATAGGAACAAATATAATACTAATTTTAAGGCATCATCTGGTACTCCATGCGACTCTCTCTCCTTCTTGTCATCACGTGCACGCTTGCAACTTTTGCCCTAGGGCAAGAGAGTTCTTCAGCGCAACATTTAGAAGATCCTGCTAAGCAATCTAACGTTGCTATGCCTAGCCAAGATTCCGTAGTCACAACCAACATCTCCACAGAAAAGAAATTATCGCCCTTTGACCATCTGGGTCATAACATGCTTTGGAGTGCATTTGGATGGCCTCTAGCATTCCATCTCACAGGCGGGGGCGCCACCTATTTACTGTCAACAAATGACGTAGATTTGAAAGTCGCTAGATTTGCTGCACGTCAAAACGAAATTGCCTATGGGGTCGCATTTATGCCAGGCATGATGATGGGTACGTTCTTCCCTGTTCTTGTTCCTGGCTACATGTACTTTTTCAGTAGCAACAAGAATTTGAATAACACTGGCGCCGTAGCCGCCCAGGCAACAGCCGTAGCATTTCTTTACAATAACATCCTCAAGGCGATTTCAGGCCGCGCCCATCCAGAAGCAGACAAAAATACAGGCACCCTTTCCAGAGATTTTGATTGGGGATTTTTCAAGCGTGGAGTTTTCTATGGTTGGCCATCAGGACACTCCATGACCAACGCGGCTCTCGCCATGAGTATTGCCAGCTACCATCGGGACAATCCCTACGTTGTGGCAGGTTGTAGCATCTTCGCAGCCTATGTGGCAACAAGTATGGTACTTGGCGCCAAGGGAGAAGCCCACTGGTTTTCCGACGCCGTAGCTGGCGTTCTTATGGGAGCCTCCATCGGTTGGTACATCGGTAACACATTCTACCAAGAAAAAACAGGCCGAAATAAGCAGCCTAAAATCGTCATTGCTCCGGTTTTCTACGACGACTACAAAGGCGCCGCAATATCCATGCTATTCTAGAGCAGGGCCACATTGCCGTCGCCACCATTTTTCTATCTTGTACCTCGTATAAAAATCTAAACGAGGTCAATCATGACATTTGAAGAAATCTACGCGCTCGTTTGTGAACGCAAGAGAACCATGCCCGAAGGCAAGAGCACCACTGAACTCTTTAAGAAGGGTGCTCACGGCATCGGCAAGAAGCTGGTGGAAGAAGCCGGCGAAAGCTGGATGGCCGCTCGTTACGAATCTCGTGACGACCAGTGCCTGGAACTCTCCCAGGTTCTGTACTATGTTGCCTGCATGATGGCAGAAAAAGGTCTCACCCTCGAAGAAGTGTACGCTAAACTATGATTAAGGTAGCTCTCCCGAACAAGGGCATGCTCTTTGAACCCACCCAGGAACTTTTGAAGGCCTGCGGTTACAAGGCATCCAAGCCCTACAAGACTTTGACCCAGATCGACACCAAGAATGGTATCGAATTCTTCTTCCTGCGCCCCAGCGACATCCCCATGTATGTGGGTCGCGGCATCATCGACGCAGGTATCACCGGCATCGACTTCAACGCCGAAGCCAAGAGCCCGGCTGTTAAGGTTCTGGACCTGCCCTTTGGCGCCTCCAAGATGTGCGCTGCAGTTCCTAACGAAAGCCCCATCCAGACTCTGGAAGAATTGAAGGACTCCACCATCGCCACCTCCTTCCCCAACATTGTTGAAGGCTACTACAAGAAGCCCATGAACTTTGTGGTTCTGGAAGGCGCCGTGGAAATCTCCGTTAGCCTTGGCGTTGCCGACGCTATCGTAGACGTTGTGGAAACCGGTACCACCCTGAAGCAGGCAGGCCTCCGTATTATCGGCGAACCGCTGTTCCGCTCCAACGCAGCAGTCTACTGCAACCCGCAGAAGACCGACCTGGAAGAAGTGAACACCCTGATCCGCCGCATCCAGGGCAAGCTGGTCGCTCAGTCCTACATGATGATCGAATACGACTGCCCCGCAGAAGTTCTCGACAAGGCTGTAGCCCTGACCCCGGGTCTGGACGCTCCTACCGTTGCCAAGCTCCACGGTCGTGACTGGTACTCCGTAAAAGCCATGGTGCCCCAGGAAGATGCCAACGCCATCATGGACAAGCTCTGGGACGCAGGCGCACGTAGCATTCTACTCTTCGGTATCAAGTCCGCTCGCATTTAATGGAATCGCTAGCATATTTAGCAAGACAACCCATCCTTGACCGGGATGGGAAGATTTACGCCTATGAGCTGCTGTTCAGGGACTCCCCGACCAGCGATACGGCGATTATTGCCAGCGACGTGCTCGCCACAGCCCAGGTGCTGGAAAATGTGCTGAACAACATCGGCATCCAGCGCCTTATCGGCAATAACAAGGCATTCGTCAACTGCAGCCGAAACATGCTGCTGGACAACCTGTTCGGGCTCATCAACCCCAAGTACTTCGTTCTGGAAGTTCTGGAAGATGTGGAAGTGGACGAAGCTGTCGTCAAGGCTGTTCAACGTTACAAGTCCTTAGGTTTTGAAATTGCCCTGGATGATTTCATCTTCAACGACGATTTCATCCAGCGCTTCAAGCCCCTGTTCCCCTACGTCAGCTACGTAAAAATGGATGTGGTGGACAACAGCCTGGAGGCAATGACCAAGGCCGCAGGTTTCTTCAAGGTGCTGGGAATCCAGCTCCTGGCAGAAAAAGTGGAAGACGAAGCGACCTTCAAGCGCTGCCAGGATGCTGGCTACGATTACTTCCAAGGTTTCTTCTTTGCAAAGCCGGAACTGGTGACAGGCCGAAAGATCGACGCCACTTCCGCAACCATTTTGCAACTGATTCTCTTGCTCCGCTCCCGCCCCAGTCTGGAAGACTTGTGCGACAGCTTGAACAAAAATCCGGACATTGCAGCCAACTTGCTTCGCTTTGTGAACTCCAACGCGGAGACAAAGCACAGCAAGATCGATTCCGTCAAAGATGCGATCGTCTGGGTAGGCATGCGCAACATTCACGAATGGTTGATGCTCATGCTTTACGCACGCCCGGAAATGGGAATGACACCCCAGGCCTCCCCCTTGTTCCAGAACGTAAGCCAGCGTGCCAAGTTCCTGGAAACTCTGGCCATGGAAATGGATCCGCAGAATCATGGTTTCTGCGCCAAGGCATTTATGGTAGGCCTCCTCAGCCGTATGGACGCATTGGTTCGCGCTCCGCTGGAAACGATCCTTCCTGATGCGCCCACCGATGACGAAATGCAAGAAGCGCTTCTCAACCGCACTGGCCGACTGGGCCAACTACTTCAACTTGCAGACGCCGTAGAGCTGGACGATGCTCAGGTAATCCATTCTGCAATCACAGAGATCGGCCTTACTGTTACACAGCTGAAGTACTGCATTACCGAATCCTACAACTGGACAAATAACTAATGAACGTTGAACCGCAAAGCTTGGAAGCCCTTATTGGCGAATTCGCCAGCCTGCCCGGAGTAGGTCAGAAGACCGCCCGCCGTTTGGCTTACCACATCTTGTCCCAGAACAAGAGTGATGTCCAGCGCTTTGCCGAAAACTTGATCAACGCCTCCACCAAGGTGCATCCCTGTCCCTGCTGCCATGCCTTCACCGAAGACGAAGTGTGCAACACCTGCCGCGAACGTAGCGGGGCAAAAGCTATTTGCGTTGTAGAAAAGAGTTCCGACATTATTCCCTTTGAACGATCCGGTATCTACAAGGGACTTTACTTTGTTCTTGGTGGAACGATTTCCCCGTTGGACGGTATCGGTCCGGAACAATTGCACTTGTCCCAACTGGTAAATCGAATCAAGGAAGAAGGCATTGAGGAACTTGTGCTCGCCCTTGGTTCCAGCACCGAAGCAGATAGCACAGCTCTAATGATCGATCGTCTGCTGCAGGGTGTTCCCGTAAAGCGAACACGCCTTGCCCGAGGAATTCCCATGGGCAGCGATCTGGAATTCGTCGACGAAGTCACCATGCTCCGAGCATTCGAAGGAAGAGTAAACCTATGAGTCCCGAAGTCAAGAAGAACAATCCCCAAAACGCACCGAAGAAACCCATCGGCAAGTTGGCACGTCCCCTTAAGATTACAGCCCAGGCTCCTGCGGTTGTTGGTGGCTACAAGATTACCTCCGTCGAATTTGTTAAAAGCGCCGTCAATTTGAGCGGTCTTCCCAAGGAACGTCTGCCGCAGGTGGCATTCCTTGGTCGTTCCAACGTGGGTAAATCTTCCCTGATGAACGCCCTTATGGGTCGCAAAAACTTCGTAAAAGTCAGTTCTACACCGGGAAAAACCCATGAACTGAATTTTTTCAAAGTCAATAAGGAATTTTTTCTAGTAGATTTACCTGGTGTAGGGTTTGCCAAAGTCAGCAATTCCAAACGTGACGAAATGTCAGACTTTATCCGCGAATACGTGGAAAAGTGCAAGGACCTGAAAGGTCTTGTCTACCTGGTGGACATCCGCCACGGCGGACACGCCATCGACATCGAAACGGTGGAAAGCATTCGTGCAACCGGATGCCCTGTGTTGCTGATTGCTAGCAAACGCGACAAGGTCAATCAGTCCGAACTGGCCAAGGGTCTTAAGCTTATCCAGGAGAACTTCGATCTCGAAGAAAAGCCTCTCTGCGTAAGCTCCGTTAAGAAAACCGGGCTGGATCAACTGTGGAAGGATATTCTTTTTGCAATAAACCGCAAGGATGAAGAAGAACGTTAGAAACTGGCAACGACTGACTCCGTTTGGAAAGATCTTCCATAAACTGGGTCTTTTTCTGCTGCACCGCACATTGGGCCAGCAGGTTGCATTGTTTTGGAACGCCATCAAAAGTCTTTTCTCATCTAGCCGAAATTTCAAGACTGACACCAAGAACATCATCATGCAGACCTTCTTCACAGGTGTGGAGGTTTTCCCCATCCTGTTCATCGTGGCAACCTTGTTCGGTACCGTGGTGATTATTGAAGTTATATCCCTTATGGGAAGGATGGGACTTTCCGATGTGGTGGGAAGCCTAATCGTGGTGGTGATTATCCGTGAACTGGGTCCGATCCTTACAGCGTTCTTGATTGCAGGTCGAAGCGGATCCTCCCTTACCACTTATATCGGAAGCATGGTGATCAACTCCGAAGTGGACGCCCTTGCAACCATGGGCGTGGACCCTATCCGTTACCTGGTGATGCCGGGCCTTTTCGGCGGATGTATCGCCCTGTTCTTCATGAATATCATCTTTAGCGCCAGCGCCATTGTTTCCGGATTCTTGCTGACCAAGGGTATCATTTTCCTCACGGGAAACATCATCAACATTCAGCTGACCTGGTCCTATCTCAGCACGGAAATTCTCAACGCACTGACTTTGACCGACTTTGTCTTTATCATTATTAAGCCCCTAATCTTTGGCGCCATCATTACAACCAACGCCTGCTACCAGGCATTGAACATTCCCCGTGACGTGCGCCAGGTTCCCAAGGCAACCTCCCGTTCTGTAATTAAATCCTTCCTCTATGTTGTGTGCGCCGACGTGGTTCTTTCCATTTTCTATTTCGTTGACTACATGAACAATATCAACTCGCTTATCTAATGTTAGACGAAGCCCTTAGACTTGAAAACGTAAGCCTTGCCTACAATGACCTGCTAGGCAACATGTTCTCCCAGCCCCGCGCTGTGAGCTTTTTCAAGCGTCGTGAGGATGACGAACAGAAAGAATTGGTGCACAATGTAAACCTATTGGTGAAACGAGGAGAAACCCTCTGTATCGGTGGCGGTTCCGGCCAGGGTAAGAGTGCCCTGCTCCGAATTATTGCAGGGCTCGTCCGTCCCACCAGCGGAAACATTTATTATTTCGGCGAATACATTCCGCCCGAACGTTTGACCGCATTGGAAGTGGCAAAGCGCCAGGTGGGTCTCGTTTTTCAGAACGGAGCCTTGATTTCCAACTTGAGAGTCCGCGACAACATCGCATTGCCTCTGCGCTACCACAAGATGGGTACACCCGACGAAATCGAAGAGAAAGTCAAGATGGCCATGGACTTGATGCGAGTCCGTGAAGAAGCAGACATGTTCCCTCACCAGCTTTCCGTAGGTATGCAGAAGCGTGTGGCCATCGCCCGTTCCTGGGCAATGGACCCTAAGTTGCTTTTGATGGACGAACCTACCGCCGGTTTGGATAACTACAACCGCCGTAATCTGCTTCCGTTGATTGACAATATGCGAATGCTGTTCAAAACCACAATCATCATTGTGACCCATGATCTCTTGATGACTAAGGAATTGAACTGCAACATCAGTTTCTTGCACAACAAGACATTGACGGAGCCCCACTCCTTCGACTATTGGCTGAATTCCAATACTGATATTTCCCGTGCGCTGTTCCGCGACTTTACGAACACCGGGAGCAGCCCCACTCACTTCGTTAACACAAAACTGTAATTATGTTCCTTCCTTTACCAGACGATTTCCACGCACATCTCCGCCAGGGCGATTTGATGCCCGGCTACGTCAAAGACCTTGTTGCACAGTTTGGCCGCGCCATCATCATGCCGAACACTGTTCCTGCAATGACCTCCGCAGCCTCCATTGCTCAGTACAAGAAGGAAATTCTGGAAGCCGCCGCAAGTGTACGTCCGGATTTCGAACCGTTGATGACCTTCAAGCTGAATCCCAACTACACGGAACAGGATCTGAAGGACATGATGGCAGTAGGTGTGGTAGCAGGTAAGTACTACCCCGCAGGCGTTACTACCAACAGCGCCGACGGCATCAGCGACTTTGAAGCGGTTTTCCCCGTGGTTGCCATGATGGAAAAGCTGGGCCTGGTGCTCTGCGTCCATGGCGAAGAGCCGGGTGAGTTCTGCCTAGATCGTGAACCCGCATTTATTAAGCGCGTGGAAATTCTCGCTGAAAAGTTCCCCAAACTGAAGATTGTATTTGAACATCTTTCCAGCGCCAAGGCTGTAGAAGCGGTAAAGCGCTTGCCCGCCAACGTGGCAGCCACCTTTACGGTGCATCACTTGATGATGACTCTGGACGACGTCATTGGAGACGCCCTCAGGCCTCATCATTTCTGCAAGCCCCTCCCGAAGAGGCCTGAAGACCGTGCCGCAATTAGAGAAGCCGCCTTCAGCGGCAATCCCAAGTTCTTCCTGGGCACGGACTCTGCGCCGCACCAGCAAGGCAAAAAGGAATGTCCCTGCGGCGCAGCGGGCGTCTATAGTGCACCTGTAGCCATCCCGCTTCTGGTTCAGGAATTCGACCGCGCCGGCGCCCTTGACAAACTCCCGAACTTCATCGCAGGCTTCGGCGCAGACTTCTACGGTCTGCCCCGTACCACCAAGCAGATTGAAGTGGTCAAGGAAAGCTGGACCGTGCCCGCCGTAGTCAACGGCGTCGTTCCCCTTGCCGCCGGCCAGGAACTCAGCTGGAAACTTAAATAGCACAACGGAGGGCAAACGCCCTCCCATTTTTATTTACTCAAAGCTATTCTCCCACGTCATTTTTATATAGATTACCCTTAAGAGAACAAGGGCATTTTTGCCGTATTTATCATTATGGCTTTTATCAGAGCACTCCTTTATTATATCATGACCGGCACTGCCATGGTAGTGGCAGGTGTCCCCTATGTTCTGTTCCGCGGAATCTTCCTGGGAAAATGGCACGACAGCACCAAAATCTGCATTCCCTTCTTTAGGTTCTTATTCAAAATTTTCGGAATCAAGGTGAACGTAATAGGAAAAGAAAACATCCCCGCCACCCACGATTTCGTCATTATCGCCAACCACCAAAGTTTCCTGGACATCAATGTGATCTGGCCCTCCATTACCAGCACAGCCTTTATCGCCAAGGGCGAACTTTGGCATATTCCCGTTTTCGGCTGGATTCTGAACCGAATCGGATGCATTCCGGTAAATCATAAGGATCCACGCAAGAATGCAGGCATGGGCAAGCTGGTCAACGACCGCCTTTCCAAAGGTTACACCATCTCCGTATTCCCCGAAGGGCACCGCAGCGCCGATGGCCACATGTTTAAATTCCAAAATGGAATATTTCGCATGGCGAAAGAACAACATTTCAAGATTTTACCAATTACATTAATAGGTACCGGAGATCGTCTATCGAAGACGAGGTTTTCGTTGACCCCCGGAGACGTCACCATTGTCATTCATCCGCTCCAGACACCGGAAAGCTACGCCGACAAGCCCATGAACGACTTTAGAGACGAAATGCACGATTTGATTGAATCCGCCCTGCCTTACAAGGAGGCCTAAAATGGCTCAGCAATTGCCTACTGAAGAACAGATTATTGCAGTACTTCGCGAAGAACCTATGGTGGGAAGCCGCTTGCGCGCCTCCCTGGGACTTCCTAAAAAGCAGAAGATGGCATTCAAACAGCTCCTGGCCGAAATGGTGGAACAGGGCGTTTTAAAGCGTACCAGCAATAAGGAATACCAGATTGGCGATGGCGAACCTCTGGAAGAAAAGCGCGAAAAGCGCTTGAAGAAGGTTGCCGAAGCCAGCGACGGCGACAACCGACGCCCCGGCGCCCGTAGCCGCCGCCAGACCGAAGACAAGAGCACCCGCATACGTCGCGGCGTCCTCCATCAGGTCGGTGAAGAAGACTGGGTCGTTACCGAACTTGAAACCGAAAAAGAATTTGAAATGTGCCACCGCCGTCAGGCTCCGGGCAAGGAAGGGGAAGTAATCAGCTTCACCCTTTATCCTCATCCCCGCCTCAAGCACAGCTACCTGGCCAAGGTGGACCACTCTGCCGACCTCATTTCCATGACCTGGAAGGAAATCACCCAGAAGTTCATGGAAGAGGCAAACCTGCCCAAGGGATTCAGCAAGGAAATCCAGGATTACGTGAAGGGTCTCAAGGCTCCCACCGCCAAGGATTTCAAGGGCCGCGTAGACTACCGCAAGACCACCATTCTCTGCATTGACCCGGAAGGCGCCATGGACCATGACGACGCCATCTCCGTGGAACCTACAGCAACCGGTTACAAGCTGGGCGTGCATATCGCCGACGTGAGCTACTACGTACCCGAAGGCAGCGCCCTGGATGAAGAAGCTTTGGAACGCAGCTACACCCAGTACTTGCCCTGGACTGCCGTGCCCATGATTCCGGACGAACTTTCCAGCGACATCTGCTCTCTGCACGAAGATGTGGACCGTTGCGCCCACACCTGTATGATCGAGCTGGACAAGAACGCCAATGTTCTTAGCTGGGATTTCCATCGCAGTATTGTCCGCATTACCCGATCCCTTACCTACCAGCAGGCAAAGGCACTCTGGGAACAGGGAGACCCGGACCTTGTCGCTCTTGCCGATGTAACCGCCAAGCTGAAGGCCAACCGCACCAAGGACGGCCAGCTGGAATTCAAGAGCACCGAAATGGGCTGCCACTTCAACGAAGCCGGCGAACCCACCGACATTTATCCGCGCACAACCGACATCTCCAACTCCTGGGTTGAAGAATGTATGTTGATCGCCAACAACTGCTGCGCCAAGGAACTGAAGAAGCGTGGTCTCCAGGGTATCTACCGTATCCACGAAGCTCCGGATACTAAGGACATCATGGAACTGTACTACATGTACCCCAACCTGTTCCAGGGTTCTCCGGTAATGCTCCGCGAACTGGGCAAACCCCGCAGCGGCGACACCAACTTGAACCCCACCGCCTTCAAGCTTTACGAACACTTGGTGAAGAAGGCTGGTGACGACGAAACTTTGACCAACCGAATCCTTCGCTCCATGCAGAAGGCTCACTACGATTCCAATAGCTTCGGCCACTTCGCTTTGAACTGGCAGGACTACAGCCACTTCACCTCCCCCATCCGTCGCTATGCCGACTTGTGGTGTCATCGTGAACTGGCTCGTAAGGGCAAGGATATTTCTGCTGAACGCAAGGAAAGCGTCATCGATGTTTGCGACTTGATTTCCGCCAACGAAATCAAGAACATGAAGGTGGAACGCCAGGCCATCAAGGTCTGCTCCACATGGCTTTTGAAGGACCGTATCGGCGACAACTTTGAGGCTACCGTCAACGGCATTGAAGAATGGGGCATCTACGTTTCCATCGCAGATCCTATTGCAGAAGGTCTTTGCCGTTACCGCGATATCGCCGGCGATGACTTCTATGTATTCAACGCCGACCAGGGTCTTGCATTCGGCAAGCGCAGTGGCAGAACCTTCCGCCGCGGCGACAAGGTGATGGTCCAGCTTCTGCGCGTGGACCCGCTTCGCGGACAGGTGGACTTCTCCATCATCGAGAAGCTTTCTCCCGAGCCCAAGAAGAGCCGCCGTACCCGTCGCGACGTAGATGAAGACGCACGCAACTTCAACGAACGTATGGATCGCGCAGAAGCCGCCGAGGCCATGGGTTACTTGAGCCAGCCCGACGACGACCGCGATTTCAACGATGACTACGAACCCGCATTCGCCTCCGTAGGTACCCGTGGCCGAGGCCGCAAGGGTCGCCGCGGCGACGCAGACGCTCCTAGCTTTGAACGCACCGGCCGCGACGCCCGTGGAAAATCTTCTCGCGGAGGACGAGGTTCTTCCAGAGACGACGAGTCCCGTAGCGGCAAATCCGGCAAGGGCAAAGCAAAAGGCGCCAAGGCATACGGCGAAAAACTTTCTAAAGGACGCGGAGGTCGCGGCCGCAGTGGAAGAAGATAATGGCAGATTTATCTAAAGTCATTCTTTACACATCTTACCAGACCGGGGACACCCTCCCCGGTTACATCCGCTTTGCACTTAAGCATTTGGCAGAAACCAACTTCAAGGTTGTGCTGCTGACCAACGAACGAGAACTTTCCCAAGAAACTAAACAGTTCCTTGCAGAAAACGATATCTCCCTGTACCTTACAGAAAATCGTGGTTTCGACTTTGGCATGTGGCGCCGATTCATGAAGGATTCCATCAGCGGGAAAAGCGGGATAGTTTCCTTCAGCAATATCGACAGGCTTCTCCTGATAAACGACTCCATCGTCTATTACCAGAACTACTTTGCCGACTACATCCGCCGCGCAGAGGCTAGCAGAGCAGACGTCATTTCCCTGACTCAGAATGATGAAGTTCGCCCCCATCTGCAGAGTTTCTTCCTGTATATGAAACAGGAAGCCCTTGGCGCATTCTATACCCACCTGATGGAAACTCCCGAACAGGCTACATTCTACGATGTGGTCCATCGTTTGGAAATCGGTTTAGCAAACACCTTTGACGAAGCTGAAGTGCAAATGGCAGCGCTGTATCAAACACAGACACAGACCATGTTCAGCTATCAAGAACTGATCGCACAAGACGCAGGCTTCATCAAGCGCAAGCTCCTGCAGCGCCGATTCAACTTCAAGGAAAAGGTACACTTCATTCGTAAGGGCGCCTACAATTCCCTGAACGCTGACTACATCAAACTTATTGAAGATGCTGGAGTTGCTCCTGACTTCGATCCCAAATGGTTGCCCCAGCCTGTGGACAACGCCATTAAGCAGGCCGCAGACAAGCTCTGGGAAAAGCCTTTCGAAAAGTTGGGTTGGCCTGTGCTGAAAACAGCCATTAAGGCAAAATACAAGCTATTACGAAAGAAATTGGAAGGCGACGAATACAAATAGTCCCAATTCATCCCTGAAATTGCAAAAAAGCGTGTCGTGAGGCACGCTTTTTTGTTTATCCCATAATTCGCTTGATTTCCCGTAAACCAGGTTATACATTTCTTTTGGGAAAGGGAGAACACATACCTTTTAGGAGGATATCATGAAAAAAATCTACAAGACATTCGCTTTATCTGCTGCTGCAGTATTAGCTGGCGCCCAAGGAGCCATGGCAGCAAAGACCATCAGCATTCTTCCACCACAAAACGACAGTGAGTGGCGTTTCTATGCTCCCATAATCAAGTTGGATGACAAGACTACCGTAACCATGACTGCCGTAAAGGACAGGTGCGGTTGGTACAACTACACCTTCGACGACGACAAGGTTCCAAACAAGATTATATTCTTCCCGAAAAACGACAAGGATATGGAATTCGGCCTCGGATTAAATGGGTACACAGACTACAACAACGACCAAAGTCCAATTCCTATTGAATTATCAGCACTTTTCAAAAACACAGGCACGGACTCCCTATTCTTTATCCCTGACGAAAATTCTTGGGTGAGTGAATTCGATGGCGGCTGGTATGCGTCAGCCCCTGATGCAGAAGGCACTTGCGAATACACTTACCCCGTAAAAACCTACACAGCTTCCGCAGAAGACTTCCAGAAACTTCAGGAATGCGGAACTTCCTGCTGGACCGACAATGAAAAATTCAGCGCCATCCTCGATGCAGACAAGAACACCAGCAGCTGCGACGACCGAGTATTCACCCTCAACACCGACAATACATGGAACCTCAAAAGCGCCATGGCAGGTTCTTGTTCAAGCCTCAAGACAAATTTTTCCAAAGAAATGGGACAGGAACTTCTTGTTTCCGGAGCCGACCTCGTCTGGGCATTTATTGATGGAACAGCCTTCTACCAATCCAACGCATCTACAGGTGCTGATACAGTGAACTTCGAATCCCTCGTCGATGGGAAAAACTACAATCTTGAATTATTCTATTGCCAGCAAAGCGAAGAAGGTTCCGTACAGCTCAGCCACAATCTTGATGTGTTTGGTGATGTAATAGAAAGAACTGCCATCAACATCCAACGAACCAAGGATATCCATGATAAGGCTATAGATATATATGACATGTGCTTTTCCTACAGCGCGACAAATTCCTGTAGCATTGTCAATGGCGAAGAAATTCAGAATAAGGAATACTGTGGCGACGATCTTGCCAAGTTGGGCGCCACTGCTGTCCGCTATTACATGGTTGCCGGAACAAACATCAACACAAGCCAAGCTGAATTGTTGATAAATGGAAAAGTCAATTATGGAGGCATCGATCTGACCAAGCCCTACCAGCCGGCAATCAATAAGAAGACCATCTCACTAAATCCAGGAAGATGGACTTTGTTTGTTGAAATTAACGATGGTCAAAACTCTTACCGAAAGAAAATCGCATCCTTCCGCATGACCGGAGCTGTCGATATACTTAACAATACCGCAAAGTACGCCTTGGATGAAAACGAAAACATTATCAGTGCCAACTTTGAATTCGTAAAAGCAGGCCTTATCGGCAGTTACATTCCTTTATATGTAACCGTATACACAGAAAGCGACAACGGAATAGTTGTTCAAGCTGCGGACGCCATTGGCGCTCCATACACCCTCAGCGTAAGCGATGGTGTACAGATTTTCAAGAAATCTGGCGACAAAATGACTGAAATCAATCCCGCAACCACACAGACAATCAATGCAACCGGAATTGATACCATCTACGCATATATGAGTCCTGAAGTCGCCCGCTACGACGTCAATACTGTATCTATTTCTGTAGCCGGCGCATATCGCGTCGCAAACATTAACTTCGTTAAAAACGCAGACCTTATGTCCGTCAAGCCGGTAGCCAAGGCAAGCGCCGCAGACATCGCCGTAACTGGCCCGCGCCAATTCAGCATGACCTTCAACGGTCAGAACTCCTTGAATTACGCTCTCTTTGATACAAAGGGAAAGATGGTAAAGCAGGGTGTAGCAACCAGCGGTTCTTCCATCCAGGTTCCGGGCCGCGGAGTCTACATCGTCCGCACAGCCGGAATGAGCAAGGTTCTCAAGTTCAAGTAAACCATCGGCTGTACAATATCACTCCCAACTGAAATAAAAAATCCCCGGCGTTTCTGCCGAGGATTTTTTAATGCTTTTCGCAGGTTCTACAAATCGGAACTACTTAACGATCTGTGCGTCCTGAACCTTCTTACCCTTCACGATCTTGGGGGTAGAACCGTTGTCCATGTTTCGATGGAGAATCTTGTACTGAACGATGGTCCATACGTTAGAAATAGTCCAGTAGAGAACGAGACCAGACGGCATCACAGCACTGAAGACAAACATCATGATGGGCATCATCCACATCATCATCTTCTGCTGGGCAGGATCCATGGCGGCGTTTCCCTGCATGGTCACCTTGGTCTGGAAAATCATAGTCACGAACATGATAATCGGGAGCAGGGTAATACCGTTAGGCATGAGGAACGGAATCTTGATGAATTCAATGATGACGTCGCTCTTGCTCAAGTCGGTGATCCAGAGGAATGCGGGCATACCGCGAAGTTCCACAGCACGGCCAAGCACAAAGAACAAGCCCATGAACACAGGCATCTGGAAGAGCATGGGGAGGCAGCCACCGGTGCAGCTAGCCATGGGGTTCACACCTTCCTTCTGGTAGAGTTCCAGAATAGCGGCCTGCTTCTTCTGAGGATCGCTACGGTACTTCACGTTGATTTCATCCATCTGCGGCTTAAGCTTGCTCATTGCTGCAGTAGACTTCAGCTGCTTTACGGTAAACGGAGTGGTGATACCGCGAACGAGAACAGTAATAAGAATAATAGCCACGCCATAGTTCGGAATCAAGGCGTAGAAGAGATTCAAGAGCTTCAGGAGCATCTTGCAAATCCACACGAACCAGACGCGAGAGCCCGGGAACCAGGAGGAACCAGTAGCGATGATCTTTTCGTAGCCAACGCCAAGAGCTTCAACTTCATCCCACTGCAACGGAAGAACCATGAAGTTGTATGCCAGGGAATCTGCGCGAAGCTCATCCTTCACAGTCAGGCGATAGGTACCCGGATCAGATTCGCTGTCCATAACCTTGAACTTCTTGGCTTCAACTACAGCACGGGTGGGTGCATCGAACTGAACGGTCATTGCAACATACTTGCGACGGAGACCAGTCCAAAGAAGCTTACCATCGTTAAGAGTCCAGGAATCGCCAATAGTTTCACGTTCCACGTAATCGGTATTGTTATACACCACTTCGCTGAAGAAGTAACCGGCGGCGTTCACGGTAGAACCCTTGGGAAGTTCTTCCGTTTCCTTCATACCGCCCTTCCACTGGAGTTCGTAATCATTGACGCGGAAGCCGACCAGCTTATTCATCTGACGGACTGCATAGCCATTCTTGGTGAAGCCGTAGCTACGGATAATCTTGCTGCCGTTGGCGTCGGTAAAGGAGAATTCAACGGTAGCATCATTTTCTACAACAATCTTTTCCGGAGCAGAGCCCGCATCGAACATCACTTCGCTCAAGTCTACCGGACCAAGCTTCAAGTCCAAGGCACCAAGTTCCGTATCCTGGATGAGTTCCGGGAAGTTGCCTACGGAATCAGCCAATGCCTTGACGATAACACTCTGGACCTTTGCACCCTTGTTGGTCAAGGTCATGATGAACTTGTCGGTTTCAACAGTAACGGTGCGAGGTTCAACAACCTTAGGTGCTTCCACGGCAGCGTCGGCAGGAGCAGAGGAATCTGCAACAGCTTCAGTAGCAACATTTGCAGCAGGAGCATCACCAAGAACCGGGGCAGTCTTCAATTCAGTATTGCCAGTTACCGGCAGGACCAGGGAACTAGCCGTACCAGACTTTTCAGCCTGGAGAGCGGCCACAGAATCCGCCGCAGCCTTCTTGGCAAGCTGGGCAGCCCTAGCAGCTTCGTTGTTTGCAGAACTGCTGGCGAACCACCAGATCATGATTACTACGATAAGAATAGAGCCTATGATGGTATTCTTGTTCATATCTTTTCCTTTTTAGGCGGCACAGGATCGTAGCCACCCTTGCAAAATGGATTGCACCTTAGAATTCTAAAAACCGCAAGATAGAAACCTTTGAAGACTCCGTGGACACGGATGGCCTCAATTGCATACTGAGAGCAGGTCGGTTGGAAGCGGCAGACTCCGCGAAAGAAGAATGGATGGACAATCTGGTATAAGCGAATGGGAGCAATCAGGGCGCCCCTCATCAAATACTTAAGCCTGTCCAGCGCCTTCACAGTTTACCTCTTGTGCAGGAGCCCATTCCATTTTCTTAAAAATCTTCTCGGCAGTTTCGCGAAAACGTTCCGAGGTAACCTCGTCGGCCTTGTCATTGACAATGATCATGGCCCAGACGGGCTTCTGGATATTTGGCACTATATTATAAAACAGGGGTCGCAGCAGTCTGCGGCACCTGTTACGGTATACGGCATTGCCGTTTTTCTTTTTTGCCAAAAAACAGAAACGACAAAAACCGTCCGGACTGTCAATCCACCTCATCGAGAACGATGAACCGCGGACGTACTTTCCCTGGACGGCTACTTGCCGGTAAGCGGGCTGGTTGGGCAGCCTATAAGAACGTAGACTGGCCACGAGCCAATTCCCAAATTACTTCTTGTAGATGGTGTCGCTAACGGTCAAGCGCTTGCGGCCCTTGGCACGACGACGGCTCAAAACAGCACGACCCCAACGGTCTTCCATACGGGTGCGGAAACCATGCTTGTTAGCGCGCTTACGATTATGAGGCTGGAATGTTCTTTTCATTGTAGTAACCTTTATTAAAAGTCAAAAATTTTTCGGTTTGCAAAGTTAGTAATTATTCGAGATAAATCAAGGGGTAGTTTCCGCCTAAAAGCAACTTTTAACGCCACCACAAGGCATTCCCCAGCCCTCGTTCAATTTATCAACAATCTATTAACAGGTTTAATTTTCTGCCATGCTGCGAAGCTGATTCTTGCCCTGGGACTTTGCCACCCTCATCAATTCCTCAACCTTGCCGAGCATCTGACGGTAATCGCGGAAAGCCCTATTGCCGCAAGGGGCAAGGCCACCGCTCACAGTCACCTGGATATGCGGGAAATCTTCCCAGCGCATCTGGATAACGCTCTTACGGATCCTGTCGGCCTTGGCATAGGCCTCCACTTCGGAGGCGGCCCCGATGACATACACAAAGGTATCACCATCGTAACGGCCAACGCACTCATTGCTGGAAGGATCAGCACTACTATCCAGCAAGTGGGCGACAGACATAATCACCTGGTCGCCGAAGGCGTGTCCAAAGGACTCATTCACGCGTTTCAGGTTGTCGATGTTCAGCATCAGCAGGTAGAAATCGTTTCTACGGTGCCAGACCACATTGGCAAGGACGGAGCCCATATGGCGGCGGTTGTAGATTTCAGTAAGGGAATCCCTGGAAGAAAGATAATCCATGCGGGCAAGAAGCTTGGCATTCTTGGCACGTTCCTGGGAATAAGCCCTTACCGTCAGGGATGCCGTGGCAAAAACGGCGATACCCGTAAAAATCAGGGAGACAATCATGTCCACATAGGAATCATCGCGGCCCAATTGGGAAAGCACCCATTCCGGATGAATCCAGGAGACGTAAATAGCACACAGTTGGAGAATCAGGGAAAAAAGAAAGGCAACCAACTGGTAGGAAGACCTTTCTGTAAAGGCGATCAAGAACAGGGAAGCCACAAAATAAAGAGGGATACCGCCGGTAAAACCGCCGCAGAACAGGAAAAGGATAGGCAGCATCAGGCCGCTGAGCACGCAGCACATGACCAGGTAGCACTGGGAATAGAGGGACGTCTTCAGAGCAAAGAATGCTACGCCAAGGCAAACCACAGCACAGCCTACGCTTCCAATGGAAGCCGCAGAATTCATGCCCTCAATGACCGTAAATACAGCAGAAAGAATCGCGATGAGCGTAAACACCACAAGTGTGGACCAGAAGAGCTTTCGCTCCAAAGTGTCCTGTTTTTCCCAAAAAGCTTTCAATTTACCCATTATATAACCATTCCTGGTTCTAATATAGTTTGATTAGCCTTAGTTTGGTCAAAACTATATCTTATTTTTTAGTACCAATATGGTTTTAATAAATGCACCAAAGCAAGTTTAACTATATTGTTGGACATTCCAAAAATGGTCTAAATTCTATCGGCAGGTAAAAATGGAACTCACTCCGCTGGACATCCGTAATCAGAACTTCCACAAGAAGAACTTCGGTGGTATCGATCCCGAAGAAGTCAAGGCTTTTTTGGAAACCGCAGCCAACGCCTTTGAACAGATGTCCAGAGAACGCACCGACCTTACCGAACGTCTCAAGGTGGCCGAGGAACGCGTAAACTACTACCGTCAAATTGAAAAGACCATCCAGGACGCCGTGGTCACCATGCAGCGCACCGTCGACGACGTCAAGGCTACCGCCGAAAAGGAAGCCGAAATCATCGTTGCCGAAGCCAAGGCCCGTGCAGTCCGCGAAGTGGAAAACACCAAGCAGGTGGCAGAAAACCTCCGTGCCGAAATTGAACAGCTGAAGCAGCTCCGCGCCAACTACTTTATCCGTTGCCGTGCCCTGATCCGTGGTCAGGAAGATTTGCTCGCCGCCATGGAAAACGACCAGAAGGAACTGGAAGCCCTGGAACAGCAGCCTAAGCGCCCGAACCCGCCCATGGGCAAGGTCCTGGCCTAGTCAAGGCAGCCTCAAAGACCGTCCAAAGAACGACCGGCCGCATGAGAATAAATATCAAGGTTCACGCCCGTAGCAAACGAGAATCCGTCACGCCGCAGCCTGACGGAAGTTTCAAGGTAGAAGTCAAGGCGCCCCCTGTGGAAGGCGCCGCCAACGAAGCTATTTGTGAACTGCTCGCCGAGCACTTCAAGGTTCACAAGCGCGATGTACGAGTAGTGCTGGGAAGCACCAACAACAAGAAAGTCGTGGAAATCAACGGCATCTGATAAGCCGTCGCAACCTCAATTGCAATCCAAAAATTTTACCACTGTTCGTTGTGGACAAAATCAGGACGCCACTTGTCCAGCGGCTTGGCGGGCTTTTCGGGGTACCCGATGGCGAGGGTTGCCAGGGGAACAATGTTTTCAGGAAGTTTCAGCAGATTCTTCAGAAATTCGACGCGCTCCATGGTGGGATACACGCCCAGGCAAACGCCACCGAGACCAATGCCGTGGGCTGCCAGTAGAATATTTTCCGCAGCAGCGGCCGCATCAAAAATCCAGTAGTCCTTATTGCCTTCGAT
Source organism: Fibrobacter sp. (assembly GCA_045599625.1). Classification (GTDB taxonomy): domain Bacteria; phylum Fibrobacterota; class Fibrobacteria; order Fibrobacterales; family Fibrobacteraceae; genus Fibrobacter. The sequence continues at coordinate 60,643 of JAZRWJ010000002.1, forward strand.
GGTGGCATCCATATCGCCACAAACGACAATGGCCACGTTGGCGCGGGCCACAGGATCCGCGTACTTCACCGTTTCTGCATAAGTCTTTTTCGTTTCGGGATTACGCACCACCACAAAACGCCAAGGCTGTTTATTGCAAGCGGAAGGTGCCGCCATGCCTGCGCGAAGAATCGTTTCAATTTGCTCGTCAGAAACATTCTGTTCTGTAAAAAAGCGGACAGAAGCGCGGGTGTGAATCGCATTTAAAAGGGACAAAGATTCCTGCATAAAAACTCCTACTTGCTCAAAGCCTTCTGAATAGCCGGTTCCAAATCCTTGCCAGTAACCGCAGGTTCAAAACGGCCCAGCACTTCACCATCGGCGCTTACCAGGAACTTAGTAAAATTCCAGCGGATATCGTTATCCCCGGTGGACTGCTTGTTGGCCTTGGACGCCATAATAGTCACAAGGCTCATCAGCGGATGCTTCAAGCTGAATTTCTTCACGCCGGTCTGAGCCTTAAGCCACTGATAAAGAGGAATGGCATTTTCGCCGTTCACATCAATCTTCTGGAAGCGGGGAAACTTGGTGCTAAAACGTAAAGTGCAGAATTCCTGAATTTCCTCGTCGGAGCCAGGAGCCTGACCGCCAAACTGATTGCAGGGGAAATCCAGAATTTCCAGTCCCTGCGGGCCGTACTTATCGTAAAGTTCATCCAGGTCGTTATACTGGGGCGTAAACCCGCACTTGGTGGCCGTATTCACAATCAGCAGCACCTTGCCCTTGAATTCGGAAAGGGAGACATCTTCATCCTTGTTATTCTTCACCGTAAATTGATAAATATCCTGGGACATAGAAACTCCTTTGTTTATACGGTCTGTCTTCGTTTATGCACAATATACAAAATATATCGTGCACGATACAATATCAATAGCGGAGATATTTTTCATTTTTAGGGTAACCAAACAATGAAAAAAGTTATTTTAATGGAACAAGTTAAAGGAGTTTTCTATGTCTAAAATTTGGTTCGGATTACTTGGTGTTGTTTCCATGTCCATGCTCATGGCCTGTGCCAATTCCAGTTCCACAAGCGCAGATAAAAATTCCGAAAACGGCACAGAATCCTCCAGCAGCATCGGAGGAAATTCCGACAAGCCAACTTCATCTTCCGGCACATCGGCCGAAGCACCAGCCAACGGCTACGACGCAGAGGCAGGCATTCTCACAGACGCCCGTGACCGCAAGAAATACAAGGTGGTGAAAATCGGCAGTCAAGTCTGGATGGCCGAAAACCTGAACTACGAATACAACGGAAACGAAGAAAGCTGGTGCCCCAACCACAGCCTCTCCGGATGCAACACCTACAGCCACCTTTACACTTGGGAAGCCGCTAACAAGGTCTGCCCCGAAGGCTGGCACCTGCCCAGCCAGGAGGAATTCGAAGTCCTTCTCAAGTTCGCAAGCTCCGACGCAGAAACCGATGAAGATGACGTCAAGACATGGCTCGGAGCAGGCCTGGCCCTGAAATCCACCGAAGGCTGGTACACCGCCGCCGGTTCCTCCTATCGCGATCCCGACATGGGCACAGACGGCAACGGCCTCGACACCTACGGCTTCGCCATCGTTCCCGCAGGCCAGTACAATCCCGCAGACATGAACTTCGCCGGCATAAAGCACTATGCCGCCCTCTGGTCCTCCACCGAAGTGGAAGACTTCATCGCCTACTCCCCCATCGCCTACAACGACCGCAGCATCATCAAGGGCGGAAACAACGACATCGACCTGGGCCTTTCCGTACGCTGCGTACTGACGGAAGAGTAGAACTACAATCTTGAAACAAGGCAGAGCCGCGACAGGATTTCGCAGAAGTAATCACGACAGTCGATATCCAAGAGCCTCATATCCTTTAACACGCTTTTGATGCATCCTTGACAAAACAGGAACATTTCCGTCAACATAGTCATATACGCGGACTTCTGTTTTTCCAACAGATTCGCGATGCAATCTTCCGACATACTGCGCCAGCGTTCCCTTCCACGAAATAGGGAATGGCAAGAATAAAGTATCTAGTTCCTTGAGGTCAAAACCTTCGCCAATGTAACGGCCCGTTGCAAGAATTACAATATTTGAGTCCGCCTTCGCTTTATTGATTTCCTCCATAATGCGTTTTAGCTGCTTTTTTCCCATACCACCTTTCAAAACAAAAAGGTGTTCAACATCTGTATGCAACCGCTCGTAAAACCAGTCCAGATGTTCCGTCCTTTCTGACAGCACAAGAATTTGACGATGCTCCTTATAAGCCTGTAAAATTTCACCAGCAATCAGTTCGTTTCGTTTTTCGTCTTGCCAAAGTTCGTTAAAGACTTCCTGTATTTGCAATTTGGCAGCATCGTTCTGGAGACGGAATTCCGTATTCCGCACAATAACCGAATGTTCAAAATCTCTTTCTGCCGCTTGCTTTTTCGCACTGACCGTATAACGAACCGGACCAAGATTCATCAATACAATTGGATGTTGGCCATCTTTGCGCGATAATGTAGCAGAAAGTCCAACTTTATACAAAGCATTACTTTGACGAACAGCCTGCTCAAAAGAAAACGCCGAAATATGATGACACTCATCTACAATAACTTGACCATATTCATTAAGCCATTCTACCGTTTTTCCATCACGATAAACGCTAGAAATCAGAGCCACATCAATTTTACCGAAGTGCTTTTTCTTAGTTCCGCTAAATTGTCCAATTTCTTTTTTGGAAACATTTAGAAACGCGCAAATTCGCTCCACCCATTGATCCATAAGTTGCGTACGATGCACAAGAATCAATGTATTGACTTTTCGCTCAGCAATAAGCCACAAAGCAACAACCGTTTTACCAAACGCAGTTGTTGCAGACAAAATTCCATTCTTATGTTTCAACAATGCCTCCGCGGCAAGTAACTGTTCAGGATATAAATTTCCGGCAAAGCTAACATCTATTGCCAGCCCACAGTTTCGTTCATCACTAATAACAGGTTCAATATTGTAATGTTGCAGTAAATCAATCAACTTGTCAATGCAACCAACAGGAATCGCGATATGTTTCGGATAAAAATCATAGCAATAAAGAATTCTCGGTTTTCCCCACACCGGTAATCTCAAGGCCTGCGCTTGATAAAATTCCGGATTCTGAAATGAAGCCAACCTCAAACATGCCCGCCGCAGCCAGAGCGGGAGCGTTCCAATGACGCAAATACATTTTCCGCCTTGCAAGCAGACATAAACGCTCCGGCATCATCCAGCCAATTGCCATCATCAAAATCCACAGCAAGGAATTTACAGGAGTCATCTTCCAAAAGCGGATATATCCCCACCACAAAAGGGCGCGTACTATTCCAATACAGTTCCTCTCCCCTCAAATGATTTTCAATCACCTTAGAAGTCATCGGCAAAAAACATCGACTTGAACAATCTCCGCATTTTACCTTTGGCTTGTTGCAGACTCCCGGCACCCATTCGTTCTTACATACCGGCTGATAGCCAGACTTCCCCGTTTTGGCACTTTCAAAACGTTTTGCATAAACATCGGGCCGGCCTTGAAACAACGTCTGAAAAAGTTTTACTTTTTCATCCACTGTGGAGTACTTATTGACAACGGAGACCGATTGCTTTAACAAAGCAATCCGTTCGTCAATCTCCTGCAAACGTTTTAACAGAGCAGTTTTTTCAGCCTCAAGATCGGAAATGGAATTAGTCAATACATGCATCCGTAAAATCTAAATTTTTACGATGGGCAAATTTAGGTTTATTGTCAAGCAAGGTCTTTTTCTCGGAAAAAGCATAAGAAAAAGGCCCATATAATTTTAAAGATAATCCTCTATTTTCTGTAAAAATCGACATAAATTCAAAAATATTTTGCCGCCAAAGTATTTATTTTTTCAAGGACGCCGCAGAAAAAAGAGAATCAAAGAACCAACAAGGAAAATCGTAAGCCTATGAAAACACCCATTGAACAACTTATGGACTGGCAAAACTTCGTTCCCAGAGGAGATGTTCTCACAGGACTGAATACACTCGCCCACTTCTTTCAAGATGGCGACATCACCCACGTTAAGGAAAATCAAAAATATGTGGCTCAGCTTTTCGCATTCCTAAAGGCATGCAAAGGTTTTGTTGATGAAGTTGAACCCTTGCTCTACTCCGCACTAAAAGATTGTTCCGACGATGTAGCCGACTCATTCCAATTTGCACCAGGCGCCAAAAGTATCAAGTGCAACGATGCAGACGAGTTTTTCAAAATGTGCGAACAGAACAATGTTTCCATTCAGACTGCGTGCAGGTTCATCTTTTCGGGTATTACCCTGAAAAAGGCTATGGAACTTTTCAACCAACCCAGGGAACTTCTGGAAAAGAGCTATAAATTTGAAATAAGGCAAAACCGCGACAGGATTACGCTGAAGTAATTTCCCAAGATTGAAAAAATTCAAAAGTCTTCAGCCAATTCCTTTCAACAGTGTCATCAAATTGCGTTTGAGTTTATGACGTTCAACAAACTTCTGGTACGAAGAGTTCCACAATATCGTCAAGTCACAAGTTTGCACAACACCCCTTATACGCAGGAGAATTTGCTTCGTCTTGCCGTAATTTTCATTGCCCTTGCAACTTGCGTAATACTCAGCGTCCCTCCAGTATATTTTGACAATCCTTTCGGGGAACTTATTTTCTAGAGCTTTCTTGAACTTTTCAAGTTTTTCATCTACACCCCTAATTTCCAATATATCAAGAACAACCTCGTAGACTTTCTTTTTCATTAGAACTTCAAGATACAGAATTTCATCGTTCGCCTCGAGCTTTTCAAGAATCAGCGATTCCAGTTTTTCGTAATCCCTTTTCTTCAGAGACTCTTGAATATGTTCAAAAACAATCTTCATATTATTCGGAGTCGATTCTTCAAGCTCTTCCTCAAGAATGGCAACCACCTGTAGATAATCCTTTGCTTCCGAAAAATGCCTATACATGAGTTCCTGTATTTCGAACTTCGAAAAATTTTCTATATCCAGGCGGAAGTTGAATAGATTCTCCAGACTCATATCATCCTTTTCCGAGCAATACAGATTATAAAGGAATTTAAGGCAAGCTTCCTTTCGGTATTTGCATTCTCTCATTCCTCGCCAAGCCGTCCTTTCAGCAACATCCACATTACCCTTTTTCTTATAGTACTCCGCAAGATTCGCAAAATCGCTATCATAGCACAGGCTTTTATTCATCAGCTCAAGATACTTGTCATCATCCTTGCACTTGAGGAATATCTTTGCGGCCACCTTGCGATAATAATCACTTGACTTTTCAAGCTGACGAGCCATATAAAGCCATTCATCCTTCTTTTTGCAACAGGCTTCCACCATCTCTACTAGCTCGTCAACAAAGCTGTTGTTTCCCGAAATGATGTATTCAAAGGCTTCGTCCATGATATTCTTTCGAACATCCCATGTTGTCTTGTTATTTTGAAGAAGTTCGGTCAGGTGGTAGATATTGGCTCAATTTCTTCTTTGCTGAACATATTGGTTTTCTGTATCAAAAAGCAAAATTTATTATATTGAAGACATGGCTTTGAAGAACTTTCCCATCGGCGTTCAGGATTTTGCGCAAATCCGTGGTAATGACTACTTTTATGTTGACAAGACGGACCTTGTTTATAAGTTGACACATACAAACCAATATTACTTTCTCAGTCGCCCGCGCCGTTTTGGAAAGTCCCTCCTTGTTTCTACGCTACAGTGTTACTTCGAAGGTCGCAAGGAGCTGTTCACGGGTCTCGCCATGGAAAAGCTGGAGACTGAATGGAAGAAGTATCCAGTTTTCAAGATTAGCTTTGCGGGGAACAAGTTTGATACTCTGGAATCCCTGCAAATTGCCCTCGACAATATGATGGCTGCGTTCGAAGAACAGCTAGGCATCAAGAATACAGCAAAGTTTGAATGGGGAGTCCGTTTCGGCAACATCCTCCAGGCGGCATACAGGGCAACAAATATGCAGCCGGTGGTTCTCGTAGATGAATATGATGCACCGCTTCTTGACTCAATGGACAAACCCGAGTTGCAACATATTCTCAAGGAAGAAGTACGCAAGCTGTTCAGTCCGCTCAAGGACCTTGGCGGTATCCTTCGATTCGTGTTCCTTACGGGCATCAGCAAGTTCAGCCAGCTCAGTATCTTTAGTGAGTTAAATAATTTGAAAGTCATCACCATGAACGATGACTATGCAGCCATTTGCGGCATTACCAAGGAAGAACTGCTCACGCAGATGCAGCCCGAAATTCAAGCCTTGGCCGATAAGCAGGGAATGACCTATGACGAGGCTGTTGCAGGACTACAGCGTCAGTATGATGGCTACCACTTCAGCAAGAATTCCCCAGATATTTATAACCCGTTCAGCTTGATAAATTCCCTAAGCGAACTGGAACTTGCAAATTATTGGTTTGCCACTGGTACCCCCACGATCTTGACCAAGCTTGTCGCCAAGTACCAGATGGACCCGGTCATGTTCGACGAAGGTTTCGATGCGACTCAGGACATGTTTGACGCCCCGACAGAAACGGCAACAGACCCAATCCCCATGCTGTACCAGAGCGGCTACCTGACCATCAAGGGAACAAAATCCGGAAACCGCTACATTTTAGGATTCCCAAACGACGAGGTCCGTTTCGGTTTCGTAAAAAGCCTGATGCCGTACTACGCCGCAAAGGAAGTCCGCGAAAACGACACATTCCTCATGCGCTTCGCCGACACAATGGAAGAAGGACGCATCGACGACGCTCTGAACCAGGTCAAGGCTTTTATTTCTGGAGTCCCGTACAACGCTACCAAGCAGAGCGAAAACTACTACAGGACTCTTTTTTACTTTATCTTCAAGCTCAGTACACCTTATGTCACGAATGTCGAAGAATGCAGCGCAGCAGGCCGCGCCGACGCCGTTGTAGAAACAGGTGATGCAGTCTATGTTTTCGAGTTCAAGCTTGACGCAAACGGCACTACCGAGGACGCATTGAAGCAAATTGACGACAAGGGTTATCTGATTCCGTACACAGTAACAAATAAGGCAGACGGATCGCCGAAAAAGCTATATAAAATCGGTGTTACCTTTGATGCGGAAAAACGCACTATTGGAGAATGGAAAATCGTGGAAGGGTAAGCGGGACGGCAAAAATCAACCGAACAAAGTCGGTTTTGACAATTGAGAGGTTTCTCTCTAAATGGTCAAGTTTGTAGACAAATCCCTAAACGCCATTCATAATGTTCAATATATTGAACATTTTAAGCAATTTTTGTATATTATATAAAACATTATGAAAAGAGCATTATTACCATCGCAGAAAAGAATTTTAAATAACCTTGGCAAGCAGATAAAACTAGCCAGACTTCGCCGCGACCTCTCGGCAGAACAAATCGCCGAACGGGCAGACATTTCTCGTGGCACCTTGATAAAAATTGAAAGTGGTGACGAAGGCGTCGCCATGGGCCATTATTTTAGGGTACTGATTGCGCTTGGACTTGCAAGCGACATTCTCCTTGTAGCAAAAGACGACGAACTCGGCAGAAAACTCCAAGACGCAAAACTAAGCGTAAGAAAACGCGCCAGCAAGAAAATCGTCCAGGCAATGGATGCTGCTATAGAAATCGAAGACTTTCTTCCTCCCCCTGCAGAACTTGTGAAAAAAGAGAAGAAACGCAAATCATTGAAAGTTTCTAACAAACACACCTCAGGACACAAAGAATAAAAATTCGGGCGTTCCCCAGCTCCAGAGAAGCACACAACGGAACCGCCGCCGGGGCCGGGCTGTCGCGTTATCGCCGCAAGGGCCTAGACGTCCCTTGCGCCGTCCGTTCAGCCTCGCGCTCCCATCCTTCTTGTCATCCCGGCCTCCGAGCCGGGATCTCCGTGCCGCGCGAGTCCGAATGGCTTCGCCACTTCCATCCCTAACGCAAATTGCAGGCAATCCCTGTAAATGACAATTTCTAACGCCCCATTTATCTTATATTTAGAATATGACTCCCGAAGCAAAAGCACGCGAAGAAATCGATAGAAAACTGGCCCAGTCGGGCTGGGTTATTCAAGATGTCAAAGAGGTTAATCTTATGGCGTCTCTTGGCGTTGCCGTAAGGGAATTTCCTACAAGTTCCGGACCTGTTGATTACGCTCTTTTTGTTGACGGAATCCCTGTGGGCGTTATTGAGGCAAAACGTGAGGAGGCTGGCGAGTTCATAACATCTGTAGAAACGCAGTCTGCTCGTTATGCCAATAGCACTTTTAAGTGGGTGAAAAATGACTATAAGATTCGTTTTGCTTATGAAGCGACGAATAAGTTGACTCGTTTTACAGACTACAATGATTTAAAATACCGGTCACGCAAAATTTTTAGTTTCCATCGTCCAGAAACATTGCAACTGTTGTTGAAACAGCCTGATACTATTCGCAATAATCTCAAGAATTTGCCTGCCTTGGATACAGAAGGGTTTAGAAAGTGTCAGATAACAGCAATCAATAATTTGGATGAGTCTTTTGCGAATAATAGGCCCAAGGCCCTTGTGCAAATGGCAACGGGTGCGGGTAAGACCTTTACAGCCATTACTGCGGCATATCGACTTTTGAAATTCGGTAAGATGAACCGTATCTTGTTCCTGGTTGATACGAAAGGTCTTGGCGAACAGGCTGAACGAGAATTTCTTGCTTATCGTCCATCTGATGACAACAGATCGTTTTCTGAACTGTATGGTGTTCGCCGCTTGAAAAATTCGTTCTTGCCAAAGGATGCACAAATCTGTATCTGCACGATTCAGCGAATGTATTCCATTTTAAAAGGTGAAGAATTGGATGAATCTGCTGAAGAGGTTCATTTTGACGAATTTGAAACTGCAGATACAAAGGCTCCCAAAGAAGTTGTTTATAACGAAAAGTATCCACCAGAATTTTTCGATTGCATAATTGTTGACGAATGTCATCGTTCCATTTATAATGTGTGGAACCAGGTTCTTGAGTATTTTGATTCATTCATCATTGGCTTGACTGCGACGCCAGACAAGAGAACATTTGCATTCTTTGAAGAAAACATCGTTAGTGAATACACTCGCGAGCAGGCCATTATCGACAATGTTAACGTGGGTGAAGATGTCTTTGTAATAGAAACCAAGATTGGCAAGAATGGCGGACACATCCTACAGCAGCAGGTTGAATGTCGCGACAGAATGTCTCGTGAAAAGCGTTGGAAACAACTTGATGAAGATGTTGACTACCGCCCTTCTCAGCTAGATAGGGATATTGTCAACTTCAGCCAGATTCGCACGGTAATTAAGACTTTCAAGGATAGTTTGAAAACGATTCTTTTCCCTTATCGAAAAGAAGTTCCCAAAACATTGATCTTTGCAAAAACTGATAGTCATGCAGATGACATTGTCCAAATTGTTCGCGAAGAATTTGGCGAAGGCAATGAATTCTGCCAGAAAATCACTTGCCAGGCAGAAAAGCCAGATACAATTCTTTCGTCATTTCGTAATGACTATTATCCTAGAATTGCAGTGACTGTGGATATGATTGCCACAGGTACGGATGTCAAACCTATAGAATGTCTTATATTCATGAGAGATGTTCGTAGTCGCAATTACTTTGAACAGATGAAGGGCCGCGGAACACGAACCTTGAGCAAAGAAGACCTACAGAAAGTGACTCCGTCTGCTACGGAAAATAAGGATCATTTTGTTATTGTCGATGCTGTTGGTGTAACCAAGTCTAAAAAGTCTGATACTCGTCCCTTAGAAAGAAAGCCTTCAGTCAGTCTGAAAGAATTGATGATGAATGTTGCCATGGGTGCGAAAGATGCTGACACTCTAACATCTTTAGCCAATAGACTTGTTCGCTTGAATTCTCAAATGACGCCTGAAGAACGGGTTGATTTTACAAAGTATGTTCAAAAATCTGCTGGCACTCTAGCAGAAAATCTATTGAACGCCTTTGATGAAGATTATCTGCAAGGCAAGAATCAAGAAGATGTTATTCGTGAAGCGGCAAAGCCTTTCTATGACCCGAATGTTCGACAGTATATTGAAAATCTTCGTCGAGTTCATGAACAGGTGATTGATAATGCAAACCTTGATGAAATTGAATTTGCGGGTTTTGATACAGACCAGGAAAAAGCAGCCGATATGGTTATCGGTTCTTTCCGTGATTTCATAAATGAAAATAAGGATGAAATCATAGCTTTGCGCATCATCTATGACCAGGCTTATGCGGACCGTCCTATGGTCATCGAAAGTCTGAATATGCTTTACGACAAACTTAAAGCAAAAAATGTGACAATAGAACGCTTGTGGAATTGCTATGCCATCAAGAAACCTGAAAATGTGAAGAAGGGTGTAAAGGCGAAAATTGTGGACCTTATATCCATTATTCGCTATGAACTCGGTTTCTCTGATAATTTGGCACCTTTTGCAGACCGAGTAAACTACAACTTTATGCAATGGACTCTAAAACGCAATGCCGGCGACATCCACTTTACCGAAGAACAAATGAAATGGCTCCGCTTGATTAAGGAACACATCATTTCTTCTTTGAGTGTTGAACCTAGAGATATGGACTACAATCCCTTTGACGGCATGGGTGGCTTAGGCAAGTTCTTTGAATTGTTCGGCGATGATTACGAAACCATTTTGCACGAAATGAGTATTGATTTGGTGGCTTAATTTTTATAGAAATGATTGTATGTTGAAAAAAGTTGCAATTTCGAAAATTGGAAAGGTTGTTTCTGGAGCGACTCCTAAAACTGCAGATGAAGAAAATTATGGAGGAGATATTCCGTGGTTGACTCCTGCGGATTTATCTGGTTTTGAAAGTAAGTATATTGAAAAGGGCACCAGGAATATAACACGTAAAGGTTATGAAAGTTGTTCTACACAACTCATGCCTGCTGGAACAGTTTTGTTTTCATCTCGAGCTCCAATTGGATATGTGGCTATTGCAGCGAATCCTATATGTACGAATCAGGGCTTTAAAAGTGTTGTCCCTGATGAATGTATTGATAGTGAATTCCTTTATTATCAATTGAAGTATTTGAAAAATAAAATTGCAGATTTGGGACGGGGGACGACTTTTAAAGAAATCTCTGGAAAAATACTTGAATCTGTCGAGATTGTTGTACCAGAAAAAAATGAACAAAAAAGAATTGTAAATCGGATTGAGGATCTATTTTCTGAATTAGATAGCGCTGTTGAAACACTCAAAAAGACCAAAGAACAACTTGCCGTTTATCGCCAAGCCGTTTTGAAGGATTCTTTTGAAAATCAGAAGGACGCAAAGACAGTAAGTATATCTGAAATAACTGATTGTATAAAAATCGGTCCCTTTGGAACGATGCTACATAAAGAAGACTATGTAACAGATGGTGTGCCCGTCGTAAACCCACAACACATAAAAAATGGAAAAATTGTTCCAAGTTCCAAAGTATCTATTACAAAGCAGAAAAGCGACGAACTGAAATCTTATCAGTTGAGAACGAATGATGTCGTTATGGGACGAAGAGGCGAAATGGGACGATGCGCTTCAGTGTCGGAAAAAGAAAATGGCTGGCTTTGCGGAACAGGTAGCATTTTGTTTAGAATGAAAAAAGAATTTGACGCCGAATTTTATTCCAAAATCCTTTCAAGTCCCAATGTAGTGCGATATCTTGAAGAAAATGCCACAGGAACAACAATGAAAAACTTAAATGAAGATATCGTAAAAAACATTCCTGTTCCTTTTATGACTAAGTTGATGCAACAGAAAGTTTATGAAAAAATTGAGTCGCAATTAACCATGTGTGACAATATCAACAGAACAGTAAATGAAGCCTTGTCTCAAGCAGACGCAATGCGTCAAAGCATTCTCAAAAAAGCCTTTGAAGGGAATTTGTAAAAGGAAATCTTTATGCCTTACAAAAAAAATACTATTCAAAAAGTATTGAAAAGCATTCATGAAAAGCAGATTCTTCTCCCTGCAATCCAACGAGATTATGTTTGGGATGAGGAGCAGGTTGCTTGTCTTCTTGATTCGATTATAAAAGGTTTCCCTATAGGCAATTTTCTTTTTTGGGAAAAAAACGCAAAAATTGCATATGAATTTAGACGTGATTATGATCCTGATTGTATTGAAAATACGTCTGCATCTCCTTCTGACGTCAAAAATGCAGATTATTTGGTGCTGGATGGGCAGCAAAGATTGACGTCTTTATATATCAGTTTTTACGGAAGCTACATATCTTCTAAAAGAAGAAAGAGCAACTATGTCTATTTCAATTTCTCAACAAGAGAATTTGAGTTAATGGACGAAGAAGATGAACGATTGAATGATATGAAGTGGGTGAAAACGTCTTTGATTACGTCTTACAAGACAATTAAATCGTTTAAATCTAACTTGGAATCAAATTCCTTAGTAAAGGGAATTTCATTCTCTCAATCTGAAAGAAAAAATCTTGAACAATTGTATGAGGCATTTGCCAATTATGAGTTGTCATATTTTGTAATCCCAAAGAAGGAATCTTTACCAAATGTTTTAGACATTTTTGTACGAGTTAATTCTGGTGGGGAAGTCTTGTCTAAAACAGATTTGTTATTCTCTTCAATTATAAATGATTGGGAGGAAGGACGTAAATCGGTAAAAAATACGATTGAAGAAGTTCGAAAAAAATTAGGAAAAAGTCCTAAAATAGATACAGATTTTGTCATAAAATGCGTTCTGTACATGTCTTCAGATGTTGACGTTAAATTGAAAATTGAAAATATCCAAGAACATATTGACGAAATAAAAGTTGATTGGGATGGGAAAATTGAAGCTGTTAAAAACATGGCTGATTTTGTTTACAAGATGGGATTCCATGATGATATTATAGTTTCTTACAATGCATTACTTCCTTTAGCTTATTGGATTTATAAATCAAAAAAAAGGTATAAGAAACAAGAACCTTTGATGAGAATGTTCTTTATTTTAGCACAACTTAAACAGTTGTTTGGTAGCGGCAGTGATGCAACATTGACTAAAATTCGAGACATCCTAAACATGGCAATTTCTTCCAAGAAAGATTTTCCTGAAAAAAAGTTAAGGGATTCTTGTGGATTAAATTGTAATGCTAAAGATGTTGATACTTGGTTGAAATTTAGCTATAGAAATAAAAAATCTTATGCCCAATTGGTGTTGGCACTGTTACAACCTAAACTGAATTTCGCAGAAAGTAAATTTCATTTAGACCATTTGCACCCGCAGGTATTCTTTAAAACAGGTCGTAAATGCAAGATAACGTACCTTTCTGACGATGAACAAAAAAAATGGGAAACCATGTCTAATATGGTTCCGAATTTGCAGTTATTGTTAGGTGACGAAAATCAGTCTAAGAAAGATATGGCTCTTAATGATTGGGTTGTAGAAAATAAAAAACAAATCCAATTTGTGCCCTCAATACAGAAAAAAGATGCAAGAACATATTTTGCAATAAACAATTTTAAAACATTCTTCAAAGATCGTGAAAATGAGATGAGAAAATCATTGATGAATGTTTTGAACATAAAAAACAAAAAGAAGGTTAAGTAATGTCCGAACAGTCTTCTTCTATTGTTTCTAAGGTTTGGGGCTTGTGCGCTCCGTTGCGTGATGATGGGGTCTCTTATGGTGACTACCTGGAACAGCTCACGTACTTGATTTTCTTGAAGATGTCTGATGAATATTCCAAGCCGCCTTACAAGCGCGATACTGGTATTCCAAAGGGCTTTGGCTGGTCGGACATGGTTCTGCTCAAGGGGTCAGAACTTGAAAATCAGTATAAATTGACTCTTGAAAAACTTGGCGAACAGGGCGGAATCCTAGGCAAGATTTTTAAGGGTGCAACAAACAAGATTAGCAAAGCTGCAATTCTTGCTCGCGTTGTTTCCATGATCGATGGTGAAAAATGGGTTTCCATGTCTTCCGATGTGAAGGGCGAAATCTATGAAGGCTTGCTGCAGAAAAATGCTGAAGACGTGAAGAGTGGCGCTGGTCAGTATTTTACTCCGCGTCCGTTAATTCGAGCCATGGTCAAGTGTCTTCGCCCGGAACCAATGAAAACCATCGCAGACCCATGTTGTGGTTCTGGCGGATTCTTCCTTGCAGCCCAGGAATTTATTGCCGACCCGAAGAATTATACCTTGGATCGTAAGCAAAAGGAATTCCTTAAGGACAAAACATTTCACGGAAATGAATTGGTCGCAAACACTTTTAAGCTTTGCTTAATGAACCTGTATTTGCACAATATTGGTGATATTTATGGTGATTTGCCTGTTACCCAAGGCGACGCACTTTTAACGGACCCTGGAATTCGTGTAGATTATGTGCTGACCAACCCGCCCTTCGGCAAAAAATCTTCTATCACCTTTACTAATGAAGAAGGCGAAAATGAAGATGAAGATCTAGTCTATAATCGTGAAGACTTCTGGGCAACAAGTTCCAATAAACAACTGAACTTTATCCAGCATATCAATACTATTTTGAATGCAACAGGTAAGGCCGCCGTTGTTTTGCCGGACAATGTTCTTTTCGAAGGCGGTGTAGGCGAAACCATTCGCCAGAAATTGCTTTGGACAACTGACCTGCATACAATTCTCCGTTTGCCTACAGGTATTTTTTATAAGCCGGGCGTAAAGGCGAATGTGCTTTTCTTCGACAAGAAACCTGCAAGCCCTGAAATGCAGACCAAGGAAGTCTGGATTTACGACTTCCGTACAAACATCCACTTTACGCTAAAGCAGAATCCCCTTGCAGATAAGGATTTGCTCGACTTTATCAAGTGCTATAATCCTGAAAACCGTTTTGAACGCAAGGAAACCTATTCTGAAAAGAAAAATCCGGAAGGCCGTTTCCGTAAATTCAAAGTCAAGGACATTCTAAAACGAGATAAGACTAGCCTTGACATTTTCTGGATTAAGGATAAGTCCCTTGCTGATTTGGACAATCTCCCCGCACCCGACGAATTGGCTGATGAGATTATCGAGAATCTTCAAAGTGCGTTGGATAGCTTCCAAAGTTTGAAGAAACAGCTAGGATAAAATTTTTTGGATTGTCATCATTTGTCATTTGCTGGTTTGTATCTTTTATCTTGGCAAAATTCGCTTTAATGGGGTCTTATGGTAAACTTGCAAGAATTGCTAAATGCAAATACAGAATCCGAAGTTCTTGAATTTAAGGAAGCTAAATTCAATTACGATACCAATAAACTTGGTAAGTATTTTTCCGCATTAAGTAATGAGGCGAATCTTACAGGTAAAGATCGCGCTTATCTACTTTTGGGCGTAAAAAACGATAAGACAATTGTCGGTACCCAGATATCCGATAACGAAATCAATAACTTCAAACACGAAATTTCAATACACACCTCGCCAACAATATCTTTTATTAATGTAGAGAGAATTTCAATCAATGGGAATGATGTTCTTTGCTTTGTGATTCCCGCGGCACCACAGGGAATGCCTATTGCTTGGAAAGATCATTATTATGGTCGCGAAGGAGAAAGCCTTGGCGGTTTGGATTTGAGTGAAATTGAACGAATTCGCAATCAAACCCGCAATAAGGATTGGAGTATCCAGATTGCTGTTGGCGCCACAATGGACGATTTGTCTCCAGAGGCTATCGAATTCGCACGAAAGCAATATGCAGAGAAGAATCAACGGCTGAAGGACGAAATGCCGCAATGGAGTGATAAAGTCTTTTTGAATAAATCAAGACTTACCATTGAAGGAAAAATTACGAATGCAGCAATTCTTCTTTTAGGAAAACCTGAATCTGAGCATTTCCTGACCCCGGCAGTTTCTAGAATTACATGGATTCTTAAAGACCGTGATGGAGTTGAAAAGGATTACGAGCACTTTTCTTGCCCAATGATTTTATCCGTACGGAAGGTGTTTGAAAAAATCAGAAATATCACATACCGCTATTTACAGGACGGAACCCTATTCCCTGACGAAGTTCTCCAATACGATCCGTATTCAATTCGTGAGGCATTAAACAACTGCATCGCACATCAGGATTATTCCATGGGTGGCAAAATAAATGTTGTTGAAAATGAAGACGGATTCTTAATATTCAGGAATGCCGGTGATTTTATTCCGAAATCAATTGAAAGCGTGATAAATTCAGATGCTCCCGAGTCTGTTTACCGTAATCCGTTCTTGGCTGCAGCCATGGTAAATTTGAACATGATTGACTCCGTAGGTAGTGGAATTAGACGACTGTTCTTCATTCAAAAGAACCGCTGTTTCCCCTTGCCGGAATTTGATTTATCGAATCATTCCGTAAAGTTGACCATCATGGGAAAAATTCTCGATATGAATTACGCGCGAAAATTGGCCTCAGACAAATCGCTATCCCTTGCCGACATAATTTTATTGGACAAAGTCCAAAAGGGAAAAGAACTGACTGAAGATGAATACAAAAATCTGAAGTCTAAAAAGCTTGTTGAGGGACGCCGTAAGAGTTGCATCATATCCAGTTCGATAGCAAAAATCACCCATCAAGAATCCGATTATATGAAACTCCGCGGCATTGAAGACAGCTATTGCAAGAAGATGATTTTGGATTATCTAAAAGAATTTGGAAGCGCATCAAAAAATGATTTTGAAAAATTCTTGTTAGAAAAAATCTCAGATTCTTTGGATGAAACGCAGAAAAAGAATAAGCTAAAGAATATTCTTCAGTCAATGAAAAAAGAGGGACTCATACAACTTGACCCAGACAGTTCTAAGCGTCTTTGGATTTTATTTTCGTCTAAACACTCTTAACTTTAGACGAGATTTAGACGAGATTTAGACGAAAAATGCTGAAATTCGCATAAAATCGTCAATTTTCTAGACGAACATTAGACGAGATTTAGACTTTTTTAGACGATTTTCTAGATGGAATAAACCGGCGATAAATTCAAAAGAGGGCATTATTGCCTAAACACCTAAATTTAAGTATATTCTTCATAGAGTCCTTGGTTGGTGAAAGTCGGCTGGTCGAAAGACCCAGGTCCATCTTTGGCGAGGAAGTTCCTCGCTTTTTTTGTGGATAGATTTTGAATTTTTGTTGATTCGGGGTTTTAGGGGCAAAACCCCTAGGCGAGGGGGTAGCGGAAGCCCCGGGTGGGGCTATAGAAAAAGCCCGCCGAAGCGGGCTTGATTATAAGGGCGGGAGGGCTGAAGCCAGGGGGATTCCTCCCCCACCTCAAACCAACTTATTGGCGCTCTTTGAGCGCAGTAGTCTGCGCCTCGGTCATGCCCGTGAACAAGTTCCCGGTCGCGACGCTCGCCTTGCGATTACTTCACCACAACATTCACCAGCTTACCCGGCACGGCGATAACCTTAACAACGGTCTTGCCGTTAGTGAATTCCTTCACGCGGTCATTTTCCATGGCGAGAGCTTCCAAAGCAGCCTTGTCCAGACTCTTATCAACGTTTGCCTTGGCGCGGAGCTTGCCGTTCACCTGGAACACGACTTCGACGGTGTTTTCCACAGCCTTGCTTGCGTCGGCTTCAGGCCATGCAACATTTGTCAAGGAACCTTCGTGACCGAGGATGCTCCACATTTCTTCAGCAATGTGCGGTGCAAAGGGCTGCAGGAGCTTTACGAAGGTTTCGCAAGGTTCGCGGTAGCGCTTGTCCATCTTCATCATTTCGTTGTTGAAGATCATCAGCTGGCTGATAGCGGTATTGAAGCTCATGTTTTCGATATCGCTTGTGACCTTGATGATGGACTGGTGCATAATCTTCTGGATTTCTTCCGGAGCGGCTTCGTCAACGAAGACGGGAGCAGCATCGTCGTCACCCACCACAGAACGCCATGCGCGGCCCAGGAAGCGGTTCATACCTTCAATGCCCTTGGTCTGCCAAGGCTTCACTGCATCCAGAGGACCCATGAACATTTCGTACAAACGAAGGCTGTCTGCACCGTAGTCGCGAACCACGTCATCCGGGTTCACAACGTTCTTCAGGGACTTACTCATCTTGGCAACGATCTGCTTCAGTTCGATGTCGGTACCCTTCTTGAAGAACTTGCCGTTCTTTTCTTCCACTTCGTCAGTGGGAACCTTGGAGCCGGCGGCGTCTTCGTAAGCGAAGGCAAGAATCATACCCTGGTTAAAGAGCTTCTGGAAGGGTTCGTCAGTAGAGACGAGGCCCAGGTCGAAGAGGACCTTGTGCCAGAAACGGCTATAGAGCAAATGGAGCACAGCGTGTTCTGCACCGCCCACATACAGGTCAACAGGCATCCAGTACTTTTCAAGTTCCTTGGCCAGGAATGCGTCGCCGTTGCAAGCGTCAATGTAACGGAGGTAGTACCAGCAGGAGCCAGCCCACTGCGGCATGGTATTGGTTTCGCGGACACCCTTACGGCCATTAGCGTCAACAACATTCAGCCATTCAGAAGCATTGGCCAGCGGAGACTGACCGCCGTCACCCGGCTTGTAGTCCTGCAGGTCCGGCAGCTGAACAGGCAGCTGATCATCTTCGACGGTAGAGATTTCGCCATCTTCCCAGTGGATGATGGGGAACGGTTCGCCCCAGTAGCGCTGACGGCTAAAGAGCCAGTCGCGGAGCTTGTAGTTCACGGTTGCCTTACCGATCTTGTTGGCTTCCAGCCATTCGATCACCTTAGCCTTGCCAGCTTCCTTGTTGAGGCCGTTGAGGCAGAGGGTGTCATTCTGGCTATTGATGTAGGTGCCGTCGGCAGCCCAGCATGCTTCGCCAGCGAGGACCTGTGGCTTCACGTCTTCCGGGCAAGAGGCGTCCGGTTCCATGATGCAGATAACAGGCAGGTTGAACTTCTTTGCAAATTCAAAGTCGCGGGTATCGTGGGCGGGCACTGCCATGATAGCGCCGGTGCCGTAGCCAGTCAAAACGTAGTCAGCCACCCAAACCGGAATCTTGGTGCCGGTCAGCGGGTTGATGGCGTAGGAGCCAGAGAACACGCCAGTCTTTTCCTTGGCGAGTTCGGTACGGTCAAGGTCGCTCTTGAGGGCGGCAGCATGAACGTAGGCTTCCACAGCTTCCTTCTGTTCCGGGGTAGTGAGGGTCGGAACCAGCTTGTGTTCAGGAGCCACCACCATGTAGGTTGCGCCAAACAGGGTATCGCAACGGGTGGTATAGACGCGGAGCTTGTTTTCGGTGGGCTTGCCGTTTGCATCAGCGATTGCGAAATCCACTTCTGCGCCCTGGCTCTTGCCGATCCAGTTCTTCTGCATGTCCTTCACGCCCTGGGGCCAGTCAAGCTTATCGAGACCCTTCAGCAAGCGGTCACCATAATGCGGGATGCGCATGAGCCACTGCTTCAGGTTACGGCGTTCCACTTCCTTGGTGCCGCACTTTTCGTGAGAACCGTCGTTCAAAACTTCTTCGTTAGCGCAAACAATCTTGCAGTGCTTGCACCACCAGACCTGAGCGTCGGCGTAATAAGCAAGGCGCTTGGAATCCTTGAACTTGCGAACTTCTGCTGCACCCTGAGCCTGAACATCGGCGGGAATGGGCAATTCTTCAATCGGGCGGCCCTTCTGCTGTTCGTCATCGAACCAGGTGCCGTAAAGGCGCTTAAAGATCCACTGGGTCCACTTGTAGTACTTCGGGTCGGTGGTGTTCACTTCCTTTTCCCAGTCGTAGCTGAGGCCAAGGCGCTGGATCTGACGGCGGAAATTGTCGCAGTTCTTCTTGGTGGTAATTGCCGGATGGGTACCGGTCTGAATTGCATACTGTTCAGCAGGGAGACCGAAGGCATCCCAACCCATGGGGTGCAAGACGTTGAAACCCTTGGAGCGCTTGTAGCGGCAAATGATATCCGTTGCGGTGTAGCCTTCGGGGTGGCCAACGTGAAGGCCTGCGCCACTGGGATACGGGAACATGTCCAGGCAGTAGAACTTGGGCTTGGACTGATCGGTGCCAGTCTTGAAGGTCTGATGTTCAGCCCAGTAAGCCTGCCACTTGGTTTCAATTTCTTGCGGATTATACTTTGCCATTTTGTTATTCCTTACGAAAGCGGGGCGAGCCCCACCCACATTTAAAATTTTACGGCGGAAAAGATAGAAAAAGAAACGGCCCCGCATTGCGGAACCGTTCAATCTACAGGCTTTCTTAAGCCATTCCTACTCGTCGGCGTTTGTTTCGTCCTCTTCCTTCAAATTTTTCCACTCCCCATTCCCCAGATATTCATAAGTAGAGGTAAAGGGAACTCCCATATAGAAGAATCCTCGATCGATTGAAATCGTGCACAAATCGCCCACTTTCGTAGTGTCTGTCATGCAATAATCATCGATGGTCTTTTTTCGCCATTTTTCATTATCGCAAATAAAATCAACACCGTAGCCATACTTTGGATTACCGATCCAAACCTGAGTTTCAGCACCATCCTTTGCGGCGGTGCATGATTCTTCAGGACCCATGGAGTCGCGCTTTTCCCATTCTCCAGAAACGCACTCGTAGTAGTTGAAGCCATCATCGGAATCAACGCTGGCAACCTTAGCAAACATTCCGTTTGTCGAGTCATTGCAAACGCCTCTTGTATCGGCGAAAATTTGTTTTTGTGCTTCGGCAAAATCCTGAACTTGGTCGCTGTCTCCAGACTGGGTTACAGTCGTCTCACTATCATTTGAGCAAGCAGCAAGACCAAGAGAAAGCCCAGCAACAACGGTAATGGTGCGAGCAATGTTCTTCAATTGAAAATCTTTACGCATACCTTTAAAAGTTCTAAACTTGACTCTAACCAAGAATATACACCATTCACATTGCCCAAACAACCACAAAAAATTACATTTTTAAATTTTCTTTCAATTATTGCTACTATTTTGCAAAAATTTCGGCTACACCGAAAAGTTCAGTGCAAAAAAGGATCTATATGCTCACACTCGTCAAGAAATCTCCGATCCTGGTTTTTGTTCTTGTCAGTAGCGCCATCGCAAACGCCAAGGGCGGTGTAGGCTGTCGCCGTCGGTTTCATTCTCGGTGTGGTACAGGATTCCTGCGAAACCGCACTGAATTCCAGCGGTGATGTATTCTTTGCAGCCACTGCAGAATACCGCGACCTCAAGAAATCTGCAAAATAATCCTTCGTGGCGAATTATTATTCACCATGATTTGCGTTTTCACGTTTGTTTTGTTATAATTCTAGTATGCACTTCGGTAAGTTCAATTTCGTTGCAGCAATCGTGCTCACCATGTCCCTTGGCGCTTTCGCCCAGGGGTATTTCCCAGGTTCTGGCGAAGAAGATGATCCCAACGAATCCAGCTGCGTTGGTGATGGTTGCGGACTCGTTTTCCCGAACCAAGAAAATCAGGCTAGCAATTCCGGCGAAAACAACTCCGCTGAAGTCGCTGCATCCACCGAAGAATCCTCTGCAGCCAATACCGCCGATTCCAGCAAGGTAAGTGCTAACGACAGCACAAAGGTTGCAGAAGAATACGAGGATGACGACGAAGAAGAAGATGGTCGCGCCTATTACGTCAATGAAAGTGTTTCCGAGTACCAGGCCAGAAAGGAAGGCTTTACCAAGTCTCTGACCTTCGGTGTTCGCGCTGGCGGTGGCTTAAATTTCACATTCGGCAAGAAGTCTTCCGGATGGAACATGGACTTTGAAGGCAACGTCGGCATCGTAGGCCGCCTCCCCCTCTATAGAAGAACTTTGGGCGTTCAGGCAGAACTGGAATGCACTTACCGCCATTACAACTACGCCAACGACGTCAGCTATGGTCACAACGAAGCAGAAATTAAAGAAATTCTCATTGAAATTCCCATGATGCTTCAATATTTCTTTGATGAAGACGGCCTGTTCATCAACTTCGGCGTGGATCTAGGTCTCAAGATGCAGGGAGAATCCACCTTCCGTCAGACCATCGATACTGAAGACCATCACACCAAGGATAAGCGCAGCAACACCCTCCCCACCATGGGTGTGGAATTCGGCGCTGTTCTTGACATCGGCTATCCCATTACCCGCTGGATGATCGTAGACTTGCGTATTGTACAGAATTTTACCAACCTTTTGGACATGGATTACATTGCTGAATCCACCGTAATGGGATCAAAACTCCTTACATTGCATACAACATTGGGACTTTTCTTCCCGTTTTAGCTCCTAGCTAAGTAAAAAAATTTTTCAACCCTATTTTTTCCCGTTGAAAGTATTTTTAAGGGCGAATACCCCCGTTTTGGATTGTTATTATTGGATTATGAATTTTAAGAAGTTTTCGCTAATCGCTTCCATGGCCGCAGCATTGTCCATGTCTGCTTTCGCCCAGGAAGCATCTGTCAGCGACGACGAATGGGCATCCATTCCTCAAGCAGACTCCGACGCAGACAGCGTCACCGATAGCACTGCAACCTACGACGGCTCTTCCGACGCTGAATTCGCCGACGACGAAGAATACGCAAGTGCTTACGCCCGATACAAGGCCCAGACCACCAAGAAGAGTGAAATTGAACGTCAGCGTACCGAAGGTTTCGCCCGTCCCGTTTTGCTGGGTGTTCGCGCCCAGGGTGGTATCAACACCTTCTTTGGTGAAAATTCCGACGGTTGGGAACTTGGCTTCCAGGGCGGTGCAGGTCTTTTGCTGAAGATGAGTCTCGGCGTCAAGAATGTCAGCCTCGTTCCTGAATTGACATTCAATTATCGCCGCTACACCTACGAAAAGGAAATGAGCGACGGCCTCTACACAAACGAAGCTGTCATCAACGTAATCGTTTTCGAAATTCCTATCGTCATCCGATACACCTTCGAAGACTACGATTTCTTTATTGGACTGGGTTTGAATCTTGGTCTTAAACTCAACGGAACTTCCACATTTACGAGTAGTGGCGGAACCCGAGAAAACACCGTGGCCACCTCCGGTATGGAAATTGGCGGAGCGCTGGATCTAGGTTATATGATGAGCAGAAACATTCACCTCAACCTCCGCGTTGTACAATGTTTCACCAGCTTATTGAACAAGACCCTAGTCGACGAACCTACTTTCTATGATTCTTCGTTGAATACGTTCCAGACAACAATCGGCATCAGCTACTTGTTCTAAAAAAATGAAATTAAAAAGGCCTCCGAGAAATCGGAGGTCTTTTTTAATATTTAAATGAGCTTGGAAATCGGCGGCAAGCCGAAAGGCCGGTTATCGGCCAATGCTTGCAGCGTTCAGCTTCTTGCGGAGTTTCTGGACTTCGCGTTCAATCAAGCGCTTTTCCACGGCGAAGAATTCATCGTTCTTCTGAATCGCATTCTTGTAGATCACGTCAGCCAGATCCGGTTCGTTAGCCATGAGGGCCACCAGCACGCAGTTGCGCAGGAACAGTTGGTCCATTTCGCCCATTTCGTAACGGTCGTAGAAGTCGGCTACAGCCAGGGCACCCTTTGCGTAATCCTTGGCGCGGGCGGCTTCCAGGATATTGAATTCGTCGGCAAAGCTCTGAGGAACAGCATTTGCGGAAACCAGTTCGCGAACCTTCACATAAACTTCGTTAGAGTCGCGGGCTTCCATAGGAATGTTGCGAATCCATTCCACATATTCCTCGCGGAACTTCTGGAATTCGGGAGAGGTTTCAAGAGCGGCAAGACGCGGGTTTTCCACAGCGACACTATCTGTAACAGCACTATCCGAAGCAACACTGTCCGCAGCAGGAGCAACGGGCGCATTCTTCAGTAGTTCAGCGGAATAAGCCAGCAAGGAACGCTTCCTGTAAGTGTCTTCGCCATTTTCCATCATAGCCTTGGCACGGGCCGGGCGACGGAGGCTATATTCCTCGGGGCTCAGGTATTCCTGCCAGCAGACCTCACAGGAATCGAACATCTGAACGATATGGGCTTCGGAATGAACGAAGCGAGCTTCTTCTGCGCGATTATCCACCATGGGAACGAAGATACTGTTGGGTTCAACGCCTTCCAGCAAGGAGGAAACCATCTTGTTGGTGAAGAGGAAGTTCCTCTCGCCGAAGAATTCAGGATCACGATGGATGCGGTCGAATTCCTTGATCAAGACAGAGTCGGTGCTGAAGCGGCCAATGCCCTTTTGGTAAACCGGTTCGTCACTAGCAATCATGATGATGTCCGGTTCATCCGTAGACTTGTACAAGCTGACATAGGGGAAGTTCATATCCAAAGCCTTCAGAATGTTCAAGAACATCAAGTCATTGAATTCGTAGGTCTGGATCCATTGTACCCAAAGTCCACCAGGCTTCATGTAACGTTTCATCTTGGCATAGAATTCATGAGCGAACAAGCCAGCCACACCGCTAACCCAGGGATTCGAGGGTACGCTAATAATCATGTCGTACTGACGACGATTGGTATGGAAGAAGGTGGTGGCATCGTCAATGAAAATATGAATGCGAGGATCATCATAACCACGGGCATTCCAAGGGTAGAATCCCTTAGCCAGGTCCATCATGGCTTCTTCGATTTCAACGCAGTCGAAATCCTTAAGCAGGGGGTCTGCCAAAAGATAGTGTGCACCCATGCCGCTTCCGAAGCCCACCATGGCGGCATCATAAGGTTCCGTCTTTACAGCCATGGGCATAAAGGCCGTTGCGGCCTGGGTCAGTTCGTCACTGGAAATAGGCTGTGTACGATCCTTGTTCAAACTTGCATCGGCCTTACCGTTGGTCTTGACGTAATAATGAACTTTAGATTCATGGAAGCTAATGGTTGCTGTCTTTCCGTCAATGACGCGAATCTTTTCATCGGGATGCATGTTCTTGTAGGAACGGAACACGCCAGAAGTCACCAGATGAGGATCAAAGTTCACAAACAAGGCGGGCAGCACCATAGCAGCAGCCACCACATAAAACATCACGTTCTGACGCCACTTTTTGCGATAGACCGCCAACAGAATAAAGCCAATAGCAAAGTCCAAAAGTGCGGCAAGAACCAAGGCACCCTTCAGTTGGAGAAGCGGGAGCAGCAACAAGCCACCGCCTGCAGAGCCGAGAATAGAGCCCAAGGTGTTCCAACCGTAAACCTTTCCAATGGGAGCTTCGCTCTTGAAGGCACGGGTAAGAATCAAGGTAATGAGCGGGAGAGTCATGCCAGCAAAGAAGCTGGTGGGCACCATCCACAACAAAGACAGCAAATATTTAAAGACGCTCCAGCAAACGTAACCATCAACAGTGGGATTAAAAATCTGGTTGGCCTCATTCATCATCGCCCAGAAAGGCTCATGGAAGTACAAGGTACAAAGGGCAAAGAATGCCATAAAGATCTGGGCAAGCGAAAGCACCACCAGACTGTCTTTCTTCAAAAGCTTTCCGCTGACCGCACTACCAATGGCAAGGCCCAGAATAAATGCAGAAAGCATCTGGTCGAAGCTGTGGCTAGAAGAACCCATCAGCAGGGAAAGCAAGCGGGTCCAGACAATTTCATAAACGAAGGAGGTCAAGCCCGTAATGGCAGCGATCCAAAGCCACATGTTCTTGTGAGGCATGGGCAGGTTGTGTTCCGCAGCGTAGTCTTCGTTCTTGTCTTCAACTTCACCCTCTTCATCTTCCTGATAAACCGGCGAAGTCGTCATGCCGATAAAGCTAAACACCGCAGCCAGCAAGAAGTTGATGGAAGCAGCCACAATCAAGGTCGCATGATTACCGATGTTTGGAATCAGCAAATAGCTGGTAGCAAGAATACCGATTGCAGAACCAAGACTGTTAGTAAAGTAGAGCATGGGAAGCGAAACTTCTGCACCGCTCTTGCGCATAAGACCAGCGGCAATAAACGGGAAGGTCATGCCCACCGCAATCGCAATAGGCAACGTAGAACCCGTAGCAAGGACCACCTTAGCGATTTCAGCGCCTCGGGAGCTAAGCCCTGCGGTAAATTCAGAATTAAAGAAGAAACCAGTCAGCGCGTTATACAGCGGGTGGTACGCCACGCCGCCAATGCCGATGCCCAATTCCACCAAGCCGTATCCCAACAGCGGGCGCTTGGTCTTCGTCACCAGCTTTCCAGCAACAAAGCTACCGATGGCAAGACCGCCCATGTAAATGCAGAGGGTGAGAACTTGTCCGTAACTGGAATGACCCAGGAAAAGTTTCAGGTAGCGAGCCCAGGAGCCTTCATAAATCAGGCCGGCAAAACCTGAAAGGGCAAACAGGAAATAAATGAGAATATTCATGGCGTAAATTTATACAAATACACCATGAATGAAATGAAAATAAAAATTTAGAGAGTCTATCCTTTACGGATTATAGTGGTCAAAGGATTCCATCATGTCTATCACATACTTATCCGGATTATCCATCGGATTAACAGTGTAGGCTGTGACGACATAGAAATTACCCTTTTCCGTCAATTTAACCGCGGAACACTCACGGAAATCATCTTTACCCTCAAGGCAAATCAGCCCATACCCGTTTTCCTTATTGAAGGAAGAAGAAAGTACGGAACCTCCTTTCAAGGGTTCATAATTCTCAAAAGAATTCTCGGCGTCCCACTGCATAAAGTACATAACTACAGCAGAATCCGAAGCCATTGGAGGGGGCGTGAAGGAGCTATCGCGTTCAACCAGGGATCTTGTTGCTCCTCGAGCCGTCAAATTCAAACTAGGACTTTCTACTTCGCCCAAAACAAACTGAACTCTGAATACGCCATGTTCAATAGAATAAGTTGCTACCCTATAAGCCCACTGTTCATTTGGCATAAACGGCAAAGTAAACTCCACCGGTTCCGGATGAGGAACCTGCAAATACATGCCTCGCTTTGTCCACTTGTACTGGCCAATGCGAATAGCATCCTTGGAGGCACAACCTTCCAAAAGAATCAATGCAAAAAGGCCTATTACTAAAGCAAAATGTTTTTTCATATCTAACCCCTTTTTCTTTGTCTACTTCTTCTCAGAGGGCTTCACGATGGAAGCCATTTTCTGGGTAAAGCGCTGAGCGAGCGAAGCACTATCTTCATCCTTGCCGGCAGCCTTTTCCGCGGCCTTGGCGGCTGCGATAGCCTCAGGCTTCCAGGGAGTAAGGCCAACCACGTTATCTACAGGCAAGGTAAAGGCGATGCCCTGACCCATGGTATCCAAGCCAGCCTTCTGATACAGGGAATGGAGCACCGCGTCCTTGATCTTTGCATCCACCAGAATCATGACGATTTCCTTTTCCGGCTGGATGGCAATGTGGAATACGGATTCCGCTTCCTTGTTAGCAGTTCCACGGGCATTGAGAATGGTACCACCACGAGCACCAGCTTCCTTGGCGGCATCCATGACGGCTTCAGAGAAACCAGCATTTACAATGCAAAAAATGACTTCGTGACTTGTAGCGCTCATTATGCATTTCTCCGAACCGCGTCGCGGTTATCGCTTAAAAAATTAAAGATGGATTTTCCAATAATGCTTGCCATGGGAATGGTGTAGGCAATTCCCTTTCCGCCAGGAATCGTATTAAACTTTTCTTCCAGGCTTTCCAAGGCGGCGGGCAAACGGTCTTCGCCAATAATGCTAATAATCAAGGCCCTGTCAGAATCCAGAAGACCCATAGCCGTAGCAATTTCCTTGGGGGCAGTACCCTTTCCGTAAACCACCGTCTGCATATTCACGCCAAAAGACTGAATATGGTCCATGAAAAAATCGGCCTTGGCGCGACTGACCACGGTCATCATCACCTTCAGCTTATTCATGGAAACAGCGGAGTGACCATCAGGCATCATAGGTTTCTTTACCGGATTCAATCTGCCCGGCAAAGAAGTCGCCTTAGAAACATATTTTCCAAAATCAGCCATGCCTTACCTACACAAAATCAATAATCTGTTCGTCGTCGGCATCCTGGATACGACGCATCATCATACGGTTGCGCACGGTCCTGGAGACAATGGCCTTGAAGCCCAACAGCTGAATGGTAATCAAGGGAGTCATAGCCACCATGGCCACAATACCAAAGGCGTAACTCAAAATGGAATCGCCACCGTCGTGAATGGCCGCACAAGCACCAATGGCCAAAGGCAAAATAAAACTGGAAGTCAAGGGACCGCTGGCCACGCCACCGGAGTCAAAGGCGATGGCGGTATAAAGCTTGGGAATAAAGAAGGACAAACCCAGAGAAATAAAATATCCAGGAATCAAATAGTAGATCAAGGGGAAACCATAAATCAGGCGAAGCATGGAAAGGCCAATGGAAATACCCACACCTACGGACAAAGCGATAAGCATCGAACGTTTGGTCACCAAGCCGCCGGTGATTTCTTCGACCTGCTTATTCAAAACATGAACCGCAGGTTCTGCAAGCACCACCACCATGCCAATCACAAAGCCCGAAACCACCAAGGCGCGAGGCATACGGGCCAGCTGCTGGCCCAGTTCAAAACCAATGGGCATAAAACCCACAGCCACTGCCGTAAGGAAAATCACCAAACCAACAAAGGTATAGATGATGCCAAAGCCAATCTGCATCAATTTTGTCTTGGTCAGCTTCAGAACAAAAATCTGCAGCACCACAAAGAAAGTCACAATCAAGCCCAGCGCAACAATAACTTCCTTCGCCACCCTGCCTACGGTGGGCAAGAAATTAGCCCCAAGGCTTGCGTCAATGGAATACGCCGTTTCCGAAAGTTCGTAGGTCAGGTCGCCCTTGGAGCAAAGCAACAAACCCATCAAAGCCAAAATAGGACCAATGGAACAAAGGGCAATCAAGCCGAAGCTGTTTTCATTGGCATTTCGGCCACCAATAGCACCAGCCACACCCACGCCCAAAGCCATAATAAAGGGCACCGTAATGGGGCCCGTGGTCACACCACCGCTATCAAAAGCCAGCGGGACAAAGCTTGCCTTCCCCATGGAAATCATCAGCATGCCCAACATGAAAAGCACCATGTAGAAGAAGATGATAATGGAGGAAAGATCTTTCTTAAAAACAATCTTGAAAATGGCCAAAAGCAAAAAGAGGCCTACGCCCACACCCACCGTACCGATCAAAAGCTTGGGGTAAATGGCATTTTCCACCTGTTCCGCCAAAACGGACAAGTCAGGTTCCGCCACCGTAATCAGCACGCCCATCACAAAGCATACGGAAACCAGGAGCAAAAGGCGGCGGGACTTAGCCAAGCCGGAACCCACATGTTCACCCATGGGAGTCATGGCCAGGTCGGCACCAAGGTTGAAAAGGCCGATACCAATCACCAAAAAGATGGCGCAGACCACAAAAACCAGCAATTCCTTCCAGGACAGTGTTACAAGAGGCGTAAAAGACACCACCAAAACGATCAATGCCACAGGGAGCACCGACGTAAAGGCTTCTTTCAGCTTGTCCAGGAGAATTTTCAGCATTTTTATGCAATATAGTTTAAAAAAGATGGCGACGAACACCCCAAATACGCCCAAAAGAGGTCAAAAACGGCAATTTTCAAAAAAATCAAATTTTTTATTTTTTTTGCAACCAAACCAACCATTAAAACATCAAAAGGTTACAATGGACGAAAAAATCATTCTACAAAAGATTAAGGAAGGCAGCCGCGAGGCTTTGGGTATGCTTTGGCAGTCC
Organism: Fibrobacter sp.; assembly: GCA_045599625.1. Classification (GTDB taxonomy): domain Bacteria; phylum Fibrobacterota; class Fibrobacteria; order Fibrobacterales; family Fibrobacteraceae; genus Fibrobacter. The sequence goes on from JAZRWJ010000002.1 coordinate 90,110, forward strand.
CATAGCAAGCAGGTCTTGAACCTTGCCTTCAGAATGATGAAGAATCGTGACCAGGCCGAAGACCTCCTGATGGATGTTTTCGTGCAAGTTCCCAAGGCTATTCAAAGCTTCCGAGGCGATTCCGCCCTAGGAACATGGCTTTACAAGCTCACGGTGAACGCCTGCCTCATGAAACTGCGCGCCCAAAAGCGACATCACGAACTGGAAGAGTTGAATCTTGAGAATATCGTGGAAAATGCACTCGGAAAGCAGGAAAGTGCAGAAATTCTCAAGGATTACGACCCGGAATTGCTTCAGATGGGGCTAAATGCACTGCCCGCCGAAACAAGAAGCATGCTCTGGCTCAAGGATGCCGAAGACATGGACGTCAAGGATCTGGCAGACATCTACGAAATGCCCGTAGGAACCATTAAAGCCCGCCTTAGCCGCGGCAGAAACTTTGTGAAGAATTTTTTAAAGGAGAGGAAAATGTATGCGTAACATCAATTTTTCTACCGACATCTCCGAAAACGATGATCTCGACAAGTTGGATTTCTCCAAGCTTGAAGAACTTACCCCTCGTGCAGATTCCTGGGATAAGGTTTGCGCACGTCTAGATGCAGAACAGGCTGCACCCAAGAAGTCGAATATCATTTCTTTCCGTGCAATTTACAGCGCTATCCCGTTGGCAGCAAGCTTTGCTCTTGTGGGTCTCAGCGCATGGCTCGCAGCCTTCAATACTATCAATGACCAGACTATTTCCATGAGCACCATGGAATCCAGCGATACTGTCGCATGGTTCAACAGCCTGGGCGAAGACGATAGCGAAGACTTCGACCTTATGGAAAATTCAACCGCCATCAACTACTTGATGAAGGAGTAAACTATGAAGGGATCCGTAAAACTTTTCATCGCAAGCATGTTCGTGTTTGCTTGCGCCCTGGGCTTCTTTGCCGGTGCGCTCTGCTTCAACAACAAAGCACCTGCGCCCTGCGAAAAAGGCATGATGATTCCGCCCCCTCCCCCGGGATTTGAAGGCAAGGGTCCCCATGGTCCGCAGGGCCCTGGCTTCAAGCACGGTCACGGCCCCCGCCCGGAAATGAGCGAACGTCACCAAGGTGGCCGCGGCCCGAAGATCGCTCCCGAGTTCCTGGATTCCCTCCTGCAGGTGACCCCGGAACAGAAGGCGCAGATCGAAAAGCAGCGTGCAACTTCCGACTCCACTACAAAGGCAATCCGCAAGCAGCGTCAGGAAGCCGAAAAGCAGCTCCGCGAAGCTATGGAAGCCGGCAACGCCGACCAGATTAACGCAGCAAAGGCAAGCGTTCTCGCATCCCAGAGCGCCATGCTGGACCAGCGCGTCAACAGCTACAACGCATTGGCAGGCATCCTCTCCAAGGAACAGATGGAAAAGTTCCGCGCCTTCCATAACGAAAACATGAAGAACGCACACAAGGGCCCCCACGGCCCGAAACACGGTCCCAAGGGCCACAAGCCTCCCCAGAAGTAATTTTCGGTCTTGAATGAAAAAAGTCCCTGGCAGCACGCCAGGGACTTTTTATTAACTAAGAGAGAAGATCTAGACCGCAGGGGACAAACACTCTAAACGCCCCTGACAGCGTAGATGGGAAATTGATTAAACGAGATTAGCAATCAGAAGCAAGGCACTGCCGCCGACAACGAGCAAACCACTGAGGATAGCTTCAACCTTCGGGCCGTACTGCTTTGTAATGGTACGATTCTGAGCTTGAAAACGCTGTTCCATAATTAACCTTCCTTTTCACCAAACAATGATAGGTTTCCCATCCCTATGTCTATAAATTACCTAAACGAGTGAGGGAAAACACAAATCTGTGGACAGGTTTTATGGACAGTTTGTCAACGGCTAGTCGTCATTGGAATATTCGTTTTTAGCTTATTATTCCCTGTTTTATTCCATTTTGGGGTATGTTTTCCCCGTTTTTTTCTAAATTTAAGCCGTATTTAACACCCGCTTAGCGGAAAGGATAAACTATGTCTAAACTGACTGATTCTATGGAATGGAAGGCTCTCGAAGCCCACTCCGAAGTCGCCAAGACCTGGCACATGAAGGAACTCTTCGCCAAGGACCCCAGCCGTGCTGCAAAGTTCAGCGCTGAAGCCTGCGGCCTCTTCCTGGACTACTCCAAGAACATCATCACTGACGAAACCATGGCCAAGCTCCAGGACCTCCTGAAGTCTGCCAACTTCGAAGATATCCGCGCTAAGTACTTCGGCGGCGAAAAGATCAACACCACCGAAAAGCGTGCAGTTCTCCACACTGCTCTCCGCTACAAGGGTAACGATCCTATCTGCGTCGACGGCAAGGACGTGATGCCGGAAGTTCGTGCTGTTCTCAAGCACATGGAAGAATTCACCAACCTGGTCCGTAACGGTTCCTGGAAGGGCCACACCGGCAAGTCCATCAAGTACGTCGTGAACATCGGTATCGGTGGTTCTGACCTTGGTCCGGTGATGGTTACCGAAGCCCTCAAGCCCTATGCTGGCGAAAACGCTCCGGAAGTGTTCTTCGTTTCCAACATCGACGGCACCCACATGGCTGAAACCCTGAAGAAGGTCAATCTCGAAGAAACCCTCTTCATCGTCGCTTCCAAGACTTTCACCACTCTGGAAACCATGACCAATGCAGAAACCGCTAAGGCTGCAGTTCTCAAGGCTTTCAACGGCGACGAAAAGTCCATCGCCAAGCACTTCGTTGCTCTTTCCACCAACACTGAAGCAGTTTCCGCTTTCGGTATCGACCCGGCCAACATGTTCGAATTCTGGAACTGGGTTGGCGGCCGCTACTCTCTGTGGTCTGCTATTGGTCTCTCCATCTCCCTGCGCATCGGCTTCGACAACTACATGAAGCTCCACCAGGGTGCTTACGAAATGGATCAGCACTTCAAGACTGCTCCTGCCGACAAGAACCTGCCGGTTATCCTCGCCCTCATCGGTGTCTGGTACAACAACTTCTTCGGTGCATCCAGCTACGCTATGCTCCCCTACGACCAGTACCTCCATCGCCTGGCTGCATACTTCCAGCAGGCTGACATGGAATCCAACGGTAAGTTCGTTGACCGCGACTGCAAGCGCGTAAACTACCAGACTGGTCCGATCCTCTGGGGCGAACCGGGTACCAACGGCCAGCATGCCTTCTACCAGCTGATCCACCAGGGCACCAAGATGATTCCTTGCGACTTCATCGCCCCGGCAAACAGCCACAACGCAGTTGGCGATCATCACCAGAAGTTGCTCTCCAACTTCTTCGCTCAGCCGGAAGCTCTCATGAACGGCAAGACCCTCGACCAGGCTGCAGAAGAACTCCGCAAGGCCGGCAAGTCTGAAGAAGAAATCGCTTTCCTCGCACCCCACAAGGTGTTCGAAGGCAACAAGCCCACCAACTCCATCATGATGGACTACGTTTCTCCGGAACGTCTGGGCGCCCTCATCGCCATGTACGAACACAAGATCTTCACCCAGGGCGTTATCTGGAACATCAACAGCTACGACCAGTGGGGTGTTGAACTGGGTAAGCAGCTCGCCATGAAGATCCTCCCGGAACTGAAGGCCGACACCGAACTCAAGCACGACTCTTCCACCAACCAGCTCATCAACTGGTACAAGAAGAACCAGAAGTAAGTTCGCCGAGCAACGCCGAAGCGGCCCTTCGGCAAGCTCAGGGACCTTAGTCAAAACAACCCGTCCGGTTTATGCCGGGCGGGTGTTTTTATAGAAACAAAATTCTACTTAAGGCTGGTACTTCTCCCGCTTTTCGCGGAGGGACTGAATGATAGATTGAACTTCTGGAGAAATTTTATTCAAATCTTCCAACAGTTCTTCCTGCGACATGCCCTTTATTTTTTCGTAATGAGCCTCACGGATTTTATGAATATCCTCTACAGTAAAGTCTTTCGAGATGTCTACTTTTTCCATAAACGATACTCCTCGTCTTCCTGATGATCAATAAGAACCGTTGGCAGCACAATTGCCAACATAGATAAATCCTGATGCAGGTAACTGATTACAGAAGTGTCGAGATAGACCTTCAATTTTTTCTGATTGTCATTAGACATAGCATCTCCTTTCTTAAAAAGAAAAAACACTTGATTTTCTCAAGTGTTCAGGAGACGATTTCTAACGCTCGGGATGTAATATAGAAAGCGCCCTATTTTTGTAAAGGGTGCTTAGGTAAAAGGTTTGTAATTTATGACTTTGCCTCTACAGCATTGCCATCTTACTTCAGCAAAATTCTAAGAAGTGATTCCGCTGTTTCATTCTCGACAAAACGGATTGCGGTGACCGGCCTGTATTCGAAGGACAAGTACTTCGTAAGCTGCAGGGCTGCGAACTTGTGGTCCTGAGAATAGCAGTAAGAAAGATCGTACATTCCATTTTCTGCAGGCAATAGATGGTCCATCTTTGAAGTCAGTTGGCAAATTGTATCGTCAGGCAATTCCAGCAATTCCTTAATTTTATCGCCATTATCCGGATCCAGTTCCAAATCACCACCATCAATTTTCGACTTTGTCGGGTTATAGAAAATTGTTTCCTTAAGGCCAAAGAAGGACTTCTTGACGGATATGTTGGATTGATTATGAAGGGAGTCGTCCATCTCTTTGTCATTTGTTAGGCTCATTTTCTTTCTCTTGTTTATGGAAATTTTTATGCGCGAAAGTGCGATCTCTTGAACAAGATGTAAAAAAGCATTAGGTCATGACAAGGCTGATTGTTCAAAACAAAAACCCGCCTAGCGCCAAGGCTAGACGAGTTTTCTTTTTCCGAGGAGTATTTTTAGATTGAAAAATTAATTATCACCGTTGCGCATTTCAGTTTGTTCACGATCGATTGTGTAGGTCAGGTATTCGCGGAAGTCGCGGTCGATTGTGACGCCTTCGAAATCTTCAATATCATCGTCGAGGATGCCTATTGCGGAAAGATTGTCTATCCAGCCGTGAATGTCAACTTCGCCAAAATTATTAATGATTTGATCTCCGACGGCAGCGGCCACACGTTCGATTTTTTCTTTAGCTACCCAGCCCTTGCAATCTGCAAGCTTTACTAAAGCGTCTGCTTCGACTTCCTTAAGAAGAGTAAGTTCATCGGCAAAGTGTGCAGTGCAAATAACCTTGTCCCCACCGCGTTGTGCCAAGATGTCCAGATCCCCGAGTTTGGACTTAACCATCTGAGAAGCAAAAGACATCGAGACCATCGTTGCAAGAACCAGAACCGTTGTAATTCTCAGCGTTTTCATGGTAAGCCTCCTTGTTAGTGAACCTTCATCGGCCCACATTTTTAAAGTACAAAAGGGCTTTTTCGCAGACCACAAAATGTTAAAATTTTTTGACAAAAGTCCTTCCAAGGTGGAATACGCAAGCTGTGGTCGCCCTAGCCGGAATTTTGTATAGAGGTCGATAATTCGCAGGAATCCCACAACGGCATAAGGGCACATTGGTAAACAATAAATGTGATGATTTTTTCGCAGACTACGTTGTGGCAAAGTATATTTTGAATATGAAAAATTTGAAGTTCGGAATTCTCGGATGCGGTTATATTGCCGGTAAAATGGCGGAAGCCGTTAAGGTTTTAGAAAACAAGGGCATGGGCGTGGAACTGTACGCCGCGGCCGCAAGGGACCTGGCGAAGGCCCAGGCATTCGCCGGGCAGTATGGAGCGGCAAAGGCATTTGGCAGCTACCAAGAGCTGGTCGCTGATCCTGAAGTAGACTTGATTTATATTGCAACTCCCCACTCCCATCATTATGAACACGCGAAATTGTGCATCGCAGCCGGCCGTAACATTCTAGTGGAAAAGGCTTTCTGCGGAAATGTAAAGCAAGCTACAGAAGTGATTGCCATGGCCCACGACAAGGGCGTATTCTTGTGCGAAGCCATGTGGACTCGATTCCTGCCGGCAGTTGATGTGGTTCGTAACTGGATTGCCGCTGGGCGCATTGGCGAAGTGCAAAGTGTGGAAGCAGATTTCTCCCAGCCCCTCACCCATGTGGAACGCTTGATGAATCCGGCTTTGGCTGGAGGCGCCTTGCTGGACTTGGGAATTTACAGCTTGACATTTGCAGATCTTTTCCTGAACGATTCTTGCTGCACCGGTGATGGTAAGAACTGTGATGCGGGTAAGAACCGCGCCGAGGGCGTGGTAGGTGTGAATTGTGCAAACTACGGCGCACCCATTGCAAGCATTGACGCCCGTTGCATCAAGACAGAAACTGGCGTAGATGCCACCGACTGGATCAACATTACTTACAAGAACGGCAAGAAGGCTTACCTCAAGTGTTCCATTGCAAACCCCTGGCATAACGAAGGCATCATCTACGGAACCAAGGGCTACATCCGTGTTGTCAACTTGAACGACATGGAAGAATTGCAGGTTTACGATGCAGCTGGCCAGCTTGTAGAAAGCGTAAAGCCGGAAAGAATCTGCAATTGCTACGAGTATGAAGTGTTGGCCTGCCGCGACGCAATGACCAAGGGCGCCAAGGAATGCTCCGAGATTTCCCATTACAAGACCATGGAAATGATGGAACTGATGGACAATCTCCGCGACCGTTTCGGCGTAAGCTACCCCTTCGAAATCGCACCGGGCGTTACTTGGGACCGTAGCGGAAACAAGTCCATTCTCCAAGTGTTCGATATCGAGAAGGGCAAGATTACTACCCTGAAGAAATTCGACTGCGTTATTGAAGCGCCCAACTGGAGCGCCGACGGAACCTACCTGACTTATAACAGCAACGGACGAATCTTCAAGCTGGACTTGGTTCGTGATGACCGCGGGGAACTTGCCGCAGGCAACATTACAGAAGTGCCCAGCTATTATGTGGACAACTGTAACAACGACCACGTTCTGGATCCTGACGGAAGCGGTTTGTACGTTAGCCACCACACGAAGGAAGATGGCCTGTCCCGCATCTACAAGATTTTCTTTGACGGTCGTGAACCTGTGCTGGTAACGCCTCTGGCACCTAGCTATCTCCACGGAATTACTCCCGACGGAAAGCACTTGGCCTACTGCGCCGAACGCAATGGCGAATACGACATTTACAGCATCCCTACCGCAGGCGGAAACGAAGCGCAGCTGACAACTGCCCGCGGCCTCAACGATGGTCCGGAATACGATTGCAAGGGCGAATACATTTACTTCAATTCCGTACGTACCGGCCGTATGCAGGCCTGGCGCATGAAGGCCGACGGTTCTGAGCAGGAACAGCTTACCTTTGACGAACATTGGAATACATGGTTCCCCCACATTTCTCCAGACTTGCAGAAGGTGGTCATGGTGGCCTACACGGAAGTAGATGTGAAGCCCGGCGAACACGTCCCCAACAAGATGGTGGAACTGCGCCTGATGCGCAGCCAAGGTTCCTGCAGCCTAAACGGTTCCTGCGATGCAAAACCCTTTGGCGAACCCAAGACCATCCTGAAACTGTTCGGCGGTCAGGGAACAGTCAACGTAAATTCCTGGGCACCGGACAGCAATCAGTTCGCATTCGTCATCTACGAACCCTAGCATATCTTTGGATTCTATCGGGCCTAAAGGTCCTCCAAAATGACGTTAGAACGTTTCCAGAATGACTATGGGGCAGAAAAATTATACCTTTGTAGTATGCCGCAGGACATTGCAGAACAGATCAAGAAACTTTCTCCGTTCATGGAAGAAACTTCCGAAATTTTTCGGGAGCTTTCTGTGTTCTTTGGTGGCGAATCAAAAATTGATGTCCACCAAGGAGACTTGGCAAAGTTTCTTGGCCACAAGCGCCTCTATCGCATTATCCGTCTGAAAGGTGAATCCTACAAGGATTGCGTCTACCAGCTGGTAGATGACCATCCGGAATCTATGGAAGCCTTGGGTATGCTGCGCTATTACAAGGCTCCTCCCGGACGAATCCAGTGGGAAGAAATCGAGAAAGCTGAAATTGCCATGGGCAAGGAACTGACCACAAATGCCTACGGCTGGATGCCCGACGCCTGGACTCTTTTCCAAAAGGAGATCCCGGGTCAAGCCCGGGATGACAGCCAAAGCCACGAAATGGTGGCCATTCTCGCTTTTGATTTCGGTGACTAATGTGTGATTAACACTACTGAAAAAGGCGGCCTACAGCCGCCTATTTTATTGGACAAATTCAAAGAGTGTTACGCCAGGAAGTTTTCCACGACGACTTTCAAGGTATTCACCGAAGGGCTGTTCAATCACCTGCTTTCTCAAGGAAGAGGCATGTCGCAGAACAGGAAGTTCTCCATTTCTAAGAACCACAAAACCTGTGTGGGTCGCATCAATCTTTTCAGACTTTCCAACAAAGGCCACACCGATAACCATCATAGGACCAGAGTATGGTTTGCTTGCGAATTCTAGAGCCTTGTCATAAGGCAGGTAACGCAAGTCCATGGGAACATCCTTAGCTTCGCCGTTCACCGTATACTTCAGACCCTTGGCCTTGAAGAAATCAACTTTCGGCATCGTGCGCTGAATCGTGGTATCTCCCGTCATAGGAATAATCTTTGCATACTTGGGATCTGCAATCCAGTCAGCAATCATGTAATGCTTTCGATTCAAGTAACTGATCTTGCCTGCCTTGTAGCGAATACGCTGCAGTTCCCAGAAGAGAGAGTCTTCGTGGGTCGCGCGTGCCAAGGCCAGCGCATGCTCCACAAAAGTCACGCAGTCCACAGAATCCAAATAAACCAAAGGCTTGGATTCTACGTTGCCAAGGTAGCCTTCACCCATGGGACCTAAACGGTAAGGCTTTCCCTTGAGAGCATTGGTAAAGTAATCCAGACGAGCGTAAAGGCCACGAACATTCTGACTGTCCACCCAAAGCTTTTTCATTTCAAGCAGGGATGCATAATTGTCATTGGTCTGCATCACCAGACGGGACCAAAGAGTATCCAAGACATCCTTGCAGGTTGCATCTGGATTCTTACCCGTCTCGTTCAAGTACATGGCCACAGAAAGGGTGTCGCCGTTCATGGTGAAGATGTAACCTACAAGAGCATGAGCTTCGCCAATGAAACCAGTTTTGAAACGGGTCAGCCAGGGATAAGGCAAATCCAGCTGACGCTTACCGCCCGTGCCAAGGCCGGGACCTGCAAAGCTATTGATGTAGTAACTACCCTTAGGATGGCGAGCCATCTTTGCCAAGAGCTTCGTTTCAGTAGACGGAATCAACTTGTTCTTGGGAGAAAGGCCGCAACCATCCCACACTTCAAAGTCATCCGGATTCAAGCCCATTTCGCTGAGGAACTTTCGTTCCATGACCTTGCCGCCTTCAACACTTCCCTCGCCAGCTTTCTGGGCACCGAGATTGCGGAACAGCGCTTCGGCATGGAAGTTCTGGCTACGCTGATTAATTTCATCCAAAATGCTAAGGAACGGTGCAGCAGAAAATTCATACTTGGCAATTTCAATTCCAGCAGGAACACCCTTCGTAGGAATGAACGTTACCCCACGTTCCTTAAGGGCGTACATAAAGGCCGCATTGAAAAATCCAACCGGATTTCTAATGGGCAACACCAACTGAGCGGAATCCACCTTGACACCGATGGTTCCACCGAGAGTGATTTCAGACTTTACCGGGTCCAAGGCCCAAGTCCATTTTTTCTTTTTCCCGGGAACTGTGGTCATTTCATTTTTGAGCGTCACATAGCCCACATCGGGAATGACTTCTGCAATAGCCAGCTTGCCTTCTTTTTCTGCAGGCTTGAAACGGACCACAACACAATTGTCATTGAAGTTCAGGGGAGCAATTTCTGCGCCATACCAGGCGTCATAGAAATTCTTGCGCCAGTGTTCAGCCTTCCACGGACCCGTATAGTAACTGGAGTCCAGGTCCACCGTGCCACGAATTGTATCCACACCTAAAGCACGGATAGAATCCACCATGGCGTACAGCATGTAGAAGGGATCTGCATAATAGCGGCCAGAGAAATTGGGATCGCCTTCGCCACGAATGTTTACTGAACCAAGGAAGGTCCCCTTCTGCACACTTCCGTTCAAGGAAACGAAAGTCTTGGGTTCATAATCCAGAGGCAAAAAATGGATGGCGGTAGCCGTGGTCAAAGTCTTGAGCGTACTTGCCGGAGTAAACTTTTCATCGCCTCGAATGTTGGTCAATTCCTTACCGGTCTTTACAGATCGGATAGAAAGGCCATAACGGGATCCGGGAACCAGAGAATCTACATAGACCTGAAAGGAGTCTATATCAATGGCAGCAAAGGCGGTCATTGCGGCCAGGCAAATCAAACTCAGAATTCTTTTCATCGACACGACTTGACCCACACTACTTCGCAATGCGCTGGAAGTCTTCGAAATACTTGGGATAAGTCTTGTTTACGCAAGCCGGATCAAGAATCTTGATGGGCACTCCGCCCAAGGCAACCAAGCTGAAACACATGGCCATACGATGGTCATTGTAGGTTTCGATGGATGCAGACTGGAGTTCTGCAGGCGGAGTCACCGTGATGCTATCCATATCAGAAGAAACTTCAGCACCAACCTTGCGGAGTTCTGCAACGATGGCCGCAATACGGTCAGTTTCCTTGACACGCCAGCTAGCAATGCCACTAATCTTGGAAGTTCCGTCAGCAAACAAGGCCAGAACAGCCACCGTCATTGCAGCATCGGGAATATCATTCAAGTTCAAGTCAATCGCTTTCAACTTACCGGCAGGACCTTCGCATTCAACCCAGTCCGGGCCCATGGTAATCTTGGCCCCCATCTTTTCAAGAACGTTGGAGAACTTGACGTCACCCTGGCAGCAGTTACTGCCCACACCGAGAACACGGACCTTTCCATGAGCGATAGCGGCTGCGGCCAGCGGATAGCTTGCAGAGCTCGCATCGCCTTCCACCATATAATCGCCGGGGCTCTTGTAAACGCCCTTCGGAACATAAAAATCAGTCAGACCTTCGTGACGGACTTCGATTCCAAATTCCTTCATCACGTTCAAGGTCAGCAAAATATACGGGGCAGAAATCAGTTCGCCTTCCACATGAATGTGCAATTCAGTTTCGGCATAAGGAGCGCAAATCAGAAGAGCGGTCAAATACTGACTGGAAATGTTTCCTCGGACACTGACTTCGCCACCCTTGAGGCCGTGAGCCTTGATGCAAACCGGCGGATAGCCTTCAGTTTCCTTGTAGCTAATATCAGCACCCAAAGTATGCAAGGCGTCCACCAAATCACGGATGGGGCGTTCCTTCATACGTTCTTCGCCACTCAGGTTGAATTCGCCTTCACCAAGAGTCAGCGCCGCGCAAAGAGAACGCATGGCGGTACCGGCATTACCCAGGTACAAATCGGCAACATTCTTGCCTTCTTCATTCTTAGGGGCATTGAGGCTAGCGCCGTTTCCGACAACCACCGCTTCGGTGAAATCTTCAGACATCTGAATATCGACACCTAGTTTCTTGAGGGCTTCGCCCATATAGCGGGTATCGTCACTACGCAGCAAGTTATGAAGCTTGGTAGTACCCTGAGCCAAGGCGGAAATCAAAAATACACGATTTGTAATGCTCTTGGAACCGGGAACACGGACTTCGCCATTGTAGGAACTAAGAGCGGGAAGTTGAATAAAACTGGGACGAATAAAAGGTTCTGCCATACCACAAATTTATAAATTATAAACAGATTGATTTTGGGAAAACGTATAAATACGGTCAATAACGTAACGAGGCGATTATGTTTTTGAAAAAACTTTTAGGATCAAAAAAGAAAACCGAAAAAGCCGTTGATCAGCCCAAGGCTGCCGAGTCTCATGAGCCCGAGACTTTGTCTGTTTCGGAGTCCATGATTGCCGCTGCCGCCAAGGAGCCAACCGGCTCTGCAGACGATCCTGATGAAATTACTGAATTGAAGTTTACCGTTCGTTTTTCGGATTGCGACGAGCATAGCCGTCTAAAACTTTCTCGACTTTTCCAGTTCACCGAAGAAGCCGCCCTGGCAGACGCCCAGCGTAAAGGCTACGGATTGTGGAATATGCTGAATGCAGGCTACGGTTGCGTAGTCACACGAATGAAGTTGCGAATGAATCACACTCCGGTACTAGGAGAAGATTTGTTCATCAGCACCTGGGCCAAGGAAAATTATAAGGACAAAGTAATCTACAAGGACTACATGGTCAAAGACGGCCGAGGAAACATCTTGGTAGAGGGAACCTCCTCCTGGCTTCTGGTAGATATGAAAACCATGAAAGCAGTTCCGCCCTCTACAAGTCCGTTCCCAGTACCTATTGAAGAAGGCCGCGAAGCACTTCCTGAAAAGTTGGATATTCTCCCCATGGGTTTATTCCCCAAGGTTGTAGATCAGACCCAGGGGCGCAACACGGATATAGATATCAACCATCACGTGAACCACTGCCGTTATGTGGACTGGGTTCTGGATGTCTTGGACCGCAGTGAGATCAGGAGCCGCGGTATCCGTTCCATTCAGCTGAACTACATCTATCAAGTGCCCCTGGGAGAAAAAGTGGACATCGTACGCTTCAAGGATTCCAAGCACCACGCCACCATCTTCGGAATGAACGCCGAAGACATGAAGAAGAATCCTCTCAAAGCTCGTTGCCATTTCCAGGCCCGCATTGGGTTTAGAAACTAGCGAACGATACCGACTCCGGGAACAATCTGAAATTCCAGCGAACCGTTTTCGTCAGTACGAAATATGGCGGCAGAATCTCCAATGACATGCCGCAATTTTTGAAGGACACTTGCAGCAGGGTGCCCGTATCCGTTGTTCTTACCCACGCTAATGGCAGCATACCGCGGAGATAACTGCGATAGGAACTTCAGGGAACTACTGCCAGGCGAACCGTGGTGGGGAACTTGCAGAAGATTCGTACGTAGCGATGGCGACAGTTCCATCAGGCGTCGTTCGCTGGCAGAGTCCAAATCTCCCGTCAATAAAAATGAACCTTCCGCTGTAGCGAGGCGCCCCTCCAGCACAATGCTAGATTCATTTCCACCCAAGGAAATAAATTCCGGCGGCCACAAGCTCTTCAAGTGCAAATTGCCTAGCGCAAGTTCATCGCCGCGAGCAATCGTGTCTACAGGAATATTGAAACGTCGCACAAGCCGAAAGAGACTATCCCGAACGAAACCGCCCGCGGTATCCAGCCCTACGTAAAGAAGCGTCACCACCGGACGGGAGATTCTTGCACCAGCACTTGTTCCTGCACCCGCCTCCAGTTCAAAAAGCCCACCCACATGATCCCGATGGTAGTGACTTGCCACCACCCACTGTAACGTGTCTACGCCTCGGGCCCGCAGGCTGTCCATCACGCCCATAGAATCCGGACCTGCGTCAAACATAGCATAACGGCCATCGTACTCTAAAAGTACCGCCAGCCCCTGCCCCACATCCAGGAACGTCACCTTGGCAGAGGCCTCCTCCCCCGAAAAATCAGACACATACATGCAACCGCAAAGCGTGCACAGAACCGCGAGCAACGACACCCTAATTTTCAAACCTAAATGCCACAAAAGCAAACTTTAACCTCCTAAAGGAACGTTTTACCTATAAACACGCAGGAAATTAGGAGTCCGACACCCTCTTCCAGCATTTTTTCGGCTTTTTTACTATCTTTTAACAAAATCGGGCTACAGCTCGGAAGTGCCAACGAGGTTATTATGCAATTACCCAAGTACAAGAAAAAGAAGCGTATCAAGTTGAAAGTCTGCCAGGAACCGGGCTGCGGCCGCGAATTCTGGGGTCACCCGATCGCCAAGTACTGCGAATTGCACCGCGACATCAAGCAGCGCCAGAAGCAGAAGAAGGATGTGGAAAACATCGAATCCAAGAACATCATCTTCCGTCACAACTACACCGAGTCCATGGACCTCACCTTCAAGTGCTGCCTCGAAGGCTGCAATGAAATGTTCTCCATCAAGGTATTCCCCAAGCAGTACATCTACCCCCGTTTCTGCGAAGAACATCGCAACGACTTTAAGCGCGCCAACTTCCTGCGTATCGTTTCTAAGCTGAAAAACGACTAAAAATCGCATTTTCTTGCGGAAAATTGATTTTTTAGCAAAAATTGAACTGCCACCCTTGAAATTCGGGGTGGCTTTTTTATATTTGGCACACATTCATGGTGGATGTAGCTCAATTGGTTAGAGTCCCAGATTGTGATTCTGGATGTTGTCGGTTCGAGTCCGGTCATCCACCCGAATAAAAGAAGACCTCGCGGAAGCGGGGTCTTTTTTTATCACTCAGGGGCTCTGCCCCCGAACCCCTGGGCAAATGACTTTAGTCATTTGCGGATATCAAAAGAAAAGCCCCGCGGACGCATCCGCGGGAGCCTCCTCTCGAGAGCCCTCCTAACCCTGAGCTTTCAAGACTCCTCCTAACCACAAAACTTTTTGAACATTACTGATTCTTGATGCAACGGACTCCCATCATGTATGGGTAAATACCTGCAGGGCCATAATCGTCAGCTTCGTAATACTCGTATTCAAAGTCCCCGAAATTGAGTCCACCACTAATCAATGAGGCACGTAGCTCCACATAGGTTCCGTCAAATCCGACGTCCGTATCGTCAAAGTTGGGGATGTTCGCATAACGACCTGTATACCCATAAGATGTATTAGGAACAGCCGAAAATTCTATTACATCACTGGCTCGATTATAAAGGTTGAATCTCCCCAAATCCACCTGGCGAACCTTCGCTCCGATCCACGAATCCTTCTTCATAAGTTTTACTGCCAAATGTTCATCATCCCCAATATATTCAGCCAGGAGATTCCAGTCCTTCGCTGACGGGATCCTCCAGCCATCAGGACAAATACCCTGATGATTTTGAATATCCACAGATTCCAACATTTTCTTGTGGTTTAACGTTAAATTCACACAGGTATAATAGACTCCTAGGCTATCATGTTCATAAGATTCGTTACTAAACCATTCGATACACTGCTCCAAATCTCCATCAAAATTATGCATGACTTCACTAGATAAAACCTCTTCAACAAAACCCGCCGTATCTAGCTGCATAACACTAGCCCAGGTATAAAGGCGCCCATATATTTCGCAGTTTTCATGAGAATCAACCATAACGCACTCAGATCCGGGTTCATCAAACTTTAGGTCTTCGGCCATCCAGGTCTGAACAGAACCGTTTACTGTAAAGGTCGTGGTCTTGTAAACATGGCCATCACGAGAGTCCGTCATAGTCCCAACGGAATGTTCGACCTCAAGAACGTACCAGCCCCAAAGACTATCAGAACATTTCAGGCCTAGGCCATACTTATTAATTTCGTTAGTCGCTTTACCAAAATCATGTTCACCTGCACGAACAATTTGCCCGTCATTCGATTCTTCGCAACGACCTAAACCTGCATCCACAGCAAAATAATTAGTCACAAATCTTTCAACCTGATCGACAATTTCATCTCTGGGTTTTTCTAGGCCCAGGGACAGCCAGAACGGATCGTTATGAATTTCGTTATTCCTTACAAATTTTCTCATATCACGAGCAACAACGTTATTGTCGGAAATGGACGGAATATCCATTAGATAGGTCGCAACAAGAAGCAAATGGTCGGACTTTGAATTTCCGTAAACATCCATTCGTCCAAAGTTTTCGTACTCCCCATAAATTCCTATGGAAGCAAGAACATCCTCTTCTGCCTGCGCCATTGCAGACTCAACGCTAGCACCGGATTCCACCAGTTTCTTGACTTGATAGTATTTCCAAGCTGTCAGAATATTCACGTTAGATGCTGTGGGATTTTTCGCATCAATAATCGCATGCATCTTATAGCGACTCTGTTCAAGTAAATCTTCAGTGTAACCGAGTTCCAACAGTCTCGATTCGTCTACATCGGAAACATCTACTTCCAACAATCCATATCGCCAGCCATTGCTTTCAACCTTAACCTCGTAACTGGAGTTTTCATTTACAGTTCCATCAAAACAGCTATCCCCAATCGCCAGGGTCATTGAATCCAGCGTGCAGAAGCGTACCTTTTTCAGATATAAACTACTTCCAAAGTTTCCTGAATTAACAGTTGTCGAGTCCAAATTTTCCAAGTCAAAGGAAGCAAGGCTTCTTAGAACCAAGCCCTTCAAACTGGTAATATTCTCTGCAATGCTAGTTTCTTCGGAAACACCGTTGGCCACTTCACTACTGTTATCGGTACAGCCCATCAACGTCACGGCGACAACAGTGGCGGCACACATCAATGTGCTACTTGCCTCTACAAGACCTTTGCCCAGCTTTTTGAATAAATTCTTCATATATCCTCCTATTCCTTTTCCCCAGAGTTTGTTAATTTTTCCCCATTTACAGTGGAACGTTTTTCTTCCATAAGATTCCTTGTCATCGGGAACAGTTGCATGTTCAAGCGGTATACCCGTTCCATGGTGTCGTCGGCCATGGCAATGTCAGCCACGCTCTTTCTGAACTCAGCAATTTTCTGGACCACCTTTTCGTAGGACTTTTCAGAAAGCCCCATGGTAAGGCCAGAAAAATGCCGTTCCTTTTGAGCCACGTTCTCGATGGTATCTATGGCCAGCTCGCCCATCTGGCGGTGCAACTGACGAACAGCCAGCGGCGTGATTTCCATGGGGCCAGTGGTGACGAACTGCTCCGTTTGGCGATAGCTGCCATCGGATTCCTTTTTGAGAAGTCCCGACTTTGTCAAAAAGGCGAGAACCTCGGAAACCTCTGCCGCAGTAATTTTAGGCATGCAGGCCTTGGCCATTTCCAAGGGCTTTGCGTTAGCCATGGCAGGTGCCAATTCACGAAGCAGAGGGTTCTTCCAGTCGCTAAAATAACGGAAGGAATCCCCTTCTACAACGATCGCCTTGTGGGCCGCAGCGATGCTAAGCATCTCATTGAAGAGAGTCCTTCTAGAGTCGTCGTCCTTGGCGTGGTTCAAACTAACCAGGACCTTGAAGTAATCTACTTCCCAATCCTTCAGCTCCATGGCAGCGGCCACACGTTCAACGGCAGCATCGCTCAGGTTGTACTTGCCCTCGGCAACCAGCTTCAGGTAGACCGGCGAGGAAAAACCCGCACTCTTAGCAAAGTCGCGCCAGGTAAAGGCTCTACGTGCCTTGCGGTCAACGTAGTAGTCTGCGATGTACCTGCGGTAATCTGTGTATTCAATAATTTTTTTCATTGGGACCTCCCATTCCCCTAATCCCAAATTTACCAAGTAAACAAGAAAAATCAATATTTTACTATACAGAACATTAAGATTTTTGACAAATTTTGGAGAAATTTTGTATCGTGAAAATTTTTGGCATGATATTACGATACAAAAAGTCGATGTTGGAACAAAAAGAAACCCCCGGTTCATCACCGAGGGTTTCTTTAATTTCACGAGCGCTTGACTTAGCGGCGAATCGCCGCGGTCGTCTTAGCTCAAGCGGCTAATCATGTAACCTGCGCAAACTGCGGTACCGATCACGCCAGCCACGTTCGGGCCCATAGCGTGCATCAGCAGGAAGTTCTGCGGGTCGTACTTGGCGCCTTCAACCTGAGAAACGCGGGCTGCCATAGGCACTGCAGAAACGCCAGCAGAGCCAATGAGCGGGTTCACCGGATTCTTGGGAGAGCACTTGTTCATGATCTTTGCGAGGAAGAGGCCAGCGGCAGTAGAGAAGCCGAAGGCAACCACGCCCATAGCGATGATCATGAGGGTCTGGGGACGCAGGAAGATGTCAGCAGACATGGTGAGGCCCACAGAAGTGCCAAGGAAGATGGTCACGATGTTCATGAGTTCGTTCTGACCGGTCTTAACGAGACGATCAACAACGCCAGATTCCTTGAAGATGTTGCCGAGCATGAGCATGATGATCAATGCGGATGCATCGGGCACGACGAGGATACAAACAACCATCACCATGATAGCGAAGGCAATACGTTCGGCCTTGGAGACCTTGCGCAGAGACTTCATGCGGATCTTACGTTCCTTATCATTAGTCATGAGACGCATGATAGGCGGCTGGATCAGCGGCACGAGAGCCATGTAGGTGTAAGCAGCAACGGCGATGGGGCCGATGAGGTGCTTTGCCAACTTGTTAGCAGTAAAGATGGAGGTCGGACCATCTGCACCACCGATAATACCGATGGAAGCAGCTTCGCCCAAAGTAAAGCCACCGAAAGCAACGGCGCAGAACATGGTAGCGAAGACGCCGAACTGAGCACCACCACCGAGCAACAGAGTGCGGGGGTTAGCAATCAGCGGTCCGAAGTCAGTCATGGCACCCACGCCCAGGAAGATGATGGGCGGGAAGAGTTCCAGGTGGATACCCTGGCTGATGTAGTAATAGAGGCCTTCGGTCGGGACAAACATGCCCTCGATGCTCCAGCCACCATCGTAGAATCCCTTGGTGGGGATGTTCACCGCAAGAGCGCCCAATGCGATCGGCAAGAGCAGCAGCGGTTCGAACTTTTTCACGATTGCCAAGTGCATCAAGACGAAACTGACAAGCCACATCACGATCATAGAAGGCGTGATGTAAGCAAAGCCAGTGTCGGCTGCGAACTCAGCAACGGAGCTAAGGATTGAACTCATTTATATGTACCTCAGTAGGCTGAATTAAGCGATGGTGAGGAGAGTCTGGCCGTCGACGACGGTATCGGTTTCCTTAACGGAAACAGAGTTAACAGTACCTGCGCAAGGAGCAACAACCGGGTTTTCCATCTTGAGAGCTTCGATGATAGCAACTTCCTGGTTTGCTTCGACCTTGTCACCAACCTTGACCTTCAGCTTGAACACAGAACCAGCGAGCGGGCTCTTAACTTCAGTGCCACCAGCAACAGCAGGAGCAGCTGCGGGAGCCGGAGCAGCAACCGGAGCGGGAGCGGCAGCAGGTGCTGCAGCCGGAGCAACGGCGACATTGGAATCAAGAACTTCAACTTCTACATCGTAGCTCTTGCCTTCGAAACTGATACGTACGGTCTTCTTCATTTTGATTTTTCCTGGCTTTATAGCCTGTTGAATTTTTAAAGGTTGTTCCTAAGTCTTAGACCTTGATTAAACGATGGTCCAAGCAGGAGAGTTAACATTCTTGTATGCGGTGACGCGGCAGGGCTGACCGAGGACCTGAGTCGCAGCTGCAGTCATGATCACTACCAGTTCGTCGTTAGTAAGACCCGGATGTTCTTCGAGGGCAGCAATAGCAGCGATAGACAGGAAAGCCTGGAGCTGCTTGTTGGTCATACCCGGATGAACGCTCTTAGCATTGGGATCCCAGTCGCAGTGAGCAGGACCAATGGTGCGGGGTGCAGCGGCAGCGGGAGCAGCGGCGGCAGCAGGTGCTGTAGCAGCGGGCTTGACTGCGGGTGCAGGAGCCTTGTCCACATTGAGGCCAAGCTTTGCCATGACGAAGTTCATCAAGTAGCAGAGCAAGCAAAGGCCGATAATAACAGCCATCACAACGATAAGGCCAGTTGCCTGGAATTCAGCCAACTTACCCAGAGTGAAGGTTTCCTTTTCACCCTGGCAAGTACCTTCGATAACGGTACCGTTGCAGTATTCCTTGCCCAGAGTTGCCTTGGCAATAGGAAGAACTGCAGAAGATGCATCGTCCTTAGCCTTAAGGGCATTACGGGCAGTCACAGACTGATCATAAGTCTTATAAAGAACCTGGTATCCACCGCCATGAGCTTCGACAATTTCGAAGACAGCGGAATCGCCACCAGGGGTAAGGTCAAGCTGAGCCTGAACCTTAGCGGCATCAGTGGGAGACATCAAGCCGATCTGCTCGTCAAAACGTCCCTTAGCCTTTGCCGGGGTTGCTACCACAGCTTCTTCAGCGGCAGCGGGTGCTGCTACCTGGGATTCTGCAGTGTTCTGTTGCGTTTCATTCATATTGGATTTTATCCATTCTTTTAGGTGAACATTTTGATAAAAATCAACGATTGAAATTTAATTAAATCCATAGAAAAGCGAACACGAATCGCCATAGATTATGGGTAAAAGAGGGGTATTTTCAAATAAAAAGCGCCCGTTTTTAGCGGGCGCCCCTTAGGTCTAAATATTCTTTACAAACTATGGAAAATTAAAGCTTCATGGTACCAGATTCCAGGCCACGAACCGGGACGTAACGGACCTTTCCAGTGCTGTCAAAGATAATGGCAGCACCAGCCAGGAAGTTAATCCAGTTTCGGTTACCCATGGTATCAAAGAATCGCAGGTCTACCTTCTTCTGGGAGGCATACACAGCAAGAGGCAAGACCATTCTATCGTGGGAGATATAGAAGTTTACCTTCTGCAACTTGCCACGATTTACCAGAACATAGTCAGAGACCAATTCCTTGGTACGAGCCTCCAGATCATAGAAGCTACCTGCAGGAGAACCTGTATAAGCCCAACGGCTTACATCTTCAATGGAAGGTTCGCCAGACTTAACATACCATTCGCCATCAAGGCCATCAAGAATATCCGGGCTTGCGCTCTGGCCTGCTCCTGAAGCAATACCTTCGCAGGTTTCCAAAGTACGGGTGTATCCGGAATAGGCGAAGTAAATTCTGCCAACGTTCTTAAACTTGGAGCCAACACTCTTGGCCTGAGCCTTGCCGTTATCAGTCAGGTGGCCCTTGGATCCAGTTTCATTGGTACGTTCTGCATGTCGAAGAATGAACACCACAGATTCGTCGGCGGCAAGGCTGTTATACACATCCGCTACGTCAGAGAAGTCCATGATATCATCGCTGGTGGCTTCTCGCCACTGCTTCTTGGAAGCTTCGTAGATATAGTTCTTATCCTTGTTGATGACACCCGGACGAATAGCGCCGTCGTACTTGGAAGTATCTGCGCCGAGGCCTACCGTATCCTTTTCAATATCAGTGGCAGTACGCCAACGGCCAAGCTCTGCATCACAAGTGAAGCGAACCTTGGTCTTAGTAGTATCTTGGTAATTGCATCCAAAGTAATTACTCTGGCTGGAACTAATGTGGGCAACTACACCATCATTGGACTTGTTGCAAGTGGGGAACTGAAGTTCCTTGGTCCAGTAGTTACGGAGATATTTTTCAAAGTCGGGAACAGGGCCCTGGTTCCAGCTGGCCACATTCTTACGGATCTTTTCAAAGTCACCATTAATATCAAGGGCCATAAGCCAGTCAGCCAAATGTGCTCTAGAAGTCCAATCGTCCCAGTTTCCGGTATTGGCAATCTTCTGGGCAATGGAGTCTGCGAACATAAGCATTTCACGGCCGGAGCCATGGCGCTGCAACATCACAGACACAGCCAGAAGGGCTGCAGAGAAATCATCACCATCAAACAGGTTGATTTCATCGGAAATCTTGGAAATTTTCTGTGTCGTCTGGCCAAAGCCTCCAAAGCCACCCTGAGACTGAGCAAAGAGGTCATCATTGAAACCTTCAATCTTTATGCTCAAGCCATAAAGGACCTTCTTCAAGGACTGCTCCTTGACCATTCGGATGGGAGAATTGAAACCGCTCTGTTCCACCTGCTTCATGGCCACAACAGCATCAATATGTGTCAGCACATTGACGTTCACAGAATCGTGTTCCGTAAGATCCGTAATATTCCTCAAGGTGACCATATCAGGGGACAGACCACCAGTAAGTTCATTCTTGTAGTAGCCAGAGGCTTCGACTCGAACATAGGGAGACACCAGATTTACGCTATCCATGGTGTAGCTTCCATCAGAGGAAGTGACACATGCCTTGTGACTACGAGGAGAATCAGCCATGCGCTTTGCGCTATCCAATTCCACGAGTTTCACAGAGGTACCATAGCGGAACGGGCCCTTTTCAGTAAGGCCAGCCACGGTCACACCTTCACGACGGTAAGCAACCATTTGCAAGGTTGTATCAAAGCCGAAGCTTGTGGAGTCTTCCGGCAAAACTTCAGTTTCAACAGCGCCCATGATCAGGGAACCATCTTCACAGGAAACACCGATGGTTTCAACCACTTCGCTGTTCCATTCTCCACCGACACAGAAATACAGAGTGTTTTCTGCAGCCACCATATAGGCTTCACCTTCGTTGGCGGCGCTACACTTGGGAAGTTGCTTTACATCAGAAACTTCTGTGGAATCTTCAATAGCGGGTTCAGAAGGAAGAGTTTCTCCAAAGCTGGAGGAACTATCCATATCGTTATGAGAACCGCCATTGCTATTTCCAAATTCTTCTTCAAAATCCGGGCTATTGTGGTTATGGCCATCATCACACGCAACCAACAAAGCCGCTGCAGACAACGCAACAAAGGCCCACTTCAATGGAGAGGAGTATTTATGCAAATCTTTCTTTCCAAACATCATAATTTGTCAATATACAAAGCCACCTAGGGCTTTTCAACAAAAAAAATGCTTACAACGCCTAGATTGGCGGATTTCAGCGCATTCTAGGCATTTTTTACAAAGTTTGCTTTGAAAAAACTTTATTTACGGATTACAGCATGCTTCCTGTTTCCAGGAATTTCTGATGCATTTCGAAGGCGCGATTAATAGCCAACGGCATATGGATGCCCTTGGCATGTCTCAAACTGTACTCTAGGAAGTCGCTCAGCGGCTCCTTGAAATTGGGATGGGCGCAGTTCTTGATAATAAGGCGAGCGCGATCTTCTGCAGCCAGGCCACGAAGGTCGGCGAGACCTTGTTCCGTCACGAAAATCATGGTGTCGTGATCAGGATGGTCCACATGGCTTACGTAGGGAACCACAGAACTGATGGTACCGTTCTTTGCCACGGACGGAGTCATAAAGAAACCAAGCAGGCAGTTACGAGCAAAATCTGCAGAACCGCCAATACCGTTCATCATGGCGGAACCCGTTACCAAGGAACTGTTCACGTTTCCGAAGATATCCACTTCCAAGGCGGTGTTCATGGAGATAACGCCAATACGCTTGATTACGTCAGGGCTGTTGCTCACTTCCTGCTGACGGATAATCAAATGCTTTTTCCATTCGTCAGCGTTTGCAACAAATTCCTTCTGGGTACTTTCAGACAAAGTAAGAGCCGTGCCGGAAGCAATACCCAGCTTGCCATTCTTCAACAGAGGAAGAACCGCTTCCTGGATAACTTCAGTATAGAGGTCAATCTGACGCAAACGACTGTCTGCAGCCATAGCAGAAAGAACCGCATTGGCCACCTTGCCTACACCGCTTTGGTATGCAAGGCCCTTCAGGAGACGGCCTCGCTTTTCTTCATAGCGGACAAAGTCAAGAATACGGTCACCGATATTGCGGGAGATTTCATCCGGTTCCACGAAGGGAGTAACTTCATCAAAGCGGGACTGTTCCACAATGGCGACGACCCTGTTCGGGTTCACGCGGGCAAAGGTATCGCCAACACGGTCGCCCGCCGCATCGATAGGCAAGGACTTTGCGTGGGGCGGAAGTTCCGGAAGAGCTACGTCGTGAATTCCAACGCAAGCTTCTCCAAATCGGGAGTTCAACTCCAGAATAACTTTTTCCGCCGACTCCAGGAACGTAACGGAGTTACCACCCGAAGTGGAAAGGCAGACGCGGCCATCCGGCAGAATCTGAGTCACTTCCACAATAGCAACCGTTGGGCGCGGCAACGCTCCCGTGCGGATCCAGTAACCCATCTTACCCAGGTGGGCGTCAATGTACTTGATGGAGCCGGAGTTAATAGCCTTGCGAAGAGCAGGATTGGACTGATAAGGCATACGGAAGCTAACTGCATCCGCACGAGCCAAGGCACCGTCACAGGAATCCCCGGTAGAGGCTCCAGAGAAAAGCGTTACCTGGAAGGGCTTGCCTTCGGCGTGAAGTTTTTCAGCACGTGCTGCAATTGCAGTAGGCACAACCTTCGGATAACCGGCCAGGGTAAAGCCAGAAACACCAAGAACGTCACCATCATTGATGAGGAGGGCAGCTTCTTCTGCGGTGCACTTTTTGTCTTCAATCCAATTCATGATACGACAAAATAATTATTTTCCGCCCATGCTTCACTTTATCAAGTACAATCTCATCGGTATCATGAACACCTTGATTACTTTGCTTGTGGTCTGGGTACTTCACCAGTTGCTGGACTGGAATTTGGAACTATCCAATTTCCTGGGTTTTGTTGCCGGAGGCTGCAACAGCTACCTTTGCAACCGCATCTGGAACTTCAAGAGCAGCAACGACAAGAAGTCTGAAATTGTACGATTCCTGGTGGTATTCATCTGCGCCTACGGGGTAAATCTCGCGGTCCTGGAAGGTTGCGTCTACCTTTTCGCCCAACCGTTCGCATCCTCTTTCACCGAGATCGTTTCCCGATTCATGAAGCCCAGTTTCCTGGCAAACATTATCGCAAATGTCGTCTACGTGCTTGTAAGTTTTACCATGTACAAGAAATGGGTTTTTAAATCCAAATAATTTTTGTTCCTTGGACAAGCGCTGTTTTGGCAAACGCACCTTTGCAAACAAAAAACGCCCGCCGATTGGCGGACGTTTTTCAATTTCATTAGAGATTCTTCATTAATTACTTGAAGAACGGAACCAGTTCCACGCGGCGGTTCTTTGCGCGGCCCTGCTTGCTCTTGTTGTCGGCGATGGGCTTTTCCGGACCATAACCAACTGCGCGAACGCGATCAGAAGCAATGCCTTCCTTGATGAAGTAGTTCACCACAGTTTCTGCACGAGCCTGAGAAAGCTTCTTGTTGGTTTCCGCAGAACCGGTGTTATCGGTGTGACCCTGAACTTCCAGGTTAGCATCCGGAATCTTGTTCATCAAGCGAACGATATCATCCAAAGTTGCATAGCTGGACTTGGTGAGCTTAGCAGAATTGGTTTCAAAGGCAATGCCCTTCTTCAACTGTTCCGGGTCTTCCTTCTTGTTAACCGGGCAACCCTTCTTGTCGATCTTCACGCCAGCCACAGTGTTCGGGCACTTGTCCTGATAGTCAGGAACGCCGTCACGGTCGGTATCCAGGAAGCAACCGGTGGAATCCACAGGAGCGTCCTTCGGAGTGTTCGGGCACTTATCAAAGCCATCAGGTACGCCGTCCTTGTCTTCATCCAGCGGGCAACCCACGGAGTCTACAGCGAGACCGGAAGTGGTGTTCGGGCACTTGTCCTGAGCATCAGGCACACCGTCCTTATCGAAGTCAAGAGCGCAACCAGTTTCATCAACAGCAGTGCCTTCGGCAGTGTTCGGGCACTTATCCAAACCATCAGGAACGCCGTCCTTATCGCCATCCAGCGGGCAACCGGTTTCATCAACCTTGATACCCTGCTTGGTGTTGGGGCACTTATCCTGAGCATTAGCAACACCGTCGCCATCGAAGTCATCGTCGCAACCGTGTTCGTCAACCTTGGCACCTTCACGAGTATCCGGGCAAAGGTCAATGCCATCAAACACGCCATCCTTATCGGTATCAATGGGGCAGCCAGTAGAGTCTACCTTAGCACCGTTCGGAGTATCAGCACACTTGTCATCAGAATCAGCAATGCCATCCTTATCTGCGTCAGCAACGCAGCCAGTGGAGTCTACCTTAGCACCCGGAAGAGAGTTGGGGCACTTGTCCAGACCATCAGGTACGCCATCCTGGTCGAAGTCAGCAACGCAGCCATCCTGGTCCACAGGAACGCCAGCCGGAGTATTGTCGCACTTATCAATGCCATCGTACACACCGTCACGGTCAGAATCCATGGGGCAGCCAGTGGTATCGATGATAGCACCCTTCGGGGTGTTAGCGCACTTGTCGAGACCGTCGAACACGCCATCCTTGTCGGAGTCGATGGGGCAGCCAACAGAGTCAACCACAGCACCTTCCGGAGAATGAGCACACTTGTCCAGATCGTCCTTCACGCCATCCTTGTCGGAATCCTTGTCCAGCTTGCCACCGAAGCGCCAAGTAAGAGTAGCAGTACCAGCATAGTTCGGAGTCGGAACGTAACCGTACTTGACAGTCTTGTTCTTGGGATCCAGGTAATGAATCTGATACTTGTCAGCAGTCTCCATTTCCTTCTTGTAATCGAAGGTAAAGTTCTTCAATGCACGAACAGCTACGTCCAGACCTGCGGAGAAGTCGATATTCCACGGCAGGTGGAAGCGGAGACCCGGAGTCAAACGCATAGGATCTTCCAAGAAGCTACGTTCGTAGTAGTCACCTTCCAATCGATATTCACCAGAGTATTCCACAAAGGCTTCAAGCCAATCGGTAGCAATGAAGTTCAGACCAGTGCCATAGGTCAAGGTACTGGAGCCTTCATCAGCATAGACAACACCCACATTGGTATTCCAAATCAAAGGAACACCCTTGTTGGTGAAATTCAAGGTGAACACCAAGGTAGCACCAATGTTCAAGTCAGCAGAAGTGTACGGGTTGGTAACACCACCATCGTCGCTCAGATACCAAGCATGGCGAGGACGAACGCCCACAGAAACGTCGCCAGTGGGGAGATACAAGTCAATCACTGTTGCCAAAGCGAATACGGTGCTTTCGTCACCCACCGGATTGATCTTCATCCACAGGTTCACGTCACCACGGGATGCCTTCATCATATCCAAAGGATCCATACCTGCAGTATTGGTGTGATCATAGTTCAATGGCAGGGACATACCAATGTCCAAGAAGTCGCTCAAACCAATGGCTCCATTCAGGTTACCAGCAATGGTTCCTGCCCATTCGCTAATAATGCCCTTTTCGCCTTCACGGTAAACAACACCACCGCGAGCGATAGCCCAAGAGTCCAAACCGATATCACCACCGGTACCGGCTTCAATACCCCATTGGCCCAACGTGTAAGCGTTGTGCTGGTGAATACCAGAAGTTCCGCCCATCAGACCAGACTGGGCAAATGCCATTCCGCCAGCGAGCAATGATAACGCAACGAGTTTTTTCATCGTCTCTCCTATGAAATTGGCAATTCGCATGCTAGAACAAAGAACCAAACCCATACGAATCGCTTTTTTTATAAATTCCGCCGCAAATGTAGCATTTTTGTAAGTAAAGTCAAATACCAATCGCAGGCCAAAACTACATACTTTATTAGAAATCACCCTGAAAAAGCACTTTTTTCAATAAATTTGCAACTTTTTGTCCATCAAAGACATCTAATATGCCGATGATTCAAGAAAAACAATCCATTCTTTCCATACAAAGTCTTAAAAGAGACTTCATAATGGGCGACGAAACCGTCCACGCCTTGAGGGGCGTGAGCTTTGATATTTGTCGCGGTGAATTTGTTACGATCATGGGTACTAGCGGTTCCGGCAAGTCCACCATGCTGAATATCCTCGGTTGCATGGATAAACCCACCAGCGGCCACTACATTTTGGACGGGGAACATACCGAAAAGCTTTCTCGCGACGCTTTGGCCCGCATACGCAATCAGAAAATCGGCTTCGTATTCCAGAGCTACAACTTGCTCAGCAGAACCACAGCCCTAGAAAACGTGGAACTGCCCCTATTGTATAATTCCAAGGTCAGCGCCGAAGAACGTCGCCGCCGCGCCATCGCCGCATTGGAAATGGTGGGACTTTCCGACCGCATGAACCATCTGCCTAACCAGATGTCCGGTGGTCAGCAGCAGCGTGTAGCCATCGCACGCGCCCTGGTCAACGACCCCGTCATTATCCTGGCCGACGAAGCTACCGGCAACCTGGACACTCGAACCAGTTACGAAATCATGATGATTTTCCAAGAGCTGCACAAGCAGGGAAAAACCATCGCCTTCGTGACCCACGAACCGGATATCGCCACCTTCAGCGGAAGAACAATTACCCTTCGTGACGGTCTCCTGAAAAAAGATGTCATCAACGAAAATGTTCAGGACGCCCGCGCCGCCCTGGAAGCGTTGCCGCCACCAGAAACGTTTGACGAGGAATAACCATGGGTCCACTTTCTCTTATTAAAGTTGCCATGAAGGCTTTGTTCCGAAACCGTATGCGTACGGTGCTCTCCGTACTCGGCATTGTGATCGGTGTGGCCGCAGTGATTACCATGGTTGCCATGGGCGAAGGCTCCAAGCAGTCCATCAAGGACCAGATGACGTCCATGGGTACCAATGCCATTATCGTTATGCCCAACCGCGACCGACGCGGTGGTGTTCAAACAGAATCCTCCGTATCCTTGGAAGAAGCCGACCTTATTGAGCTGCGCAACAGCGCTCAATACATTGATGCAGTCTCCCCCATGATTACTGCCAATGGTCAAGCCATTGTGGGCAACAACAACTCCCCCACTCAGCTTAGCGGCATCTCCAGCGACTACCTGAAAATTCGTAATTACGAAATCGAGGACGGAGTCATGTTCGATGACGACGCAGACCGCATTGCAAAAGTCTGCGTTATCGGCCAGACCGTAGTCAAGAACTTGTTCCCCGAAGGCGACCCCATTGGGAAAACCATCAGGTACAAGAGCATCCCGCTGAAAGTCATCGGTACTTTGAAAATAAAGGGGGGTGGCGATTTTGGCCAAGACCAGGATGACGTTATTTTCGCACCTTACCAGACAGTGATGAAACGTTTCAACGCCACCACAGAAATCCGCCAGATTTACGCAAACTCCATCGGTGAAGGTTATGCGGAGCAGGCTACGGAAGAAATCATGGGCATTTTGAAGGAACGCCGTCAGTGGATGAAGCCCACGGACCCTTTCCGCATCTTTACCCAGGAAGAAATGATCACCATGATGACCACTACGTCCGACATGCTTTCCTTAGTGCTTACCGCTATCGCAGGCATTAGTCTTCTGGTAGGCGGCATCGGCATCATGAATATTATGTATGTGTCTGTGACGGAACGTACCAAGGAAATCGGCCTCCGCATGGCTATCGGTGCACGCGGTCGCGACATTCTCCTTCAGTTCCTTTTTGAATCCGTGATGATTAGCCTGCTGGGCGGCCTTATTGGAATCGGCCTCGGCATTGGAGCCTCTCAAGCGGTCAAGTCCATACTGAACTGGCCTATGAGCGTTTCCATTACCAGCGTGGTGGTCAGTTTCGGTGTTTGCTTTATTACCGGAGTTTTCTTCGGCTGGTATCCTGCCCGAAAGGCAAGCCGACTGGATCCTATCGAAGCCCTGAGATTTGAATAAATCTCCGTATCATAGCGGCCAATATTACAGCAAAGGTAAAGAACAATAAATTGTAAAACGAAAAACGATTCATTAAAGACTTCCCAACTGTTATTGAACACAATAACATACTCATTCCTTCGATTTAGCAATTATTCTTGTATATTTAAGGCATGGATTTACTTGAATTTTTAAAAGACATGCCGGTCATCGGCATCCTCCGCGACATCCCTAAGGGATCTGAGGAACTTTGCGCAAAGACTGCAGCCAAGTGCGGCCTCAAGGCGATTGAAGTCACCATGAATACCGATGGCGCTGCAGAAATCATCACGGCCCTGAAGGATGCATGCAAGCCCTACGACATCGCCGTCGGCGCAGGCACCGTCCGTCATGACAAGGATTTAGAAAAGGCTTTGCTGGCAGGCGCCAGCTTTATCGTTACGCCCAATACCCGCAGTAACATTATCCGCACGGCAGCGGCACAGAACGTGCCTATTATTCCTGGAGCGCTCACGCCTACCGAAGTGCAGAAGGCTTACGACTTGGGCGCTACCGCGGTGAAGATTTTCCCGGTAGATTGCGTAGGCGGCCCCAAGTACATCAAGGCCCTCCGCGGTCCCTTCCGCGACATCCCGCTTCTTGCCTGTAGCGGCGTCAGTGCAGAAAACGCCGGCGAGTACCTGAAGGCCGGAGCCAACCTCCTTGCCTTCGGCGGAAGCATCTTTAGCGCAAAATTGATGCAGGAAGGCAACTGGGACGAAATCGGCAAGCGCCTCACCGCCCTGCTTGACGCAGTTCGTAAAGCTTTATAATGACATGAGGGGTTTCCACCCCTCAAGCTCCCCACCGAAACTTTGCATAGCAAAGTTTCTGGGAACGAAGGGAGGCCCCTTCGACCATCCCCTCGTCACAACGAATCCTGAATTAACGTGAGGGGCTATAATGACGCAAGGGGCTCTGCCCGTCCACAAAGTGGATTAAGCATTTGTTAGTGCTTTAGCACTTACAAAGACTTGTCCCCTATGGGGATAATTCACACTAAGGACTTAAAGTCCTAAGTGTTCATTTATCTGGACTCCCCGCCGGCGTTTGCTTCGCAAAAGTCTGGCCAAAAGGTGCGCAAAGCTCACTTTCGTTTTTTTTTGCAATAAGCAAATCCTCTGAATAGGGAATTTATTCCCGTTCAGACACGAGAAAAAGTCCAGGCATCAGCACGGACTTTTGTGAGTTGGGGGTCTAGGGGGCGAGGCCCCCTACGTCATTCTAATCATTTATTCTTTTTCATTTCTTTTTTGCATTCATACATGGACAGGTCTGCACTATGCATCATGTCGTCCATTTCCTTGTAGTCTTCGGAAGAATGGGCAACGCCATAGGCGAAGGAAACCTTCTTATCCACGATAGTAATGTCAGAAATAGCCTTCTGCATACGGTCTACGCAAATGAATGCACCCTGCTTATCCGTTTCAGGGCAAATCACCATGAACTCGTCACCACCCATGCGGAACAGCAAATCGGATTCACGAAGAATACCCTTGGCTGCACTTACCACAGAACGGAGCAACAAGTCGCCAGCCTGATGACCATAAACATCGTTAATAACCTTCAGACCGTTCAAGTCAAAATAAATCAATGCGAACTGGGTGCCGTAACGTTTGCTGCGGGCAAACCATTCGCGCAAAGAATACATACCATGACGACGATTGAAGCAACCGGTCATATCATCGGTCAAGGAAATTTCGCGAAGGTAGCGCAAGGAACGAGAAAGTCGAATATGCACATTGACTCGAGCAAGCAAAATGTCGGAAAGTGCATTCTTGCTGACAAAGTCAGAAGCGCCAGAGCGGAAACCCTTGGAAACGCTATCCGTATCTTCGCGGCTGGTCAAGAAAATCACCGGAAGGTCATCCAATGCGTAATTCTGACGAATACGCAAACAGACTTCGTAACCATTCAGGCTCGGCATATTGATATCCAAGATGACCAAGTCCACTCTGTTGTCTTTCAGAAATTCCAGGGCATCTTCACCGCAATGACATGCAGTAACGTTGTAGCCCACTTGAGTCAGCAATTCACGAGTCTTTTCAAGAACCTCGGCGCTGTCATCAACAATAAGAATCTTTTCTTCTACCATTTTTTCCTCTAACCTAAGCCATCCACCTTGGCAATCCAATAATAGAAATTAAAAATACTCCAGCACAGGAGCTGTTTGAACCAAGCCCATCTTTTGAGCATATTCAAAGAACAGTTTCAAGGATTGCTTTCGTTCGTCTGTAAAACGGTAATCCAAAGCGGTATAATAATCGTCTATTACGGAACGGGGCAAATTGACAGGATACTTTGAAAGCCACTTATCCAGAGCCTGTTTCGGATCCGCCTTAAAACGTTCAACACTCAATTTAGTGACAGCCATATAATCCGCAAGGGTTTGTTCCAGGCCGGGTTTCAAGGCTTCCCTGGAAATAATCCAGGCGCCAAAAACAAAGGGGAGTTTTTGCCAATCAAGCCACAAGGAACCAAGATCGTAATCAAAGGCAAAGCGATGACGTTCGTTTTCTTCCAAGGCCTGGTCCCCAATCAAAAGGCAGGCTTCATCGGATTCCTCGTAGGCTCCACTCAAATACTCCGGGCAAAGTCCATAACGTTCTTCCAAGAGTATTCGGAGTAGCGTTACCGAAGTCATGCTTTGGGCTGTCATGCGGATTTTACACCCACTCAGTTCTTCAATGGGGCGTTTTGCAAACAACTTAACAGAACGTACCTCAAAAGAACAGGAGGTGCAAATATCTGGTGAAAGAACGAAGGCACCTGGTTTCTGCGCAAACGTAATGGAGGACGCTGGAGACAAATGAACAGATCCTTCTTTAAGCCCGGCGCAATGAACACTGGGCGGACCATCCAGAAACTCAACATCCGGATATTCCGACTCACGACCTAAAAAATCATGAAAAAACGGCGCACAGACCAAAAATGGGATTCGACCAACTCGTAAAGTCATGTAAAAAAGTTAACTTTTATCCCACGCCAATTTGTGGCTTCAAGATAATTAACTGATGAATAACTGATAATGGCTAAGGAATAATGGCTGTATTTCACGTGAAAAAGACTTCGCTGGGCGACGATCAGACAAGCCTGGTGTTCAAAGGCAAGATTATTGAAGGTCCCATCAGCAAGGGCATGACTATCGAAATCCCTGTGACTCAAGAAGCCGTCGTCAAAATGAAGATTTACGACGTAGTCCAGTTCGATAAGCAAAAAGACGAAGACAAGAAGGTCGGTTTGGTGGTCGACTTCTACAATCTTCCCGACGACATGGAAGTCATTATGGACTTGAACATCGCCGACGAAGACTTGAACATCGTCAACGAATAATTTTCTAAAAAACTGCGATCAATTCCGGTCGCATCAGTATGAGGATGACACAATGAAAAAAGAAAGGCTGCGTGGAGTGAATTTGGGTGGCTGGTTCAGTCAGGTTGACTGCATCCAGGAAAAAGACCCCGTAGGTTTTCCTGGGGTCGTCCCGCACATCAAGACCTTCCTTGGCGAAAGCGATTTTAAGCGCATCCGCGAGGCGGGGTTCAACCACGTTCGTTTGCCGGTGGACTACTTCAACGTGTTCAAGGGCGAAGAACTCAAACCCGATGAAGAAGTCTTCGGTCTCTTGGACAAGGCATTGAAGGACATCCAGGCTGCAGACCTGGACGTGATTCTTGACCTGCACAAGTGCCCCGGTCACGACTTCCACTTGGGCTGCTCCGAAGAACAGGCTTTCTTCACCAGCGCCGAAGCACGCAAGGACACCAACAAGGTGTGGGCCTACATGGCCGAACGCTACAGTGGCGAGTCCCGCGTGATGATGGAACTGCTGAACGAACCTGCAGGCAGCGACTCCAAGGTTTGGGACAAGGTCAAGGACGAAATCTTCTGGACCATCCGCAAGCACGCTCCCAAGAACACCATCGTAGTGGGCTCCAACAAGTGGAACAGCGCTCGCGAATTCGAGTTCCTCACACCCATGGACGACGACAACGCCATCTACAGTTTCCATACCTACACTCCGGTGACATTCACTCACCAGGGCGCCGCATGGATCAACGACCCGTTCTTCAAGATTGAACGCCCCTGGCCCGGTGACTACGCCGCACCTCAGGAAGGCGCCACCACACGTCTCGACGTTGAATTCGGCAAGTGGGACAAGGCCCGTCTCCAGGCAAGCATCCAGAACGCTTTGGATTTCCGTGCCAAGTACGACCTGCCCGTTGCATGTAACGAATTCGGCGTGTACGTTCAGGTGCCCCGTCAGTACCAGATGGCCTGGATGCGCGACTTCATGGATATTCTCCGTGAAGCTGACGTAGGCTACAGCTACTGGAACTACAAGAACCTGGACTTCGGTCTGGTTTCCAAGGGCGAATCCCTGCACAACAATTTGGCTCAGTACAACAATCCTGACCGTCTCGACAACGAGCTCATGGATCTGCTGGCCAAAGGCTAATGTTTAAAAATGAAGGCTCGCATTTGCGGGCCTTTATTTTTTGAATTTCAAATTCATCAACAACTTCATCATAGGACTTCAAAATGGAAAAATTCGAAGCCGTAAAAAATTTTGTCATCGAGAACAACTTGATCTACAAGGTTATCGCCATCGCGGTAGTTTTAGTGGTATTCAAAATCGCCAAGATGATCATCCACAGAATGCTGAACCACGCCGAGTCAAAAGGCTTGGATTCCTCAGCAAGACCTCTTGTTGAATCTCTCGCACGCTATGCGGTCGCAATCGTCGCCCTGCTGATCATCTTGAACATCCTCGGCGTAAATACTGCAAGTCTCGTTGCAATGGTCGGCGCCGCCAGCTTGGCCGTCGGTATCGCATTGAAGGACATGCTGACCAACATCGCCTCTGGTTTGTTGCTTCTCTTCTTGCGCCCCTTCAAGGCTGGTGACTACATTGAATGCGGAAGCATCAAGGGCAAGATTACCGGCATCGGCCTCTTCAACACCATCTTTGAAACCCTGGACGGTCTCTACGTTTCCGCTCCTAACGGAAGCCTCTGGGGAGCACCCATTACCAACTTCAGCAGAAACGAAAAGCGCCGTATCGACCTGGTCGTTGGCATCGGCTACGATTCCAATACCGACAAGGCCATGGAAATCATTCGCAACCTCATCGCAAGCGAACCCAAGTTCCTCAAGGAAGGCTCCGACGTATTTGTTTCTGAACTGGCAGACAGCTCCGTCAACATCAATATGCGCGTGTGGGTGAATAACGCCGACTTCTTCCCTCTCAAGGCAAAGTACACTGCTCTTATCAAGGAAGAATTTGACAAGGCCGGCATCGAAATTCCGTTCCCCCAGCGTGTAGTCCACATGGTAAACGCCAAGTAATCACGACGCGTTTAACGTTCGAAAACACTTCACAAAAATTGAAAAGGCCGCACAAGTTTGTGCGACCTTTTTTGATTTCGTTGAAGCGCGTTGCCCTAGATTTCTACAAGCATACCCACTTGCAAAAAGACGTATCCCTTGCCGAAGTTGTCCAGGAACTGGTATCCCGCAGTTGCAAGGATGGACGAATAATCTCCGCACTTGATATCGACTCCTCCAGCAGCTCGCCAGAACATCTGATGATGTTTGCCAATAAGATAGCCCCAGTCCGCAAGCATCACAGGCAAGACCTGACGCCCTACAGGAATTCGGGTCCAGAAGCTGGCAGAGATAGGCACCAGACTTTCATTGTCAATTTCCTGATAGCCACTACCCACGCCAACAAAGAACATCTGGTCGATGGGGTACCACCAATGTCCAAAAACATTCAAGTTGAACTTGGTGATCTCGCTGACATGATTCACCACACCGCCCTGCAAATCCATGGTGAAGGGGCGGGCGCAAGCAGCGGACGCTCCAACAAAACAAAAGATCAGCAAAGCCTTAAAGAGGATTTTCATACCATCCACACCAAGTATTAGAAACTAAACTTCATCATCACTACGGGCTTCGCGAGCCCAGCCACCGCTCTTTTCTCGAGAGAAGGCCAAGAAGAATCCCTTAAGGATTGCGAAGTTCATGGACAGGAAATAATATCCTGCAGGCACAATCTTGAACAACGAAACCAAAAGAACCAAGGTCATAATACCGAACGTTACCTGATAGAACAGTCCGCTGGTCAAAAGCAAGGCGTTAGCCACATAAAGCAAAATCAAGATATGGGGTGAGAACCATCGCAAGATCTTGTGAGAGAAGAACAGGTATGCAGTTAGCGGACGGAACGGGTTCAGCAACGGCATATAGGAAAGCAGGAAATTGAAGTTGGCGCGACCAATGCGAACCTTACGACGGAATTCACCGCTAGATTCCTTGGAGGTCTGTTCTGTGCCAATGGCGCTGGAAACGAAAGTACAGAAATAACCCTTCTGCAAAACCTTGGTGGCAATAAAGAAGTCATCCATGACGCTCTTCTTTACCGGAAGTTCTGTATAGAGTTCGCGACGAATTGCATACAAGGCGCCGTTACCACCAATCAGTCTATCTAGAACACCTTCAAACTTCTTGATTTCAGATTCAAGATCCCAGTAGGAACTTTCGCCACGGCCAAGTACGCTACCGCTCTTGTCAGAAAGGATCAAGTGGCCACAGGCGCAACCAATTTTCTTGTCCTGGAAGGGCTGCACCAACTTACGCACCACATTGGGGAAGAACATGGTATTGGCATCGCACAGAACCAAAATATCGTTCTTTGCAATACTGTTCAAACGGTTCAGCATAGCAGCCTTGCCTGCATTCTTGGGAGCTTTCACCAAGGTAATTCCCTGGTCAGCATAGCGGGCCACAATTTCGGCAGTACGGTCAGCGGAGCCATCATCACCAATCAAGACCTCAAGCTTTTCCTTGGGGTAATCGATTTCCAGAATATTCTGGATCTTACGTTCGATGACAGCTTCTTCATTGTACGCAGAAATCAAGATAGAGACTGTCGGCAGTTCATCGCTATCGGCAACCACATTCTTCTTGCGCTTAAAGATTTCGCTGACGAACGGAAGCGTCACCGGGAACAGCAAATAGCAATGCAGCACCAAGGCTAGCATTACCCAAAAGACAATCTGTACACCAAAAAGGAATTCTTCACTCATCGTGCAAACCACTCCTTCTCTTTTTCTAAAAATTCATATAGCAAATACTGCATTTCCTGCGGAGTCATGGACTGCGTCACCGTCAAGATAGACATTCCCTTTGGCGCCAGCAGAACAAACGCCGGCAGGGCTTCCAATTCCCACACATCAAAGTAGCAGCGCTGGACAGTATTTTTCTTGCCGTCACACACAATGGAATCCTGAGATTCCGCATCAAGTTTTACCGGGTAAAAACGGGCGTTCAAAAGAGATGCGACCGTAGGATCGGTATACACACTCTGATCCATCACACGGCAAGGCACGCACCAATCAGCGTACATATCCACAAATATGAGCCTTGGGTTTTCTTTTGCCTTAGCCAGGGCATCGTCGTACTTCATCCAACGGACCATACGCTTAGGCTGTTCAGCAGAAAAAACCTGAACCGAAAGCAGGAGGCATAGGATGGACAAGATTAGTCGCATCAGTCATCCCCCTTAGGCGAATGGGGAACGCTGGGTGACGGAATAACCTTAGCCTTATTCATATCCGCCACCAAGGAATCCACACGGGCGCTCACAGTCTTCTGGAACGGAACCCACATGTTTTCATCTTCGAGAATCTTGTCCGTCTTGGCAAGGAATTTCTCAAGAGTGTAACCATGCTGTTCAAGAACTTTCCGGTGGGTCATTCGCGTCATGGGCGAATTTGGCCCGTAGGTAACTTCCACAATTCGAAGTTCAACAAAGGTGTCCACGAAATTTTGGTCCACAGACACTTCGTTAGAACAGCCGACCATTGCCGCTACAACGAAAGAAAGGGCAATCAATTGCCCTCCCCTCATTTTCCTTGCAATGTCCGACAAGCGAATCATTTTTGAAATTCCTGACTAGGACTTTTCTTCCAGAGCGTTTTCAAACAGACCGTCCACATATTCAGCCTTGCTGAAGGGGACCAGTTGGTCGATTCGTTCGCCCATACCGATCCAGCGGATAGGAATCTGCAGAGAACTTGCAATGCTGAGTACGGCGCCGCCGCGAGCGGTACCATCCAGCTTCGTCACCACGAGACCGGTCAGCGGGAAACTCTGGTTGAAGATCTTAGTCTGGTTGATGGTATTCTGTCCGGTGTTGCCATCAATGACAAGCCACATATCCTGAGGCATTTCCGGAGAAACCTTCTTGATAACGCGGACAATCTTCTTCAATTCTTCCATCAGGTAGTCCTTATTATGCAGACGACCTGCGGTATCAATCAGCACCACATCGCAACCGCGAGCCACGGCGGCGCTGCAGGCATCAAAGGCAACGGCAGCGGGATCAGAGCCTTCCTGATGCTTCACGAATTCGGCACCGGAACGTTCAGCCCAAGTTTCCAGCTGGTCGATAGCAGCAGCACGGAAAGTATCGCAAGCGGCAATCATGACCTTCTTGCCTTCGCCAATGAGGCGGGCGGCAAGTTTACCGATAGTCGTCGTCTTGCCGGCGCCATTCACGCCGATTACGAGAATCACATGGGGCTTACCCTTCAGTTCAAACGGAGGAGGATCCTTCAGCAAACGTTCTGCTTCGGAACGCATGATATCCAGCACCTGTTCTGTGGTAAGGGACTTACCCAGGGCGCTTTCGCGGAGAGCATCCGTCAAAAGGAAGGCGGCTTCTACACCCACATCAGCCTTGATCAGGTGTTCTTCCAATTCCTCAAGAGTTTCATCAGTGATCTTGCCGGCACCGACAATACCCTTCAATTCGCCCATGAGGGCGTCGCGGGTCTTGGCGAGGCCGCTTTTAATTGCTGAAAAAAGTCCCATTATACATCTCGCAACAAAAGGCGCAGCCGAAGCCGCGCAATAAATTAAATCTTGCTTTCGACCACGTCGATCAAGCCGTAGGCCTTGGCCTGTTCAGCCGACATGAAGTTGTCGCGTTCGGTGTCGCGGTCGATTTCTTCGATGGTGTGGCCAGAAGTTTCAGCCAGAATCTTACCGGTAATGCTACGAATGCGGAGCATTTCTTCGGCCTGAATCTGGATATCGCTTGCCGGAGCAACGATTTCGCCGTGAATCAGCGGCTGGTGAATCATGATTCGGGCATTGGGCCATGCATAGCGCTTGCCCTTTGCGCCAGAAGTCAGCAACACAGCGCCCATGGAGGCAGCCTGGCCACAGCAAACAGTAACAACGTCACTCTTGATGGCATTCATGCAGTCATAAATGGCAAGGCCACTGCTGATAACGCCACCGGGGCTGTTAATGAAGAACACGATATCATCGTGGTTCAAGGAATCCAGGTACAAAAGCTGCTTGACAATGCGTTCGGCGCTTTCGTCATCTACGCCGCCCCAGAGGAAAATACGGCGGTTGCTGGCCAAGTATTCTTCGGCCTTTTTCAGCATGTCCGGGGCCTGAGCTTCTTTCTTTTCGTTACAATCTGCCATGATAGCATCCTTTTTTTGTTCAGGAGTAATTTAGAAATGTTTTCCTATGATATATATCGAGAAACATTTGGTAAATGTCAAAAAAAAGGCAAATTGCACAACAATTGGGAGCGTTTTCAGGCACAAAGCAAAAAAGCCCGCCGAAGCAAGCTTAATTCTATTAGGTGCTTTGGTAAAAGGTTTGTAATTTCAACAAGCGAACTTAAATTCATTACTTGAATATAGACGTCATCAAAAGCGATTCACTTCGTCCATACTGGTCTGTATATTTCAAAGTCCAATGAACAGTTGTGTCAACTTTCACAGGTTTAAAGTTCTCACTAATTAAGCGATAGCCATAGTTTTTTAAACGGGGCGGATAGTACTTGAGTTCATAAACATCTTCATTAGACGGAGGTGCTATATAAACTTCCCCAGGCTTTCGAACAGAACAAACCTCTACGCTATCCACCGAATCCGGTACCATTGAATGTTCAAGGCAATCCGCAATATTTTTACCTTCGCAAGCACTTCTTGCGGAATCTAAATTTGCAGTCCAGTAAAATCCTTTAAATTCCGGACTGTATTCAATAAGTTCGGGAGCAAACGGATTATTTCCCACTACCTCAAGTTGATAGTTGCTAAAAATAGAGTCTAGAATCACTCCGCATCGACCCATAGGAATCTCGGCAAATATTTTTTTCGCCCAAAGCGTATCAAATGCAGGAACATCTGCTGCAACCGTGGTCGCGTCATAAGACTTTTTCGAATAGTTAATCTTAATTGTATCGCCACGATATTTCGTCGTATCAAAACGCACCTCGTATCCTTCACAGGAATAAAAGCCTTTTTCCATTACACAAGCGTCTACGGTATCCGCCGGATATTTTAAAATATTAATGGTATCCAAGATTCCCCATGTATTTTTCTGGATAAAGCTGTAAACCGTAATCGTAGATCGATTATCTACCCCTGATTCCGAAGGAGACTCAGAGCAGGCCACAAGTGTCCAAGCAAGAAGTAAAAAAATAAGGAGACTCATACCTACTAAATATAAGACATTCTGTCGTGACTCTACTCTCTATTTTCTATCTTATGCTCCATGAACGAGACGAAGTATTTGGTAGGCCTTGTTGGCCCTGAAGTTCTGGAAGCCGCAGAAAAAGACCCATTCCACCCTGTCCGCCTGGATTTGGAATCCTGCGGGGCCCTGGAAATCCGCTACGACTTCTTTGACGTAGCCCAGTGGCCAAAGCTTTCGGAAAGAGTCCGCAAGATCGCCCCCAACCAGATTCAGATTGGAACCATCCGCCTTAAGCACGACGGCGGTACCTTTGCCGATGCCCGAGCCGTGGAACGCCCCGCCCTGTGGGACGCAATCCTAGGCGCCAAGGAAGTGCCGGAATGGCTGGACCTGGAACGAGACTACCTTTGCGATTACGAACAACTTAACACCAAGGCCCGCAACCGGGGCGTGGGGATCATCATCTCCGAGCACAACTTCGTCCGCGTTCCCGGCGAACAGGAACTGGAAGCCTTCGCCAAGGATGTAAAGCGTTTTGGCGCCGGTGGTCTGAAAATCGCCGCCATGAGCAACGACCAGGACGACTGCGGCAGGCTCTACAAATTCACCCGGAAACAGTCCAAGCACTTTGAGATGTTCGCTGCCTTCGGTATGGGCGATACCGGAAAAGTCAGCCGAATCTGGTCCCTGAAGGAAGGAGCCAACCTGACCTATGGAGCCATTGGAAAGGCCGCCGCCCCCGGTCAAATCGATGTTTCTACCTCCAAAAAAGCCTTGGACCAGCTGG
Source organism: Fibrobacter sp. (assembly GCA_045599625.1). Taxonomy (GTDB): domain Bacteria; phylum Fibrobacterota; class Fibrobacteria; order Fibrobacterales; family Fibrobacteraceae; genus Fibrobacter. The sequence goes on from JAZRWJ010000002.1 coordinate 130,399, forward strand.
ATAATATCAATTCCGAATTTGAATTATTGGCGTTTTTGAGCAAATTTTAGCGTTTTTTGCTATTTCTATGATACAAAAGCACTAACCCCCTCGTAAAAGTGGGTATTATTTGCTAAATATCCTTTACAATAACCAATAAAAGGAACATGAATCTATGCGTCTTTCCGAAAGGTTTGTCGACAATTGCATCTTGATCAACTCTTCTAGCACGACCAAGGAAGCAATCCTGAACGAACTGGTGGACACTCTCTGCAGTGCCTACAAGCTGGATCATCGCGCCGAAATCTTCGACGCCGTATGGAATCGCGAACAGAGCCGCTCCACCGGTATCGGTTGTGGCTTGGCTGTTCCCCACGCAAAGATCGACTATGTCGACCGCATGTGCATGGTTGCTGCTACTATCGAGAACGGTCTGGACTTCGCTTCCTTCGATGGCGAACCGGTCTACCTGATCATCCTCATCGTGAGCCCGGGTAATACCGTCGGTCCTCACCTGAAGGCATTGTCTTCTGTCAGCCGTCTGCTGGCCGATGGCGGTGTCCGTAAGGATTTGATCGCCTCCAAGACCCCGGCCGACTTCCTCACCATCCTCCGCGCCGCTGAGGATAAATACCTGTAATGACGTGAGGGGCGCTGCCCCTCAGTCTCCCCGAATTGCAAAAGTTCGAGCATGGGGCTCGGACTTTTTCAATTATGCTGAGTGGGAGTAAACTCCCTACTCAGAGGATTCGCTTTTTATGACGTGAGGGGGGGGGCTTCGTCCCCAAAGGGGACTTGACAACCGTATAAGTAGTTTATATATTTGGCACACCGCTTTGGACGGTTAGCTCAGTTGGTTTAGAGCGCTGCTTTCACACGGCAGAGGTCATTGGTTCAAATCCAATACCGTCCACTTGAAAAGGTCTCCAGCAATGGAGGCCTTTTTTTATATTTTGCCACTAAATTGGCAACCAAACCGCAACCTCAGGCATCAAAAAGTTATGATTAAGCAAAAATCGATCATTTTTGGACTTCTGGTCAGTACTTCCGCACTCTTTGCAGGCGAAACCTGGACTTTGGAAGACTGCCTGAAGCAAGCCAAGGCCAAGAACCTGTCCATGGAAATCGCAAGTCTCCGCGAGCAGGCGGCAGATGTTTCCATCCAGCAGACCAAGGCAAACCGCTATCCGTCTGTCAGCGCAAGCATTAACAACTCCCTGTACGACAATCCCTTCGTAGAAACCGCCAAGGACCACTACAGTTTAAGTGTGGGCTTGAACGGTTCCTGGACCATTTGGGACGGCGGTGTCACTTCCCTGAGCACCGAAGCAAGCGAGTTGAACAAGCAGGCCGTACAGCAGTCTACCAAGCAGACCGAGCGTAACCTCCAGGAAAATGTTCTCAACGCCTATATGAACCTGCTGGCCGCCCAGGAAAAATTGGTTACCGCCAATGCCTCTGTAGAACTTTCCCAGGCAGAGTTTGAAAACTACAGCAAGCTCTTTGAAGCAGGATCCATCACCAAGAAGGATCTGACCCAATCCCAGTCCAATGTGCTGCAGAAGCAGGTGGCATTGCTCAGCGCACAACTTAGCGTTAATTCGTCTAAAACAACTCTTCGTCAGTTGATGGAACTTCCTGCCAATGAGGAATTCGAAATTACCGATCCTAACGCAGACCTCAACACCCCCGACTCCCTGGAAGCTATTCCGCCTTACGATCAGCTGCTAGCTGACATCCGCAAGGTCAATCCGGGACTGAAGTCCGACAGCATCGCCATCCAAGTAGCCCAGAAGAATACCAAGGTCGCAAGCAAGAACAGCGCCATCACCGTTTCCCTCGGTGCAAACGCCGGTTCCGGAATTCGCGCTTGGCACACTGAAGGCTCCGAAGTCCAGAGCAGCGCCTCCACCACCATCGATCCCAGCGTGGACACAAAGAGCGAAAACCGTTTTGTAAGACAGCTCAAGCAAGGCTACCAGCATTCCATTTCTCTCGGCATCAACATCCCGCTAGTGGACCGCGGCGCCACCACGAACAAGATTCTCCAGGCTCAGATCAACGAAGCCGAATCCCAGATGGCCCTGATGGAAACATCCAAGTCCCTGGAAAACAACGTGGAGAAACTTTACCTGAACGCCGTCAGCGCCGACATGCAATGGAAGGCCGCAGCACTGCAGGTGGAAGCCGAAACTGAAGCCATGACCGTTGCCGAAGAACAGCGTAACGCAGGCGCCCTGACCTACACCGACTACCTCTCTCAGAAGAACAGTCTGGAAAATGCAAAGGTTACCCTGACCAACGCCAAGTACACCAGCCTGCTGGCAAGAAAACTCATCGACCTTTACCTCGGTAAGATGGATTAAGGATGCAGAGGGGGGGGGTGTAACCCCCTTGCGTCTATTTAAGATACAGATAGTCTTGAACGGCCGCCTTCCTTGGACTTGTACAAACGCTTGTCTGCGCACTCGTAAAGTTCATTGAAGGAATCCAGTTCACCATTGGCAATGACCGCACCCATAGAGAGGCTGGTTGCATTGGGATTCATGGACAGCACCATGTTGACCTTGTCAAAGATCTGCTGGGCACGCTGGTACATGAACTCGTCTGTACATTCCTTCGAGAAGAAGAGAGCTGCGGCGAATTCATCGCCACCCATACGGCCGGCAATGTCATCTCGACGGAGAGCGGAATTCAAGGTCTGCCCCACGAGGGCAAGGAATTCATCACCTGCCACATGGCCATAGGTATCGTTGTATTCCTTGAAGTGGTCTACGTCAATCATCAGGAGCATGACCTTGGTCTTGCCTTCCAGCAACTTGAATTCCGTATCGTTCTTGAATGCCGGACGAGTCAGAACACCTGTCAGGGAATCCTTACGGAATGCATTCTCCCATTCTGTTTCACGACGCTTGGCCTTGTTACGTTCAACATCGGCCATCACACGCAAACTATAAGTGGTAGACGCATCCGTCACCATGATTTCAGAACGGCCAGCACGGGCAGCAGAATCATAGAACTGACGACCCAAGCAGAACACATAAAGAATCACGCCGTCCTTGCGAACCAAGCGATGTTCAAAGAAAGCCTGGGGCTGCTTGGAAGTTTCTTCCATCACCATACTCATATATTCAGTACGGTCCTCTTCAGGAATCAACTGCAAATGACTCATCTTACTGGATTTCACTTCATCTGCGGTATATCCAGTCAACTCCTCAAAAGCCTTATCTACGGAAACAATATTGAACTGTTCATCCACCACATAGCGACTAAAGCGAAGGTTATGAACCGTGTGAGTTCTTGCAGAATCCGAGCCCTGGTTCAATTCTTCACGGACCAGGGATTCGACTTCGGCACTTGCCACCTTGGTCTTTTCCGCCTTCTTCGGCATCTGTTCGATCATCTGGATAAATTCGGAAACAATACCAGGGTCGAACTGGGATCCTGCACAGCGCTTCAGTTCGTTGATAGCAACGTCCTGAGGAAGGGCAGGTCGATAAGAGCGGTCGTTCACCATGGCATCGTAAGCATCCACCACAGCAATCACTCGTGAAAGCAGCGGAATGGATTCACGACGAAGACCATCAGGATAACCAGCACCATCCCAACGTTCGTGATGATGCAAGATCATATCGGCAATGCCGCACAATTCCGTAGAACTCTTGGCAATTTGGTAACCCTTCGTAGCGTGGGAGCGGAGAACATCCCATTCCTCGGGAGTAAGCTTACCCGGCTTATTCAAGATTTCAAGAGGCACGCCAATCTTACCGATATCATGAAGCAAGCAGAGCAGGGAAAGGTCACTCTGTTGAATATCATTAAGGCCGATACGCTTACCGAGGGCTGCGCCCATGGTCTGGGTTCTTCGGACATGTTCTTCCGTATCAGAGTCGCATTCCTGCAAGGCTTGCACCAAGGAGTTCAAAATCACGGAGTGGCTGGAACCCTTGTCCAGAAGCTTCTTCTGCTTAAGGCCCTTGATGGTCTCGTCGATACCATCCACCACAGCCACATCCGACTTGATAGTATTTACAGCATACTGAATCGAAAGATCAAACTCGGACTTAATTCGTTCAAGGTGCGTAGTTACCGTTTCCTCGCTTTCCAAAAGCTGAAGAATGATAAAACATGCATCCTGGCCACGAACGAAATAGGAATTCTTAGGGAAGTACTTGCGGAACAGATCGGATAGAGCCTTGATTTTCTGGTCACCAAAATGACGACCCTTGGTTGCATTCACAAAGGAAAGGCCCATAATGTCGCATGCAGCAACAACTATGGTATTCGATATCTTTTCCTTAGTTTCGTTAATGAAGAAAACAAAGTCATCCCAGTTGTGGAATCCAGTCAAGGGGTCGGTTACCTGGGTGGCATTGGAGAAGATGAACAGGCGCCCAATTTCACGATTTCGCTTGTTCTTCAGAATTCTGTATTCGCAGCGAAGAGGCTTGCTTTCACCATCGGTTTCCACATAGCACTGAACAACACAAGAATCCAGCTTAGAGTCAATTTCAATCCCACAAGATTTCTTGAAGTCATCAATGCGCATCAAATCAACAAAATCGATATTGGGCAGCAGGCGGTCCGCCATTTCATTATGCAGAATCAATCGCCCGTTAAAATCAAAAAGCACCAGGCCCTGGTCAATATTTTCAAAGACACTCATCTTGAACAAGTCCATCATACCCTTGGTAGAGTACTGGAAACAAGCCCAGTAGAACGCATAGGCAGCAAGACTATAACCAAGAATAGAGTAATCCAGGAAGTTGTACTTAGACAGGCCTGGCAGGTAAAGAAACACAGCATTAATGGCCACAACAGAAATCACACCTATAACTGCATATAGATACTGTCGTTTGTATTCTGTAGGCACCTGAATCAGTTTCTTGATTAGGAGGGACACCGCAGTGGCCACCATGGCATAGCAGAATGCCAAATGGGCATAGAACAGAAAATGCATGTCGTACTTGAACTTTGCAAATTCCGTGTCACGGGGAACATAGCCAATGGCAATTTCAACAAAGGGATTGATTGTAAAGACAAGGATATCCAGGGCAACAAGAAAATGGGAAAACTTGAAATGGGCCTGAGAGGCCTTTGTTATATCATCCTTACGGCAAAAATCAGCAACGAACACCACAAGGCACAAAAGCATGATGTCGATGCATACGAAGTACACGCTGGACATGCAGGAAAAAAGGAACTTGCTAGTACAGCAACAAGAAATCAGATAGCTCAGGTCAACCAAGGCACAACCAATACAGGTACCACCCAGGGCCTTTCCTCTAACTCCACCTTTTTTAAAAGAAGCCACCGCAAGCAGCACATCCAGAGCTGCAAACACCAGCGACGCAATGATATACTCAATAAAGAAGACAGACAACGTAGGCCTCCACAAACAAACCACCCCTTTCGGGATGTAAGAAAAATATAAACTTTTTTGAGGATTACAACACCCCGCCCCAGGGGCAAGTGTGTTTTTGCGCAAATTTTAGGGATTTACAGCGTTTTTGCGCGACGACGTTCCATTACCATATAGACCACAACACAAATAATTACCGACAGGAAGGAGCCGGTCAAGGTGGCAATACCCATGGGGAACAAGGTTTCCGGATACCAGATAGAGGCTAGATAGGCGCCGGGAACACGGAGCGTTACAATGGAAATAGCATTGTGGATAAAAGACACGATAGAGTGACCGCAGGCGCAGAAATACCCGCTAAAGCAGAAATGAATGCCAGCCACCATGCAGTCAAACACATAGGCGTGAAGGTACTGGGTACCAAAAACGATTACCTTGGGGTCTTCCGTGAACAGGGAAAGCACCGGTTCAGAGATAAACTGGAAGAGGATTCCGCAAACAAGGCCGAAACCGGCAGCGATACCCATTCCGCAATAGAGGGTTTTGCGGGCACGATCGTAGCGGCCGGCCCCAATATTCTGGGCGCTGACTGCAGAAACCGTGGAAAGCATGGCGGAGGGCACTAGGAACAGGAAGCAGATGATCTTTTCCACCACACCGACGGCGGCCGCGATTTCAAGACCGCGGGAATTGGCAATCAAGGTAATGAACAGGAAGGAAACCTGAATGAAACCTTCCTGGCAGGCCACTGGGAGGCCGATCTTTGCCATGGCTCCCAGAATAGGCTTGCTTGGATGAAAATCCCTGCGGGAAAGGCTGACACCGAAATCGATTCGCCTGGAATACTTGATGGCCCAGAGGGAAAGAGCCACGCTGAATGTCTGGGCAACAACGGTGGCCACAGCGGCACCCGAGGCGCCCATCTGCAACCACCCGATAAAGAGGTAGTCCAGTGCGATATTCAGGACGCAGGCCACCGTAATAAAGAACATGGGGCTCTTGGTATCACCCAGGCCACGGAATGCAGAAGCAATCACGTTATAGGCGGTAATGAAAGGAATCCCGAGGAAACAGATAATCAGGTAGTTTACAGTACCTTCCACCGCCTCCGTAGGCGTCGAAAGCAGAGATACAATCTGCGGGCAGAACGCCAGCAGCACAGCCATCATAAGGGCCGCCACTACGCAGAACACCACCACCGTATTTCCGAGAATCTTGGAAATGCTGCGAATGCGCTTGGCCCCAACCGCCTGACTGATAAGGACTGTGGAACCCATGGTGAGGCCAACCAGAATGACCGTCACAAAATGCATGACCTGGCTACCTACGGCAACTGCGGTAATACCTGCGGCATCCGTGAACTGACCCACGATAAAAAGGTCGGCCATGCCATAAAGCGTCTGGAGGAAATTGGAAATCAAGAACGGAATGGAAAAAATCCCGATGTTCCTAAGAATGCTTCCTTCAAACAAATTACGCGGCATACTTAAAAGTTAGAATAAATAATCGCATTATTAAACGCCCCATGTTTCGCAGGTGAAACATCCCGCGTTTCCGATTGAACCATGCACACATCAGGATTAGGAAATTTCAGCGAATTGCTGAGAAAAATTGCGATTTTCAGAAAAAACAAACATTTTTTGGCACGTTTCAAAAAAGTTGGCACGGCCTTTGCAATAAGTATGGCGTAAAGCAAAAAACAATGGGCAAACGCGAATGCCAAGCCCGCAACTCAAACAAGAGGTAAAATATTATGATTAACGCAAACGTCATCCCCACCGCATTCTACAGCCTTCAGAACATCATCGACAGCCTGAACAGCGTAAGCAACGCTGCAACAGAAAAGGCCGACAACGCTGAATGCGTTAAGCGCGAATACACCTACTGCCCCAAGGCCGACTACTATGAAATCGAAAACGGTTTCATGTTGGAAGTGGAACTTCCGGGCGTCAAGAAGGAAGCTCTGGATGTGCAGATTGAAAAGAACATCCTTACCGTCAAGGCATTCCGCGAACGCAAGGAAAACAAGCTGAACTACGAACGCAGTTTCCGCCTGGCCGACGACATCGATCTGGAAAACATTCAGGTCGCCTTGGATAACGGCATCCTGACTTTCACCTTGGCCAAGAAGCAGCAGGCAGGTGCCCGTAAGTTGAACATCGCTTAAGGCTCCTTTACAAGTCGCGATTGCTCGCGCAATTGATTTTCTCCTTTCATCGTACTCCTTAAATACATCAGAGGTTCCGTAGGCGACTACGGAGCCTCTTCTTGTTTTTTATTCAGAATCGGGAAAAATTTACCAGCCGACTCATTCTTACACAGGTTTACACATTTTAAACAGGCCAAAAGCCCAAAAATAGTGGAAAAACGCCACTTCATGATTATTTTTTCGTCGGAGTTTTGGAAAAAAATAAAGGAGTAAAAATGAAAAAGCAATTCGGCATTGCAGGCGCAGTATTACTGGCCTCTGCTATGTTCGTCGCCTGTGGCGATGATACCGGTACAGGTTCCATCAACAACCCCGATATTTCTGCAAACTCTTCTTCCTCCGCAGAGATCTTGGATTTCACCTCCAGCGCAGACGCCCAGGTTCCCGCTTCCAGTGCAGACGTACAGGTTCCGGCATCAAGTTCCGATATCCAGGCTGCAGCATCTAGCTCTAGCGTTGCCGCACCGACAAGCTCTAGCGCACAAGCTCCCGCAAGTTCCAGCGCACTGGCTCCTGCCAGCTCCAGCAGCGAAATTGCAGCTCCCTCTAGTTCCAGCGTGGCAGTTCTTGAACCGGATGAAAAGACCTACAAGTTCGGTTACGCTCTAAAGAACAAGCCCCGTCCCAGTGCAGGTTGCGGCAAGAATTCTACCTTGGTGAAGACCAAGAGCGTTGAAAACGGTGACCGTTTCGAAATGAACATCAACGGCGAAAACCGCGAATATTTCATTACCCTGCCGTCTAACTACGACAACAAAAAGCCATACAAGTTGCTCTTCGCCATGCACTGCATGGGCTCCAACGCAGAAGATTTCGTCCATCACTTCGCAGATCAGGACCATCCGTCTCCCTACTACGGTCAGCAGAAGCTTGACACCGAAGGCAACTACATCTTCGTAGCTCCCCGCGGTGACACCGACGGCATGCCCTGGAGCATGTACAGCGACAAGGACCACAAGTTCTTCGATCAGCTGCTCACCACCATGGAAGACAACTACTGTATCGATACTACCCGCGTGTTCGTCACCGGCTTTAGCTTCGGTTCCATGTACAGCTACTCCCTGGCAGAAGAATTCCAGGAAAGAGTCCGCGCCGTTGCAACCTACGCCGTGGCAGACTTCAATATTTACGAACCCCATAATTCTGGAAAGGAAAAGCAGTTGCCCATCGCCTGGATGAATGTTCACGGCAAGAACGACGGCACCTGCCCCTACAACACCGCCCTCACAAGCGCACTGCCCCGCGTTCTCAAGAAGAACGGCAAGGCATCTGACGGTGATAGCAAATTCACTGACGCCAGTTCCGAAAAACCCCAGGAAGTGGGCGGTTCCGGCCATCTCTGCTACGACTTCAAGAACGTTGACGAACGTTTCCCCGTGAAGTGGTGCAGCTGGAATGGCGGCCATCAGTGGACTGCTTACGACAACGGCAACTGGCAGAGCACCTGGGTTCCTCAGGAAGTTCGCAAGTTCTTCGAACAGTTCTAGATTTTCTCTCTAGCACACCTTGATCCCTGTGGTTTGCGTCAACGCGCAATATACCCCGCAGGGATTTTTATTTTTTTCGCTTGTTAACCAAATCGTTAACAAACAACCGTCAAAACAAAGAAATTTCGCAATTCTTAGTTAACCAAAACGTTAACAAGCGCTGAAAACAACATTGCGGGCATTCATTTCGTCAAACTTCTTCGTTATACAGCGATCCCCGGAAATTCTAACATTCCCACTTTACCCTTTATTTCACTAGGTTCGACCTCCTTTCTGAAATATTCAACGAATTGCTTAATTCGATTGCGATCCAAAGAATATTTCTTATGAGTCCAACTTGTGGTAGAATGTACAAGGCCAGCCTGTTCCATGATTCTCAAATGCTTGGACAGGGTCCTTAACTTCACATCTTCATCATAGATATCGAGTTCCTGCTGAATTTCGTAGGTATACATATCTCGTTTATTCAGCAAGTTCACAATGCAAAAGCGAGTTAAATCACCCAATACCTTGCATAAATCAACAACTTCTAAAAAGTTCATTTCGTTACTCAAATCAACCATACATGCCTCGCTTTTTTAGATATTAATACAATGGTTGTTACTTGTATAAGCATAAAAAAATCGACTGCCAAAATATGACAGTCGTCTTTTTTCAAATATTTTTCGTTGATTAAATAAGTTTTTCCACCTTGGAGCAGAGAGCTTCGGCTTCTTCTGCGGTGGGGGCTTCTGCAATCACGCGGATCACAGGTTCGGTATTGCTTGCTCGGACATGGACCCAGGACTTTTCAGAACCAAGCCAGAGGCCGTCGCGTTCATCCATGGTCCAGCCAGCAAATTCGGCCTTGACCTTGGGGAGAATTTCAGCAACGCTCTTGTTGCCAAGTTCAAACTTCTTCTTGGGCATGGCGTAGGACGGATTTTCTGCAACGAACTTTTCCGGACCGCCATCGTGATGTGCCATCCAGGAAAGGACGAGGGCTGCAGCCACCAGGGAGTCGCGACCGTAATGAAGAGCCGGCAGAATCACGCCGCCGTTACCTTCACCACCGATAACGCAACCATTTTCAATCATCTGGAGGCTCACGTTGATTTCGCCCACCTTGGCGCGGCTGAATTCGCAACCGTACTTAGCAGCCACATCTTCGTTCATGCGGCTTGTAGACAAGTTAACACAGACAGAGCCCTTCTTCTGGGAAAGGACTTCTTCGGTTGCAATGGCGAGAGTGTATTCTTCACCGATGCTCTGACCGAGACCATCCACCAGGGCGCAACGGTCTGCATCCGGGTCCACAGCAAAGCCAACAGCACAGCCGTTTGCCTTTACAGCGGTACGGAGATCTGCAAGGTTTTCAGGAATCGGTTCTGCACCGCGGGGGAAAGTGCCGTTGGGTTCGCAGTGAATGCGGACCACTTCACAACCCAGCTGTTCCAACAGGCGGGGCACAATGTAGGAACCAGCACCGTTCACAGCGTCAACTGCAACCTTAAACTTCTTTGCCTTGATTGCTTCCACGTCAACAAAAGGAATCTTCAGAGTGCCGTCGATATGAACGCCGTCTGCATCGGGAGTCACTTCGTACTTACCCATGGTACGGTAATCCGGATAGCTCATCTGGTCGGCATCGGCCAATTCAAAAAGCTTCTTCACATCATCGGGACCCAGGAAGAGGCCCTTGTTGTTCAAGAACTTCAGGGCATTCCATTCCAGGGGATTGTGGCTAGCGGTAATGATGATACCGGCGTCAGCCTTCATCTCGGTAGTAAGAATTTCTACAGAGGGAGTTGTGCTGAGACCAACGTCTACAACGTCCACGCCAGCCAAACGGCAAACACCAGAAACAAACTGCACAATGGCATCACCAGTGGGGCGGCTGTCGCGGCCAATCACGATACGCTTTGCCTTGGTAATTTCAATAAAGGCACGAACGTGGCTCTGCAAAACTTGGGGAGTGAGGGTATCGCCAACAATACCGCGAATACCGGAAATAGAACGCATCAGTTTAGACATACAAATTCCTTTTTTTCTTAAGATAATAAAAAAGCCTCCGTTTCAACGGAGACTTTCCAGAATTAGTCCAGATAAAGAACCTCGCCCATCTGCGGCATCAGCACAGTCTTGCCTGATTCCGCAGCAGCATTCTTCGCATTTTCCAACGGCTCACGGTAATCATGTTTCGACAGGGCGAAACGGGAATGATGAACCGTCAGGTAACGTTTCGCATTCAATTCCTTCATTTCCTGACCAAGGTACTTAGGCAAGGTATGGACATAGGCCCAGTCCGTATTGTACTGACCATTCTCAAGAACGGCAAGATCGATATCCTTGAATTTCTCCCCCACCTTGGCGAAGTGGGATCCATAGCCGGAGTCGCCACTGATCCAGACATTTCTTTTCGGAGTCTTCAGATAGAACGATGTCCACAAGGTTTTATTCTGATGAACGTCACGACCTGAAAAATGACGGGCTGGTGTAAAGGTAACCTCAAAATTTTTCTCGTTGCCGGCATCATCTTTTTCCTGACTCAGGACCACGTGATCCCACCAGTCCTTTTCCACCAGCTTTTCCTTAGGATAGCCCCAATATTCAAAATGCTCACCAACCCCAAGACCTATGAGAACCTTACCCACGCGAGGTTCCAATTCCGTAACAGCCTCGTAATCCAAATGATCCCAGTGGTCGTGGCTAATGACCAAGAAATCAATATCCGGGAAATCCTTTGGCTTGTAGACATCTGTTCCCTTGAACATCTTGTTCACGAAACTTACAGGAGAACCTGCATAAAGAACAGGATCCACCAGGAAGGTCTTTCCAGACAAATTCATCAGATAGCTGGAGTGGCCAAACCACACAAGCCAATCCTTATCCTTGGGCAAAGCCTTAAGGTCTGTGCGGATAACCTGCATGGAATCATCAGGGGACAATTGTACGCCGGAATTATCAAACAGAAATTCCTTCCACACTTGCAACTTGCTTTTCTTGTAGATAAGATTTTCCGTAGTATCAAGATTCACAAACTCCTTACCGTTATAGTTCGGAGATTTCTTGATTTGTACAAGGCGTTCACCCTGAGGCAGGCGGCCAAAGCATTTCTGGCTAAGAAAAAGGACACCCGCGTTGCCAAGGGCAAAAACAATGGAAAGAATAATTGCCGTTACCATAAGTTACCTATTACTTTTTGGGAAAAATACAAAAAACGAATCAAAAAGTCTTGTGTCAGAAATTTGTCACTCAGATTTTTTATCTTTAGAAACGATAAATAAAGTAGGCTAATTATGATTATTGATGACATTCTCGGCAAGGCAAAGACTGTGGCCATTTTCGGACACGTTCGTCCTGATGGCGACTGCGTAGGTTCCACCCTCGGCATTTACAACTACATTAAGGACAACTTTCCCGAAATTGACGCCACCGTTTTCATTGAAGGCTTTCCTGCAAGCTACGACTTGATTAACGGTACAGACAAAGTCTGTCATGAATACGACGGTCGCGAAGTGGATCTTGCATTTTTGATGGACACTCCCTCCTTTGAACGCATCGGAGCCAACGGCGCAGAATGTTTCAAGAAGGCAAAGTTTACCTGCAACATCGACCATCATATCAGCAACCCCCTGAATCTCTGCAACGTGAACATCGTGGAGCCGGAGGCAAGCTCCGCCAGCGAAGTTTTGTTCTTCCAGCTGGACAAGGAAAAGGTCAGCAAGAATACAGCAAACAGCCTTTACCTGGGCATCGTCCACGATACTGGCGCATTCAAGTTCAGCTGCACCAGTAAGCGTACCATGAATGCCGTAGGCGATCTGATTGACAAGGGCATCGACTTCGCCCGGATCATCAACGACACCTACTACACCCGCACCTACAAGCAGACCTTGGCCACCGGCTATGTTATGCAGAACAGCAAGCTGGCCTTGGACGGCAAGGTTGTCTACGCCTTCATTACCGAAACAGAAATGCAACAGTTCAACATTACAGCCCCGGAGCTGAGCAACGTCATCGATACCATCCGTGAAGTGGGCGGAACCGAGGTCACCGTATTCCTGTACCCGGTAAACGGCAAGTACAAAATCAGCCTACGCTCCAATTACGTGGTGGATGTCAATGTGATTGCCCGTGAATTCGGCGGTGGCGGCCATGTTCGTGCTGCCGGCGGCGATACCGACATGGCTCCGGAAGCTGCCATTGAGAAAATCGTGGATTTGATTGCAAAGCAGCTCTAATTTTCGATTTTTCACCCCTAAAAATTGAATAACGCCCCCTAAAAAGGGCGTTTTTTCTTTAAAAACGTGCGAAAACGCATATTTTGAGCCCCCTTTTAGGATTTTCTTTGCTCATTCACATTCAGAAGATTATTTTTCAGTGTGAATGAGAATATTACCTGAAGATATTGATTCCAAGGATTTCTACCAATCCAAATTCGAGTTTTATCGCCGCTTCTCTTTTTGGGCGGTGATTTTTGCCGCCGTAGGCACACTTTCCTATTTCGTTTCTGACTGTCAGTTGTTTGGTGGACGTTTCGCCTGGGAAACCCTCCCCGCACGTCTCACTCCGCTGATCCCCATGACCGCCTTCATTTTCCTGAGCAAGAAAACGAAGAACTACAAGATCATGGGTTACGCCACCTACTTCGTGATTCACTGCTGCATTTGGTGTACCATGTGGGCGGTTTATTTCCTGCCGGACAAAACCCATTTTTCGGAAGGAAGCATCGTTTTGCAGTTGGCATTCTTTGCAGTGAACTTTGCATTCCCTTGGACCATGGCAGTCCCCATGCAAACGTTACATATCGTGACGATTCTGCTAACCCACCCCATTATCCATTACCCCAACATTGATTTACTTCTTTCCCTGAACATTCCCTGTTGGGCAGCCATCTGCCTCGCCCATTTCGTGATGCAGAACCTTTATGTAAAACATTACCAGACCAACAAGAAGTTGCAATACATTTCCATGTTTGACCAACTTACCGGAGCCCACAGCAGAAACATCACCAAGGATCTGCTCAAACCGGATTCCACCGAATTCAAGGATAAGTACCGCCAACCCCTGTGTATCGCTATGTTCGATATTGACTTGTTCAAGCAAGTAAATGACCAATACGGCCATGCCAAGGGTGACGTTGTGCTTAAGGATTTCGCCCGAATCGTCCTGGATTCAAAAACCGACACGGATGTATTTATCCGCTGGGGTGGCGAAGAATTTATTCTCCTTATGCCCAACACAGAACTGGGTGCCGCCGTAGCAACTGTAGAATCTATTCGCAGAAAGGTGCAACGCTTTGATCAAGGAGTCTGCCCCATTACCATTTCTGCAGGCGTTGCAAAGTACGATGGCAAGGATTACAAGCTTGTGATAGACAGTGCAGACAAGGCTCTCTATACCGCAAAGAACAACGGTAGAAACCAGGTCGTGGCCTACCAGAAATAAATTATAGAGCGTCGCGAATTTCAAGAATTTCCGCTTCAATCGTCTGGTCTGAGGGATAGAACCCTTGGGCCTTTTCTAATAGGCGAAGGGCCTCATCCATACGCTTCTGGCCGCGAGCTTCGAAAGACAAGTTCTTGAAGCCATAGACCGCTTCATCGCTGCCAGCCTTGGCTGCCATTTCATAGGCGGTTTCAGAACGTTCCCAGAAGTGCGCATCGTAAGCCAGGTTCCCCAGGAAGATAGCGGCGTCGGCAAAATCCGGCTTGATGGAAAGAATGTTGGTGAGAATATCCATAGCAACAAAAGGCTTTTCATCTTCCACAAGAACGTCCGCCAGCTTATACATGGTAGCCACGTCATCGGAACGGATGCTGAGGGCTTCGCGATAAGCTCCTGCGCTCTGTTCATAATCTTTCTTCAGGCGGAAAACATCACCAAGGTAGACGAGGAAATCCGTTTCCTCGGGATGGACAGCGTATCCTTCGCGAATTACGGCGACGGCGCTTTCAAAATCGTCCATGGCGATGTTTGCTTCAGAAAGCTGGTACACGATGCTGATATCAGTTTTGTCCAGCTGATAAGCTTTTTCAATAGCGCGGAGAGCACCAACCTTATCACCGGTTCTGCTGTAAGCTTCCCCAAGGAACAGCCAGGCGGAAACGTTGTCCGGCTCCAACTTCAGGGCGCGATGGTAAGCCGCTACACATTCCGGATATTGCTTGAGGCGATAGAAGACGCTGGCCATGTTGAACAAGGCGGGAGCAAATTTTCCATTGGAATAGTCAACGGCCTTGCGGTAGCTGGCGGCAGCTTCTGCGTACTGTTCAATTTGGTAATAGCTGTTTGCAACATTGAAGCTGACTGCTACAGGATCTGCGCCGCGGTCCAAAGCCTTGCGGTAAAGAATGATTGCCTGTTTGTAACGGCCGTCGCGATAAAGAGTGTTGGCACGATCAACGAGGTCGGCGGCCTGCTGGGCCGCGAACGTGGGGAGTACCAGGAGGAATGCAATGACGGATGCGCGAACGATATTAGTCATGGAACCTCACTTCGAAGGGTTGCTCCATTCCGCAGAAGGGAACGGCCTTTCCATCTTTTTGAGCAGGTTCAAAATTCATTCGGTTCAAGGCGTCCTTACCGGCCTGGGCAAGGCCAGAGCCCGAGGGAGATTCCTCGATAATACGAATGTCATAAGCGCGGCCGCTAGCATCCACACAGAAGCTTAAACGAACGGTGGCGTCAATTTCGCGATCGCGGATTTGAGCAGGCACCTGGAAGTTGGGCATGCTGCGGCCCGTAGGCTTTTTATCCACGTCACCGTTTTCGGTGCTGAAGTTTCCTCCACGGAAATCGGACACCAGTTCTTCATTGATGACGGCGCCACCGGAGCCACCTACGGCGCCCAAGTTCATTGCCATGCGGGGGCCGGCCTTAGGCGAGCGGGAGTTAGACTTTTGACGGTTAGGTTTGCGGGAAGGCTTCTTCTTTTCCACCTTCTTTTCCACTTCTTCCGTCTTCTTCACGGCAACTTCGGTCTTGACAAATTTCTTTTCATGGAACATTTTTCCCGTCAAGAACAAATTGGCAATGGTCACGGAAAACACCAGCGCAAGGCTGCTGAGTACCGCAACGGTCAACACCGTAAAGCGCTTGAAAAGTTTCAATATTCCTTTTATAATAAACAAATCAATAACCTCTTAGATTGCCACGGCCCCAAGGGCCTCGCAATGACACATTCTATTTAACTCTGCTTCGATTACTTCACTCCGTTCGCAATGACATCAATCTGCCTGGGCGGCGATGGAAACTTTCTTTACTCCGGACATGTTGCAAGCATCAATCACTTGAACCAATACGCCAGTTTCTGCGCCCTTGTCCGCAATGACCACAGCTTCACGATCCGGGGTCTTTGCCAGGGTCTGCTTCAGAATGTCCTGAAGGCTAGCCAAGTCCACCTGACGTTCGTTAATATGAATCGTTCCTTCGCGGGTAATGGCAATCAGGATGTTTTCCTTTTCCAGCTGGCTTGCGCTCTGGGCCTCGGGCTTCGTCACATCCACACCGGTTTCGCGGGTAAAGCTGGAAGTCACCACAAAGAAGATCAGCAAGATGAACACAATGTCCATCAAGGGGCCCATATCGATGCCCATATCTTTCTGTTTTCTACGAGGTAAATTGAATTCCATTTCTTACTCCATCTTTATGCAACGGACCGTAAATGCATCCGATTTTTCGGCACGAACAATACTACTGGTATACTCGCCCTTTTTAATGGTAAACACATCAGCGCCCTTGCCATTGGATTCGCTCCAGAAGTAGGCCTGAGTCCCCACCTCGGAATATTTCGACACATGCAAGTCGCGGCGACCCATAGCCAGGGCAGAAAAACCAATTTCATCGGAGCCCTGCTTTTCAAATTCATGCCACAGGCAAAAGCCGGGATTCTTCTTGCAAGCTTTTTGCATAGCCATAAAGTCCTTGGACTTAGGCATTCTCCAACCATCCGGACACAGGGCGGGCAATTCTTCGATCTTGTAATAACGGCCTACCTTATCGCAGCCGCCACCAAAATCCTGATTGCAGAAACTATTGGCGGAGGCAAACCTCAAGTTATCCTTCATCCAGGTGGCATTTCCGATTTTCACGTAACGGTAAACCTGATTGTCTCGGGCATCCACAAAGGATTCTCCGTTAACCACCTCCATGGAAATTTCGGGGGCGGGTTCCACCTTGGCTTCCACCTTATTTTCCTCAGCCGTTTCTTTAGAGGAACAGCCCATAACAACAAAGCTTAAAATCGTTGCGGCAATCAATCCAAGTTTCACAAACAACTCCTTTACTTGTTCGAGCTGGAAATCCAGTTTTCGATAACGGTGGCACCAAGCTGCAACTGCTGAGACAAAATTTCAATTCGTTCGTCAAGGCGTTGTTTCAAAAGAGTCAAAGGGAAAGCCACCAGAAGGCCGCTCTGTGTAGAGATCAAGGCTTCGGAAATACCGTCGGCCATAAGCACGGGATTCTGGTTTCCATAGAGGGTAATCACATCGAAAGTAGACACCATGCCTGTCACGGTTCCCAGAAGTCCCAACAGAGGGGCCGCTGCGGCCATCATGGAGACGATGTGGTTTCCCTGCTGCATGTAGCGCAAGGTCTTGATCATGCGCACCTGCATATAGTCTTCGTAGCCTGCGGGATTCTCGATAGCGACTTTCAAGGCCAGGTGCAGTTCTCGGGCGACGATGCCGCCGCGCTTCTTGAGGCGGCCGCGGGCTCTTTTAGCAAGGCCACTTTCGCTGTCCTGCAAGTCCTTGCGCAGGCGTTCCACCACCTTATGGGAATCCTTACGGAAGTAATCCCTACCAATGCGGAACCAGGCGGAGTACAAGAAATAGAACCCGATGACACCGCAAATGAGGATAGGCAGCATCACCACACCGCCGGCCTCGTAGGTGTTCCTCAAGGATTCTATGAATATGTACGATTTGGTGCTATACATTAGACTTAGGGAAAAGCTTATTCAAAAGGCTAGTGCTCTGTACGTAAAGTTCGCTGGTCACCTTCTCGATTTTTTCGCTCAAAAGACCATGAAGAATCATCACCGGGATAGCGATAATCAAACCAGTTTCAGTTGTGACGAGAGCTTCGGAAATACCGCCGGCAAGAACGCGGGCGTCGTTGGTACCCACTTCCGTAATGACAGTGAACAAGGTGATAATACCAGTCACCGTACCCAGCAAACCGAGGAGCGGAGCGATGGAACCCATGGCAGCCAACAGGCCCATGCGACGTTCCAATTTGGGCTGTTCACGAAGGAGGGCTTCCTGCAAGGACTTTTCTGCAGTGTCGCGGTCTTCCTTGGCCTTGTTCACCACAGAGAAAAGAACCATGGCCAAGGCGTTGCCCTTCTTGAGGCAGTAATTGGCAGCTTCGTCAAACTTTTTCTCTGCGACGAACTTGTCGATCTTCTTGATAAGGCGGCGGCTGATGCGGCCGCGGAAAGTCAACACCAGGAAGCGTTCTAAGCTCAACAAGAGCGCGATGACAGCCACCAACATCAACGGATACATCACAATACCGCCCTTCTTGAAGAAGCCCTGCAGTTCTTCCTGCCAGGTCAATTCCTTGGTGTCGGTAATGGAATTCTTGACAGCCTTGTTCTGCAGAACATCCAGCGGGATAGTGATCTGGGCGGTTTCCGAGGTAACAGCATCGGCTTCGCTGACAGCCTTACGGATTCCATTGACCATTTCCTGGGGAAGTTCCGTGGTCCATTCAAAAACCTTACCCTGCAATGCACCGGAGCGGATCAAAGCCTGAACATCGCCATTATCCGTTGCCACTTCACCAAGGAACACAGTACCCAAACGCAAGCGATTCACGCTAACATCGGGACGAGTTCCCACCTGGGAAAATTCCTTGCCCACAGACTGGGTATAGGTCATCTCGTGACGACGCAGCTGGTCTTCCAAGAACATACGGGCAACACTCATGGTGTTGGGATTCTTTCTGTCCGATTCTTCCTGAGCGGCCTTCAAGTTCAAAAGACGATTGTTCATGCCCACAGGGTAATCACCGGTGACTTCACCCAAGGTCTTTTCCAGAGAGAGCTTCACCTGTGTATGGAAAGCCTCATAGGCAGATTCGTCGGATTTGGCCTTTTCTTCTGCATCGGCAGTAACGTTCTTGCTGGCCATGACTTCTTCGCTGACGCGGCCAAGGTCCGTAGAGAGCTTGGAGTAGCGACCGTCTAATTCGCGAGTCTCCACCTGATGCTCTTCCGTCAGCTTGGATTCCGCATAGCGCTTACGCCAATGTTCTGCTTCCAGCTTTTCAAGGGCATCGGCCTTTTCCATACGCATACGGATAAGTGCGTCCACTTCACGCTGCAGGTTCTTGTACTGTTCACGCCTCAGGGAGTCCTGAATCAAGGCCTGCTTTTCAGCTTCGTCCTTCTTATTGTCGGACCAGGGCCATGCAAACGCACTGGGGGCAGCAAGTGTTGCAGCCAAGAACATCGAAACAAATATGCTTCGATTGCTTCGCGTTGCTCGCAATGACTTAAAGCAATTCTTCATTATTCACCCTCCTTTACCACAGAAAGGCTTACAGGCAAAGTTACCATCTGAGGCGGTTTCTTAGCCTGCTTCACATCCAAGGCAAAACGCACCGCTTCGCGTTCTGCCAAATTCAAGTCTTCGTTCCATTCGTAAGTAACGACCGGTTCTGCGGCAGCCTTATTTGCAGCCTTGTCAGCAGACTTACCTGCAGTCTTGCCAGCGGTCTTTTCGTCAGCGGCTTCGGGCTTGGAAATCTTGCGAACCAAAGCGCCATACACAGTGCCGTTATCATCGCTGTACACCATCCACTGGTTTCCAATGCGGAGAATCTGAGCATTGATCAGTTCACCGTTCTTGCGGGTTACCGGGGAATTGATAATCGCCACTTCGTCACCGAAACGGGTTTCTTCGGCAATGAGGGACTTCAAACGAGAGAAGGCTTCTTCTTCAGTAGCGTTTCCGCTTTCAATATCGCGGGCCAAAGACTTGGCGCGTTCCAAACGGGTTTCCAGATCCCAGGGCAAAGTCTGGGAAATCTGCTTTTCAAGTTGTTTGCTGATTTGAACCAGCATAGTGTTCAAAGCCTTTCGTTTGGCTTTCACATTATCGCTACGGTTCTTGGCGCGAGCCTGCTTGTTGCGTTCATCCTGAAGCTGGGAAGCCACATTGCGAATCTTCACGTTCAAGGAATCAATTTCTGCGGAACGACGTTCCTTGTCAGCCTTGTAGCGTTTCTGCAAGGTGCTATAACGGGCATTGTCCGCCTTGATCATGGAATCAGTGGCAGAAATCTGCTTGGACAGTTTCTGGATATCGGCATTCAACTTTTCCTTTTCCAGCTGCAGGTCCTTAATGTCGGACTCCACGTCAGCAAAGGCGTTACCCACAAACAGGGAGGCAACCCAAAGCATGACAAAAAGTTTCTTCTTCATTTTCATACTCTTTTTTCCTTAAAGTCTATCGCACTGTACATCATCAGGATGATCATCACACCAATTTTCCACAATGCGCTTCAAGATGCTTGAATTCATTTTTTCAATAACATAGCGGCTAACCAAGCCCGTCCCGCACTGGGGATGTTCCTCGTAATCCCAGTCGCGATCAGAGCACCACTGCCACAAATACTTCTTACAGTAATTCTTTTCAGGAGCCACCTGGCAATCTTCATAAATCTGCTTGCAATCCGCAATGGAGTTGGACTCAAAATTACTAGAGACGCAGTAACGTTTCAAACCATCGGCGTAGACATCAGATTTTTTCTTTTCCGACAAGGTATCCGGCAAGAAAAGGGACCACTTGTTGGTATCCAGGGACATGGCGAACTTCACCGCAATAGGATAACAGAAAGCACGTTCCTGGTCCACCTCATAAATCACGCCCTTGCCCTTCTCATCAGGAATCGAATCTACACAAAGGCTTTGCGCATAAAGGCGACAATACATGGAACCAGTGCTATCCGGATTGTACGATGTATTTTCACAATTCACCTTTCGGATGTACTCGAGAGGAACCGCATCTTCATCTGTAACTTCCATGAGCAGGGAATCCTTCAACATGCCACTGAACACACCCATGCCATTTTCCACATTGCTCTTGGCAACAACGCGGGGATCATCAAGAGCCTGGAGAACTGTATTCTTATAGTCGGAATAAGCCTTGTCCGTGGCATAGAAACGCAAAGTCATCTTGCCAATGGGCGTAGTCATTCCCGTAAATTCCATAGTGTCCAATGAATTGATTCCCGCAAGAGACATACGAGTAGTAAAGCCCAAACTGGTTTCATTGTAAATAGAAGAAATCAGGGAAATACCTGTATAGCCCATGGAGTCCGGCTTAATCAAGGAACTCATCATACCGTTGATGGTATTGTTCATGGATTCACCGCCATTCTCGTTGTCGTAACCCAAGGTCACCAAAAGGCCATACACACTTTCATCGTAAGACAGGGGAACCTTGTAGGGATTTACGTCAAAGGGGAATCCCAGGTGTTCGAAAGAATGAGACTTGTAGTCATTCTCCACAAACGTGCCATTGCCCATCATGGTAGGCGGAAGAATACCCTTGGCGTGAATCTTCGTGGGGATGTTGGCTTCAGCCTTAAATTCTGTCTTGACCTTCTTACCGGCGCTATCCCACTTGAAGAAAGCCTTCATTTCGTAAGCTTCGCCAGCAACACCTTCGTAGCCGTCGATACCAAAGCAATTAGGCTTGCCCTTCAAAGCCTCAAGTTCGGCCGTCGCTTCACCAGAGGCAAACTTACCTGAAACAGTCACGTAGGCACTGTCGTAGAAGGCGAAGTCTTCGGAGGAACTTTCATTCAACTTGTATACCTTGGAGAAACACACGTAGGGAGATTCTTCCGCCACAATGTAGCCGTAGGTGTAAATGCCCAGGTAAGTCTTTGTTTCCTCCGGGTAATAACTCCACGGCCCCTGGAAATCACAGGAGCAGAGTATGAAGACAAACAAAGAAAGCAAACACACTTTCAAGCTAGATTCTTCGACTCCGCGCTTCGCGCTTCGCTCAGAATGACACGCTGAGAACCAGTTTTTCTTAGAAACGATATTCATAGTTCACCATGATGGGCAAAAAGGGGAACTGGCTCATAGTCTTATATTCCGGCGGGTTCTTGCTAGTATCGTAGTAGGAATAGAACATGTTTTCATGGTCAGTCAAGTTGATGATAGTCCAGCTGAAATTCCACTTGTCTTCGCGGCCCATATCAATGGCCTTCACGTCTACACGGAAATAGGGCGTCTGGCGGCCCGCATTACGGGAGCCCGGAACAACTTCAATTCGTTCACCAAATCTCTTGTCCACCATATCGTTTTCGTAGAAGTAACCCAGATATTCGCTAATGGGCATACCTGCGGAGTACTTCAGGATTACAGAAGATCTCAAGTAGTGTTTGTTTTTCTTCTTCTTTCCTTTGTACTGCCAAAGACCATCTTCGCCTTTCCAGTTAATACCCATATCAGCCTTAAGGGCGTAAGGCTGATGCCAGTTGGGGAAATAAGCCTTGGAACCGTCGTTGCTCTTCAGTACACTAAGGCTTTGGCTCCAGTTCACGCCACCAAAGATGGCCCCCTTATCACGACGGAGGGAAAGTTCATAACCCATGGAATAGCCTTCAGCCGTGCCGAAGTAATCGCCCAGCAAGAAATCTGCGGAGGTAGTTTCTTCGGTGGAGTCCTGTGACATGGCAAATGTGTTCAAGTTATTCTGGGTCTTGAAATAGGCTCCGGCAATCAGGTCAAACTGGTCATCAATTTGAGCCTGCTTATATTCTACCGCAAACAAGTTAGAGCTGGCGGGTTTCAAGTGGGTACCCTTGGAAGTAGTTACCGACGGGTAGTAGAATTCATTGAGAGATTCCCCATCGCTGAACATGATGGAGTTCATGTACTGCAGGTAATGGCCACCATACACTTCAAGAGTTTTCTTTTCGTCGATGTTCCAGACCAGGGAGAAACGAGGTTCAATCCCAAAATCCTTGGACGCAGTCTGATAATTCAAACGCAAGCCGTACGTCAACAGCAAGTCATCATTGTAGCGCCAGGCATCCTGACCGTAAAGCACATGATGGAACGGCTCCTGATAATCCACCACCTTGACGGTAGAAATGTATTCGTAGAACTTGTCCCAGTCGTATTCCAGTTCGTAGCCTGCAGTAATGGTATGGTTGGGAATACCGCGGAAATTCAGCCACTGCTTTGCAGACCAGGTGTAAAGATCCTGACCCAGGTTGATCAAGTCCGTCAACTCCATGGTCTGATAGAAACGGCTAAAGGCCAAGGTGGCGTTATAGTCCCAGTCGCCATTAAAACGATGGAAGAAGTTGATAGGCACGGCAATGTTACCCCAGTCCACATACAAGGGGTCAAAGGAAAGTTCATCGTGGCCCACGTAGAAGCCAATCTTCAAACGGGTATCCTTGGAGAAATCGTAAATAAAGTCGCCCTGGACATCGGTAAATTCATAGTCAATGTCCAAGTCAAGAATTCCCAGAATTCGGCAAAGATCCAGCATGTAGCCGATGTAAGTGGTACGGCCTGCTACGACCCAACGGGCATTACCCTTATGACCTTCGGTATGGAGCTGAGCTGCAAAGGAACTGACCTTGATACTAGACTTGCTGAACCATTCCTCCACGGAATCCTGACCACCGGCACGACCATCCATCTTTAGCACGGAACTGAGGCGGTTGCCGTACTGGGCCGGAAAGCCGCTCTTGTAGAACTGAACGTCGTCGATGGTTTCTACCAGGAAGGTGCTAAACAACCCGAAGAAATGAGTGGGAGAATAAACAACAGCGTTATCATACAGGAACAGGTTCTGGTCCGCTGCGCCGCCGCGAACGTAGATCTTGGTGCTGAAATCGGAACTTGCCACCACACCAGGAAGCTGCTGGATACTGCGGATCACATCAGCCTCGCCCAGACTGGGCATACGCTTGATGCTCTTGGTACTGACCACGGATTCGCCCGCCTGGCGCTTGGGGCGGCGGCGCAGCTGTACCACCACTTTCTTCATTTCCGTCACCTTGCCATTGTTTCCTGCGGCAAGAAGCGCATCCACATCTACATCATCGTCATTGCGAGAACTCGAAGAGTTCGAAGCAACCGAAGCAGGCTCTGCTGCAGTACCAGAGCTATCATTGCGAGCCACCTGTTTGTCATCCCGGGCCTGCCCCGGGATCTCCCCTTCACTGCCAGCCGAATCAACAGCACTCGTATCCGTCAACCCAGCATCTCCCAGCACATGGCTAAAGGTAGAATCCGTTCCGCTATAAGCCAGTTCATAGCACTTTTCCTTGGGGGCGCCACTGGTATCGGAATTGGTTACACACACATTCCAAACAGTATCTTCGGGAAGAATAATAGAGAAATTCGCGCCCAGCGTGGTTTCGACGGCTTCGCCGGATTCCAGGATTTCCACGAACAGTTTTTCACCGCTTGTAAAAGAAGTATCCTGAACCACGCCATTAAAGAGAATGCCCTTAGGGCCCGCTGCAGCCAGCGAGTCTTTCGTTGCTTCCTGCGCCATAGTCATTATGGACAACATAAGCAAGATAAAAAGGCCTGTTGATAGTCTTTTCAAATTCACTCTAATCCTATGCCATAAAATTTAGAAATTAATGGATTTCTAGAACATCCTTAAAACACCTAACGACGCCAAAAATGGCACCATCCAAATAAAAATCTGCCGTATTTATTCACGGCAGACAGTAACTTGTTAGGAATTTATAAAATCAACACCCTGTCTAGAATCGACCGATGGTTAAGCCGGCGAAGAATCCTGGCCAGACGCGAACTTCGGAACCATTTTCCGTGTAGCGGGCGTGCCATTCTCCACGAGGCTCAACGTTAAATCTATCATCAGGGTTCTTCACAGCAACATCCATGGAGATACCGCTAGTGATACCAAATCCCGGGAAAAATCTACAGGTACCATAGAATCGCGCACGGAATTGATCCACAGAATTTTTCAGGTCGTCTTCTGTCCATTTTTTGCCGGAACGCATATAATGGTTTATCCATGTAACGTCGGTACCTAAGTGAGTTCCATATTTGCCAAATTGAGTACCAAAGCCGAAGCCTCCCAAATACTTGTCCTGGAATTCAAAGGAGTTGTCCCGTTCCAAGGTACGACCAAATTCCAAACTGGTATAGAAATAAGACGTACCTAGTTTCAAGTTTAGAGAAGCCGCACCAGTTTCATCAACAGACGCCGTGGTACTCCAAACGCCATTGCCCACAAAGCTAAACAGGCCAATAGGAGCACGTTCGCATTCCTTGCAGAAATTGAACACACCAATCTGTCGACCAGCCATCTTTCCTGCAAAGTTAAATACACCGGCCTGGATAATGTCTGCATTGCCAATGTTAAACACACCGACAGCGACACCAGTCTTCTTTCCAACGTTATACACACCAACCTGGATATCAGATTCCTTTGCCACATTAACTACAGAAAACTGGATGTCGGCCTTATTCGCAATATTTGCACCAGAGGAAATTTGCACACCGTCCACATTCTTAGCGACATTTACTGCAGATGATAACTGAACACCTGTTAAATCGTGAGCAACATTCACCGTTGCAGAAACCTGGGCGCCCATGAAATCTTTCTTGGCGATGTTTGCAATAAAGCTAAGCTGGGAACCAATCATGATATCTTCAGCCGTTGCCACAAGGAAGCCAAATTGCAAGCCCTTGCGAGGTTCTGTTTCCCTTCCACAAAATTGAACGTGTAACGAGATTTTCCATTGCGATCCAAGGAATCCATAGAGGAACCTTCCACAAAGTATCCAGCACTATCTACAAGATCACCACTACCTCGAGAAACAGTCTTTTCAGCGGCAACCACCTTGAAATTGTTTCCGGTCACTTTTTCACGACGACCTTCTGTAAGCACCACGGAAGCTTCCTTGAATTCTGCCGGACGTTCCAGGCGAACCGTATACTTGCCAGAAGGCAGTCCCAGGCTCATGGCATGTCCAGCCTTCTTGTTCAATTCTGCAACCAGTTCCCCATGCTCATCACGGATGAACAGGCGACCATCTACATTTTCATCCAGATCAAGGCCTGCGCTTGTGCTACGCAAATCCGTCATGACCACATCACCGGTACCAGCAAGATTCATATCACGGCTGGGATGCTGGGCACCGCCCATAGTAGCTTCAGTCTTTTGCAAAGTCTCGTTGAAGGCGAACTGGTAGGCTTCAGACAGGGTAACCTTTCCATCACCACTCACATCGCCAGCGCCTCGGAGGCCGCTCACCAGAGAATGGGTGAAGAAGCTACCGCGAAGTTTGTCGCTTTCCTGGCTGGATTCATCTTGAGTGCTGCTGGTAATAAATGCATAACCGCGCATATCGCTGCTCTGGTCCACCATGAAGGCAGGGACTGCAACGCCGCCCTTGGCGCGGGTGATAGCACCGGAGCCACAAGCATCGATCACAGCGATCTTAACATCTGCGCCCAGGGCGTCTACGCGTTTGCGGAATTCCGTCCACGCATACACCTCGTTACCCAAGCGCAGGCCTTTTTCATCGGCATGGCCGCTGTAATAAACCAGCACTTCGTCACGGGCACTCTGGCCCTTCTTCAATCTGATAATATTATCAATATTCTCGAAATTGTTTTCCAGATTGCTCACGCTAGGTTCTTGCAACAGGAAAACATTATTGCGGGGAACGCCACCCATTTCCTTAAGCACAGCGGCAAATGCCTTGGCATCGCTTTCGGCATAGCGGAGCATAGGGCGACCCTTACCGCCGTTATTGGCACTAATGGCAATCACATAACGGTCAATGGTCTTTTCGGTAGAATTTGCCGGTGCATTATTTACAGCAGCGTGAGCATTACTTACCAAGGCAAAAAGCATCATCAAGGCGATTGCAGAAAGCCCCACCATGCTAGTCCACGGGCTAGCTTCATAAGCGCTTTTCAAAATCTTATCGCAAACCTTTTTCATTTTCTCTAACCTCCTACTTCTCAGCTTGCTTGCGAACAGTAAAGGAAACCACCTGAACGCCGTCCTGATTCAAGGACTTGTCAAATTCCTTTTCGTTAACGCTAAAGCCATTCTTGGAAGTCAGCAAAAAGAATTTCTCAAAATGAGGAGCATTGTCCAGCTTGTAGGCAAAAGGCAGGGAGTTCATCTTGCCCGGTTCCAAAAAGATTGCCTGAGCGCCTTGGCCCATATGAACTGTAACTACACCGTTACCATCCATACTGATCAACATGCCAAAGCATTTTTCAGGAACAGCATAGCGAAGCTGCAATTCGTCCCCTTCCTTGGCCAAACCCTTTTCTTCCATCTGGACCACACCTTCAGCGGTCTTCTTCCAGATTTCCATTCGAGCCTGCATTCCCTTGATTCGGGTGCCAAATTCAACATCCGCCATAGCCACGCTATCACCACTCTGTTGGGCAACATCCATCTGCACCACCTCAGAACGACCGGCGATGAATGCGGCAGAGAAAATTCCCAAGGCAACGATAATTGCTGCGGCAATCTTCAAGGCACCGAACTTTATCATCATGGAGGCACCCCTATTCTCGGAATCGGTCAAGGTTCCGTTTACCAAGTCAGCACGATCCAATTCTGCGGCCAACTTTTCAAAGGGATTCTCCGCCAGGATCTTTTCGTTCTGTTCCTTCAAAGCCGCCACACGGGCTGCAAAAATTTCATCAGAAGCTTCGCGATCTTGAAGCTCCTTCATTTCATTTTCTGGCAGCGCACCAATAAGGTACTGTTCCAGCTTAAAGTCCGATACCGGACCAAAATTCTCGGGATTCATTACTTTACCTCCAGATTCTTGACCTTCGCCAGCAAAGTACGAAGGCGCTTGCGAACTCCGCTAACAGACATGTTCACAGCAGCCGCAGTTTCTTCTAAAGTCATTCCGTCGACAAAATGCAGAACAGCCATAGTACGGGTAGATTCCTGCTCCTTGGAGAAAATCTTCTTGAGCAAACCCACCGAACCCATGGTTTCAAATTCATCATCAGCCACAGCGATTTGCAACAACATTTCATTGCAATCCACATCCAAGCCTCGACGCTTCTTATCGCGAATGCGGTTCAGGCAGAGCCTGGTTGCCGTATTCCACAAAAGGCTTGAGGGAGATGAGAGATCCAAAGTATTACGGTTTGTGTAAATTCTCAGGAACACATTCTGCATCATATCGCCGGCTTCAGCTTCATCCTTCAGAAGTGCGAGACAACGGCGCATCACCATGGGTGCGAAGGTCTCGTAAACCTTGGAAAAAGCCATTCTGTCTGCAATATCTTGCCTATTCATACCTGTAAAACACCACCGGGAGGTAAAAGTGTCACCGCAAAGTTAGAATTTTTTGATTTCTATATTTTACCCCATGAAAATCGCGTTGAAGACATCCTCCGGCTCCATGGCCATTTGGCACATTTTCGCCATCTGTACCATCATGTTCTGGGGCACCAGCTTTGTAAGCACCAAGGTGCTGATCAACCACGGATTTTCCGCGGTGCAGATTTTCACCATCCGCTTTGCGGCCACCTACCTGATGCTTTTGCTGGCAGGGCTCAAGAACCTCCGTTTCCGTGCCAACAGCATTAAAGACGAACTGTTCTTCTTACTGGGCGGCGTAACCGGCTGCACCGTTTATTTCTGGGCGGAGAATACGGCCCTCTCCATTTCACAGAGCAGCAACGTCTCCCTCATCGTCTGTACTAATCCGCTATTGATTCTTTTAGTAGGCATCTTCATTTTCAAGCGCGAAAAATTTCTGCCCAGACAAATTGCAGGTTCCCTCATCACCTTTGTAGGAATGGTGCTGGTGGTGCTTAACGGAAAGTTCATTCTGAAGCTTTCCCCCATTGGCGATATGCTGGCCTTCTGCTCCGCCATCGCCTGGACCGTTTACGCCTACAGTACAGAGACGGTACGCAGCAAGTACTCCACCCTTTTCGCCATCCGAAAGATTTTCTTCTACGGTTTCCTGACGTCGCTGCCCATTATGATTCTCGACTTGTTCGGCGCCAAGCACGCTATTCCCTGGGAAGCCTTCAAGGAGCCTGTGGTCATTGGCAACTTCCTTTGCCTCTGCATTTTCAGCAACCTCTTCGGATACCTGATATGGAACAAGGTGATGGAAAAGCTGGGGACAGTTCTTGCCTCCAACTACATTTTCGCCATTCCCTTGGTTACCATGATCACCGCGGCCATTACCATCGGCGAGCATATCTCCCACATCGCCATTTTAGGCGCCGCCGCCATCGTTACCGGCATGATTATGGCGGAATACAAGAAGAGATAGCGCTATTCGTACTCTACAAAATAACGATTTTTAAACAAAAACAATATTTTTGCGTAAATTTTAAAGATTTTGATATTTTTGTACTCTAAACTATTGCTTTTTCAAAATTTTTATGGTATATTAGAGTACATGAAGGAAATAACAGAGTATAAAGATTATCGTCAGTTCATTCAGGACTACTACGAGGATCGAAAGCAGAAATCCGCATTCACCTGGCGCGATTTTGCCGCAAAGGCAGGCTTCGCCTCCCCCGTGTACCTGAAGGACATTTGCACCGGCAAAAAGAACCTGGGTGCCGCCGCTGTAGAAAAAGTGGCAGCCGCCATGGATCTTACAGGTTACGAAGCTGAATATTTCAGCGCCCTGGTAGCCTGCGACCACGCAAAGAACGACACCGACAAGAAAAAGGCAGTCAATACCATCCAGGCTATTGCCGCCGAAAACAACGTGAAGATTCTGGGTGTCGACGAATTCGCTTATTTTGATTCCTGGAAAAACCCGGTGATTCGCGAAGTGGCCCCCGCCATGCCCGGAGCAAAGCCCCTGGAAATGGCACACGCCTGCAAGCCGAAAATCACCGCAGCCGAAGTAACTGAAACTCTACAGTTCCTTACCAAGATTGGTTTGCTGAAAAAAGATGCTCAAGGTAACTACACCCAGACCGACAAGGCACTGAGTTCTGGTTCTGGCGGATTTGTGCCTCTGGCCCTCCGCAATATGCACCGCCAAATGGGAATGTTCGCCCTGGAAGCCTTGGAGAACGATCCTGCCAACGAACGAAAGTTTACCGGCCTTACCCTTGGAGTTTCCGAAAACGCCTACGACGAAATTCTGAAGGAACTGGCGGATTGCCGCAAGCGCATCGCGGCCATCGCATCAAGGCCCCAAAAGACCGAAAAAGTTTTCCGCGTCAACATGCAAGTGTTCGCACTGACAAAGAATTTAAACGACAACGGCTCCAGCCGCTAGGGAGAGAGAACCATGAATAAGAAAAACATTAAAACATTATTCGCCGCCTCCGCAGTGGCAATGATAGGAGCATTCACCGCATGCGGTGATCCCGGCGTTAACGGCGCAGGCGTCACCAGTGATGAAGACGGCATCATCGCCGACAACGAACTGAGTTCCGACAGCCAGGAACCTTCCAGCAGCGAATCCGGACCACTCGGCAGCAGCGATTCCCAATTGCCGAGCATCAGCAGCTCTAGCATGTACACCCAGGATGACCCGCCGGTTTCCAGTTCTTCCGTAATAATGTTTTCCAGTTCTTCAAGTTTTGACTTTTCCAGTTCTTCCCACCCCCCTGTAGCTTGCAAGGCTGCTAACGCATGGGGAGGCTGCGTCATTGGCGTTGATGGAGACTACGTATGGAAAGGTTACGACCAAGTTTACATGGTGGAAACCGGCCTGGACAACGGCAGCGAAACCGGCGGTACTTGGTTTGAATTTAACGACATCCAAGAAGGTGGCGGATCTACCATCAAGTGGCCTGTAGATAAAGGAAATAGCTATGACGAGGAATCCTTCGATCCGGTTATTGACCTTTGCGGCGGCATGTGCGGAGAGATCACCTTTGACAAGGGAAGCCTGGATTTCTCGCCATACGTAGGCATCGCCTTCTCCATCGCAGGCAAGAAGGAAGACGGCACCCTTGAACCCGCCGACATTTCCAACTGGGAAAACATCTGCATCATGTACGAATCCCAAGTTGCATTTACTATGGAACTGGGTGTGACAGATTCTCTAATGATCAACGTACTAAAATATGACCGTCCAAAAGTCAATTTGTCCAAGGCGCCATCAGGTGCACACAAGTGCTTTAATTTCAGCGACTTCAAGCAGACAGGTTATGGCGAAAAAATGGCAATCGATGAAGTGCTGAAGCAAGTGACCAGTATCGAGTTCATGTTCTCGCAACCCACATCCTCTACAAAAACAGCAACCTTCAACATTCGGGCTATAGCAATTGGCCTAAAAGAGTAAAACCTAAACGCCATTAAAACAAAAACTCCCGCGATTGAATGTCGCGGGAGTTTTTTAAAGGAGATCCCGGCCTTCGCCGGGATGACATAGGGAGCCTCGAGCCTAAACCTGGGCCAGAGCCTGTTCCAGGTCAGCGATGATGTCTTCGATATTTTCGATACCGACGCTGAAACGGATCAAGTCAGGAGCAACGCCTGCTTCGATGAGCTGTTCGTCGGAAAGCTGACGGTGGGTATGGCTTGCGGGGTGCAGCACGCAGCTGCGGGCGTCGGCCACATGGGTCACGATGCAGATCAGCTTCAGGGCATCCATGAACTGGATGGACTTGTCGCGGCCACCCTTGATACCGAAGGTGAGCACGCCGCAGGGCAGGCCGCCCTTGAACTGCTTCTGGGCCAAAGCGTAGGAAGCGTTGTCTTCGAGACCTGCGTAGTCAACCCATGCAACCTTCGGGTGCTTCTTCAGCCACTTGGCAGCGGCGAGAGCGTTTTCGCAATGACGGGGCATGCGGAGGAACAAGGTTTCAAGACCAACGTTCAGGAGGAATGCATTCTGGGGGCTCTGAATGGAACCCAAGTCGCGCATGAGCTGCACGGTAGCCTTGGTGATGTAGCAGAGCTTGCCGAAGGCTTCGGTGTAGCGAAGGCCGTGGTAAGACGGATCCGGTTCGGTAAGGCCCGGGAACTTGTCGTGATGAGCTTCCCAGTCGAAGTTACCGCTATCGACCACTGCGCCACCCACAGCCATGGCATGACCGTCCATGTACTTGGTGGTGGAGTGGGTCACGATGTCTACGCCGAATTCAAAAGGACGGCAGAGGATCGGAGTGGGGAATGTGTTGTCCACGATCATGGGAACGCCATGCTTGTGAGCCAGATCTGAAAAACGCTTCAGGTCCAGAATCTTACCGGCCGGATTTGCAACGGTTTCGCCAAAGACACACTTGGTGTTGGGGCGGAAAGCCTTCTCGATTTCTTCGTCAGAAGCGTCCTGGTCGATGAAGGTGCATTCGATGCCCAGCTTCTTCATGGTAACGCTGAAGAGGTTGCTGGTACCGCCATAAATGGCGGAAGTGGAAATGAAGTGGTCGCCAGCTTCGCAGATGTTGAACACGGCGTAGAAGTTTGCAGCCTGACCGGAGGAAGTGAGCATGGCACCTACGCCACCTTCCAGCTGGGCGATCTTGGAAGCCACAGCGTCGTTGGTGGGGTTCTGGAGACGAGTGTAGAAGTAGCCGGATTCCTTCAGGTCGAACAGGTCAGCCATCTGGGCGGAAGTGTCATACTTGAAAGTGGTGCTCTGGTAGATGGGAAGCACGCGGGGTTCGCCCTTCTTGGGGGTCCAACCGGCCTGCACACACAAAGTTTCGAGATTTGCCATTTTGATGATTCCTCTGGTTTAAAAAGTTTCGATTGCTTCGCGACGTTGTCGCTCGCAATGACATGCTGTAGTGTTTTTTATGACGTAAATATAGCTAGTTCCTATAGCTAGCGCAATAAAAAAGGCAGGTTTATCAACCTACCTTTACAAAGGTCACCCCTAATACAAGGCAAAATTTATTATTGGTAATAGATAAAATCTATACCACGACCATGGCTAGCGCTTGCGGCGGTCCATGCTCATATTCTCCGCATAGTAATTTCTCTTTTCTTCGTACATGCGGCGATCGATTTCATTGATGAACGCATCCACTCGCAATTCAGAGAAATCCAACTTGCAGGAGCCCATGGCGGCAGACAAGACGTAAGACGCACCAGAGGTTTCATTGAACTTGCGCAAGGCAGATCTTGCTCGGGACATCATATCCTCAATAACGGCATCGTCCTGGCTATTGACGAAAATGATGAACTCGTCACCAGCATAGCGGATAACCAAGCCCAAATCGCCCACAACCTTCTTCAAGATGGAAGCCGCATTGACCAAGGCTTCATCACCCACGGCATGACCAAGCTCATCATTGATGCGCTTAAAGTCATTCAGGTCCAGCATGATACCCGAAACAAAATCCTTCTTTCGGCGAGAATATTTCTTCAGAAGGTAATCCAGATAGGCGCGGTTGTACAGGCCGGTCAGGGAATCCCTGAAAATCCGTTCGTTCTGCAAGCTGGCAAGAACGCCTGCCACAGCTACAGCCAGGCCAACATAGGAAACCGACACACCGTAGAACAAAGTCTGTGCGACGCCGCCTGCAAAAACAGGCAAGATATACACCCATATCGGGAAGAACTTGAGGGAACCACCACGGTACTTGCTGTGAAGATAGGACACCAAAGAATCCATCATGAACAGGTAGTCTACCGCAACATAGTAGAAGAACAAGCTTTTACGATGGTACACATTATTGGCATCCACTTCAAACACGATGGGAACAAAGAAGTTCACAACCATCAAGGCCGCACCCACAATAACAAACGCCTTAAGCGTCCACAAATGACGCTTGGAAATGGAGCCATTCAGATGGACTTCTACAAAATGCACCCAGAATTCCGCAGCCATCATAAGAGCGATATACAACCAGGCGTTTCCAAAAGTAACAAGGAACCTATTCAATGCACCCGGGTGGCCATCGAGGGAGCAGGATACCGGATCGATCAGGCAATTGGTAAAGGCGAGGACCATCATGACCATAAGGCAACGGTTTTCCTCGCTGCGTTCACGCATGCGCCACACATTGGCCGCCATCAAGATAATCAACAGGAACGCGCCGATAACATTCGCCACGTACACAGACGCCAGGTTAAAAGTACTGATCATTAAAAACCCACTTAACAACCCCAAAACACCGGCACCAATTATAACAAATCTATTTCGGTAAAGCGGTCTGCCACCGTTCCATCGGGCAAAATTACCTTGCTTTCAAAGTCGGATTTTGCGCGAACCCAAATGGTACCCCTGGGGTGATCCGGAGTTTCGTACTCACTGCGGTAAATCACCAGGGGCTTCACATCCTCGCAATCCAGGGCGTTGGCCTCCACCACCGTGTAGACCATGGTTTCCTTTTTGTAATGACGATAGCGGTGACCGGTAATAGCCTTGGACATATTTTACCTACAAGGCCAATAGCCAGTTAAAATCCTTGGGATGGTCCACGAATTTACCAGGATCAAGTTTGTGCTTGGCAAAAAATTCCTGGCGGGTCATCCACACGAAATCATCTACTTCACCAGGCTGCGGCACCAAAGCAGCAGCTTCCTCATCGGACAAACGAATTCGATAAACGTCATAATATTCATTGTCCAGATATTCGCCGCCATTCAAAACGCTTTCATGGGTGGACTCGAAGAGATATTCCAATTCTTCAGCAGATTTCTTTACACCCAATTCTTCCCGCAGTTCACGAACGGCGGCGTTACGGCTGCTATCTCCAGCAGAGATGTGGCCTGCGCAACTTGTGTCCAGAAGTCCCGGGTTATTCTCCTTCACGCGGGCGCGCAACTGGAACAGGATTCTGTCATCCTTATCGAAGGCCCAGATATGCACCGTACGATGCCACAATCCCTTGGTATGAACCTCCGTTCTTCCGCGGGCATAACCGGCAAAAGTTCCATCCGGATTTAACACATCAATTTGTTCTTCCACATTTCCCTCTTAAAGCGTTTCGCTCAACAAGTTCATCAATTGGTTGTACTCACGAATAAAATCGTCATGATGCATCTGGACGAAATCGTAATGTCCGTCCTTGCATGCAAATTCCATCGCCTTGGCGCGGCTTGCAATATCAACTGCACCAATGGTCAGAGCAGCACTCTTCAAGGACCTGATTTCAATTCGATAAAGTTCAAAGTCCTCATTGTCCATTGCAGATTCCAGAGCATCTTCCCGATTCAGCTTGCGGAAATCCGTCAGCTGGTTACGATACAGCTCCTCGTCGTTCTGACAGAAGTTCAAGCCCACATTCACATCAACAAAGCCCGAGGCGGAAAGTTTCAATAGATCAGAAGGAATCTTGGATTCCTGAATCATGGCAAGCAAAGTCTTCACATCAACATCGCCGGATTCAGCCATCTGGGGTGCATTACCGTCCACAGGTTTCACCACCCTCTTGGAACCCAAAACTTCCAGAGGTTCCACAAGATTGGAGGGAATCAACCTGCTAAGCATCGCAAAAAGAGCTTCTTCTCGTACAGGTTTCTGCAAGCAACCTGCAAAGCCCATCTTCTCGTACACGGAGGCAGACACGGAATCGCCTTCGGCCACCATCATGACCAGAGGAGTTTCCTTGTTTGGATTTCCCGCCAGAGCTTTCAGAATTTCCATAGTTTCCTCGGCGTTCATGGTAGGCATATCCTTGTCGAGGAAAATCACGTGGTAATGCTTTCTCTTGATTTTCTCAAGAGCATCCATACCATTGCCGGCCTCATCAATACTGATTTCCGTATCCTTCAAAAAGCCCTTCACTACACGTACGTTCATGGGCAGCTCATCGGCCACAAGAATGTTAACCTTAGGTGCACGGAATTTATTCATTTCCGTTTCCACAGAGTGGGTATAGTTCTTTCTGCGGGCAAAAAAATCACCCATCAAGATTTCCTTTTTTACCATCTGAGGAATAGAAATCCTAAAGGTCGTTCC
Organism: Fibrobacter sp.; assembly: GCA_045599625.1. Classification (GTDB taxonomy): domain Bacteria; phylum Fibrobacterota; class Fibrobacteria; order Fibrobacterales; family Fibrobacteraceae; genus Fibrobacter. Next base: position 166,283 of record JAZRWJ010000002.1, read on the forward strand.
CTTGCCGAAATCACTTTCAACCTGAATTGTACCACACTGCAAATCCACAAGACGTTTGGTCAAGTTCAAACCAAGGTCTGCACTTTCCACATCTCGCTGTTGTTCAATTCGGTCCGAAATTTCAAACAGATGCGCCATGGCTTCTTCAGGAATGCCGTCACCAGAATCCTTAATAAAGAAGACAAGATCTATAGCATCGCGAGGGCCATCGATAACGCGGTCAAAAGTCATCTCAAGAGAGACAAATCCCTTCTTGGTAAAGCGAATGGCATAGAACAGCAAGCTGCCAATAATCTGCCTAATACGTTTTTCATCACCGTACAATTCCACCGGAAGGTTGGAATCTATCTTGAAATTGAATTCCAGATTCTTATCCTGGGCACGGGAAGCATACAAGTCGTAGCATTCATTCAAGGTCAAGAACAAATCGTAGTTGACCGGGGCATAAGTCATTTCGCCAGATTCAATCTTTGAGAAGTCCCTCACGTCATTCACAAGAGACAAAAGGCTTCTGCCGGCGTTTTGAATATTGGCTGCATACTCCTTCAGATCAGGATTATCGCACTCCTTTAGAAGCATGGAGTTCATACCGAGAATTTCATTAATGAGCACTCGGAACTCATTGTTCATACTGGAGGACAATCTATAGTTTGTCCGCTTGCCTTCCTGAACCTCAACCGGGGACTTATCCTTCTTTCCAATATTAATACTCATATTCAGACAAGCCCTTCTTTACCTTTTTAACGCTTTCAGTATAGGCGGTTACGAACGCACCATGCAATCTTTCCACCTCATCAAACCTAGACTCCTTGCAAGCAACCTCGAGATCCCCGGAGAGTTTGGCAACATCTTCCGCACCAATAGCCGATGCAACCCCGTTTGCAGAATGAATCAAGGCGAGATACTCGCTCCAGTTCTTGGTCTGGAAAGCCTTATTGTAGGCCGGAGTCCTATCTTCACGAACTAATTCCTCCAGCACTTCGCAATAACAGCGAATATCGTGAGAGAAATACTCCAGGCCAGTTTTCACATTCAGCGCACCATTAAAGACACAAAGTCTTTCCTCAGGAGTCAATACAGAGTGGAATTCCAGTTCCTCTGATTCTTCCATGGATGCTTCACTAAATTTTGTCGACGATAGTTTCTTGGCTGTCACCTTGGGGAATTCCAGCAAGTCGTCACGAGTCAGCACCAGGTCCTTGGGCAGGTACCAGGCAAGCATTCTCTTCAAGTCCCGTTCCTGGTAAGGCTTTGAAATAAAGTCCGTCAAGCCCAGCTTCAAGTAGGAATCGCTAAAGTCAATAGTCTTTGCGGTTCCCATAATCACCGGAGTATCCTTATTGGGAGAATCCTTGATTTTCCTCATTCGTTCAAAAGTCTTGATACCATCCATGACAGGCAAGGAATAGTCCAGCAAAATCAAGTCGTAACGCCTGATAGCCACAAGTTCCAGGCATTGGGTTGCATTCACCGCTGTATCAATCTGAATCTTGGTATCCTTGAGCAGGCCGCAAATTACCTTCAAGTTAATATCCACGTCGTCCACCACCAGGATTCTTGCGGAGGGAGCGAACAGCGTGTCATAGGCGGTCTTTTCTGCAAAGACAGATTCATTGTATCGAGCCAGGAAATTCCCCATAGGTTCAACATTCAGAACCACCTGAGGAATGGACATCATAAAGGTTGTGCTTTCGCCATAGCGACTCTTGACCACAAGATCACCACCACAGGCAGTGAGCAATAACTTGGCCAGCCACAGTTCCGCACTAGCACCGTTCCAACTTTCATCGGAAACATCGTAACCCACATTAATGGCTTCACCCGTGTCACGGATGGAAATTTTCAACACCACGCTCTCTTCTGAAGAATTCTGAGACTTCGCCGTCTTATCAAAGCCCACGGAAATCATGATGCCACCGGCATCCGTACGCTTTACCGCATCCGTCAAAAGATTGTTCACCGTCTGGCGGATTCGTTTCAAGTCGCCCCAGAGGCTAGAAGGCAAATCCGGGTCACATTCCACCGACACCTGAAGGCCCTTCACGGTAGCCTTGGACAGCACATTCTTGTAGCAGTCAGACAATAGAACAAACAAGTCGTAAGCTTCCGATTCCTGTTTGGAGTTACCCTTCTCGAACTCGGAGAAATCTCTTGCATCACTAATCAAGGAATTCAGTTCACGAACCGCTGAACCAACACTTTCCACAAATTCGCGGGTATCTGTATCACGAATTCTCTTCGCAAGCACAGCGTTCATACCAAGAATGCCGTTAATGGACGCCAGCATCTCATGGTTCATCTTTCGTTGGATGACACGTTTTGTTCTAAGAATCCTTGCCACCTTGCGATGTCTGAAGAAACCAAAAGAGGCAACAGCAACCATAACCGCAAACAGGAATACTAGAATCATCACATTGCGGGCCATGAGCCAGCGAATGTCTTCCGTGGCAACAGCTTCTTCCACAATAGATATCAGCAACCACTTATTTTGAACCGGAGCAACAAAAGCATAGGATTCCTTACCATCGTGAATCACCTTGACCATGCCAGACCTAGCTCGAGTCACCTTTCGAGCCAGGACTTCCTTCTCTGTCCCCCAGAATATATCCGACAGATAGTTCTGACCAATTTCAATTTCATCATGATGGTCAATGATTGTACCACTCAAATCCATGACCACCCAATGACTATCCTGATTCTTCACCAGCTTGGAGAACTTTCTCAAGTTTTTGAAGGGAATATTTAGAGCGGCAACACTTCGCTTACTGTCAAAAGCCTGGGTAATGGAAATAGCGCGGTCGCCTTGGGCTACGTCATTGTAGGCAAGAAGCTGCGGCTCATCGTCTCGCGCCTGAATGGCCTTCGTATACCAGGGACGTTCCTCGACCTTGTAGTCTGCAGGAGGAACCCAATGGCCACCATCAATATACTTGCCATTGATCATGCCGTACACGCCGGAGAAATTGGAATTCTTTTTCTTACGGATACGTTCCGTTTCTTCAACGAACAAGGACTCCACCTCAGAAAGGGGCTGGTCATCTCGCAAGATTTGTTCTGTCACCCTAATGACTGTCCGCAACTGGCCCATGCCTTCTTCCAAGATGCCATTGATAGCTTCGGCATCTTTTTCTACAGCTCTCATTCCAGAGCGGATACTTTCTTCACCGGCCAGATTTGCATAGGAATAAAAAGAGAACAGCGATACTAGAGCAATGCTTCCAAAAAAGAAAAGGATGATGACCAAATACTGGATCCAGACATGCTCCCCTCTTGTTTTTTTATTTTGCGCCATAAGTATACAACCTTCTCAATATCCTAAGCCAACAAGAATAAATATAAGATTTTATAAAAAGATTTCTATTTTCGGAATATGAAATTCGCCATTGAAGAAATCCAGAATCTTTTGAAGCAGGCAGAAGCCGAAGGTGTGTTCAACAAGGCTGTGGCAGGCTTCATCCTTCCCGATGGAAGCAAGCAGGTCGTTACCTTGAATACCGCGCAGGACACGGTCTTTGACATTGCATCGCTGACAAAAGTCTGCCCCACGTCTACACTCGCCCTCAGTTACATTCTTGAAGGGAAACTCTCCGTAGATGCGAAAGTCATCGACTACATTCCGGAATTACAGACAAACTACCGTGAAGATATCCGCGTTTTTCACCTGCTGACACATAGCCTGGATTACCGCGTCCCTATGAAAACCCTAAGGGAACTTCCGCCCGAGGGAATTCTTGATGCGCTTTACAAGTACCAGTTTGCAGCAGCGCCTGGTGCGCAGTTCAACTACGGCAACCCCGCAAGCGTTTTGCTGGGGATTATCCTGTGCAGGCTCTCCGGGAAGAGTTTGCAGGAGCAAGGTGTAGAGCGATTCTTCAGACCCCTCGGGATGACCCGTTCCGGATGGGACCCGCTGACGCGCCCCGAAAATTCAATCCCGAAGGACCAGATCATACCTACGGAAATCTGCAGTTTCCGCGGCAGGGAGATCCAAGGTGAAATTCACGACGAAAGCGCCTGGGTATTGCGTAAGCTTTTCCCCGTGGGAAGCGCAGGCATGTTCAGCTGTGTGCCTGACCTGCTAAAATTCGTCCAGATGATGCTGAACGATGGAGTCGCAGGCAGCGAAAACGGCCAGCGCGTAGCCCCCGCAGGCATACTGAAGTTGGCAAGCACCAACGCTTTTACCAACCCCAATTACGGTCATTGTCCCGCAGGCGACCTAGGGGATTGTACCGGCCTCGGCTGGGAACTGAACACACCCAAGTTCATGGGAACGAAAGTTTCCCCACGCGCTTTCGGGAAAACAGGCTTCACAGGCGCAAGTATTGTGGCCGACCCCGACAAGGGCGCCGCAGTAGTCCTGCTGAGCAACTTCACCTACCCCCATCGTGAACCCAACGCCGACCGCATCCACGCCTTCCGCGCAAAACTCGCAGACACATTTTTCGCATCCTAAAAGGACGCTCTGTTCAAACGAAAACTATGTAGAAAATGTCCAAATTACGGGAAAAGTAATGCAACTGCAATCAAGTTTCCCGTAATTTCACGTACAACGTATCGATTTCTTTGAGAATCCTTAATCACTCTCTAATCTTACGGCCATCTTCTCAAAGATTTCAGCTATGGATTTCTCATTTTTGTTGTCATTTTTTAAGAATGATGGTCCAACATCACAGACAACACTACAATTTACGGGAAAAACTCTTTTATCACTCTATTTTTCCCGTAAAAGCCCGATTTTTTCGCAATTACCACCTAAGGGGGGGCTATACAGTGCAAAGGGGTGGAAACCCCTTTGCATCTTTATACCGCAAAACAAAAAGACCCCGGAACTAATCCGAGGTCTTTTTTTATGCTGCACACTCCTTGCAGCGTCCATACAACAAACTACTTCTTAGCACGAGCCATCAGTTCGCGGCGCTGTTCTTCAGCCAGCAAGCGGGCCATTTCAAGACGGCTGTCTTCGCGTTCCTTGCGCTTAGTTTCTTCCTTGCAGTTCACGCACTTGGTAGCGGTAGGCACAGCCATCAGGCGGGGCTTAGGAATGAGTTCGCCACAAACCTTGCAAACACCGAAGGTACCCTTCTTGATACGCTTGAGAGCTTCTTCAAGATAGACCAGGTACTTGCCTTCGCGAGCAGCAAGTTCAAAGTTGGTTTCCAAAGCATTGTAGTCGGTAGCAAGGTCAGCGCTGTTACCAGCTTCGCCACCGTCGCCTGCCTGCATCTGGCTCTTGAAAGTTTCGGCCTTGTCAGATTCGCTCTGAGCCGTCACCAGTTCACGGCGTTTTTCAATAAGCATTTCTTCAAAAAACTTGAGGTCAGCGTCGCTCATTTTTACAGGTTTCTTTTCAGCCATGGTAATGCTCCTTGGTTGTGAGTGGCTCTATCTTCTACTAATAGAGTGAAACTAATCTTTTTTTTACAAAAGGGTAAATTATTTTCTAAAAAAATCAAAATCAATGTTGACTCGGATGCCCTGCTTCTTGACATCGGCCACCAAGTTGCTGGCATCAAGGATTATTTTATCCACTTCCTTGAGGAACTTGCTTTCATCGGCAAGGATCAAAGCCGCTGTATTATCTTGTTTGGAAAGGTCGTCAAACAGGTTCTTACTCTGGTCCTTCAGGCCATCCAGACGCTTCAAAAGGACTTCTGCTCGGGAAATCAAACCCTGGGCATCATCAACCCTAAGCTTACCTTGTTCTACGGCACTGTTCAACATGGGCTTGAGCTTATCCAAGGCACCGCCCAATTGGTCAAACAACTGGGATGCTTCACCAATCCAGGACTTGATATCGGCCTTACCGACCTTTATCAGACGGTCACCCTTCTTGATGATTCGCTGGATGCGCTTGCCAGTAGAACCTTCGGTAACGGAATCGGCAAAAGCGTACAAAGTATCGAGAACCTCATCCAGGTCATCCAAGGCGGCAAGGAGGCTCTTGACCACTCCGGAAGTACCTTCGTCGTAATGACCACTCAGGGTATCCCCATCATTGACCATAACGGGGCTATCGCCGGTCAGCACGCACATTTCACGTTCACCCATCAAGCCGGAGTTGATCAAGCGGAATTCAGAGTTCACGGGAATCTTGGTGTCGGCAAGTACGCGGGCAGTCACATAAACCGCATCTTCAGTCAGTTCCACCTTGGTGATCTCGCCCTTGGAAATACCGCGAACCTCCACACGGTTGCCCGGGGAAAGGGTACCAATGGCATCGTAGGCCACCACAAAGGAATATCTGCTATGGTAAGGACTAGCCGGATGAAGAGTATACCAGGCCGTAACGCAAGAAACCACGATTATGGTAAAAATAATCGAGGGAATTACGTTTTCTTTGACGAGCCTGATGAATCTATTCATAGTAGGACCAGTTCTGTGGATCGAAATCTAGTAAATCATCCACGAATTCGCCCTTTGCCTTGGCCTTAATCTTCTGCATTAAGGCCTCATTGAAGTCCTCGGCCACATTCTGGCCATTCATTTTCATCAGGGTATTCATGGCGATGACCTCAGAAATCACCGTCAAGTTCTTGCCCGGAGCCACAGGAATCACCACCTTGGGAATCTTAATGCCCATGACAACTTCTTCCTGTTCGTTGAGACCCGTGCGATCGTAACCGCCATCCTGGCGCCACTGCTGCAGTTCCACGATGGTTTCAATCTTCTTCTGCTTACGGATAGCATGGATACCGAACATGGAGCGGATATCCAGAATGCCAACGCCGCGAATTTCCATATGGTGCTTAATCAGCGGGTCGGGGCGGCCAATAATGGACTTGCCCACATTACTGATATGGACCACGTCGTCAGCCACCATGCGATGGCCGCTTTCCACAAGGTCCAGCACGCATTCGGACTTACCCACGTTACTGTCACCTACGAACAGCATACCAATACCATACACGTCCACGAGGCTTCCGTGGATGATGGCGTGGGGCGCGAAGAATTCTTCGAGAATTCGCTGGGCCAGCTTGATAAATTCATATGTATGAAGCGTTGTGGAGAACAGAGGGATGCCCTTCTTCTCGCACATATCGCGAAGTTCCCTGTGAGGCTGCTGGGCGTGGGTTACCACCCACATGGGGGCCTTGAACACAGACAAGTTCTCAAAGACCTTGGCACGGCCCTGGGAGCCGATAGATTCCAGGTAGTTCCATTCGGTGTGACCGATAACCTGAATCTGCTGGGAACTGTAAACCGATGTGTATCCGGCCATGGCGAGACCAGGGCGGTGAATACCACTTTCGGCGATAGGTGTATCCAAGCAATTTTCCGCAGAATGGTTTGCCATCTGCAGGTCCTTGCCGTAACGACAAAAAAAGTCCCGCACAAGGAAGCGTTCCCTGTGCAGGATCTTAATATCTTTCAATCTTGATTCAGCCATATTCCAAAATTATACAATTTTTGGAGAGACTGGGTTAAACGACTTCGGATACAGGCTGTGCTCGATGGTCATTCTGCTTTTCGTTGGCCTTCTTCAGCTGAATCTTGATGCGTTCGAGGGTCACATCAACAGCCTTGCCCATATTTTCTTCATCGGCGGAAGCGACAACCTGGGAACCGGTAATGTTCACGGTAATTTCGCAATGGCGCTGATGTTCTACTTCATGGTCCAAGACGACGGAGGCGCTGGTGATATTCGGATAGAACTTGGCGAGTTTGTCCATTTCTTCCTGGATACGATCCTGAAGACCAGCAGATGCGTTAAAATGACGAGCAGAAAACTGAATATCCATAATAAAAACCTCCGTAGAAAAAAGTGAATATCTGCGAGACTTTCCGTCTCACGTTTAGAGTATATACATCTTTTTTTCAGGAAAAAACAAGACCAACGTTTTTTTTGGCAAAAACATTATTCCAACTTGGAACAAAAATTTTCAAAAAATTAAAAAACGTTTTTTATGCGGGAGGGGCCCCAGCTCAAAGTTGCGAAGGCCGCCCGGGCCCCTTGAGGAGCGGGTTTACCCGCCCTCAAACACGAGAAAAAGTCCGTGTTAGCGGACTTTTGTGAGTGGGGATTCCAAAGGTAAATGAACACTTAGGGCTTTAGCCCTTAGTGAGAATTATCCCCATAGGGGACAAGTCTTTGTAAGTGCTAAAGCACTAACAAATGCTTCATCCACTATGTGGACGTGTGGTAACCCCTTTGCATCTCATAAACGCTGAGGTAAACAGAGCTTCGATTGCCACGCCCTACGGGCTCGCAATGACAGAAAGAAACTTTATTTAATTTGCTTACGCTGGCTTGCGGGGAGGATCTTCAGGGAGTTTTCGCGGTACTTTGCTACAGTACGGCGGGCAACCTTCATGCCCATCTCCGCTAGCTTGTCCGCAATAGCCTGATCGGAAAGAGGTTTCTTCTTGTCCTCTTCATCAATCATCTTCTTCATGGCGTCAAGCACCTGGGCAGAACCAAGCACCTCTTCTTCGGCGCCAGCAGTAGCGGCATTACCGGCAGAAGGCTTCTGCTTAATACCCGAAGTAAAGAAACGCTTCAGTTCGTACACACCGAAGGGCGTGTCCACAAACTTGCCGTTGGTCACACGGTTCACAGTACTTACGTCACGCTTTACGTCGTCTGCAATATCCTGCAGAACCATGGGCTTCAGGAAAGCCGGACCCTGAGAGAAAAATTCCTTCTGACGCTTAAGGATTGCACGCATCACCAGCTCCATGGTGGAGTAGCGATTGTCCAGAGACTTCATGAATTCTACAGCCTTGTTCAGGTGGGTCTTCACAAAGTCGCGGGCATCCTTGGATGCGCTCTTGTCGTCGAGAATAGACTTGTAGGTCTGATTAATGCGGAGGCGCTTCTGGGTGGAGGAACGAGTCACTTCCACTTCGAACTTGCCGCGCTTTTCCACAATCTTCATGTCCGCAGAAATAGTCTGCACGCGGGCATTGGAAAGCTGGAATCCGGGATGAGGATTCAGTTTGGCAAAACTTGCCACAGCCTTCTGCACTTCTTCCGTAGAAACGCCCAGAGTCTTGCCGATCTTCGCATAACGTAACGCCAGCAAATCCTCGTAGCAGTTTTCAAGAATCTTGATACCCAGTTCCGGGAACTTGGGAATGGCGTAGGCCTGAATCAAAAAGCACTCGCGCTGGTCGCGGGCACCGATACCGCGGGGATTGAAGCCCTGCAGCACATGGACCGCTTCACGTACCGGCACGGAAGTTTCTTCCAGCGGGACTTCACCGCGAAGCATTGCTTCAATTTCATTGATGTATTCGTCGGAGGACTTGGTAACGGTGGCCGCGGGAATCAAGCCGGAGTCGCCCAGCGTCTCGCCACCCTGCAGGAAGCCTTCCTCGCTGACGGAGTCGATGAGATATTCCACCAGGGAACGAAAACGCTTTTCGGTACAGCCACACTGACGCAACTGTTCCAGCAGTTCGCGGGTTCCGGACCAAAGCATCAGCTGGTCGCGGAGCTGTTCCTGAAGGCTCTTGCCGTTATCCTTGATGGGGCGGTCCCATTCCTCGTCGGAATCCTTCGAAGGCGCATTCAAGTCCTTGAAAGGAGCGTCTACATCAGAGGTTCCATCGCCTAAATAGCGGTCATAGTTCAAGTCGCCCGCATTGGGATCATCCAGCAGGCCGCGGTCTACAAAGGCGCTATCATCTAAGGAACCGTTGTCAAAATTATTGTCAGGGTCGTAGTCGGAGGCGGCGTCATTCACCAACTCCGAACCAGATTCCGGAAGTTCGTCATCGCGAACTTCACGTTCCTCCTCGGGAACACTATCATCAAGTTCCAAGAGCGGATTACTTTCCACTTCTTCCTTGATGGCGGTTTCAATCTCCAAGGAAGTCTTCTGGAGAATATTGATAGATTGCAGAAGCTGCGGAGACAGCGTCTGTTCCAATCGCTGGCCCTGGGCCAAGTTCATTCCTAAATCCATCGCCATTCAAACACCTAATCCAGTCTGAAGCTATCGCCCAGATAAATTCTACGAGCCTCAGGATCGTTAGCCAAGTATTCCGAAGAGCCTTCGGTAAGTACCTGGCTCTTGTACATAATGTAGGCACGGTCCGTAATCGACAAAGTTTCACGAACGTTATGGTCCGTAATCAGCACACCCATGCCCTTATCCTTAAGTCCAGAAATAATGGACTGGATGTCGGCCACCGCAATGGGGTCGATACCCGCAAAAGGTTCATCCAACAAAAGGAAGGAAGGATCGCTAGCCAAGGCGCGGGCAATTTCCAGACGGCGGCGTTCACCACCGGAACAGCTCATGGACTTGGTCTTGCGAATATGGGTGATCTTAAATTCTTCAAGCAGTTCTTCCAGGCGCTTCTTGCGCTGGGCGCGCTTCATGTCCTGGGTTTCCAGGATGGCCATGATATTATCTTCCACGCTAAGCTTGCGGAAGATGGAAGCTTCCTGCGGGAGGTAGCCAACACCAAGGCGGGCGCGTTTGTACATAGGCTTGTCCGTCATTTCAATATCGTCCAGGAAAATATGTCCAGACTCCGGGCGGACCATGCCTACGATCATGTAGAAAGAGGTGGTCTTGCCGGCACCGTTAGGGCCAAGCAGTCCAACAATTTCGCCCTGGGAGACACGAATAGAAACGTCGCTCACCACCTGGCGACCGCCATATACCTTACGAAGTTTTTCCGTACGGATCGTGCTGACTAAGTTCTTCATTTCTTTGCCTCCGCAGGTGTATCGGTACTCATAGGCCTTCTACGGCCTCTTCTGATTACCGGAACCTCTTCCTTTATAATATCGCTTTTTTCCAATGACTTTGTCAAGGAATCTTTTTGAGCCGACGCCTTATTCCGGTTTTCCTTCTCCATGTCCACATACCTTCCGCTGGCGGCCGATGTCCTACCCAGCAAACGGAGAGACTTTACCGCATTCTTCTGCGCGTCAAAAGTAATATGGATGGTATCGCCAGTGGCCTCGTTCTTTCCAGAAATGGAGCGGTCGTTCTTCACATAGAAATAAGTACTCTGTGCCTTGCCGGAAACTACGGCATGGTCCATCTTGCCGCGCCTGAAATACATGTCCAGGCGATCGCCATCCATCAGGTTGCGGAAATCCTTCAAGTCTGTTTCGTAGAAACTTCCGTGGGCATTCAAGTTCACATAAAGTCGTTCAATCTTGTTGTTCTCGAACTGAGCGTAGAGTGTGTCGCCAAAGGCTTCCGTCACACGGCCCGGAGTACGTCCCTTGGCATCTTCTTCCTGGATTCCGTGAGCATTGCGAATCACAAGAGCCGACTTCAAAGAATTGCCAGTAGAATCAAGCACCAGGAAAATAGAGTCGCCAGTCAGGTGGTAGCCCTTCAAGTCGCAAGTGGGGTGTCCCTTCATGGAAACCCAGTTGTTCTTTCGGTCGAAGTAACCCGTGTCGCAAGTGACCACCATATCCTTCTGTGTCATTTTCACATGATCGAAGGCCTCGGCAAAGTCATCCTTCTTGTTGTAATTCATCTTGTCCGCAAAGATGGTCACATCGTCCTGGGTAAGGGTCACATGATCGTAAGCCTCAGCCACATCGGTAGACTTGTTGTACTTCATGTGGTCCGCAGAAATCGTCACTTCCTGCTGCATGATTACAACCTTCTCGTGGGCCTGTGCAATGCCATCCTTCTTGTTATAGATAATGCGCTCTGCCACCACGGAAAGCGTATCCTCGGTACCATCCTTCTTCTTCTCGAACTGGTACAAGTGCGGGTCGCGCGGCATGTCCAAAATTTCATCTTGACGGTTGTAGACCAAGTGCTCGCCCGTCAGCAAGTAGGTGTGGGCGGAGTCGCCTGCATTCACCTTTCCGGTAGCAATAGCGATGTTATCCTTCTTCTGGTAAACGCCCTTGTCCGCATTCACATAGCCGTTGGGATGCGTGAACTTGAAGCCTCCTTCACACTGGACTACTTCATTATCCTTGTTCCACAAGGCGCGCTGGGTGCGGAACTGAACGCTATCGTGAACGAAGTGCACTCGGCCATGCAAAATCAAGGTGCCGCGCTTACGGGACACCGCAAGGCTATCCGCATGTTTCATGATCAACGGCGAAGTCTGGGAAAAGGCTACCACCGGAAACAAGAACAACAGAAAAAAGAGAAGACCGCGATTCATCGGCGCCCTCCCGATTGACCAGGAGCACTCTTGATGGGCGGGCGATGGGGAGAGGCATTATCATTTGCCTTGTCCCTACTTTCAATAGCATCGGCCTCTTTCTTATCTTCATCCTTCAGGCGCTTGGCAGCGTCCTGGAAAATACCTGTGACGTTGGCGAGAATGCGCCAGTTGTCCATATGGGCGTCGCTGACAAAACCCTTGCCCTGCAGCACGTCGCCATCTTCGCTGACCACACGCACATAACTTTCGGTGCGAACCAAGTTGTCCTTCTTGTTCCACAGGAGGGAATCGGAGCGGACCGAGGCGCCCTTCGGGGTCAGGGCATACACATGTCCGTAGGCGTAAACGTAAGAGAAACTCATGTCGAGGCGGCCAGAGTCCGCACGCAGGAAAGCGGTTCGCTCTCCCGTGGAATCATAGATGTCCACCAGCACCGGGCGCACAAAGACAAGGTCCTTGTTTCCCCAGCGTTCCAGATAGGCGGTCTTCAGCTTCCATGCCAACATGCCCCTATCATAACTGTCCATCAGGGTGGTGTCAGTAAAGAGCATCTCAGGACGCTCCACCTGGATCCAAGGCTTTTCTTCCTCGATTTCTTCGCAGCCCGAAAATACCAGCAGCGAGACCGCCACCAGTACCATCATCAAAATTCGCATCTGTGCTTGCAAAATTCGTGCCACAACCACAATGTACAAATAAAAAAGCCCCCAAAAGGGGGCAATTTAGCGGGAAAATGGTCTAAAATGACCTGTTACGGTTCCAGCTTGCGAATCTGGCCTGCCTGCTTGTCGCAGACATTCTTCAGATTGTTGATTTCAGCATCCTTCTTGGCCACTTCATCCTTCAGTTCTTCGCACTGGGAAGCGTAAGTCTGTTCGGATTCGATGCGGGAGTTCAGTTCCTTGCGGAGGCTGTCTACAGAGTTGCGGAGATTTTCCACAGCTTCTTCGGCATCCTTGACGGCGGGATTCTCTTCGTCTTCACCGCCCTTGCAGCAAGAGCAAACCTTGAACTTCTTGATAGCGAGAATTGCAGCGGCAGCGCCAAGAGCAACACCTGCGATAAAGTTGAGACACTTCATTCAAAATCTCCTTTTTAGACTTAACCGGATATAATATCCACTTTTTAATCCTAAAAGTCAAGCAAAACTTCAAAAGAATTCGTAAACAATCTACCCCGTTCCGGAGCAAAAGTTGGAAAAAAGTTCGCCTTTTACGGGAAAACAAGACAAAAATCAAGAGTTTTTCCCGTAAAACACCAGGTTATCCCTAAAAATCCGCCCTATTTCAGCACAAAAATTGACAGAATCGGTGAATCTTTGGGGGAATTCATATAAAAATCGGCGTATATCCAAGCAAAAAATGCCATTTTCAAGAAAATCCCATTACTTTGTTCATGAAATTACGGGAAAACCGGCCTTTTCGGCACCATTTTTCCCGTAAATCAAGCCATTTTTACAAAATTATCCCTCAAAAAACAAAAATCCAGGGGGCTCCGCCCCATGCAACCTGCAATTAAAACCGAAAGGCGTGCCTCGCGCACCTTCCTGAAGAAAAACTGAGGAGGGAGTTTACTCCCCCTCAGACATGAGAAAAAGTTCGGGCAAATGCACGGACTTTTGCGAATCGGGGGTCCAGGGGGCTCCGCCCCATGCAACTTATAAAGAAAAAACCCCGAGCATTGCTGCTCGGGGCTTTTCAGCGGGAAGAGCGAGATTCGAACTCGCGATAGGATTTAGTCCTATACGTCCTTAGCAGGGACGCGCCTTCGGCCAGCTCGGCCATCTTCCCATCTTGGGGACACAAATTTTACTTAATTTCTGACATATTTTCAAGGGGAACACGACATAAATAGTGAAAAACACCCCAAAACCACCATTTTTTTTACATGGCAAATCCCAAAAAATCAAAAATTCTACATTTAAAATGGTATGAAGCGTCTTCTCTCTAAACTTTTCAAAATTGTAGCAGCATTCGCTCTCGTGGGCATCATTTGCTGCATCCCGGTATACATTTTGGTGTTCAAGGTCCTCCCTGAAAAGGATCCCGACAACCAGTTCAACCGTAAGACTATTCTCCAGGTTCTCTCTGGGGAAACCCGAGTCTATTACAACGATGGCGAGGAACTACTAGGCGCGTTCTTCGATGCAAACCACCGTGTGTACGTGCCCTATGGCGACATCCCAAAGAACATTGTGAACGCCTTGATCGCAGCCGAAGACGCCGGCTACTGGCACCACAATGGTTTCAGCATGTACGGCTTTACCCGTGCCATGGTCAGCAACATCAAGGCCGGCCACATGCGTCAGGGCGGTTCCACCCTGACCCAGCAAACTGTGAAGAATATCTTCGGACGCGAAGAACGCTCCATCAAGGAAAAGGGCAAGGAACTGATCAACTCCCTGCGCATGGAAAAGCACTTCAGCAAGGAAGACATTCTTGAATTCTATCTGAACCAGTTCCACGTTTCCGGTACCGGCAAAGGCGTGGCTATTGCCGCACAGTATTTCTTTAACAAGGAACTGAAGGACCTGACTCTCGCCGAATGCGCATTCATCGCAGGCTCCGTGAAGGGTCCCTTCAACTACGACCCCTTTATCCAGCGTAGCACCGAACGTCGCGAACGTGCCATCGCCCGCGGCCAGGAACGCTTGAGATACGTGCTGGGCCGCATGGTGGAAGAAGAATACATTTCCCAGGAAGAAATGGACGAAGCCCTGTCCGAGCCGCTGGCATTCAACCACGGAAACTTCCGCTTTAGCGTAAGCACCATCCTGGAACGAATTGAAGAAAAGTTGGACAACGACTACTTCACTGCTGAATTCGAAAAGGAAGGCATCGAAGATTGGCGCAAGGCTCAGCTCTCCATTACCACAACTTTGAATGCAAAGTCCCAGAACGCAGCAAAGCGTGCACTGCAGACAAACATCAGTAATCTTCAGATGCAGCTGGGCGGTTTCGTATTGCCCAAGTCCCAGTTCGCAAGCAAGGCACAGAGCGCTCGTAAGGGCGACTACCTTTACGGTGCCGTGGACAGCGTTTATGTAGATTCCCTCGGACGCCTCAAGGCTCTCACCTTGAGCTTCGGCCAGTTGAAAGGCATGGTCTCCGAAGAAGCCGTGAAAGAATTTGCAAAGAAGGCCAGCTCCGATCCCAAGAAGCCTATTGACGTAAGCAAGCTTCTTGGCAGCCAGCTGAAGAAAGGCGCCATCCTCCTGGTCAGCGTGATGAGCGAAGAGCTGGTGAATGGTTTCGCTCCTTGCCAGATTGAAACTGAACCCGTTTTGCAAGGTGGCCTGTTCGCCATCCAGAACGGTAACGTGGTCGCTACTCAGGGCGGTTTCCACAACACCGGATTTGACCGTAGCTTCAAGGCACTGCGTCAGCTGGGCTCCAGCTGGAAGCCCCTGCTTTACGCACTTGCCCTGCAACACCATTGGAATTACCTGGACCCGCTGGAAAACAACTTCAACGTATTCCAGTATGTGAACCAGTTCTACTTCCCGCGCCCGGACCACAAGAACAAGGGTGACGTGGTCAGTATCGCCTGGGCAACCACTCGTTCCGAAAACATCGCAAGTATTTGGTTGCTGGAACATTTGCTGGACAAGTTGAACAATGAAGAATTCGCCGAAGTGGCTGCACAGAACGGTTACGCCCGTGAAGCTGAAGAAGAATACAAGGCTTACTTCGTAAGACTCCGCGACAAGTTCGGCCTTACCTTGAAGGATGAAACCAAGAAGGAAATCGAATTTACCAAGGCCAAGGAAGCCCTGGCTGAAATCCTGAAGAACGAAGGCCGTGAAAACGCCGCCCGCGCTCTTTTGAACATGCGCTACGGAACCTACAACGACGTAGCCATGAAGCAGGCCAAGAAAGACGCCCAGACCATTCAGTTCATCAAGCACAACTACAAGAACTACTCTGACATTCTCCGCCTCCGTGAAGCAAGCGAACTGGATCCGGACCTGGCAGCAACCTTGCCGCCTTCCGCCTCCTTCAGACTGTTTGAAGATTTCACTCTGGCCGACCTGAAGCGTTTAAGCGCCATGATCGAACCGGTGGACGCAAGCACCGACTACCTGGATGCAGACCACATCCGCTACTGGCCGGATTACAAGCGTTCTCTCTCCATGGCTGAATACGCTCGCTTTGCCAAGGAAATCGGTATCCATCAAAAGTTGCAGAAGGTATTCAGTATGCCGCTGGGTGTCAATGAAATTACCCTGGCAGAAATTTCTACCGCCTACCAGACACTGCTTACCGGTAAGGTGTTCAAGTGCAAGGACGGCGACTGGACCGATCCCTGCTTCATCAAGGAAATCAGAAACCGCGATGGCAAGGTGATCTTCAAGAACAAGGTCGAAGAAAAGGTTGTATTGGACGACACCGTCACAACCCAGATGGCCGTAATGCTCCACTCCGTATTTACTAACGGTACCGCACGAAGCCAGTTCAGCAACATGACAGTTTCCTCTCCGGATAAGGGCACTAAGCTCCGCTACCCCACCCTGGGTAAGACCGGTACCACCAACGACTACCGTAACGTGGCTTTCCTGGGCGCTCTCCCCACTTACGTGAGCGAGAAGAACGGCCTTGCCTTGGATTCCGTGGTGGCCATTGGTAGCTACGTGGGCTTCGACGACAACAAGCCCTTGAAATCTGGACGTACACGAATTGCAGGCGCCAGCGGTGGCTTGCCGCAGTGGGCAGCATTCGCCAAGGAAGAAATTGAAATTCTCGGAACCCCCAACAAGCTGGACTTCCTGGATATTTCCATGATTGCGGCCGGCGAAGTTCCCCTGAATTTCCGTAACGAACGTGGCCAGCTGATCGTTGATCCCATGACGGGTCTTGCACTCGCCGGCGCAGATGCGTCCCAGGGACGCCCGCTGCCTTGGCTTGACGTGCCCGGCTTCACTCCGCCCCAAGTTCAGGAACGCGCAGCTGAATCTGCTGCAGAAAGCGGCATCATGATCAGCCTGCCTATGCCTAGCAGCGAACAGCCTGCACCGACCACAGAATCTGCTGACGCAAGCGCAGCACAGCCTGCAACTGCCGAAGGTTCCACACCCGCAGCAAGCGCAGCACCTGCAACACCTGCCGCAGAAACAGCTCAGGCACAGCCCGCAACAGTTCCTGCAGTACAGCCCTCTGCAGAAGCCGCACCGGCTACAGCCCAGGCAGCACCTGTTGCACAACCTGCCGCTCCCGCAGCAGCCCCTGCAAGCAACACCCCCAAGGCAATGCCTAAGGATGACGACTGGGATCTGCCCTCTGAATTCAATAGCAACAGCGCATTCGTTCCCATCGAAGCGGACATGGAATAGTTTAGCTCGTGCCAAAGGAGTATAAGCAATGAACAAGAAGTTTGTTAAGATTTTGACTGCAGCTTCCACGGCAACTTTGCTGGGCGCATGCGCCGTTCAGCAACCTTGCCCCGTTGTGGAAACCGCTCCTGTAGCACCGACAACCGCAACTGAAACTGTTGCAGGCAACGAATCCGCACAACCGGCAGCACAGCAGGCAACCCAGCCCGCAGTGCAACAAGCCGCCTTGCCTTACGACGTTCAGCCTATTACTCAGCAGCCCGCAGTTCATTCCAGCGCTCAAACAGAATCTTCTTCTGCACAGGGCACCACTACGCAACCCAGCGCACTCCAGGCAGCCTCTAGCTCCTCTGTGGCCGCGGCAAGCAGCTCCAGCGTAACACAGCAAACTCAGCAGCCTACGGAACAACCTGCAGAACAGCCGGCCGAAAAGCCCACCATGGTTCCCGTGGACCCTTACCAGGCTCTACCCAACATTGTCAACGACATTTTCACTTACGCCGACACCTTGTTCAAGCAGGGTAACGTTGACGGCGCCGTTGCTTACCTGCAGCGTTTCCGCATTCTCAAGCCCTTGTGGAGTGAATGGGGCAACCGCGCCGACTCTCTTCTGAATGTATTCGGCATGACCAATGCAGAACGCGCCAAGCAGTACGAGCCCATGATTCTTGAAATCAAGAACATGAACCGCGTACAGGCTGCCTACAGCTTGGTGGCAGAAGTTGCGGACAGCCTTATTGCTCTCGCTCCCGGCGATTCCCTGATGAACTTCGCTAACGACCAGAAGCGCATTGCTTACAAGAACACGCTGGGCAAGGCCCTTAAGGAAAAGACCCAAATTCTGGAATTGGCAGAAGCCAAGGCCCGCTTTGACGAAGCACTGAAGCAGGCCAACGAATTCAAGATGCGCTACCGCGATTTCGAAAACGATTTGCAGATTGAAAACCTCATCGCCTACATCCAGAGACTTCAGACTTCCATCAATTCCGAAGACCAGAAGTACTGGGAAAAGAACGACCCGGCAAAGGCTTTGGCCGAAGTAGACACTCTCATCGAAAAGAAGTCCTACGACAAGGCTAAGGTTCTTGTGGAACGTTTGAAGGCAAGCAAGCTCCGTCAGCAGGCCGCAGAAAAGTACCAGAAGTTGGCCGACGCCGTTTGCACCGACAAGCGCAAGACCGCTTCTCAATTGTATTCCCAGTCCACCAAGCAGAAGAAGCCCGAGAAGAAGAAGGAACTTATCCTGAAGGCTATCGGCGCTTTGAACACTTGCAACGACGAATACCCGGAATACGAAAAGATCAAGACTGTTACCGACAACATCAACTTCCTGAAGAAGGAACTGGAACGCTAAAGCCAGCGGCACGCCCCCATGGACTTTACCAGCAGTGAAATTTGGCAATACGCGCAGTACCCCGCATACTTTTTGCTGGGCGCCATCGTCAGCCTCATCAACAGCATTGCTGGGGGCGGAAGCACTCTTAGCCTTCCCATCATGATCTTCTTGGGAATGCCACCTACAGTAGCCAACGGTACCAACCGTATCGGCCTGATTATCGGAAACCTGAGCAGCGTTCACAACTTGGCAAAGCACGGCTACTTGAACAAGAAAATTTTCAAGCAGCTGTTTTTCCCGTCGCTTGTGGGCGCCCTCATTGGCGTGTGTTTCTTGATGCAGATTGGCGACAAGGCCTTCCAGGCGCTTCTTGCCGTTGTGATTTGCCTTGTGGTCATTATGGGGCGCTTGCGCAAGGACATTCTAGGCAAGCCGCCAGCCACCCCGCCTGAAAAACTGACTCTCGGCGGCGCCTTCGGATTCGCCTTCGTTTCTATCTACGGTTGCATTGTGCAGGTTGGCGTGGGCTTTGTGCAGATCTTTAGCCTGACGCGTTACACGGGCCTGGACCCTATCCACGTCAATGCGCTTAAAAATTCCCTCACCACCATCTTCCTCGTGATTAGCACCATCGCTCTTGGAATTGCAGGAAAAATCATCTGGCCCATCGCCATCGTCATGTCCGCCGGCGCCTGGTGCGGAGGCTACTTCGGCAGCGCCCTCCAGCGAAAGAAGGGTAACAAGTTCGTGGAGAACTTTGTCAGCGCCTGCAGTATCGTTATGGCAATCTACTTGATTGTAGACCTGATTGCCCACTAGCCTTTTTCCGACGAGGCTTTTTCAAGGTTTCGTCCAAACCGGCAAGCAATTTTTCCAGAAGCTCGGCGGCGGCACCCTGCACAGCGCCATCCTGCGCAGCACCATCAACCGCCCCGCCAGCTAGTAATTTCTTTTGCGGGCGGCTCAATTTCTTTATACGGGCCTCCAGACGGAGGGCCTTTTCTTTTGAATCCAGTTCGAATTGGCGGAGGATACATTCCGGCGGGAACGCCTTGGTAAACCGCGCCCCCTTTCCCGACACGTGCTGCTTAAAACGGGCCTCCACATCCACGGCGTAACCCGTGTAGATGCGGTTCCCAGCGCAACGTAACATGTAGACAAAATGAGGCACGAGGTTCGAGGCTCCAGGCGCGAGGTACAAAAAAAAGCGGGCCGAGGCCCGCGATTCTTTTTAGTGGTGAGCTTCCTCAGGTTCGTCCTTAGACGGTTTGGAGACCAAGCTCATGTAGATGGTACCGAGAATTGCGGCACTGAAGGAACCCAGCAAGATACCCAGCTTTGCGGAGTCCTGACGGTCACCCACGTCAAAGGCAAGGCTTGCTACAAACAGAGCCATGGTAAAGCCGATACCGGCCAGCATACCACCGCCCCAGAGAACCTTCCAGCTGTAGCTGGGCTTCTTGGAAATGCCAAGCTTCACAGAGAGCAAGCTGAAGAGGAAAATACCAATCGGCTTACCGAAGACAAGTGCCAGAGCCACAGCGCCCATTACCGGAACTTCCACACCGCCAAGCTTGATTTCCACACCTGCGTTGGAAAGGGCGAAGAGAGGCATAATGAAGAAGTTGATCCACGGAGTCAGAGGCTTGAACAGGCGTTCCTGCATAGAGATGCTTTCGCTGGAAGCCTTGGTCAAGAGAGAGAATACGCGATACTTTTCGTGTTCGTCCTTGGTTTCGCCAGAGAGAACATGATCGGCGCCAGCAACGAAGCTGCGGATCTTACCGCTGGTAACCACCGGCTTGGCAGGAACAGAAAGACCCAGGAGCACACCGGCGATAGTGGGATGCACGCCAGACTTCACGAAGAATGCCCAGACAGCCACACCGATGATACCGTGGAGGAACAGGTTGCGCACGCCAATATGGAACAGCACGTTGATCAGCACCAGAAGGCCGATACCTGCGCCCAAAGCAGCGAAGTTCAAGCCGTCGCCACTGGGATAGCCAATAGCAATCACGAGAATGGCGCCAATATCGTCGGCAATAGCCAAAGTCAAGATCATAACGCGGAGGGCGTGGGGCACCTTCTTGCCGAGGATAGCCATACAGCCCACAACGAAAGCAATATCAGTTGCAGTAGGAATACCCCAACCGCGGGCGGCGTCGGTACCAGTCATGCCGTTAACAGCCAAGTAAATCAAAGCCGGGAAAAGCATACCGCCGGCAGCCGCAATAATAGGCAAGCTGGCCGCCTTGGGGTCACGCAGTTCGCCGTAGGTCATTTCGCCCTTCACTTCAAGACCGATGTTGAAGAAGAAGATGGTCATGAGGGCATCGTTAATGAGCCAGTGCAAGTCGCCTGCGCCAACCCAGCCCGCAATGGACAACGAGAAGGGCAAGTGCCAAACGTGATGATATGATTCCGGGGAGAGGTTTGCCCAAAGCAGGGCGGCAATGGTCATGATGATCAGAACGATACCACCGGTGGTTTCCACCTGCATGAGACGTTCGATAGGGGTAAGGATCTTGCGGACCGGGGTTTCCGGGAACAAATCTTCTACGCGATCGCTACTAGTTACCTTTGCGGACATATCTACCTATAGTTAATAGTGTTTCTCAGCCTTTCATATTACAAAATAATCTATTTATGAAAAAAAGTAATCCAAATCACGAAAAGATTAGGTAAAAGTATGGACTATACCAAAATCAAGCAGTATCCCACCCAACTTTCCGACGTTTTCAAGCGCTTTCCCCTGCCCATGGGTTTTGGAACCTTCTCGGCGCTCTACTCCATGTTCCTCGCCAGGACCATCGACATCCAAGGCTTCGTCCACGACCATCCCAAGTTCTTCATCTGGGTCATCACCTTCTCCGCCCTCTCCATATTCCTTACCACGACCTGCAAACTAATGCAAGAGGCCAAGGACGTCTCCCCCAAGACCGGCTGGATCATTACCGGCGTCTCCGAGGCCGTACTGCTGGCACTAACCGCAGGCTATATCGCCAACGGCGACCTGGACAACCTGCATTTTATCGCCCAGTCGGTGGTTTGGAGCGCCATTGTGGTGCTGAGCCCCCTCATCGTACCCTTCTTCAAAGACAAAGACGACTTTCCCCTGTGGAACTTCATCGGGAAATCGACCAAATCCTTCCTGACTTCTACGATCATCACCCTGCTGTTCTACGGAGCAATGGCAGCCCTTGCCGCTTGCGCCAGCATTCTGCGACTTCCCATTCATGAGTTGTTCTTCTTCGACATGGGCGCCATCAGCATCTGCATCGTGTTCCCCATCCTGTACTTCGCAAGCCTCCCCAACCTGAATGAGCCCAACGAGAACAGCGAGGTCAGCAGGTACTTCAGCAACACCATCCACTTCCTGTTCATGCCGGTGCTGATAGTGTACATATTCTTCGTGTACGCTTACGCTATTCAAGTCCGTGACCTTGGAGCCCTTGGATTCATGGCCCTTACCGCAGTCATCAGCACCATCCTCATCTGCGGCATTCTGTATCCCGGCCATTTCAAGGACAACTTCGACAAGGCATTCCTGAAATCGGTCCCCTGGGTCACCATCCCCCTGACATTCATTTCCGCATGGGGCATTAGCGATATCTTTACCGACGCCGGGTGTGACGCACACTTTGTCGCGTTCTACATCATCACAGCCCTTATTTGGCTTCTCGCCTCACTGATTATCCTGCTGGTGGACCGAATAAAAAAGAAGATCTGGTGGACCCTGGCAAGCCTTGTCATTACCGCCGTGATTTTCACCTTCTCCCCCCTCAACGCCTTTAAACTGAGCCAATACACCTACCTTCACTACAACTCCCACGAAAATGTTCAGTGGGTGCAAGATTCCATTGCTAGGGCTCAGAGCCTCGAAGAAGAGGCCTTGATAACAAATAGCATCAAGTACTTTGAATTTGGCAAGTCATATGTCAATACCGTTGCCGTGCCCCCCAACCGCAGCACCATGGCAATGCTTGACACCTACCTGAACTACGAACAGGTTGCATTGCAGGGCGACACTATTTTCTTCAAGGAACTCCCCGACGGAAACGGCGACACCTTGCACATCACCTTCGGCATTCCCCTGAGCCTCCTGAAAGGCGAAGACGAAGAAAAGGAAACGTCCAAGTTCATTACGTTGGACAACGGCTTCCAAACGCTGGTCCTCACCCACGCATACTTCAAGATCTGCGAACTCGACAGCATCAGGAGCCGCGGAAGCCTCAAGGGCTACTGGTTCTTTAAGTAGTTACACATATATACTTATATACTTGAACGTCTCCCCGGCACAGCCCGGGGATTTTTTTGACCCGAAAGCAAATTTTTTTTGACAAAGTGGCGAAATTTCACGATATATATATCGCCTCTTTTATAGTAAAAGGTAACTAGCCGTCAATCCACAACTAGTTCACACGAAAATTTTTTGTGACACGTTTTGGCACAGAATCGGTATTGTGTTTTACTATATTTGTAGTGTAGGGCAATGACGCCCTACCGAAAATCCGCTAAATCCCCGGGATTATGGGAGTCCCGGCAGTAAGGCCCATGAGCCCGCTGGCTGTTGCAAAGCATGCGTAAGCATGTTGGAGGTTAACGCGCAGAAAAAGCGCGTGTTTCTACGTCTCGTCTAAGGCACTTGATGAGGCGCAGGGGCGTCGTGTCTTCACGACAAACGACTCGGTAAGCCGTGACGGCCACCGGGGTTTCTAAGTGCACCCTTTTTCGCCGCAAGGCATTACCAACAAAACCAGCCGAAAGGCTTTACCTGCATCCAGCCGTGAGGCTGCACAACAAGAGAGAGAAAATGTATAGAGTCATTGACACAAAGTTCGAGGACATGACCGCAACCATCGAGAGAGCCTTCGTTGACTTGGCAAAGAAGGGCGTCAAGGGAAGTGCCAAAGCCTTGTTCAACATCTACAAGGACGTAGTGAGGGAACACCACGAGTTCACCCCCATCGGCAAGACCCCCAGCAAGTTCGGCTACAGCTGGAACCCGAATCATGTCGAATACGCCGAAGTATCCGATGAAGTCTACCAGAACTTCCTCGATGCCATCGAAAGCTTCGATTACAGCCAGGCCTCCCCCACGGCAAAGCTTCCGTTCCTCGCCTATTTCCGTAGCAATATGGGTTACCGCGCCCTGGATTTCCTGGACGACGAAAAGAAGTACAACAGCAAGTTTGTACCTCTTTCCTCCTTGAAGGAATCTGCCGGTCCCAATGACGACCGAACCGCCGAGGAAATCCTGGAAGAACGTATGATCCGCGATTACGTGTACAATCCTGAAAAGGAAGAACGTAAGCTGGCCGCCGAAAACGACCTTCTGGACTTTATCAGCGACAAGGTAACCAAGGACAAGAAGGCCCATAAGTTCATCACAAGCTACCGTGAAGTGATCAGCCGCCCCAACGGCGACAAGAACACCATGACCAAGGTCAGCAACCTGCTGAACGACGACCAAACCAGCGAGCGCAAGAAGGTGGGCCGCACCAACATGTACTATTACAAGAACAAGCTCATGGCCCACCTGGACGAAGAAGATACAGAGCTGTACAACGACATTGTCAGCGGCCGAATCGAATAGGCCGAGTCGAATAAGAAATAAAACTCCAATAGAAAAAGCGACCTCAAGGGTCGCCTTTTTTGTACCTGTCAAACCGCGGCGGACTCAATTAGCTAATTACACAGCTCGATCAGCCCATGACATAGCGGTTGGCAAGTTCCTTGATGAGAGTAACTTCGCTTTCCAGGAAGTCCGTGGGCGAAAGCCTTACAGCCTCCAAGATTCGTTCGCTCAGTCTCTCCCTGGCAGCATTCGTATTCCTTATGGGAACATCGTTCTCGTTGCACATCGAGGAATCAACAAAATTCAGCATGGCCTTCAGGAAGGCAATGACCCGATTCATAAATTCCACCGGCTTATAAAGGCGCTGTTCCTTGGAATTCCTCGAATCCCAGGAGGCCGTAATTGTCAACTGGAATTTCCCACTCTTGAAAACGGCATCGCTCAATTGATCGTTTGCAATCCAGGAACTTACAAACTTTTCGCATGCGGCTACCCCATTACGAACATCCAGGGAAAAAAGCCAAGGTTGCTTCGTACAGGGCAGCAGGATATGAATGCTTGTATAACCATCATATCCCTTCGCTCCAAATTTGCGAACAATGCGGGGATTACTCTCCGAATCATGAAGCGCGTGACTCTTGGAGAATTCATCAATAGCCTTACGGTCATCCCCATTCTCCGCCAAATCCCTAGCCAAGGCAAGCAAGTTTACAAAACCTAGACTTCCCCAGCACTTCATTTCGCTCTTGAAAATAGCTTCGTAATCCTCAATGCATTTCGGGGCGGGAGCAATAAACATATTGTCGCGCCCTAGGTAAATCCCGTCCCTATTTCGCACAAACGCCTTCAGCTCACGAAGCCTGGTTTCCTCCTCCTTTTCGGGAGATTTCAAATCAAGCCAGTAGTGTTTTTCCAGGTCACGTTCGCTAATGTCGGCAACAGGTTCCAAAAGTTTCACACGGGTCGAGAATGCAATCTTGAACTTACGGTAAGGACCGCCATATTCCTTGCTGTTCCCCCTAAACGTCCGTTCCACACGAATGGTTTCCCGGGCAATCTCCATTTGAATTTTGCGACCACACACCGTATTCAAATAGGAGATTCGAGAGTTCCTGATGAACAGAAAATTCGGAACATTTTCGTCTGTCATCCAGAAAAGAAAATCCGGGACATGGAAATCCGGAACAATAAACTCCACATAGTTCTGCTCGCGGACAATCTCTTGCCCATCCAGGAAACGGTACAGCAAGTCACACCCGGCGTCGGAGCCATGTTCACGCCAGGCCCTTGGATTCTCGGAATAGGGATTGAGCACCAGCGTATAGCTCGGCGACCCAGTGTTCACATTGAAATGACAGCGCTTGCACACAATCCGCATTTCCACGGTAAGCATAGACGGCTGATGATCTGACATATTCGAATCTCGCTTTATAACAAAGGTTACCCCCGACCCTTATATCGGATTCATCCTTCAAAAGTGTCAGAAAACATTCCACATTGTAATATGAAATAGGTCACACGAACGCGAAAAATTGTTGAATTCGAGGAAATCTCCAATTTTTTGATTTATTTTTTTTACTCTTGAGGAGGTCTCCTGTGAAAAGCACCCTTTTGAAATTATCGATCTCGACAGCAGCCGCACTTACCCTGTTCGGCTGTTCCTCCAGCACAATCCCCAATGACGAACACATTGGCTACTGCAAGGGCCAGGAATTTGACGCCGATGCAAATTCCTGCCTTAACGGGCATCTCGTAGACGCCTGCAATGACAAGAACATCTATACCGTGATGCAGACCATGGACGCTTCCTTTGTCTGTCGCGGTGACAGTTCCTGGACCGAGGCCAGCAAGAACGAGTCCTATTTCCAGCAGGGCTGCGACAAAGGCAACGAAGACTCCGAACTTGCATACGGCTACAGCACGGTGGTCTGCATCCAGGACACCTCCGGCGCGTGGAAATGGGTCGTAGAAAGCCAGGTGGAAGCCTCCCGAAAGAAATCTTCCAGCAGCACCAAGGACGAAGGCAACGGATCTACCGACAAAGACACCCCCAAGTCCTCTAGCTCTGCAAACAAGGATCCCGAATCCAGCACATCTGTAGAAACTAGCCGCGTCGAAAGCACCGTGGAATACGACGGCTACACCTACAAGACAGTCGGTATCGGCACCCAGATGTGGATGGCAGAAAACCTCCGCGTCACAACCGGAGTGGATTCCAGCTGGTGCTATAACGACGAACCTGAAAACTGCGAAATCTACGGACGTCTCTACACCTGGGCAACCGCCATGGACATCGACGAAAAGTACCAGTTCCAGTCCGCCCTCAAGGACGGAGTCATTAGCGACACCAGCTATAACCGCGGCATCTGCCCCAAGGGCTGGCACATTCCTTCTGACGAAGAATGGCAAACGTTGTTTGACTTTGTAGACGCAAGTAACGGCGTCGCCACCGCAGGCCAGAGCCTCTGCGATCCTAACGGTGCCTGGAAGGGGTATGACAATTATCCTATGACAGATGACTATGGATTCTCGGCAATTCCTGGCGGTAAGTATCATTATGCCATTGAGGGTAACGACAATGTTGGTTGGAAGGATTTGGGCGCTAGTATGCACGTCTGGAGTGCGACGGAAAGTGCTGATACCGCATCGACCAATGTCTATACACGTTACATTCAGCCGAAGGAGATTGATCGAAATGATTTCCCCAAGGCACGTCGTCGCTATGTTCGCTGCGTGAAAGACGAATAACCAAAAATTCTAGATAAAACAAAGACGCCTTGGTCTTCGGACCAGGGCGTCTTTTTTATAAAGAATTAAACAAGATTAATCTTCGAGAGGTACGTACTTGAAGCCAACCTTTGTACTTGTATTACCCCATTTTTCACCTTCCTTAGGAATATCACCAGCAGCCACAGGGCGACCACGGTAGGTATAAATTTCCACAGTGCTGGAAGAGCCGTTACTAGACGTGGGGAAAGTGGCAATCTTAAAATGGGAACCTTCTTCCACAATGAGAACCATCAAGTCCAATTGTTTCTTCTTCAACAAGGAGCTCTTAAAGAAAGCCATTGTCTTACTGTCTTTGGAATAGGAGGAACTTCCTCCCACTTCAACATATTCGCTACCGACACCAGACTTGATAGTTTCCACAACGAGCCTTTGGAGTTCATAAGAAGCTTGATTTGCCACAGCCCAGGAAATTCTCATTCTCATAACGCGAGCAGTATTTGCAATGGTTTTATTAAAAGACTGCTGGAAGGAATCATCCATAGACGCATGGAGCACTACAGTGTTGATGGCGCTGATAGCCTGGATATCAGAGGCGATCTTGGCATTTTCAACCTGACCGAATAGCTTCGGCACAGCCACGGCGGCGAGGACACCCATAATGACCACCACCACCATAATTTCAATGAGGGAAAAACCTTTTTTCATAAAAACTCCCGTGTTTACGCTCAAAAAATACGAATTTCCACGGGATGTTGCAACCGACTACGATTCCTTTGACGGGACCGACAGTTCCTTTCGGATTCTCTTCACTATGAGCACAACAAAATGTAAAGCCAGCGCCACCAGGAATGCACCGAACAACGCAGGGGAATTGCTACAGACCCGAAAATCATACGGAATTCTCTCCATGAGCGGTGCACTGAAGCTACTGAGCAAACAGCAAACAAAGCTGCCGGCGTAGGCTAGTGAAATACCCAGCAGGTACTGCTTCTTATCAAAGAAAGCCCGGTAACATCCGACGATAAAGGACAAAGACACTCCATATACCAGGGACTCGAGTATTCCAACACCGGACTTTCCCATAAGCAAGTTCAACCGTACATCGTAATAAACCATGACTGAGCAAGCGCCATAGACAAACATGGCCGGGAAAAGCGCACAGAATGTGGATATGGGCAGGAAACACTTGAACATAGATTCTCCAGTAGTTATTATCGACCTTCAATCACTATATCGGAGTTTCAAAAGATTTTGTCAAAACTTTTTACAGATTCCCGTCCCAAACAAATATGTGGACTCCATCAAAACCACCACCAGTTTCCTACACCTCCCTAGGGCAAAGGAGCTCTATTCCGAGGACGATAACATCCTCTGTAGTCTGTTGAACGGGGAGCCAACAGAAATCAAGGTTCATGTGGATACCAGGGGCTGCGCAAACGAGACCCTGCTTGACACCCCCGGCGCCCTGACCTTGGAAATCGGCCGTCAAGAACTGAAAATCAACTCAAAATTGATGGGCATCAAGAGACAGTCTTCCGCATTTTCCTGGAGCAACAGCGCTCGCGTCGACGCAACCTGTGAAATCCAGCTTGTGAATGAAATTCCGGAACACGCTCCCCCTAACGGAAACCCAATCAGCATTGTCCCCCACAGCATTACAGGAAACATGCTCGTCAATAGTCACAGACTGAACGCTTTAAAGCTTCTCCTGAACAACCCGGGAAAGTACTATCTGTCCCCAAAGGGCTTTTTCATTGAGAATCCCCAAAGCATGGAGGAGCTCGCTGCAATTTACGAATGGGAAAAGAACCCGCAGGCCCCGACCTCGGAAGAAATTTTCCTTGATCCGTTGCTTTACGTGAACCATTTCATCTCCCCTTTTGAATCACCCAGCAACAATCCCACATCCAAGTTTGCAAAGGCCGTCATGTCCGGCGAAATCAACACATACCTGAGATAAAAAAAGCCCGTCATAGCGGGCGGTTTTTACATCCGCCACGTTCGTGGCGGATAATCCCTAAAGGACTAATAATTGGCGCCGCACACAATGGTGCGGGCAACCGAGAAGATATCGTGCTTGGTGACCGGCATAACTAACCACCTACATTCTCGGTATGAGCCTTGAATTCCGCCAGGCGATTTTCAAGGGCACCAACACGAAGATTAAACTCCTCGACAAACTTTGCAAACTCCTGATACTCGCTTTCGGCGGCTTTCAATTCATTCTGCGTTTTTTCAAGATTGCACTTTAACGCTTCGCACCGCAATTGCATCTTGTCCCGATTACAAAGCGCAGAGGAAAGGCGGGACTTTGCCTCGGCAACTTTCTTGATTGCCATTTCCACTTCACGTTCCCATTTTTCCAATTCCAGATTGTTTTTCATATTTTCATCCGTCATTGATAGACCTCCAAGCTATATATCAGCCTCTCGGGCTGAATTGTCAAAAATTCACGAAAGTTAAACCGCACCCACCACATACCAGTACGCAAGCTTCCGGATAGGTTCCACCTCGTGATCCAAGTAGTCCACCGGCGAAACCATCACCGCCTTGACTACCAGGCCGCACAAGTTTCGAACAATGGTGCTATCGCTACGGGAATGGTTACGGACCGCCCCCATGATCGACTCCAGAAAATTTGCATAGGCGTTAAGGAAAGCGCACAAGTTACGCAGGAATTCCACTATCTCGTCGAATGTTTTTCCAGCCATTACGCCGTACTGTACAGCCGTTCTCACGGCAACCCGCGTACCACCGCTTTCAATAGACATATGCTTCATAACGCCGCTGGCAATCCACTGGTCAATACTCCGGGTGCAATAATTCGCAACCTCGCGCATTCCGTGTACGATAGAGTGGGGGCCTTCGGTAAGCTGTGGCAGGCAAACATTGACCTCCGTCGTGGAAAGATTAGGGCCACGCCCGATTGAAGCGGCACCACGCCCGATTGGAGCAGAGTCCTGCCCAAACGACATAAAGATATAGGGCATTGGGCCACGGTACGTGAACTTGAAATTTGCCAGGCCACTGGACAATGCCAAACGGTCACCCGCGTCTGCGGCAAAGTCGGAACCCAGTTTCAAAAGAGAGGCAAAGTTCACCAAGTCCTTTTCCAGCTTCATTTCGGCCTTGAATATTTCGATGCATGCCGAATTGGTCTTGGGAACAGGCGCAAGGAACTTACCCGAGCCGCAATAGACTCCATCCTTAGAGACAATCATCTTGATAACGCGCAAGCAATCGTAGTAACCGAGAGAAGTCGGCGCCTGGTCCAGCCAATAGAACTGACCCTGACCAGACCCACATGAGGGTATTCCACCAGGAACATCGTAGCGAAGCTTCACGGAAAATTCGAGACAGATCATACGGTACTTGCCATGCAGTTTGTTACAACCGGTAAAGCGCCGGGCAACCTTCATGGACTTCCAAATGATCTTCGCCTGGATTTTAGAGGAATTTACAGTTTGCGCCACGCGGAACTGCTTGTTTGTAAAGACCAGAAAATCCAGCAAGTCCTCTTCGGAATCCCTGCACACATCATCGGCCACAATGAACGTCACTGAGCACCTTTCCCGTACGACTTCTTTGCCATTGAGAAAGTCCCGCATCAGTTCGCGGTCTTCTTCGGAACTTTGACTGTACCACCACAAAACATTCGTACTGAACGGCTCAAACTCAAGGCAAAACGGAACGTCCTTGGAACGGTCGCTAAAATGAATGGGCGCACACACGATGGTCTTGTTGATTTTAAGCATGCCTATCAAGCCTCCTCATCACATAGCCAACCCCAACGTGTAATCCCATTAGCCCAAGGGCGGTCACAATCCCCACCACCATCTTGCCACCGGCCACACAATTGAGCATGCGGAAAACAACATGGACGCCATAGTAGCCGTAGCACATCATGGCGTAAATGAACAGAAGGCCGATCAGCGCCGACTTGAAATACTTGAGCATAGTGCCTCGTGAAAATAAAGCTCCATGCATTATATCGCCAATCCAAGGCAAGTTGTCAAATTTTTGTGCCACCGCCCTTTTG
The DNA here is from genome assembly GCA_045599625.1 of Fibrobacter sp. GTDB lineage: Bacteria > Fibrobacterota > Fibrobacteria > Fibrobacterales > Fibrobacteraceae > Fibrobacter. The sequence continues at coordinate 197,403 of JAZRWJ010000002.1, forward strand.
TATAAATTTGTTAACATTTTTGACACATTCTCCCTTTTTTATGATTATATTATTTAAAAAGGGGCATTATTATGGCTAATGATGATTTAATTGGATTCGCAAGTGAAATGCACTTTAGTGCAGACGAATTTCCTGAATCCAGAGCATTTTTTGAAAAAATCAAGGAATACAACGACAGCCAAAAAGTCGTAAAAGGCAAGGTAACCGAAATCCTTGCAACCATCAGCGATTTTCGCAACCCTGCGAAATCGGACGTAGACAGCGCAATCGAGTCGATTAACAAACTGCAGGAGCAGTTTTCTGCAGTGAGCAGCCTTGCCGAGGAATTCGGCAACGTCCCCAAGTCTGCAGACACTTCTGTAAAGGACATGATCCGTGCTGTTGGCGAAGAATGCAAGAACGGATTAAAGAAACAGATTTCCTGCTGTAAGGAAACCCTCGTTCGATTCATCAACGTTAAGGCAATGCTCGAAGAGTATGCCGTTGTATTGTCCCCTTTCCAGGATAGCGCCCAAAGTCTCCTTTCTCAATTGCAGGACAGCAATGAGGATACGATCAAGAAATCTATTGGCGCAGCAGAAAACAACCGTCTTTTCCTGAAGCTGATGGATACCGATCCCGACGAACATAGCGACCAAGATCTGGATGCTATCCAGAATGTCTTTGGACAAAAGGTAATGCGCGGCCTGGTAAGAGGCAAGTACGCCGACGGCCCTGTTAGCTCCGATGCAACTCCTGAAAAAGAAGAACAGGCTCCAGTTGTCGAAGAAGTCAAGGTCGAAGAAGAAACCGTTGCAGAGCCCGAGGTTGTAGAACCTGCAGAGGTAGCAGAACCCGTAATCGAAGAAACCGCAGTTGAAAGCAACGAAGAAGTTAAGGCCGAAGAAGTCAAGGTCGAAGAAGAAACCGCTGCAGAGGAACCTGCAAAAGTTGAAGTTGAAGCCGTAAAGGAAGAGTCTGAGGAAGAACCCCTCGAATACGACGCCCCCACTGCGCGCCAACTCTACGAGCTGAAAAACAGAAAGCCCACCGACAAGGAACTTGTCTACGTCATCAACAAGCTCATTACATCTGGATCCAAAGAAAACACCGTCTTGCAGGCAACCTTATTGGCCAAGGCCGCAAGCTTTGAAAAGGGCTACTCCGAAAGCCAGATGTTGTCAGCTCAACTCCAGCTGGCAACGCATATTTTCTTTGAAAAAAATCCCGACTATTCATCTCTGCACATCACAGAAGCATTCCCTGACAATGAGCTGTGTCCCAAGCAGCTGCTGATCGCCACATACATCATGGCGCTGCTCACTCCTCCTGCACAGTACGATTATGCTCTCGAATCTGGAGCAGAAGAACTTTTAGACATTTTCGACAGCTTCGGTCCTGAGCTTAGCGAGTTCAAGACAATCATCAGCATGTTAAGGGATCACCTTAAGGATAAGCACTGCGGCATCACTCAACCTGCATTGCTTGCCCTTAACTCCGAAGAGCAGAAGCAAGTTGAATTCAAAAACATGAAGGCTGAAGCCAGCGGGACTCTGCAGAAAATCAGAACAGCCATACCCATCAAGCAACTTCCGGAAATGTACGGAAAATGCTTTACGAATAAGGACAGCCTTTTCTACGAAACAATGAACCTCATCTGCAACGGAATGAGCGACAGCGAATCCCTTAACAAGATGGAGTCATTCCTTAACGATTATCTTGACGAAAATTCAAATATCGACAAGGACAAGGTGTCTCAGGTAATCGACGACACATGGCGAGAAATTTCCGGCAAAAAAGTAACCATCAAATACAACGAAAGAAACCGCGTTGAAAATCACTTCTACCAGCGATTAAACCTGATAAAGAAATGGGTTGATCACCACAAGGTTGACGTAAACACAAAGCTGATCCAGCTGAGAGCAAAGCTGCTTGATGCCATTTCAAAGCTTGAAAACGACAACCGCTGGCAGGAAAACAACGAGAACAGGGTTCTTGCTTACGCACTCTGCTATTTGAAGAACTACTTGAAAGCAGATCAAAAGGCTCTTTCCAACATCAACGTTTACGGAGAACTGCTCCAGACCGGCGTTATTTCGCTGGACGAAAACGATGTTCCCTGGATTGACGAACGCTTTGCCACCATCAAGTTCTACGAACCTTGGAGAAACATTCTAAAGCACATCACATCTCCGAAAAAGGACCTGGACACAGTTGTCAAGGAGATTTCTGACAAGTCGTTTGAACTGTTCGACAACATCTGCCTGCTCGAAAAGATTCACAAGATGAAGGGCGAAGATTTTGACGTCAGCTTGTATGAAGAGGCCGAAAAGACCTACGTCCATCAAACACAGAAGGACTTCAACGCCTCCATCGTTTACGCCTATACCTATGGTCAGATTAACGAAACCGCCAAGGAATCCATTGAGTCCGTAAAGGCAAATTTTGAATCCTCCTTCAAGGAATTGGGCGACTACGCATGCCTTAAGTCGTTCCTCAACGCCCTTGAACGTCAAAAGGACGAAATCATCCGGGATCAGAAGAAAAAGATCCGTTTGCAACTTGATCAAAAGTTTGCAAAATTGGACAGCATCCTGCAAAGCGACGTCAATATGGACGAGCAAACAAAGGATAAGCTCAAAAAGTGCCTCAAGATCGCACAGAACTCCTTTGAAAAAGACGGTAATTTTGCAGTCGCAGAAGAATACATGAACCGTTTTGAACGCAGGGACCTCGACTTTAACGATATCAGCGGTGAAGACACCTATTTTGAAAAGTTCACTGAGCCCGGCGAGTTCAATGATTTTTACGAAATCTGCGCAAAGAACGACACAAAGCCGTTGAAGAATTTCAGTAACGATTTCATTAGGAATCGACTGCCAGAGGATATCCGCGAAAACCGCAGGAACGATTTCGAAAACATCACCAAGCACTGGCCTTCGTGCGGCACCGCCTATGACGTATCCTACGTAATCAATGGCCTTGGTTTTGACGCAACCAAGAATGACTCAAAGAACAAGAATCAGTTCAGTTTCAAAATCAAGGCAACCCCCAAGAACCAAAGGGCATACGCTCATCCCATTGCAGAATTCGGAACGAATCTTCACTTAATGAACGTTCTGTGCTTAACAGGCAAAAAGATGCCTGTCAAGAAATTGGTCGAAACGATTAATGAAGACAAGGATATTTCTAAGTATACCGTGGTTCTGTACGACGGAGTTCTCAGCCTAAATGACCGTCGCGAACTGGCCGAGCATTGCCATAAGGAAAACCAGCTGCCATTTTTGCTAATTGACAGGGTCCTGATCCTGTATCTTTGCACGCTCGATAGGAGCGAACGAATCAAGGCATTGCTGCAGTGTACCTTGCCCTACACCGTCTACAAGCCCTTTACCAATGGTTCTGGCGCTACCACCGACGAAATGTTCTTTGGCCGCGAAAAGGAATTGACGGAAATCCTTGACTTGGACGGTGCATGCTTTGTATATGGTGGCCGTCAGTTAGGTAAGACCGCCCTGCTGCAGCGTTCCTGCAGCCGCTTTACCGACGAAAAGCGAAAGGCTGTCGCTGTCTACGTAAACATTCAGGATTGCAAGACAGAAGACTCCCTTGTAGAAAAGGTAAGCGCAGAAATTTGCGAGCGACTGACCAATTCTAACGCCACGGTAAAGGCTATTCAAGAAGCCAAGACACTGAAGGATCTGGCAAACGGCATTTCAGCTCTTTTCAAGAAGGGAGCCGTTATGGAAATGCTGCTTCTCTTGGATGAGGCAGACGGCTACTTGGAGCACATTTCCAGTGACGAGTATCTGCCTATCGTTGCGCTCATTGAACTCCGAAGAAACACAAACAACAAGTTCAAGTTTGTCTTTGCCGGTCTGCATAACGTTTGCAGAGCGACAAACGCCAAGTTGAAGAACGGTGTTTTCGGCCAAATCGGTAACCCGTTGTGCGTAAAGCCCCTGCTTCCTACCGATGCTTTGCATCTTATCTTGGAGCCCCTGAGGTATCTTGGATTCCAGGTAGAACGATACCCGTACTTGGAAACAATTCTCGCCAATACCAACTACTACCCCGGTATGATCCAGTACTTCGGAAAGATCCTGGTACAGGAGTTGCTGATTTCCAATTACAGGCAGTATTACAAGGCCGATTCCAACCCTCCGTTCAAGCTGGAGGATCACGCCCTCTACACGGCTATTGCAGACCAGGCCCTGATCGAAAAGATCAAGGAAATGTTCCGACTCTCCTTGGTTTTGGACAACAAGTATTACATGCTGGCAAGGCTCGTCACCCTTCTTTTCCATGAAAGCCAGGAAAAGAAGACGAACCGCATTGGATTCTCCGTTGACGAAATCAAGCATGAAGCTGAAGAATGGGAAATTTTCTGCCTCAGCAAGTGCGAACAGACCGATTATGAAAACCTGTTAAGCGAGATGGTTGACATGGGTATTCTTGACGTAGTCGACAAGGAATACCGTATGCGCCGAAGCGTATTCATTGATTATATCGGTTCGAACAAGGACGATCTCTTTGACGAGCTCATCAATACTAACGATGCAGAAATGAAAAAGGCAGGAGTAAAATAATGGCGTTCTTTTCGAAAAGTGATTTTTGGTGGAACGAGGTTACCGGCCCGAAAACTTTTGCCGACAAGGTCGTAGAGTTAGCTGTTGACCGGAAGAACACTATTCTTCGTTTACCAGCGGATCTGCCTCATAGAGACAGCATGCGTTCCATTATCAAGTCAAAGATCGAACAGGAACTTGATTACACTGTCAAGTTCTTTGACTACGAAACGGACAATCCCGACAACTTGGATCCCGAGCACTTCTTATTGAAAATCGTGTGCGAGGATTCCCATTATCGAAGTTCCTGCAACAAGACGATCCCCCAGTACATCAGCCAACAAAATCTCTTAAGCAACAAAGCCATTTGGATAAAAGGGATTTCGGAGAATGAAGGCAAGTGGACTGATCTCATCAAAGATCGCAACTTTAAAAACGCCAAGGTTATCTTTGTCGCAGAAATCAAAAAAGCTGAATTCCTAAAAAGAATTGAGCCCATCGTTGTCGTAGATTTTGACGAGTACATATCGGACTACGACGTTCAGATTTTTAATTCGTTCGTCCTAGGAGACCAAAAAATCTCCCACAACTGGAAGAACTACATTTCCACCATGCTAACCAGCCTGTGCCAAAAAGACGTCGAGGTATCCTGTCAACTGGCCGAGGAATTCGACTTTAAAACAGACTATCTTTACGATGCGCTAAAGCATATCGCCGACCAAGGTCAATTTTCCCGACGAGGCGAAGCCGAAGATCACATTCTAAGCCTCGTCCGAAACTCTAATCAGGACGAAATCTACAGACGCATTTGGAAAGCCCAGATTCAGGTTCTATTCCCCATTATCGAGCAAGAGCGATTTGATTACATTTTCCAGTTTAGAGAAAAACTGCAAGAGGCCCTAGCCAAAAACAACATTGAGTATTTTGATGAAAGAATCGAAGATCCATTCGATTTGGAAACATCGACATTCTGCTATATGATTAATAAAGGCTATGTAAGCGTTCCACGCGACGTAGCCATGCGGCTAGAGTTCCTCCATGAATGCAGAAATACGATTGCCCACATGAACTACTGTCTAGCAGAAGATGTGGAAAAACTCTTAAACGGCAAATAAAACTGAATATAGCCCCCAAAAGGGGCTTTTTTTATATTTCTCCCCAATTTAATATCAAATATGCTATATTTATCTGCGTAGCATGAATTTTATACATTATAAACGAAAATGCCCGGGTGACAACACGATCGAACTCCCCTACTGCAAGAAGTGCGCAGTGGACAGCATTACGGAGTTCCTGAAAGACACCAAGTATAGCGACTCGATCCTGCACGTCCGCGCATTCTTCGCCAGGCTGAAATATGTCAAGGACATAACGGCCTACCTGGAGAACGGAAGGATCGGCAAGCTATCAGAAAAGCTGTACGTGATGCGCATCCGAAAAGAAAGCCCCAAGGGCGCGGTTCGCATCTACTTTTGCTTTTCGAAAAAGCCCAGCGAAAGAGACACCATGATCCTTCTCGACGCAGAGGTCGTTCTCCAGAAAAAGCCGACCCGAATCGAAAACGCAAAACAAATTTTATTAGAGTATGAAAATTCCTAGAACACGTAAGTGAGGAAAAAATGATTTTAGAACAAACTTTTGATACCAAATCATTTCTTGACAAAAACATTGACGAGAAAATCTTAGAAGAAAGAAATCAAGAAAAAATTATTCAAAACGAAGAATTCGATAACACCCCGGACAACAGCGACGAACTCTCCGCATTGTCCGTATTTATGGACGATATCGAGCAATTAAAAGAAAAGAACAAAATGAAACAAGGCGACATTGCAGAAAAGATGAACACAACGCAAAGCGCCGTGTCCCGTTTAATATCAGCAAGAGCAAATCCGACATACAAGCAATTAACAGCCTTGGCAAAAGCAGTTGGAGGAAAAATTGCCTTTTCTGCATTTGGAGATTATTCGATTACAGCACCTGTTGATTTACATGACGATATCAAAAAACTTGCTGAAAAAGAAAACAAAGATATTACTGATTATTTGCAAGATCTTTTGAGAGACAGAATTGAAAAAAAAATGCAGTATCCAGAAAAATGGTCAGTTGATTTTACAGACAATTCAAATGAAGAATTGTGCGGATAAATAGAGGATAGATAAATGAGCAACGAAAAGATATATGAAAAGAATTCCATATTTGTAGAATTAAACGACATCAAAGATATTCGCTTTCTGGAATCTCACGAAAAAGTATTATCCGAAGAAAACTGGTCCGGCAACGACGATAACCTCAACCTGAAAACCTCTATCGGTCTTGCAAAGGACGATCCCGTTATCAACGGTGATTTGTTCACGCTCCATCCTCGTTACGAAATGACCTTTTCTGAAAACGACCAGGAATTTTTCAAGGCGGTCTACATTCTCGCCTTCACCGTCAAGTCCAAGGACGTGGCAAAGACAAAGGAAATGCTGGACGACGGAAACATGTTGACTTTTTTCGTCGGAAAGCAGCTGCACCACATCGTCTGGCCGATTCTCCGCTCGAGGATCATTAACGCTTGCGCAAATCTTTCGCTCAAGCCGATCATCCTGCCGTGGACCAAGCCCATCAAGGCGTCCAATTAGCGACCAACTTATAGCGTATTCGCTATAAGTAATTAATTTTACCCTCAAAAACCTTGTTTTTACGCTTAAAAGTGTGATACAAATCACACTTTTTTCGCTGTTTTCGTGATTTTTTCAAAGAATTATACCTTTCCTGCTATACATTAGTTAACTTTTATGCTATATTTTGAGCAAAGATTATAGCAAGTATGGTATAAGAGTATAACGCTTAAGAAAGACTACCCCCTCACCAAAGATCAGGAAATCGATCTTCTGGACAGAATCGTCGCCGGTGACCAGAGCGCCTACGAGGAATTCTACACCACCCTGGACCCGTTCCTCAAGAAGGCCCACATCCACTCCGCCCTCGGAGACTACCCCGCAACGTACCACGGCGGCATCAACCCGAACGGTATCCCCTACGAAGACTACATGGGCACCCTCTACAACGATGTCCTCCCCAAGATCTTCAAGATGGTCAACAAGAAGAAGTTCTCCCCGGAAAACCCGCACCCCGTGGCAAGCTTCGTGCTCGCCAAGGTGGGCTACATGGCCATGACCGCCTTCAACCAGGAGAAGGCCTACAACGAGGGAACCATTCCCTTCAGCCGTATTCGTACCGTCAACGCAAATCATTCCTCCGACGACGACTACAACTTCAACAGTCAAATCGACCGCGACAACATTTACGACGGTGAGGCCATGGAACGCCGCCAGCGCCGCATGAAGAATCACATCAAGGAAGTCATCCACCGCGTCGAGGGTCACCGCCAGGTGAGCAAGATCTGCACCGCCGCCCTCGAATCCGCCAAGCAGGGCAAGATCAAGGTGGCCGACGTGGCAAAGGCCGTAGGCTACTCCTACCGCGGCTCCGTCTACAACGATTTTGACGTCGCCAAGAAGCGCTTTTCGCAGGAAGAAACCGAAGTCATCCTGGAGACCCTGCGCAGCGCCGCATAAGTTTTAGAAAGAACATTACAATAGAAGGAAAAAGATCATGAAGAAGATCAAGTTCACTGTCAAGGACAAGACCACCCTGGTTCTCGATGAAAACGCCGAAGCCGGCGACATCCTGGACCTGGCCAACCTCACCGCCATCGACGCCTCCGGCATCGAGAACTCCATTGCCCAGGGCAAGGAAAAGCTGTACAACGAAAAGCTGAAGAATGAACGCAAAAAGTTCGATCTCGAAAAGGAACAGCTGCTTCAGAAGGCCAACGATGACTATCAGCAGGAAAAGCTGAAGATCGAAAACAAGAATCAGCAGAAGCTGATTCAGTTGGAAGCCTCTTTGAAGGACGAAATCGCAAAGTTGAAGGCAGCCCTCGACAAGAAGGATGCCGAAACCCAGCTGGCTGTACAGAATGCCGTTGCCGCAAAGGATGCTACCATCCAGGATTTGAGCAACCAGGTTCAGAACAGTAACACTAAGCTGGAACTGGAACTTTCTAAGGCCAAGGCGGAAAGCGAAAAGCTCATCAATGAAAAGGCCATGGAAATCCAGGACCTGACGAACAAGGTTGAAAACGCTATCAATCAGGCGAAGATTAGCGAAACCAACCTTAAGGAATCCTACGCCCTGCAGCTCAAGGAAAAGGACGATCAGATTGGCTACTACAAGGATCTGAAGGTCCGCATGTCCACCAAGATGCTTGGCGAGACCCTGGAAGAACATTGCCACAACGCCTTTGAGCAGGTACGTCCCATGTTCCCCAACGCCTACTTCGAAAAGGACAACGACGCCTCCAGCGGCTCCAAGGGCGACTTCATCTTCCGCGACAACGCCGACGGCATGGAATACGTTTCCATCATGTTCGAAATGAAGAACGAAGCCGACGCCACCGAAAAGAAGCACAAGAACGACGACTTCTTGAAGGAACTGGACAAGGACCGCAACGAAAAGAACTGCGAGTACGCCGTACTTGTCTCCACTCTGGAAAAGGACAGCGAACTGTACAACAACGGCATTGTGGACAAGTGCCACAAGTATCCCAAGATGTTCGTGATCCGCCCCCAGTTCTTTATTCCGCTGATCCAGTTGCTCTGCACCACTTCCAAGAAGTCTCTGGACTACAAGAAGGCTCTTGTGGAGGCCCAGAACCGTTCCATTGACGTGACCCACTTCGAAGAACGCCTGAACGAATTCAAGGACAAGTTCGGCAAGAACTACCGTCTGGCCCACGACAACTTCAACTCCGCCATCGATCAGATCGACAAGTCCATTGCCGCCCTGAACAAGACCAAGGAATTCCTGCTGAAGAGCGAGAACAACCTGCGCCTTGCTAACGATAAGGCCGAGGACCTGTCCATCAAGAAGTTGACCAAGGACAACCCCACCATGGCCGCGGAATTCAAGCGCGTAAGCACCGACGCCGCATAGGCCCTATTTTTCAACAAACATAAACTCAACATAAAAAGGAATAAATTATGGTTGAAATTCTTGCAAACATCGTTAAGACCGCAGTCATCTCCGAAGCCACCAGCCATCCCGAAGAAGTTCTCGATGTCGCCGGTGACATCATCGAGTTCGCAGGCGACTGCGTGTGCGATATCTTGGAGGGCATCGGCAGCCTCTTTGACTAGGGTCTGCTAAGCACTCTGAGGGGAGCTCGCTGGCCCGGCGAGTAAAAAACGGGCACCTTTTTTTATCCACACAACAAAAAGGAATAACCCCCATGACAACAAGAGATCTATTTCTGTTCATCTTCGCTGTCTTTACCGTACTCACTACGGCAGGAGCCCAGAGCTCCACCAAGTCTCTGGAGTTCTACGGTCCGCTTTCCGAGATTTACGACGGTGCCGACAACATGTTCTTTAACACAGAAGATACCGTCAGCGTCTCCTTTGTTGGTGAAGTCAGCAACGAAAAAATGCTGAACGGATATGCCGAAATCCGCTCCACGGGGCAGATCGTTACCTACAGCGGCAGAATCGAAGACGGCATAATGCGCGATGAAAACGCAGAAGTCCTGCAGATAACTTCCGACAGCACCTCTGATTTCTATAAGGGAAATTTTAACGGATACGAATTCGACTCCTGTTTCTACGCAAGCGGATCCGACGAAAGCCTGTTTTTCGGTAAAATGAATGGCGGCACCATCGAAGACGACGAAGCCGTATACATTGGACCCTTGCGCAACATTTACGACGGCGACATATCCGTCTTCGTTGAGGAATCCCAGTTCCTGAACTACTCTCCCGAATATTTCGACAACAGCGACCATACTTTTTATAACGGAGGCATGAGAAACAGCAAGGTTGCAGGAACCGGAAGCCTTGCAGTCATTCACGACGAAGACACCTTGCGTTATAGCGGCGAATTTGAAAACGCCATGGTTCAGGGCGTCGGAGCGTTAACGGTCGGAAATTTCTACTCCTACACGGGACACTTTGTAGATGGTCAAATCGCAGGCATGGGGGAACTCACCTCCGAAAAGTTTTCCAGCTTTTTCACCGGTAGCGAGCTCATTCCCAACACCGACGGCAACCTGACTATCAAGGGATTATGGGCGGGCACGTCGGGGCTCAGCGAATACTTTAGGGTAACCGACGCAGACGGCAACGAGGAAAAGCTCCGCGTAGTCGATGGCGAAATCATGGAACTGGGTTTCCTTCAAAAAATAGGCAACGCGATCAGCGGTACAAAAGCGGCAGAATGGCTTGAAGAATACGATGAAGAATTCCAGAAGTTTATCACCGGGGCGGCAATCTTGAATGCAGGCGCCTGCGCAAGTTCGCTGATTCCTCAGGTCGCACCTTTTACGGGCCCCGTCTGCGTCGTTGGATTTTTCGGCATCATGGGATTCGAGTCTGCAAAATTGACCATACTCACCTTTAGGCATATCGACAAGCAGTGCTATACGGACGACTGCGTTGAAACCTCCTGGAAGAATTACGGTAAGGAACAGCTCATTAACGCTGGCCTGATCGCCGCGCCCTTCGCAGTGGGTTCTGCCATGAAAGCCGCGGCACCGTCCATCAAGTCCCTGCTAAACTCCATCAAGTTAAGCCGCTACGCAAAGGCCATATCCTCCAGCAAAAATGCCGAGATCGTAGCCAATCTTGAAAAGCTCCCTGAAATCAATATTTCACGAGCAAAGGAAATCGACATCGTCAACGACCACTTGGCCCTTAAGCAGGCGGTAGTCGACCACACCGGCAAAAGCTTTAGGGACGGTTTCGTGGAATTCTTTATCCGCCTCAAGAAATCCGGTCGCGAAGACCTGATCGAGGAAATCTGGAACAGCCATAAGAACTACATCAAGGAGAGCGGAATCCGCGCCGGCGGCGTTCATGAATGGCTGGAGGCCGAAAATTTCGTGAACTTTTTGCTGAACCCCAAATGGGGTAAAGACGGAGCCTACCTGGCCTACACCCTTACCAAGATGACCCAGCCCACCACAGAAGTTCTGTTAAAGAACGGCGGCGCACATACGGTAATCAACAGCGCAGGTAGAAAAATTCCTGGCCCCAAAAGCGGACGCTTTCACCAGAATCTCGGCCAGAAGATCGAGAGCTGCAGCGACGCAGGCTGCATATTCGCAACCTTAAACGACTTCGCACGAAAAACTCTGACGACCCAGTCTTTCGAAGGCTACGTCAAGATGGAGCGAGCTGTGTTGCAGTAGCTTTCATTCGAGGTTTCCATGCTTTTTCTGTTTCTTGCCCAGATATCTCTGAAACGAGTTATAATGATGTTGATCATGGCTTTGTACATGGAATATCTTAAGCGAGTCCTGCATTTCATTGACGCTCCTTAAAAAAAACGCACCCCGCAAGGGGTGCGTTTCGCTTATGCCACGTTCAGCTCTTTCCTGATACGGTGTTGGCGACTCATAGCCTTTTCAAAGGCATGTTTCACCTTGCTCTTGATATCGCTAAAAGTCCAGTCCTCGGCATTGACCTTGAAGCGAAGCATATCTCCCTTGACATCCGAAAAACTCAGTCTCTTGTTGCGGTCTTCAAAAGACACCAGGGGCTTCTCCACCACAAAGGTGACTGTGCGGCCACCGTACGACATCTGAGCCAGACCACCCTGCTGACGAAATTCCGCATCCACATTCTTCCAGAACGTACGAAGCATATTCTGGCGTACGGTCACACTCAATACCGGCATGTGAGCAAGGTGGAAATCAAGTATCTTCTCAAACTTCTTATACGGCAGCATAATGCACTCCATAAGCTCCAGAAGAACAGCACCCAAGTCGCGTCCCTGAGAATTTATGGTCAGATTCTCTACAGAGGCACCCTTGACGTAGATCTTGCGATCCGAATGGACAAGCAACGTGAAGTTGCGGCCGAATTCCTTGCGATTCTCGAAACCGATATCAATCTTCACAATGTGCTGGAATTCAACCTTGGCTAAAAATCCCGGTAAACAAGGCGTTTGGTAGCAGATGGTCTTACCAGCAACATCTGCGGTACGGCTCCATCCACTTACATGCTTGGCAAGGCAATACTCGATACGGCGAAGAATATTACCGCCCTCATTCTCATCAACAAATTCAATGCCGGTCTTACGGTACATCTTGTAGTCAAAGTCAAAGCTTAAGCCAAACTCCTCCATATCTTCCACAGCAACCTTAGAAATCGCCTTGACGAGAGCGTAATGGCTAAGCCAATTCATACAAAGTACCAAACGGGAAGTTCCTCGCCAGGAACGGAGCATTCCGCCTACTTCACCGGCAGTTTTTCCAAGAGTGAACACGACCGTGCTTTCACCAATTTCTTCGGCAACCCTGTCAACGTTGTTTTCACGGGTCACATTAAAAAGGTGCATTTCCTTGTTATTATCAAGCTTGACCTTAGTCTCGCTAGAAACGAAAACAATCTTCACCTTGTCAAACGTAACCGGTTCGCCATGCAGACAGACTGCCTGCACAAGGTTGTAAATCTGCACAAGACGCCTGTCATCTTCAGAGATCTGCATGCGTCTGTCAAGGAGGAAAGCAACGCCCTCCCCCGCCCCCTTTTCATCAATCACTTTTTCTTCCATTTTGCAACTCCAGTTATCTAGTTGTCACCTGTGTTGTATTCCGCCATGTTAAGCAGCCATGGCGCGGGCGGCATCGCCAAGCATCAGATCAAAGTCAGCCTGTCCCTTGGTCAGCTTCGTCACAATAGCCATGGTCCTAGGTTCCTCATTCCATACGCCAAGGAGAAAAACGCTTCCGTCTTTCACGGGAAGCAGATACTGAAATCCGTGGCGCAGGGTATAATAGGAACGAATAGAATTCGAACGCCTAGTCAAGGCGCTTTCAGCCTCTTCTACGACACGGTCAGCATCCCACTCGCCGACCCAACGTTCGCCATGATCATGGAACAAGTGAAACTCGGAGGCCTCCACACGACTGATCTTGCGGAGGAAACTGAGATCAACACAATCATTCGCGAAGGGAGACGCAGGCAAGCTGCCATACTTCTTAAGTCCCTTTACTTGATCTTCGTTGATGACGCCGCGATACTTGTATTCCTTGCCACAGACCATGTTGTTGCCAACCAGTCGAAGGAAAAGATACTTGCCGCCTCTGTCCTTGAGACCGGTGTGCACCAAGGCCTCAGAGCGATCCGTGGCTCGGATAACTCCTTGAAGCGAGTTGGCATGGCCCATGTGGTTAATAATCTGGGCGTCTGTTACTGGAGAAAACTCACTAGGCAACATGGCGCGAAAGCCCTGCATGTCGCCCTTGAAGTCGGGGAAATAGACCCTCTGGAGGATATTGTCTTTCATTCAAACTCACTTTTTTGAAATGCTCTGCTGGATTAGTTACTAGCCATCACCAAAAACAAGTCCGTCCCATTCACAAAGGGATCGAACCTTGCATAGGAGGGGGGCTTGCCCCCTCCCTGTATATGAGATTATGCTCGGCCTACGTAGACCGTGGTGGTTCGGGTATTAGGGTTGTTCACGCAGCTGCGCATGCGTAAAACATCCGGGTAGTCGCTAATGAAGTCGGCAAGCTTTTTCTTGCCCAGAGACAGAGCGGTAAAGTGAGGATCCAGATAGCGAAGGTAGTTGCCAATATCGGAGAGGTTGGCAAAGCCGTCCTTACCGTACTTTTGGATTGCAGTGCAGATGGCGTCCATAGCCCACTGAGCTTTCTCGTTGCGCGAGACCTTGCTCGGGATAATAAATTCGTCACATGCGTTGATCAATGCTCTAGACACCGGTTCTTGACCGGCGCCAATGACAAACATGCCTTCGCTTTTGGCCTTGTTGATCAGCGGTACGAAATCACGGTCGCGGCTTACAATGGCCAGCGATTCATACTTCTTGAGGGTAATGGCTGCGGAACCGTCGATAAAGATTCCAGCGTCGGTGCTGTTCTTGCCACCGATGAGAGCCTGTTGGACGTAAGTGATCTCCAAACCAGCAAGAGACTTCTTCCAGGGTTTGAGAATTTCGGAATTCCAGTCGCCGTAGCAGCGTACTTCCACCGGACCTGCAGATCGACCGATTTTTTCAATGATTTCCGGTACCTGGCGGTAGTTAATGTTGTCTGCATCCACGAGGACGAGGCACTTCTTAACACGGGATCTTCCGTGAACGTGAATTGAAGTAATAATATTCATTATATTACTCTCCATGGTTATTATGTTATCCATAATGGCGTAATGGCCATATGGGGTTTTCCACTATGCGGCTACTTGCCGCTAGCGTTCTGCCCCTTGCGGGGCGGAAACTCTTACGTACAAACTTATTTAATGCGAATCGACAGTGCGGGCTTGTCAGTCATTTCGAACACGTCGTCGTGTTCAGCGAAAATAGCCTTGACCGAACGGGTGCTGGCAAAGCCTTTGAATCTATAGCGCAAGCCAATTTCGCTCATCAGTACAAATCCATTTTCGCGGGGAGTGCATCCGCGGACCAATTCCTTGAGCTCTTCGAGAGAGGGCTCCTTGGCAGATTCCGCAACAGCAACGACTTCGTCGGGATCAACGAGCTGAACGTTTTCGGCGACACCGTTGCTATCTCTGCGGCTGCCGCTCAGGCTGTAGGGATTCGGGGGCTTTACGACGGTAAAGGAAACGCGCTTTCCACAGTCGGCCGCGGTAAAGGGATGAAGAGGATCCATGCTGAAATATAAATCGCCCTTAGCACCGCGTACAATGCCAAAGAATCTGTCAACCATCTTGAGAATGCCTTCTTGCTTCTCAGAACAGACAACGGCGGCCTTCAAAGTGCACAGGGGCCCGACACTGGGGAGGGCCGCATCGATCTTTCGGAACGATGCCTGAGCGGAACTGTTGAAAATATCAGAGCACACCGCATCCAGGCTGAAAGTCTTTGTGCAGTTGCGTTCAATTTCAAGGCGGGCCTCCGGGGAAATGCCCTCGTAGGTCTCGCAAAGATAAATCAGGTAAATATTGGCATCCGGTTTCAGAGCCTTCAATTCGCCGAGCAGCGTAAGGGACTGTTCGGGACCGGCCATGATAACGATGTCGGAAATTCCCTTGGAAATAACGCTGGCGCTCACACGCATGGAAAAAGCCATCCCGCTACCATTGCTGGGGATGCTTTCGTAGGCAATGTTTGCCTGTCGCAGAGTGTTGATTAGATCGTTGTTAGAGCCCTGGGTCACGTAGCATTTGCAAAGAGTGCTGTCGAACGTGGCGCCACGAGTGGGCAGGAGACCGCCTGCGGAAGGCTCAACCTGGTTGAAAACATGTTCCAGGAGCTTGTCAAGAACAAGCTGAAGCCCCTTGCTTTTTTGAAGGAGGCTTATCACATGGGCGAGATAATCGCCGAAAAGGAAAAATTCGTAATTTTGCATAGTTACTCCTACTTGGCTAACTACATGCTCATGCTAGGCCATACTTGGCTAGCTACAGGCAATAATATACAACAATATTCGACCTCCGTCAACAAAAAAAATCACAACCACCAATTTTTATAGAAAAATATCTATATTATAGATATGAACAACCGATTTATAGGCCCCCAACTTCAAAAACTCCGCAAAGACGCCAACGCGCGTTATCCCGGCGAGTTCACCCAAAAAGAAGTTTCCTCCAAGCTCAGCAAAGCCCAATCCTGGGTGAGCAACATCGAAAAGCAAACCAAGGACGGCGATTACACCATTGCCGAACTGGTCAAGTACCTGAACCTATTCACTACCGGGCAACTCGACGAGGCCCAGGGTGACGACAGCTCACTGACAGGAATCCTGCGCAGACAACTAGGAGAAATCGACGATACGATCTCGTGCCTACTCTGGAGGTTTTCCGTAGGAGGGCTCACCGGAGACAACTTGCCAGACCCGGTGCGCGAACTAGGAAGCATATTGTTGCTGCTGAGAGACTTAAAAGTCAGCCTATTACCGAAGCTTGAAGAACGCGAGCGAGAACTGGATGGTGGCGCCATGAACTCTGATAAGCCTGCAGGTGATGCCCTGCTGGACCTCGTGCGAAAATTCTTGGGAGCACCTTGCGCAAAGAACAGCGACCTAGTATCCGTGGGCGGAACCATAGACGTAACCATAGACGTGCCCGGAGTACTGATTAAAAACAGCGTAGACCAACTGCTAGGCAGATTATAAATCGTGCAAGAGAAGAACAGAACTAACTAAAGGCTCCTCTTTTGAGAGGCCTTTTCATTTTTTCTTGGTAGTGCGGACGCAAAGTCCACCACCTGGTAATAGTAAAAAAGCACCCACCGTGGTCCGCTCTTACCTTCGCCCTTTATTCGTTTTCTTCACAAGCTTGTCAAAGTCAGATTCAATCTTTTGCGTCTTGTTGAAAACGTCATACTCAGCGAAGGCCTTGCGTTCCGCCTGCTCGTGAGAAATTTTTCCTTTGCCATCAAGAACCTGGTACTTACGGAACTCCAGGAACTCATTTACAGCACCGGCAAACTGTTGCATGGTAAACGGAATCTCTCTTTCGATCAGGTCTTCCACATAGTCAAAGAAGCCGCTCACAAGACGCTCCAACCTTCTGATTTCCTTTTCGTTCAGGTAGTTCTTGGCAACAACGACATCACTTTTCAGTACTCGACCGTCAGGTGAGTTTTTCCATGTCTGGAGTCCCATATGTTCCCTGGTTGCATCAGCGTTTGCGGCGACAATTTCTGCAGCGGTCTGCCCAGTAATTGCAAAATGGAACTTGTTCTGTACAGTCGCATAGAATTCCTGAGTAACCTCGGAATCCTTATTGTAGTCAAAACTGCATTCAGCAAAAATATCCGTAATCTGCTGCCAAATTCTGCGTTCGCTTGCTCGGATCGAACGCACCCGTTCCAGCAATTCACGGAAATAGTCTGCACCAAAGGCGTTTTCACCCTGCTTCAAGCGTTCATCATCCAGCACAAAGCCCTTGCGGATATATTCCTTGAGAATGCCAGTCGCCCAAATGCGGAACTGCGTTGCGCGAGCAGAACTGATGCGATAACCTACAGAAATGATTGCATCGAGGTTGTAATATTCAACTTTTCGTTTAACACTTCGAGAACCTTCTTCTTGAACTATTTCCAAAATGGAAACAGTTGCGTTTTCCTGAAGTTCACCTTCGTCAAAGATGTTTTTCAAATGCTTTGAAATCGCCGGGACATTAACATTGAACAGCTCCCCCATGGCCTTTTGCGTAAGCCAAATGGTTTCATCCTTCACCAAGGCACTCACCTTGACATCTTCGTCGGGAGTGCTGTACATAAGGAACTGCAACTGTTTTTGAATACTATTTGCCATCATTTCTCCTTTCCGTAGACAAGCGTATAACCACGGATGTTTACTGCGCAAATATACACTAGATAAAGAAATTTGTCAATAACCACTCAAATAAAAAAGACCCACCGTGGTGCACTCTTGTCGCTAAGATCGCGTGGTGGTTACGATTGCCGGGAATCTACTCTCCATCAAAAAACTAAGGTCTTAATGCGTCAAATGTTTAACTTCAACATTATCTTTTGTTGCACAAAGAATAATACCGACCGAACGATTTTCACCTTCCCCGCGCTCCAGGCGGTCAAGCAACGAAAGATAATAGTTCATCTTGCCTACATATTCCGGCTTAAATTCACCCACTTTCAAATCAATTGCCACCAAACATTTCAGTTGCCTATGGAAGAAAAGCATATCTACCCTGCTTGCTTTCCCGTTGAATTCCAGTTCATGCTGATTTCCAATAAAGGCAAAGCCCTTTCCAAGTTCCAAAAGGAACTGTCTAACCTTTTCAACAAGTTTTCGTTCCAGTTCTAACTCCATTACCGGCTCTGTAATTCCAAGGAAACCCAAGTTATAAGTGCTGCGGAAAGCTTCGTTCGCAAATTCCGCCTGACCTTCAGGCAGCGTGTCCTTGAAGTTGTTTTGAGGGCGGTTAAGAGCAGCATGTTCATACATTTGCATTTTCACGGCGTTCATCAGCAAATCACGCGTCCATCCCTTGGCAACGCACTCCGAGGCGTAAAAAAGGATTTGGTTGTCGTCATCTGTAGTCCGCATCAATTGCAAAATATGTCCCCATGGCAAAAGTGCAACAGCCTGTTGCAGAATTTCATCATATTCAGATTCTACCTGCAAAACAATTTTTTAGTCATAATATTCTTCGTACGTTAAAACCACCTTTTCCCCTTCGCCGGGAAAATGGTCGATAGCATTCTTTTGATTATGACGATGTTCTCTACAATGCGTAGAGACTGGAGATTCTAGCCACATTGTTGGCGGAGGTATTCTCACTTTTGCAAGTCTATGTCGACTGTCGCAAGGAGTGATGAATTAATACAGTGACTCCAGCTCTACCTCTCGATGAATTGAGCCTTTTCTTCTAACGAGAGGTCGTTTATCGACTTGCCGATCTGTTCTGCATACGCAACCAAGGCACGATGATCATACCGGCAAGGTGGAGATACCTTGTAAGGGTCATTACTCGCCACATATTCGCCATGATTGTCTGCCAAAATCATAGTCTTTTCATTTCCACTCATAGGTGTAGTTCTCCAAAAGTTTCCTTGCAGACTTGGGCTCCAAGAGGAAGTGATAAGGATGGCGGATACCAACAAAGAAGCACCCTAGAACTTCAATATAGTGATTTAACAGTTCTTTGTTAAGAGCAAAGCCATAAACATATCCCTCATGGCCCCATTTAATTGACATGTCTACCGCAATGGCAAAAAGATGACCTCCGACACCAGCATACTTCTGCGAACCAAACAGATACTTGTTATTCCTTGGTGCTGTGCACGCCCAATGCAACTGAACAACCTTGGATTCAGATTCATTTTTAACGGCGACAAGGCCTTGAATTTCTCCTGAGTCTTTTAATCCAAGGGCGAATACATCTATTTCCTTGGGAATTTTATTCCAGTCTATCCCCCAGCCTTTTTCCTCTGTAAAATTATCTAGAAAGGATCTACTCTCTATTTTAAAAACAGCAGTTTCTTTAATTTCGCCAGTTTCGTTATCCCTAAGGCATGGGACTATTTCGTCAAGCCAAATATCCACGCACCCTATTTCTGTATATTGCATATAACCCCGTACGTTTAAACCACCATTTCCCCACGCCGGGAAAATGGTCGATAGCATTCTTTTTGATTATAAAGATGTTCCCTACATTGCGTAGAGATTGGAGGTTCTAGCCACATTGTTGGCGGAGGTATTCTCCGGCGTTACCTGGCGCGATGCACATTTCGGCGATCTCACGCTCTCGAGCAGGTCGTGTTCCTGCCAGCTATCCAACAACATCAACCAGATGGTTAATGAACCTTGCCGCGAATGCACGTACGGACTTTTGCAAGTCTATGTCGACTGTCGCAAGGAGTGATGAATTATGAAATAAATATAATTAAAGATTTTGACAGTAAAGTGTCAAAAAAACTCTCGACAGTGTTGAGAGAAAAAGACCCACCGTGGTCCGCTCTTATCGCTAAGATCGCGTGGTGGGTACTATCGTTGTTAATGTACGTTTATAGAAGTTATTTGTCAAGGCGTTATTTACACGGCAATATCAGCAAGGGATTACACCTCGTTTTACACAACCGTTTTACTTTATATCATTCACCACTTTCGGTGAATATTCATGGGTAATGTCATTACCCGGATATGCATTTATGGCATCTTGGTAATAGGATTTATTTCTTCCAGCAACAGTTCTTACATCTTCAATTTCAATCACATAATAAGACTGTGCAGAAAAATTGCTCTTTTCAATGCCGCATCCAGCAAGCTTTTCAGCAAGAGCACTCGCATTGCAAATTTGCAACTTCCTAACAATGTTGCCAACAATAACGCCGTCCCCATCTGTGTAGCCGGCAAAAGTTTTGCAATTGACCAAATGCGGATGCACCGGATATACGAATCCATTTCTTGTATGGTAGAAATAGAATATCATTTTAGAACAGCCGCGATGCAAAAACTCTGCATAATCAGGTTTCAAATAACCGATCATGGTTAATTGCTGCGCGGAATATTCAGCCTTAACATCAGCAACCTGCAACAAACTTGGAATTATTGCGTCATAGCCAAATTCCGACGATTCCTGAATCTCGGACACGCAAAGTTCTAATTCACCTTTGCGATTTTTTCCACCTACATAAGCTTTCCACAGTTCATCTGGATCTACATAAGCTAAATGAACAGGCGGCAATTGATTCAACCCCCATTCCATAAGGGGTTTCATATCCACCGTTCCAAAAGCCTTGACGAAATCAGGCGTTTTCTTTGACGATGGCGTCGGAAATAAAAATGCGTTAAACACATTTTGAATTCCATTCCTGAGTAAATACTCAAGGAACGCCTTGTGATAAACAAACTGCTTCACAACATCTTGTACGCCAGGATTATTAGAAAGGCTTTTCTTTGTCCACTTGGGCAAATAGTATTTTCCGTCAAGAATGCAGAATGTATTATCCGAAGCCTTACAAACAATATCAGGAATCAAAGTGTCCTTGGAAATCGGCTCTTCATTATCTTCAAACTTCCATTCAGGACAATCGATATACTTTTTAAAGAACTCGTACTCGTTCTTAAATACTTCCCCGCAAGCATGTTCCCAGACGAGGTTCAAGGAATTCGTTCCCCAGAGGCTGAAAGTATTTTCCATTTCATCGGTGTTCTTTTCAGCGACATAGGTATAGAGGGTCTTGAGTAGCCTTTGCTTGCGGGTCACAAATTGCGAAGCAATTTCTCGTTCCAGGCGATACTTGATGTAGTTTGGATCTCCAAAGTCATCTAACGAGGATTCACTCAGCTGAACAAACGGAACATCATCGAACAGTTCCGTAAGGCCAAGATATTCAAGATACTTGGAACATTCCGTAACAATGCATTCATGGAGTCGCTTGAAATAGTCAAAGTCATCCGTTTGATTTGCTTTTTGTCTTCAGCTCTAAATAATACGGACGATTATCCTTGAGGTATGCAAAAGTTTCATTGATGGTTCTGTCCCAATCAATCTCGCCTTCGCCATTTGTCTCTATGACTTCTTGATAGTTGGTATAGATTCCATTCTCGTAATAATCGTGGAGAATGTGGAGAACCAGGCCAAGCATATTGAAGGAGCCGCGGTCCTCGCCGTTATACAAGTGGATAGACTGAACCTTGTCATTGTGCTTTTGAATGGCCTTAAGAACCAATTTCAGTTCATCCTTTGGTTCTTCGGAATGGTCGATATACTTAGGATAGCACTTGATAACACAATTTTCTGTGTACACCACGCCCACGTAATTCAACACATAGGCGATATCGGAATTTTCAGAGATTTCCTCGGCGATGACTTCGTTTTCTTCGGTGAGGCGATCTAAATCAAAAGTTTTTCTATTGACAGCCTTGGCAACACCAGAACGCTTGAGAGCAGACACCACTCTTTTAGCTGCAGCAGTGTCATCTTCAAATCCAAGCTTTTTCCTGAACTCCTCCAAGGAATAAGGGTGCATTTCTCTGAAATAAGCTGAGTTCGGTGTCTTTGGCATTTTCAGTCTCTAACCTTCGCTTACAATTTCCCAGTGGCCATTCTTATCGGCACCAACACGCTTAATTAGACCCAATTTTTCAAGTGTTCGTAAATTGACTCGAATCGTTTCTCTTTTCTTTCCCATCTTACCCGCAAAATCGTCGTAAGTAGAGGCGGGGTATTCAACCACCAGCGCAAACAATTCATTTTGTGTTTTGTTCAATGCAGAATTTACAGGCAGATTTACAGGCAGATTTACAGGCAGATTTTCTGGCGACAGTTCCGGACTTTTGCCATCAACATTCCACTTCGAGGCAACTGCTTTGTACTTGTCACTGGCGAAACATTCCACCGTTACACCACCTGTGGCCTTGACTTTCGGCAACTTGGAATTTGTCTCTGAGCAAGCCTGTTCAATATTGTAATAGCCACGGCCCCAACGTTCTACATAGCCGCTCATAAAGAAAATATTTGCAATTCCTGGATTTCGTGGTTTTGAAATATGCTTTCTGAACAAATCCCTAACACGAACTTCTTGTGGCATATTTCCCGGATTCCACATCCAAATGCTGTCAGCATAAATTTTGATTTGGATTGGAGTAGGATCCATGTAATCCTTATGGACTACCGCATTCAACAGGAGTTCCCTAAAGGCATCCGGAGGGAAAAAGAAAAACTCCTGACGATGAATGCCTTCGTAAGTAATGAGCGCTTTCATGTACTTGGAAAAAATCAAATCCATAGCCTTTTCAACCTGAATCAATAAAGGACCATGAATTTCATCCTGAAAAAGAAGGTCCGCTTCTGTAGCAAAGTAGGCTACTTTGATATAGGCTCCAGCCACCCATTTTTCAGGATCAGGATGGAAGCACATCATTGCAGTGCGTGTTAAACAATCGCCTTCTACACAACGAAGGTTTTGCATCAAATTCTGGATAGAAATCTTTGCGGATTTTTCATCAAGACGACGGGATTCTACCGCCCTTTTCTTGAAAAGTTTAACGGCATCGGAATCTAGACTTTTTGTAGAAATGCCCGGAACAGGAATTGAATCCCAGGTACGCCCCTGCGAGAACAAAATCAGTTTGCTTACTTCTACGCCACTAAATCCACCTTCGGTATTCGCGAAGGCACAAATCCATTTAAGGTATTCGTCTTGCCAGGATTCCTTGAACTCTATGTTCTGGCTTTCTTCTTTGTTAAGATTAATACCACTTTTTAAAAGCAGTTTTCGTTTGGGCATAGTATCTCCTAGAAAAAAAGAAAAACATCCGTTTTTCACAGATGCCTTAGAGATACTTTTTCGTACGTCAGGCTGAATAATAGCTAATGACTAAATATTGGCAAGGGTCATATTGTAATTTATACGTAAAAAGACCCACCGTGGTCCGCTCTTATCGCTAAGATCGCGTGGTGGGTACTATCGTTTATAATATACGTTTACAGAAATTATTTGCCAAGGCGTTATTTACACGGCAAGAAATAGCAATCTACATCACCGTATTCACCATTGGGCGAGTAATCGGGAATTACGCCACCATTGAGCAACGATTCTCGTATAACAGCATTGCCATCTTGCGATTTCACGACAAGTTTCTTGGGCAGAGTCGTATTGTTCAAGACTCTTTCCTCAAAGATTTCCTTCTTCAAATAGAAACCATAATTTTCGTCACTCCATTGGCCATCAACAACTTCGCGAACTTCAAGACAATTCACATCAGAGCCGTCAATAAATTTTTCCACCGCGACCCACATCAAATCTGCAACTTTTTTGACGTCTGTCAGAATCTCTGGATTTTTGTCAGCACCCTTTTCAAGGGCCAATATGATAAAGTTATCCGATTCATCCCTACGGAACATCTTACCTTGAAGTTTCCGGAAATTATTCGTCACAAAATTATCTAGAGATTCTTTTCGTGGATACACAGCCCAGAAGGTGTACTTCTCATCCAGCAGCTTCAGGAAGTTCCTTCGGAATTTTTTGCGGGCGGTGCGCTTGAATTCGGTGCGGAGGCCGGAACCTTTGGCGGTAAAGGCCTTGAGTACGTACAGGAAGTTGACGTTGTAAACCTGAAGCAACAAGGTATCGCGATCAAAGAGGCGGTTTTGGAACTGACGATTGCGATGTTTCCAAAGATGTTCCCTTATATTCTGCTTCTCTTTATTTTCGCCATCATCAAAAGTATCAGACTCCTTTACTTCCTGAATCAGTTCATAATTTCCGACACCAGGATTTCTGAAATAGGAATCCCCGAACTGTTCCTTGTCCTGTTCCTGATTATAGGCGGGAACCTCGCCACGAATGAAGAAATTAGGAGTTACGGAATAACCCTCGGTCAGGTCATCGCGATAGCGCACCCCGCGATGGACATCTTCAACTTTTCCACCATCAACAAAATCGGGACTAAAAAAATCCTGGATGATATTCTTTGCGTAGGTGAACTGCTTTGCAATAGACTGGCCACGAATATCCTCGGGGTCACTATAGTACTTGCTATCGCCAATATGCCAGATCTTATCGGATTCACCGGAGCTGAAGATTAACGAGTTCTCCTTGTAGAGATGGTCAATAATCTTGCCATCGTCCAAGTTTTTCTTCTTTTGAATTGCAGGCAAGTCATCGCCAACCAGCTTGTCGATCATGTGCTCGAACACATTGTTGTACTTGCTGGTGAGCAGGTATTCGCTGCTGAATCCGCATGCGCTAAAGTTGCCGCCCCATTCGAAGAAGGCCTTCATGATATTGTAGAGGCGAAGGAACTTGTCGGCGAAGTACTTGTGCTTGATACGGCGAAGCTCCATGATGCCGCGGTGGCCCAGCAGACGGCGGAACTCGTTCACTCGCATGGGGGCGTAGAATTCCGACTTGGGCATCTTGAAACCAAAGGTTTCCTCGATGTAATTCATGGCGGAGAAGAACAGCACAATTAGACGGTCATCCAGATCGAAAACCTTCTTCTTGTTCACCAGTTCCATATACACCGGGGCGTCACCCTGGAGCGTAGCGATAGGGCCCACACTTTGCATAAACGGTGTCTTCCGCATGGTCCTGCGCCAATCTATGCGGTTGTTGCCGCTATGCACATTCTTGCTCACGAAAACAAAGAGACTCTTGTTCTCCTCGTAAAAACGCTCCATGGCGTTCTTCACATCGATCAGCGTGGGGCAAGCCTTGTCTGTACTGAAACCACGAGGATTCGGAGACACCATATCCCTGTCGTCAGAAAAGGTCTCGCGATATTTTCCAATAGAAGAACACACCCACAAAGAAAGGTTGGCCAAGAAATCCTTGTGATCTCCGTTCAGCTCAAAATTTTTATCATGAGGAACATGCTGCCCAAAAGCAGAAACTTTAGCCGCATCATTCTGAGCCGAAGAATCCAAAAACACCTTTGGCAGAACAAAGACAATCCTGTCACCCGCCTTGTCATCCCGGCCTCCGAGCCGGGATCCATTGAACAAATACCCTACACCATCCAGCTTACCATCGCGAGTCACGAAGCCGTTAGGCAAATCTTTAAAACGCCCCTCCTTATCTAAAGGCAGGACAGATTTCAGATACTCCATGGAGTAAGGGAACTGTTCAAAGAGGAAAATCACTAGATAGCTTCAACCTTCAGGTTTTCCATTACCGTCTTAAGAATTTCGATTGTATCGGCCTTGTTCTTAAACAGGTTCTGGAACGTGACCGCAGACTTTTTGCCATTTGCAAAAGTCCAGTCGAAATGGAATACATTTTTTCTATCGACCTCGTCCTTATACACGGAATCCCACAAGTAGAACATCACCTTGGAAAGGAACATGTCTTGGTCAATCTCATGGCCCTTGGACTTCACGAAGAACTCACCCATCTGCTTGTCTTCACTCTGGGAGACATCGTAAATATCGTCGTTCACTTTTTCTAGGAAGTCGAGTCAGCTGTAACAGGTTTCATCGTCAAGCTTTATCACAAACTTGTCAGCATCCCAACAATCGCCACAGTCAGCATCCTTGGTGTACTTGATAGGCACATACTCCCAGTCAAAGCGACGCTTGAAGGCACTATCCATGGGGAACAACGACTGGTCGCTAGTGTTCATGGTCGCGAGAATGTTGAAGTTGGGCGGAAAACGCAACTTACGTCCAGAACGAATTTCATCAGGAATGTCATTCTGAGGCGCAGCCGAAGAATCTAGCTGCATTTCTATCCATTCAGCAAAATCAACATCCGCTTCAATCTCATAGCTTGAATAACCATTCTCATCTCGATCAAGCAACTGGAACAAGTCTCCAAAAATCTGGGCGCAGTTACCACGATTGATTTCTTCAATGACAAGATAAACAGACTTCGCATCTTCTGATTTTTCTGCAATAAGGTGTTCACGCCACGCAGCAACATAAGCTTTTGCAAAAACCTGAGGAACGAAGGAATAGGAGATAGAAGAGCCTTCCTTCTTCGGTTTATAGGAACCCACAAACTGAGCGTAATCGTAGTCCGGATGGAATGTGGTGCGGAATGTTATCGTATTATCTTTCGGTGTAATCAGGTTTACCTTATGAGACTTTCCTGTTCCGGGAGCACCGAAGAAAATTTTTTGATAAAACATATTTTTCCCCATTCCACATTCATTTCCATCTATTGCCATATCAAGAGCGCATTCTTTAAAAAAAGAAGTAAACGTTTCATTTTCCTCATGATTCACAACAGCTCTTAAAATCTTCGCAGCAGCATCCTTGTTAAGTTCACACAAATACTTTTGATTGACACCACCATGAACATTCAAAGGACCTTTGGGCTGAACCTTTACAACCTCACTATTCCATTCGCTAAGCTCGGATTCTTTTTTCAGTTCAAAAAGATCCAGATCAACCCTAGTACCATTATTTGACCAATCATCACCAGATGTTCCAAACTCTGACGGTTTCGGAGCGTCGTACGCATCCGTTACTGCTCTTGATATAGCCCTAAGCGCCCCTTTACTATAGTGAAAGACAACATCCCCGTTCTTTACGCCACGCATCAATACATACGCAGGAACTTCTCCACCGCTTTTATTCTTTAATGGGGACCATAAGTATTTCCCATCTATTTCGTGTTTCGCAGTTTTACCTTGTGATACAAAATAAATTTTCATACGATTCTCTTTATTCAAACAAATCAAACATCACAATAGGTCCCAGATCGCCTGCATTTGGAAGAGCCCCAATTGTGTTGTAACTTATAAACTCAGCAGCTTCTTCTCTATCCATACCATTTGTTACTTTCAAACATCGAATCATCCGCTCATACGAATAAATGACTCGACCTTCTTCGCTAACACCTACAACAGCATCCAAATAATCCGGATTTTTGAATACAACAGAATCCTCATAACCAAGATTTACAAGCATCTCCTTGAGATCTTCAACTTTCTTAAAGAAAAAATCAATATTCTCTGCTGTCGCAATAATGTCGCTTACGCTAACCTCAAGACATTTCGAAATTCGTTCAAGAATTTCTATTGAAACATTTCTTTTACCATTTTCGATATCGCTCATATAGCGTCGATCTACACCTGCGCTTAAAGACAGGCTTTCTTGAGAAATACTCCGATCTTTACGTAATTTTCGTATTGCACGACCTAATTTATGCTGCAAATTTTCTGATTTCATCAAGGCAAAATTTAAATGCACGTGGTAAATAATACCACGGACTATAATGCACATTAAATTCGTTTTATTACTTTATCAAATAATCTTCAAAAAAACATTCTACAAAGCATCTTTTGAAAGTTCTTTGAATAATCTGGACGTGCTGGAGGGAAGCAAGGGGCGGGTGGGTGGGTGCGGAACCGACCTTCAATAGAGCGGAATATGCCCCACAATGCGTTAGGGCGTGAAGTCGCGAAGCGATTCGGACTCGCGCAGCGCTTGCATTGCGCTGTTGTAGGGAGCGCGAGGCTGAACGGACGGGGAGCGAAGCGAGCCGATAACGCAAGGGCCCGACCCCGGCGAGGTCCCGGCTCGGAGGCCGGGATGACATATGAGGGAGGAGCCGGGGAACGCCCAAAAGTCGAGTGCAACACGAACACTTGTGTTCGTACTGCCGAGACGCGTGGGAGTGCGTTTGCGCCACACCCCATGCGCCATACCGCTTCTATGGTGAGGATGCGCCGCCACTTGCAAAAAAGGACCCGCGTGGGGTCCTTATGTTCTATTTCTGCATTTCAGCAAGCTTCGCCTTGAGTTCGGCAATTTCGCGATCTTTTTCAGTCAATGCCTGAGCCTGTTCATCGATGATCTTCTGACTGCGTTTGCGCTCTTTTTCAGCAGCGGCTTCTGCGGCATCTTCCCTGGCGAGCTGGATTTCCTGTTCCCATGTCATATAGCGCTCCTGTGTGTCTTCGTCGGCCTGGTACCACTTCACCTTGGTATCGATTTTTTCGGTCTCCATGGATTCGGCGGTGTTTGTTGCGAAATACTTCAGATACGGCTTAAGGGGATGCGTATCCGGAAGCTTCCCGTAATCATTGAAAATATAAAAATTCTTGAATGAACGATCATTAAGGGCGATGTTTTTATTTTCTGTAGCGTAATTCTGAAAGCTGTAAATAGGCTGTTTCGCACCAAAGATGTCGTCGGGGCAGATGAAGAGTACGTACTGGTCCTTGAGACTTTTGTACATGGCACCCTTGCGCAGGTCGTTGGTGTCGCGAACAGACTGGTAGTAGCGAGCTCGCTTGGGAAGTTCCTTTGTATCAACAATTTGCATCTCGATATCAAAGGAGCTGATGATTTCGCCACTCTCGTTGATTTGCTGGGTGAACACGTCGTAGCGAACGCTCTTGCTGAAGATGCCCACCAGTTCCGTCTTTTCCTGCTCGGGGTCCTTAAGGTCATAGATTTTGATGCCGAGCGCAGCCTCGATGAAAGGCTTGGCAATTTCCTTGTGGCTCATCACCAGCGGGAACATGAACCTGTCGGTGATATAGATTTTCGAGAAGTCTATAATCTTCTCCTTTTTGTCGACGCCAGTTGCATTGTCAACGCATTCCGCGAGTTTCGTCTTGTTTTTTTCCATTTGAATCCTGAATAATCCGGCGACGCGGCCGGCTCGCAGGTAGAACGGTTCCTACCTACTTATATACACGTAGCAAACGTCTCATTTGCACAAGAAATCTTTGTAAAAAAACTTTTTCCCATCCCAACATGGGATATCCGTCATTCATTTCTGACATGGCATTTTTATTTGCGAAAAACGAATTTATTCTGCAATGCGTTAGGGCGTGAAGCCGCGAAGCGGGTCGGACTCGCGCGGTGCTTGCATTGCGATGTTGCCGGGAGCGCGAGGCTGAACGGACGGCGAGCTCTGCGAGCCGATAACGCAAGGGCCCGCCCCGGCGAAGCCGGGGAACGCCCATCTGCCACCATTTGACCCTATTTGACACCAAAAAGAATCTTGCCACTCCTCAAGGATTTTACAATATTAAGTTGTATAAATTCTTCAAGGAGGAAATATGTCATTTGACCCAACTGTTCTTGCGCCAATCGCAACTGTTCTCGCATCTATCGCGGCTTTGGCCGTCCCGCTCTATATTGGTATATCGCAAAATAAACTACAAAAGCGAATGCACAACAGAGACTGCATGCTGGTGCGTCAAGAAAAATTGCTAGAGATATACGGTGTCTTTGCGTCGTGTCTAAACAAGTTGAACATCAATGCCGTACTGCAAAAAATGAAAATGGGACAGCCAGAAAATTTCCCCGTCATCATGCTGGACCACGCGGACAAACTTTACAGATCGCTAGATGAAGCTCGCCTATTGTTTGACGATGAAAAGTTACTCCAGGTTCTAGAAAACATAGCTCACAAATACAGTCGCTTGGTAAATGAATACATTGACGTAATTGCCGTGAGTCAATCTAAATATGCGGAGAACCTTCAGAAGGTCTGCGAAAAATTTCCAGGTTTTCAGCCCCTGCCGCTCAGTAACATTCTAAACAACAAAGAGGTTGCTGACTATTTCAACGAGCTAAATACCACGGAGCAATCCGCACGATGGGAAAAGGAGATAGAGGCCTTCAAAAAAGAGGACCTTTCCTTCGAAAATTTTGACGTCTATTTCAAGAAGCATATCATTACTGCGGAGTTGTGAAATCCATTTCGACAAGATTCTGCAGGATTCCAAAACAGTTGTTAAATTTTATCGAGAGTGATATATGTGTACGATTCTTTTATCAATCAAGCCTGAGTATTCCAACAAAATCCTTGCTGGAACCAAGAAGTTTGAGTTCCGTCGCCAGGCGGCAAAGCGCCATGTGGATCAAATTCTGATTTATTCCACATTTCCCGAAATGAAGGTCGTGGCCTCCGTCGCGGTGCTTGGGGTACTCAAGGAGACTCCATCCAAGCTTTGGCAAAAGACAAAGGATTTCTCCGGAATATCATTTGAAAAGTACACCGCATATTTTTCGCAGAAAGAATTTGCGTACGCATACCAGTTGGGCGAAGTAAAGAAATTCAAGAAGGCTAAGGACCTTTCTGAATACGGAATCACAGCAGCACCGCAGTCATTTGTTTATATAGATGCGTAACAGGGAGTGGGAACGCCCGTATTTTACCCCTTGACGATCTGAAAAACGATCTCTAGATTGCTGCGTATGCTAGAACATGCGCAGCTTTACTTTATCCCTTCCTGCGGTATGAAGCCGAATTAATTGTTGGAACAGTTTTTTATTCACTAAAGGTAAATGGGATTGTCACTGTTGTATTCCCTGATTTAGCTTTACTGAATTTCCAGCGGCTAACGGCAGCCTTAACTTCATTATCAAATTCACCATACCTGGTAGTAGAAGAAGCTACACTAATGCTGATAATTTCGCCATCCGGAGCAATTGTGAGCTTCAAGGTAACCTTACCCTGAAAGCCCGGCTTATGCTTTAGATATTTATTATAGATGTGTCGCAGACCCGGAGTTCTCTGGCGAACCACCTTCATGATGTCGGCGGGAGATCGGGGACCTCCGAGACTTATGTCAATATCTCGTTCAGAAGGCGTCCTAATGGAGCCCTTAGCCTTAGTAGCGATACCGCCACCTCCGCCACCAAGCATTCCTGCAAGACCATCTCCAATACCACCGGAACCACCTTCAGCGTGGCTTTCGTTATAGCCTTCACTAAATCCGCCGTCGGCCTTGCCACGACGCCCACCGAGAACCGTCTTGCCAGTAGTCTGGGTGCCAGCCACATCCTTTAAAGTTCTTTCAACTTCATCATTAAAGATTTTGTTTTTCTTTTCATCTTTGAGATCTTGCCTTGCCGGCTCACTTACCGACCTTTTGGGAGTCTTTCGAACATAGGGTTTGCCTTCATTACTTCCATATTGGTGGTGGAATGAATTACGGCAAAGAGCTACATCGGCCTTCTTTGCAATTTTTTCGTCCATAAGAATGCCGAGTTCGTCAAACTCAACCGTTTTTACAGTTTTTAGACTCGAAAAACAGTCAATTTCCTTGACAGGGACTTGCTCCGCACACACAATATTTTCGGAACCATTCTCATTCACTCTTACGTAGAAATCCTCACACTGCATTTCTACGTAAGCATCAAATAATTCTTCTCTTGAAAAGAAATAAGAACGCAAGGTCTTTGTATTGAAAATAGCGCCTTCAACCTCATCGTAACCAATACATTTGTATGTTACACCCTTATTCACGCACTTATTAGGCACACGTTCTGCTCCCTTGAGAAAATCGTCAAGGTCGTAATAAGTCGGCTCCACTGCTATAGAAAATGATGTTAGGCAGAAAAGTGTAAGGAAAAAATGTTTCATGTCATATAAAATACCCAAATATTTTGACACTTTAGTGTCATATCTTGAAAAATATGCGATTATGCTGTTCATTTGGTCGTTTTTTTAGGTGGCATTTTTCCAGATTTCAAGCATTCCCAACCTGCGATGCGTTAGGGCGTGAAGCCGCGAAGCGGGTCGGACTCGCGCGGCACGGAGATCCTATCGCAGCTTCGCTGCTCCAGGATGACGTGTAGGGTTGTAGGAGCGCGAGGCTGGACGGACGGCGAGCTACGCGAGCCGATAACGCGAAGGCCCGCCCCGGCGAAGCCGGGGAACGCCCAAAAGTCGAGTGCAACACGAACACTTGTGTTCGTACTGCCGAGACGCATGGGAGTGCGCTTGCGCCACACCCCAGGCGCCATACCGCTTCTATGGTGAGGATGCGCCGACATTTGCAAAAAAGGACCCGCAAGGGTCCTTTCGTTTTATTTCTGCATTTCAGCAAGCTTCGCCTTGAGTTCGGCAATCTCGCGATCCTTTTCGGTCAACGCACGGTCCTTCTCGGCAATAATCTTCTGACTGCGTTCGCGCTCTTTTTCGCGTTCATCTTCCCTGGCGAGCTGGATTTCCTGTTCCCATGTCATGTAACGCTCCTGCGTCTGGTTATCGGTCTGGTACCACTTTACCTTGGTGTCGATTTCCTCGGTCTCCGTGGAGTCAGCAGTGTTGGTTGCGAAATACTTCAGGTACGGTTTGAGGGGATGTTCGTCCGGAAGTTTTTTATACTCGTTAAAGATATAAAAATTCTTGAAGGTGCGGTCATTCAAAGCAACATCTTTATTTTCCACCGCGAAATTCTGGAAACTGTAAATAGGCAGGTCCTCCCCAAAGATGTCATCTGGGCAGATGAAAAGCACGTATTGGTCCTTGAGACTCTTGTACATGGTGCCCCTGTGCAGCTCGTGAGTGTCGCGGACGGACTGGTAGTAGCGGGCGCGCTTGGGAAGTTCCTTGGTGTCCTTTACCTGCATCTCAAGGTCAAAGGAGCTGATGGTCTCGCCGTTCTCGTCGATCTGCTGGGTGAACACATCGTAGCGGACGCTCTTGACGCCTACGGCGTCCGCGGCTGCACTCGGTTATAAAATTATGCGAGCATAATTTTGCAACACTCGTTTTGCACGCTTTTGTTGAAGATGCTCACCTGCTCCGTCTTTTCCTGCTCGGGTTTCTTCAGGTCGTAAATCTTGATGCCAAGCGCCGCCTCGATGAAGGGTTTGGCGATTTCCTTGTGGCTCATGACCAGCGGGAACACGAAACTGTTGGTGATGGTGAATTTTGAGATGCCTCCGGCTCCAGTGCCAAAGTCCTCCGAAGTCTTGCTTTCGTTCATGAAAAGTTCCTGTACATCCGGCGACGCGGCCGGCTCGCAGGTAGAACGGTCCCTACCTACTTATATACACGCAGCAAACGTCTCATTTGCGCAAGAAATCTTTGTAAAAATTACTTTTCCCATCCCAGCACGGGATATCCGCCATTCTTCTCAGGATCATACACAAAGTCATCGCCAAGGAGCTCTGCAAATTCCTGGGACTTCATTTCTTCCGCCGTCTTGGGTGTTGCTACACCGCCGCCGTTGTTCAAGCCGAAGGGTTCCTGGTCGCCTTGCTCTAGGTAATAGTAGTCGGCCATGGTCGTGTTGTAGTTGTAACCGATCATCAGGCCAACTAGGGAATCGCCATCAACCTTGCCGATAGAGTATGCGGAACTGGTGACGCCTTCTTCCAAATATCCCCAAAGACCACCCACACGTGTTTTTCCAAGCGCATCGCCAGTATTATAAACGGACTCACTTATAATCCGTTCTGCATAGCCAGAAACTCCGGCAACATACATATCCCCTTCTACAGGCGCATCATTGGCAACACGCTTTATGGTTACACACTGAGATTCACCAACAATTTCTGCCACATACTTCGATCCAACGACTTTGCCAACATTCTTTACATTTGTTACGGATCCATAACTCTTACTCGCCGGACAATAGCTATTGCCGAAATAACTCAAAATACCAGCAGAGAATTCCTTTCCGACAATTTCCGCATCATTAAACGCATTCTCAATATCAGAACTCGATCCGAAATGTCCTGCAATTCCTCCAGTTCCATAATTGCCTTCGATTAAACCATGATTTTCAACATTCTTTACCACGATTCCATTATCTGTTGTCGCAATTATCCCTGCGACGAGTTTTCCGCCCTTTATTATTCCATAGTTCTTCGAGTCTTCAATCTTTCCTTTTTTTGAATATACGTATGATGTAGCGGCAACAATACCAGCTGTCGCTTCGATTCCGCTTATCGATGACTTGTTAACAACATTTTTTACGAGCGATTCTCCCTTAAGCATTCCAACAATACCAGCGGTATACTTTCCGCCCATCATCCAGCCGTTTTCAACAATCAGGTTCTGCACCGTTCCACTGGAATTTCCAAACAATCCGTTATGGGTACTGGTGGTGTTAATGAACATGCCGCTTACGGTGTGTCCATCGCCATCAAAATTTCCGGCAAAGGCAACACTGGAATTTCCGATAGGCGTCCACTTGTGAAGTTTTGTAGAGTCTGCCGCAAGGCCACCTTTTTCATTGATGATTTCGCCATCGTTCAAAATGATATCGGCGCCAAGCTTGTAGTTCTTTTCAAGATAGTCCTTGTCCTTTGCGCCAATCACAAAAGATAGGTGGGCAAGCTGCTCCGCAGTTTTTATGATGTAGGGATTCAGCTTTGTTCCTGAGCCACAAGCAAAATCCTTCGCAGTGGTTCCGTCCCAAGGCGTTCCGGGTTCGCCAATGCACTTTTCGCCATCCTCCAAGACACTGCTAGACGAATCCTTAGCATTCTGCGCACTGCTGGAACTTTTCGCATTGCTGCTAGAACTCAAGACATCATCTTCATCGCCTGTCGTAGAATTTATTGTCGGGGAAGAACAAGCCACCAGGGCAATAGTCGCAATAAAACTAAAAAACGAGGAAATTTTACGCATAGACACTCCTAAGTAGGAATATAATTCCATATTCCGTCATTTGGCATAGATCCATATTCCCATCAAGAATAAAAGAGTGTTTTTTATGAAGTTTTATTTTAAACGGAATCATCCTGTTCTTCAAGATCTTCATATCGAATTGGGTGGTTGGCATCCTGTTTAGCTCCAATCTTCTCCAGATTGCGGCAACAGGTCAAAATGCTTTGGCCACCACCAGTGATTTTGCCCTTGACGCCTCCAAAGGCATCCACAGCCTCTTTAAGTTTCTTCTCGGTGCTTTCCACATATTCAGTCAGCAAACCGGCGCGTTTCAAGATCTCATTCGCCAAAGCAAAAACCTTCTTCTGGTTTTCTGCCTGCTGAATTTGTCGCCAAGTCAGCTTAATCATACGCAATGCGGCATAAAGAGTCTGTTCATCTGCAATGAACACATTCTTGGCCATGGCGTCGCGCCAAAGGGAAGGCTCTTCACTCATGGCAGTCCAAAGAGCTGCCGAGCGAGGAACAAACATAATGACAAAATCCATGGACTTCTTGGCCCCCACAATATAGGAGGAATAGTCCTTACTAGAAAGGCCCTTCACATGTTCCTTGATGGAATTGATATGAGCCTTTAGATACTGCTTACGTTTTTCAACGTCTTCCTCGGACATGTAACTCATGAAGGCATCCATGGACACCTTGGAATCCACCACAACATCCTTGGTATCGTCCAGATGGACAACTACATCGGGAATCAAAGTTCCATTGGATTCCGCATGGCGAATGGCCTTGCCGGATTCATCGAGAAGGGTTTTCTGAACATCGTAATGGATACCTTCTTTAAGGCCCAGCGATTCCAGCAACTCGCCCAAAACGCGTTCACCCCAGTTTCCCTGAATTTTACGATCGTGTCGGAAGGCACGCACAAGTTCATCTGCGGTCTTCTTGGTCGACTCGTTGGATTCCATAGCTGCCTTCAGCGCATCCTTAAGGGAAGTATTCACTTCGGTCTGCTGCAAGGTAGTATCGTTCATGGTCTTTTCCATCTTGGCGATGGTTTCCCTCAAGGGATTGACCACATTTTCAATGGTTGCATTGCCCGCCTGGGAAATTTCCTGCTGACGCTGCTTGACCATGGCCTCAGTAGCCACCTTGGCTTCTGCCACCAGCTTTGCGGACAAGATATCAAACTGTTTCTGCTGATCTTCCAAAGCCTTCTGGTGAGACTCACGCATTTCCGCCTTTGCAATACGTTCACGTTCAATACTTGCGGCAGCATCTTCCGCAGCACGCTGCTTAACTACTTCCACATTATTAACTGCAACTCGCAGGTCAGCCTGAAGGTTCGCTACAGTACCCTTCAGGGATTCATTAGTAGCCTGAGCCTCAGCCTTGGCAGATTCCACTTGCTGAGACATCCTTACCTTGGCGACGAAAAAGCCAAGAGCCAAGCCCAAAAGGGCACACACAATACTGACAATAGCTTCCATGCTATCTCCTAATTTCCAAAGGCAACCACTGCCTCATGTACTTTTATCGTATTAATCACAAGGTTCGTCAAATGCAAAATAAAAATTTTGGGCATTAATTTCAAACTGTCTGAACGTTTACTAAAGACGTTTGCATTTATCATGAAGAATTACATAAAAAAAATTTGGAACGAATTTTATAGACAACCGAATTGAAATCGGCTATATTGCCCAAGCTTTTTTTTGAAAAAATTTTAAGAGGGTAAACTGCATGGAGTTCATATACAACTCCAGTTTTAAACTCATATCCCCCAAAAAATCAAATTCACTAAAAACAACCCCACTAAACACTATACACAACAAAATTTTTTTAGGAGATGAACTATATGGCAAAGAAGACTATGACAGATCTGGATTTGGTAAAGAATTTTCAGAATGGCGATTTGGATGCAGGTACCGAATTTATCCAGAATCATCTGGATGAAATTATCAAAATTTCAAGATTTCACGCACACAAGGTTTGTTATGACTATGCACTGGGATACGAACTGAAAAAGGATTGCGTATCGGAAGGTGTGTTGGCTGCATACGATGCAATCAAGACGTATGATTTTACCGGTTCTAGTATTATGACGTATATCAACACAAAAATCAGATTTGCGTTTATGAGCATCAAGAGAAACAACGCAAAGCACAGCGAACGTTACGAGATCGGCAAGGACGAATATATTGAATCGGTGGTGGACGACAACAGCGAAGACAACCAGTTGTATTTCAAGGAATCGCTGGAAAAGGTGTTGAAGCAGCTGGATCCGACACGAAACGAATGGTCGATTATCAGATTGTACTACAACGCAATGGTCAGAAATATTCCGAGTCCAATCAATTATGTGGCAAGGGAAACAGGATACTCAACGGTAGGAATTCGAAACATCATCAGACACACGGCACAAATTTTGCCGGGCCAGTTGACCGCAGAAGTCCGCAGCATGCTCATGGCCGCATAAAAAATCAAAATAAAACAAAAAAAAATCGCCCAAGGCAAGTAGCGTTCTTCCGAACAGAAACATCGGTGTTCTAGACGCCTTCAGTGAATGCGGCGACGAGCTTCTTTACTTTTGTGCGGTATCTAAATGCCGCGGCGAGTGTAATTTTCATAACTCAACCTCCTTACTTAAAGTTCATCGTTCTTTCCCCAGCAAAAAGAAAGTGCTATTTGCAAACAATTCGCTGATTTCTGAAATCCATCAGAATCGCGAAATGGTTCAGCAGAGCTCCGCCCAGCACGCCCTCACAAAAACGGCCCAAACCAACACGGGCATGGCTGGGCGGCAAACACAGCTCCGTCACATAGGTCTTGCCGGCAAATGTCACAGGGACATTGTAGGCCGGAGATTCCATATGCTTGAACATGGGATTATAATCCTTGACATAGCGGGTCGGACCCGCTGCCAGGATTTCCGCCGGAATCCAGGACTCATCCACATAGGAATGGGGAGCCCCGGTATCGAACAGGAAGGGACGTTCCTTGCCGTTTACAGTCATTTTCATCAGCATGTAGCTGTTAAACAGACTGTATTTTACCTCAGTGCCCTCGAAGGCAATGGAATTTGTATCCATGTAGAGTTTCTTGCCGGGGAGATCCACCAAAATGTCCTGGTTGCAGAGACGGGGATAACCACGGAATTCATCGATGCGATGGCCAACGTTTTCATAAACTTCGGGGCCAATCATGTGCTTTGGATATTCCGGCACAGGACAACCCGTATCCAGCAAGACCTTACGGCCATTTTCTACATAAACAACGTTTCCGTTAGCGTCCAGCAAATCGTAGCAAACCATATTAACTCCTTCGAGGCATTTTTGCGCCTGTACAATATTTATCGTTTTAAAAAGGTAAAAAGTAAAATCCCCCTTTAAAAAAGGAGGATTCCATAGTGAAACACACTATTATATATATGTTTCTCGAATTTATTACTCGGTCACAGGATTCAGAACATCGGTAATGAAACAGACCTGGGCGTCGGTGGTGGGGAAACGGTAACCCAGCTTTTC
The DNA here is from genome assembly GCA_045599625.1 of Fibrobacter sp. GTDB lineage: Bacteria > Fibrobacterota > Fibrobacteria > Fibrobacterales > Fibrobacteraceae > Fibrobacter. Next base: position 235,735 of record JAZRWJ010000002.1, read on the forward strand.
ATCCTTATAATAACTGTGGTTGGAGATCTCACACTTATTGTAGAGATCCTCAAAACCGTTCAGAAGGCCTCGATGTTCCTGAACCATCTGGATCTTTTCCTCGGCGGAATACAGGGCGGCATACTTTTCCGGATCACACAGGTGGAGCAAACCGTGGCGGGCGTTAACCTTTTCAGAGGAACGGACCTTCATAATAAGGTCAATCAGAGCAGCCTTTACATCGGCGAGAGTGGGGAAATACGCCTTGATCTCGGGAGAAATGGTTGCAAAACGGAAAAGCACGTTGCAGATGTAGCTCAGTTCCTTTTTCATGCCGGCGGCACTTGCCTTCCAAAGACCAAGCTTGCCCGTAAAGGCGGCACCATCTTCCTTTTCAATGCCCAGGGCCTTCAGGTTATCGGCTCCGCAAGTGGTCTTGGCATTGTTCATGCCTAAAGTCCAGAGCCAATTCAGGTGAGCGTAAAGCAAGCCCTTTTCCTGCAGGAGTTCCTGTCGTTTTGCTTCGGCAGCGGCAGCGAGTTCGTTATAGACATCCATCTTAGCCTGGTATTCAGCCATTTGAGCTTCATAAGTGGGCAAGTCGGCATCTTCCTTGGGCTTGCGGGGCTTGGTAGGCTTGGTGGGATTCTTTACTACCAGGAACTTGAATTCTCCAGAAATAATATCAGAAAACTTTTCGTCGCGGGTAACAAATTCCAAAGAGCCATCTTCCTTGATAACGACGGGCTTGGAAAAATCAATAGCCTTGTCATTGACGAGAGTTGCCTGAACAAAAGCATCGAAAAGATCGTAAACGACCTTAGCGTTGGTGTTCATGAAACGGGGGGTACGGGAGACATTCTGCGTGGAGACAGCATTCATATAATAACCTCTTTTACAATCTATCCTTTTTTCTAAAAGTATTATCGTTTTAAGTTTGGAATTTGTTAAGCATCACAATTCAAAAACATGTTCTTGTCGGCCTGTTCCTTCCAATGTCATTTATTGACATAATATGCCCTTGACAAGGGCATAAAAATTTACTATATTGCACCCCCGCTTTTTTAATGAAATGATTGTGAGAGGGTTTTGAAGAATTATTTAAAATTCTGGTTTTATCCTTATATCCTCAATATTCCAACTTCGTTTTAAAAACAAAATAATACACAAAATCAATCCCAAAATTCAAAACAAACTCATTAAAAACAACAAACAAGAAATTCTCGAGGCGGTCTCTCAGTTTGTAGAAAGAAAAGTCCATTTCAGGAAACAATTTCTCAACTCCAACCGTTATTTGCGCCATCGCTAATCTCTATTAATCTCTCAAAGCCCCCTTCCCGGGGGACTTTTTTGCGCTTTTTCATTTTTCAACGTTGATACGATATACCAAAAGAAAGGATAAACATATGAGCATGACAGCTATTTTCTCTGATTTCGGCGATACCGATACCCAAGTTCTGACCAACCTGTGGAAAAATGTTCCCGATGTTAAGGTGGTCCACATTACCCGCAATTCCCGCAACATTAAGGACAAAATCACAAAAGCCCTGGTTTCCGAAAAAGACACAGTGCTTTTCTGTGGGCACGGAACGTCCGGAGGATTACTCTCCCCCACCTGGGGCGATTTTCTGCTAAGCGAAGATAACGTTAGACACATCAAGGCCAACAAGGTTATTGGAATTTGGTGTCACGCCGCGCAGTTTGCCGAGAGCATCAATCTGAAAGGATTTTTCAGTTCCATGTTTATCAGCAATCCACACGAAGCCCTTATGGAAGGCTGCACAAAAAGTTCCTCGGCCACCATTACCAACCAGGAAATTCTCTTCTGCAACAGAGTGAACCAGCTCATTCTAAAGGGCGTTCCCATGGATCAGTGGTTGCACAATCTCCACAGCCAGGCGGATAAATCCATCGATGTGGTAAAATTCAACTACGACGGATTGAGATTTTTCAACTAACTATTTCATCAAAAAAAGAAGAGCCGTAAGATTGCGGCTCTTTTTTTATTTTCATTTTTCATTACACCATCAGGCTGCAGGCGTAAGCGGACACAATTTTATTTTCGTTATCGGCAAACGCAGTCGGGTCCAGCAGAATTGCTTCCATAACATAGGATGTTAGAAAGTTCGGCTTCAGGAGATTGCAACGCTGGGCAATCAGTTTTTGCCCCGCCTTCTTGTAAGCATCTAGATTCTGCAGAATTTTTTCCGTGGTATCCTTTACAGTTCTCACATCGGCCACGTCAATGTCTTCGAACACTTGCAAGTGCTTTGTTTCCATAAATACGCCGCTGCTGTATCGGGCAACATCGAGAAGATCCAAGTCCATATAGAAGTAGCTGCGGATTGCATAATCCCTGATGGTCTCGGGGGAAAAATCCTTTAGAATCCAAGTTTCCATTTCCTCATTTACCAATTGAAACGACTGCGGAAAATCAAAGGCGGCCAGCAAATGGGTCATAAAGGAATCCGACGTACTGAACACTTGCTGCGGGGTGTTGTACAAGTCCAGATTCTTCAAATGCATCGGCACCCTTCTCAATTTGATGGAGTATTGAAAGCTGCATAGAAAATTCAGATTTTTCGCATCGCCGTCCTCAACGTCATTTATAATAACGGAGTCCATATCCTTTTCAGTGTCGGCTAGGCCAAAGTTGTCATCGAAGAATTCCACCGCCAGCATCGTACCTACGTATTGTCTAATTACAGCATGCGGGTCCACCGGATAAGAGCTGAGAAAATTCTTGGAAAAAGAGAACCGCACATTCATTGTATGGACAACAGGTTTTCCACACAACAAATCATAAAGTATGGGAAATTTCTTTTTTGGATCAGGAGTATTCAGCACACCGAAGAGAACATTGCAACAATCGTTATCGGATCCTTCGCCTCCGCATTCGTCGCCATAAGGAAGTTTAAGAGGATAAACTTCTTCGTTTCTCAAGTCGGACTTTCGTTCAATTTTCACATAACATTCGTCTATAGATTTGGTATAGTCCTCTAGCCTAGAGGCAAAACGGTTTTGGGAAATTTTCAACCCCCTTTCTGTATACCAAGGCAGTTTGTGGGTCGACTTCCACCAGGTTTCCCCAAGTTCGTGGATAAGAAAGTCTCTAAAATTATCATAGGGATTAATGTTCGGTCGTACCTCGTAGAACTCAGACATTTTGCCACAAAGGGGTTCAACACTTTTAAAAGCCTTGATACAGGAATCCACCTCATCCAGGATTTCCGCAAGTTCCACGAACGAGTCCTGGGCAAGAGGCTGCCCGAACGTAGAAAAGGTCATCACATCATCATTGAGGGCCGCGTCACCATCTACGAGAGCAAGCAAATTCGCCGCCTTCATCAGTGTCGTGCCATCTTTGATGTAGTTTTTCAATCGCAGTTCAGCCAATTCAAGTTTCGCCATATAAATCTCCAAAATCTATATCGGAGGCACTGGGGTAATTTGTCAGAAATTCAGTGACATTTGTATATTTACCCCATGCATATTTTCAAGAAATTTATCTGTACTTTGTCTATCGTCTCCGCAGCCATGCTCGCCCAGGCAGAGGAATACACTTATTATCATTCCCCAGCCGAAGCCAAGGTTTTCGTGGATAATTTCTTGAAAACAACTCCCAAGGAAGCCTTCGTTCCGGTTTGCGTCGAAAATGGCGCCGAATACGTGGGTGTCGCTCAGGCCAAAAAGACTTGCGGCTGCGCATACGACCAGTTGCTGGACGACATTCCCCGATTCACCGAAATGGTAAGGCTCACTGAAGATCTGGAAAATCCGGAATGGCTGGGCTACGAGTTCTTTATTGAATGCGCCCCTGAAAAGTTCAATGCCGAAATGGAAAAGGCTCTCGCCAAGGCTTGCACCGAAAATGGTATGCCCAAGGCCGTTTGCCCCTGCATCGCAAAGTCCGTGGCAAAGGATTACTCCCCCAGGGACTTCTTGGAAATCGCAGTCTTTGACCGCGCAGGCCTTACAAGCATGCTCGCCAAATATTCTGCAAGATGCATGATTTTTAACTAAGTCGTTCGATGCTTAAATTTTTCGAGGCCGCTAAACCGGCCTCTTTTTTGTCTTTTTTTTCAGCGACGCACTTGGCGCGTTTGAGTTTAAGCGCACGCCTGCCTTGACTCGGTGCATATTTGCCTTGGCGCATACCAGACCACTTTGATTAAGTAGTTTGGTATGCATTTTTTGTTCATTTGAAATGGGAGATGCATACCAAAGCATAGGATACGTGTCGTTTAGTATGTATAACCCACACCACTCCTACAGGGGCATGTATACCAAAACCGTTTGCGACCGTTAAATGGTATGCATCTTTGCCATACAAGATTTTTTTCATTCTTGACACATTGATGCTGGTAAAAAAAACGTGTATAGAAGTACAGAGAAAATACTCCAAAAACACAAAAGGAGTATCAAAACAATCGCAAAAGGCAAAAATGAGAAAGAACCTGAAGAAGAACAGCAACACCAAACCACTCCGCGAAAAGCAAGTCATCTCAGAAATCATCCCAAAGGACAACTTATCAGAGACCGCGGCGCGGCGGCTTCTAGAGTTAAAGCAGGCGCTGCGCGTGTGCCAGCGCTCCTGTTCCAGCGATAAGGAACCCGCGGAAAGACTGCGCGTTCTCACAAAGGGAAAGGCATACCAGTATTACGTCGTCCCGAAAGTAGAGAACTCCGCCCACAGTACCGCACCAAACACAAACGGAACCTATCTCAAAGCTCGAAATCGCCGCCGCGCCGCGGTCATTGCACAATTCGACTACGACAAGAAAATCGTCCAGCAACTTCAACACGACATAGCAATACTACAATCTTTTATCGACAACTACCACACAGACGATATAGACAAAATTTACGCACAGCTCCATCCTGGGCGAAAACGACTCATCACGCCAGCAAGATTATCCGACGATACCTACATAATGGAATGGCAGTCAAAACCCGTTGAAGGAAAATCTTTTGAACACGATACTTCCGAATTCTTCACCAACGACGGACTTCGCGTACGATCAAAGTCCGAAATTATCATCGCCAACGAGCTCACCAAAGCTGGAGTTCCCTTTCGTTATGAAGCGCCAATCACCTTGGAATCGCACCACAGCATTACAATACACCCCGACTTCACATGCCTTAACATTCAAACACGTCAAGAAGTCATCTGGGAACATTTCGGCCTAATGACTTCCCCAGACTACGTCCGCAATGCAATTCACAAAATCGCACTATACGCAGCAAACGGATTTATCCTGGGCAAGAACCTGATTGCAACGTTCGAAGGCGGCGAAACCACGCTTTCCGTCAAACAAGTCAAGCAATACGTGAACCTTTTGGCCAATTGTACATACTAAGTGATCGTAGCGAGGGATTTTGGTATGTCACTATTCCATCTTGATTATCTGTTTTTGGGATTTTGATAGTTGTATTATAAGGCATAACCTACCGATTACGGGTTAAAAAGCATACTATAACCCTTCCGGCATTTAGCCTAGTATGCATATTCTCCAAACAACTTTGCAAACAGGCATACTTTAACCCCTCCAGCCCGGCAACTGGTATGCATTCCCACGCCAAAATTCAAAAAAATCCCCGGACCGAACGTCCGAGGATTTTTTAATGCCTTGCCGCGGTGGTTTCGCGCGGGCTCGCGGCCGTGCAGATTAGTACTGCTGAGGCGGCCAACGGGGATTCTTGGAAGACATGTCGATCTTGTAGAAGTCGCGTTCGAAACGACCGTCGTCCATGCCGTACATCTGCATCACGTGGCGAGCAATCCACTTACCGAGCTTCAAGACGGTGAGCTTCTTGCGGAGGCGGCCCTGGCAGTCACGGTTCATGATGTCCGGGAGAGTGGATGTGGTGAGGATTTCGTCGATTGCGGGGCTGTTCAGCTTTTCACGAGCTTCTGCACTGGTGTGGAAGTGGGTGACGCCGAAGCACACGCGGTTGGGGTTGCCCTTCTTGATGTGTTCGCAGCACTGCACGATGGTGGTACCGGTACGGACCATGTCGTCGAACACAATCACGTCCTTGCCTTCGATTTCATCGATGCTGATGTCAGAAAGTTCCGGGTTGAAGGTCATGGAGATTTCACGTTCGCCGGTACGGACCTTGTCCATCACCACGCGCTTACATTCGGGGAGCTGGAGAGCGTCGAACACAGCGTTCATGAAGGGACGAGCGCCCTTATCCGGGGAGACGATCACCAGGTTGTTGCCGTCCTTACCGGTCTGCACGAAGTTGCTGTTCTTGATGTAGTGTGCGTAGACGTCGGTCGGAATCAGGTTGTGGAAGTGACCTTCGAAAATGTCGTTGAAGAGGTTCTGAACCTTGATGGAGTGGTTGTGGCAGGTAACCACAGCGTCCACACCGGACTTCTTCAGGAGTTCAGCATAGAGCATGCTGGAGAATGCCTGGCCGTCGAACTTCTTGAGGTCTACATCCGGGCGATCCTTTTCAAGTTCGCCAACGCGATGCGGGCCGCGGTCCTGTGCGGAGTAGAACAGATCCGGTTCCACGAGAACGACCTGTTCGGCACCGTTGTCCTTTGCGGCGCGAGCCAGGATCATGTTACGCATGGCGTAGTCGTTACGGCTGCGTTCATGGTTAGAAACGGAGCAGATCAAGACAATCTTGCCTTCCAGACGGCGACCGATATGTTCGATGTCATCAGCATCCAGCATATAACGGGGGCAGAATTCGGAGTTGGCGAAGGTCTTCAGGGAGACCACGTCGGAAATATCTTCACGAAGACCAATGTACTGGGCCATATCGATGGCAAACGGATCATCGGTGAAGTTACCGGTCACGATAAAACGATCTGACATAAGATTGCCTTTTTAAAAGGTTTTAGGAGGTTTGTACGTAAAAATATAGTTAGATAAGGGGCTTTTTTCAATGTTTTTTGATTCTCACAAACCCTGTTGAGGACCCAGCGCCGATTTGTAGAAGAACTCTCAACGCTAAATATCGCACTTCCCAAAACCTTAAGTCCTTTTCACTCAAAGGGGTATAAATTATACGTGCAAAAAAGGGGATTTTCCCCAAAGGTTGTTGGGATATATGAAAAAATTTATCGTTTTGGGTCTTTCCTTGCTGGCAACGGCATCCATGGCCGAAAAATATGACTGGGGCAACGTCCGTTTCGACGGCGGTGGCTTTGTTAGCGCCGTTCTCCCTCATCCTGCCGAAGAAAATTTGATGTACGCACGTACCGACGTGGGCGGCATTTACCGCTGGGACGCAACCCACGGAATTTGGCTCCCCCTCATGGACCAGTTCAACGAAGAAGACAAGGGCCTCTATGGCACCGAATCCTTCGCCCTGGACCCCACCGACCCCAAGCGCATTTACGTGCTGGCAGGTACCGGCTACTTTAGCTGGGGCCGCACCGCAGTGCTCCGCTCCGAAGACTACGGCAACACCTGGGACACCACCTACGTGGGTTTCAAGGACGGCACCGGCATTCTCGCCCACGGTAACGGCATGGGCCGCCAGACTGGCGAAAAGCTGGCTGTGGACCCCAACATGCCTAACATTATTCTTTGCGGCAGCCGCACTGCCGGTGTCTACAAGAGCACAGACTACGGTAAAACTTGGAGCAGCCTCTACAAGGTCGCAATCTCCAGCGCCTCCGGAAACAGCTTGACCAACGTGAACGGCGTAGCCTTCGTGATGTTCGACGAATCCCAGGGCAAGCTGGCCGACGGCAGCACCGCCACCATTTATATCGGTCTTTCCGAAACCACCGACAACCTGCAGGTCAGTAAGGATGGTGGCAAGACCTGGTCCCCAATCAAGGGTGGCCCCGCCAAGTATATGCCCCACCGCGCCAAGATCGTGGACGGCGACATGTACATTACCTACGCCGATGGCCCCGGCCCGCACAACATCAGCAGCGGCGCTGTGATGAAGCTGAATCTGAAGACCGGCGAATGGACCGACATTACTCCTTACGACGACGAAGAAGATGAAGGCGGCACCGTACAGCACAAGAAGAACGAAAGTTCCTACGGTGGCATCGCAATCGACCCCAAGGACAAGAACCATATCGTGGTTTCCACATTGGGTAAGTACACCGGTCGTCACGTGACCAAGGACGAAAAGGACAACTACGGCGACCGTATCTATGTGACTACCGACGGCGGCAAGAACTGGGTTCACGGCCAGCACTACAACGACATTCCCAACATCGACGCCAACGGCACCGACTGGATTCCGGGTAACGCCATCCACTGGGCAGGCTCTTTGGAATTCGACCCCTTCAATAACAAGAAGGTTTGGATCACCAGCGGTAACGGCATTTTCACTACCGACGATATTACCGCCAAGGTTCCTGTCTGGAAGTTCGAATCCAAGGGCATCGAAGAAACTGTTCCTCTGGATATCGTAAGCATTCCGAATGGCCCGCTGGTTACTGCCATCGGTGACTACGACGGCGGCGTGTACAAGGATATTAACGCTCCCGTAAAGCGCCACACTCCTATTGTGGGCTCCACCGAAAGCATGGGCTACGCAGCTCTTACCGGCACCTTGATGCGCACCGGCATTGTGACTGTTTACGGCCAGTACGATTCCAAGAGCTACAAGAAGATGTACCGCTCCGACGACATGGGCGAAACCTGGGACGAAATGCCCATGGATACTGCAAGCACCATGGAGAACATGCGCAAGGGTCACCTGACCCTTTCTGCAGACGGCAAGGTCATTATGCATAAGCCGGAAAACGGATCCAGCTTCTATCGCTCCGTTGACAACGGCAAGACATGGAAAGAAGTAAAGACCGGAAGCGGCAACGGCCGCATGGCAGCAGACCCCGTGAACCCGGATGTATTCTACGTGATCGGCGATAACGGCGAAGTGATCGTCTCCACCGACGCTGGCGAAACCTTCAAGCAGATTACTTCTCTCAAGACCAACGAGAACTTCTCCGGCGACGGCAACCCCATCCGCACGGTTCCCGGCAAGGAAGGTCACGTTTGGGTAGCACGCGACCAGAATCAGATTTGGCAGGCAGACGGTTACACTCACAATGGTCTCAGCTACACCGAAGACGGTGGCAAGACCTGGAATGATTGCGACATCGTCGGCACCGCAGTTGCAGTGGGCATCGGAAAGGCGAAGGAAGGCGCCGACTACGAAACCATCTACATCTGGGGCGGCACCAGGGAATACGTTGGCGAAAAGGAATGGGGCGGCAAGGAATACAAGTACTCCCCCGTCGGCATCTACCGCAGCACCGACAAGTGCCAGACCTTTGAACGCATCAACGATGACATGCACCAGTTCGGTGGCCCGGGTAACGGCAAGTTCGTTGTGGGCGACATGAACACCTACGGCGTTGTATACATGAGTACCGTAGGCCGCGGCACCATCGTGGGTGCTCCCGAAGGCACCGTGGTTCAGGGCATCAAGAGCAAGCGCGTTTCCAACGTAAGCTCCGCAGCCACCATGCAGCTTGCAGGCCGCAGCCTGTTGGTTGGCGCCCCCGCAGGCTCCCATGTGATGCTCATGGATTCCAAGGGCCGTAACGTAAAGATGGCCGCGGTGAACGGCAACGCAACCGTCTCACTGGAAGGCATGAAGGCCGGCACCTACTTCGCAAAGGTCGTGTCCAAGCACGGCTCTGTGATGATGGTCCGCAAGGTAAGCCTGAAGTAAAAGACCGCGGACTGGTTCCGCTCAGTACAAGACCGCGCGGGTCTTAAACCGCGCACGAATCTCTCCAACAACCAAAACGAAATCCGTAGGGAGTAATCCCTACGGATTTTTTTGCCGGATTGTCATCCCGGACCTGTTCCATTTTGTCATCCCGGACCTGTTCCGGGATCCCCTTTTTTTATAGTTTTGAATTTATGGTTAGGATTTCAAAGATTATTTCAATTCTTTTGTGCGCCGCTGTTTTGCTGGGTACCACCGGGTGCTCCACCTGCAGTACGGGAATGCACCCCATCACAGGTAATATGGCATGCGGAGCAAGCATAGGCGTAGCCCCGGGAGTAGTCATGTTCCTAGGGTTCGCCGCCATTTCAGAAGATGATGACGAAGACTATTATGACAAGTCTGAAAGAGAGCGAAATATCGAGAACGGCCTTTTTCTCGGTTCCCTTGCCGCTATGGCTGGCGGAGCTCTGATCGGCACTGCCATAGGCGCTATCGTAGGAACCATCGATTGGCTCACCACAGGTCCAGATCCCAGACCAAAATACGACGAGAACTACGACCCTAACAAGCACCCTTAAAAATTTGAAAACAGATTGCACGAAAAAAGCCGACGAGTAAATCGCCGGCCTTAAAGTTTTTGGATGTCATCCCGGGTTTAGCCCGGGATCTCCTTTTACAATTCAATAATGCGATCGTTCTGGAGGAGCTGTTCCCAAGTCTGACGTTCGCGGACAACCTTCATTTCGCCGTTAGTGTACATCACTTCGGCAGCGTAACGACGGCTGTTGTAGTTGCTACTCATTGCAGCACCGTAGGCGCCAGCGTCGTGGAGAACCAGCAGGTCGCCCACCTTAGCCTTGGGGAGCTTGCGGGTCACGACGAAACCGCCTTCTTCCTGGGTGAACACGTCACCAGATTCGCAGAGGGGGCCGCCAACAACAGCGTCCACAGTTTCATTCAGTTCGCGGCCATCGCGGGCGATCACGGAAATCTGATGGTAGGAGCCGTAGAAGCTGGGGCGAACCAGGTCGGTAAAGCCAGCGTCCACGATGTAGAACAGATTGTCGCCCTGCTTCTTGACAGCGCGGATTTCAGCCATGAGGTAGCCGCTTTCTGCAACCAGGTAACGACCCGGTTCCACTTCCAGGTGAACATCGTGACCGATACTCTGCTGGATGTTCTTGCGAGCCTTGTCCCAGATGCCATAGTAGGCAGCCATGTCGATATGCGGGCCCTTGTTCTCTTCGTGGTATTCAATAGGAAGACCACCGCCTGCGCTGATGGTGCGGAGGTGAGAACCGAGACGGCGGCTTGCGTCGCACATAGCCTCAGCCACAGAAGCCAGATGTTCAAAGTCAGAACCGGAACCGATATGCATATGCAGGCCAGTGATCCACATGCCGTTTGCCTGGGCGAGCTTTACGCAGTCCTTGATCTGCTCGTGCCAAATGCCGTGCTTGGAAAGATCGCCACCGGTGTTGGTCTTGCGGGAATGACCGTGACCGAAACCCGGGTTCACGCGGATGGTGAGCTCGGACTTCACGCCTGCATCGGCCAATTGCTGGATCATGTCAGGGGAACCCACGTTCACAGCGATGTTGTGTTCCTTCACCAGTTCCAGGGCATCCTTGTCGAAGATGTCGGCAGTGTAAACGATTTCGGGAACCTTACCCTTTTCGCAGCCGCCCTTGTATCCGGCCTTGAGAGCGCGGACAATTTCGCCGGCGCTGACAGCATCCACCACGCAGCCCTGCTTGCGCACAAGAGAAATTACGCTGAGGTTCGGGCATGCCTTCTGGGCAAAGCGCACGTTGTCAAAAACCTTCACTTCCTTGCAACGCTGTTCAATCGTTGCGCGGTCGTAAATCCAAAGCGGGGTGCCGAACTGGGCGGCAGCCTTCACAAACTGTTCTTCGGGGATGTTAGTATTCTTCATTTTAATTCCCTATTCAAATTAACGGGAAAAATTTAGAAAAACATCACCCCATGTCATCCCCGGCTTGACCGGGGATCTAGCTAAAGCCTTCGAATTTTTTGGCTGTTGCTGGCATGCGCCAGCCGGGCCCTCGCGCTATAAACGCCTCCGGTGTTTTTCGTTCAACCGGGTTTCAGGAACCTCTTACAAAAACTGTAAAACCCGTTCGAATGGCTACGCCACTTCGGTCCCTAACAGAAACTCTAATTTTACCTTCGTAGCTTTTTTCATGTCGATCCTTCAAAACGTCTCGCACTAAAATGCCATTTACTTAAAGTTCGCAGTCAACTTCAAGCCATCCACAGGATCGATGGTGCGAGTCTCATCGGTGACGCCGTCGCTCCAGCCTACAAATATGCCACCAGTCTTCGGCACAGCCGTAAGTGTCACAGGGGTTCCCTTGAAGAACTTAATCTTCAGTGAGGATTTGTCCAGCGGCAAATAATGAACCTGTACGTTTCCATTACCGGAACTTGCAATGGTTACATCCACCATCTCGCCCAAGGCAAAATGTTCCTTCATTTCGCTGCGGACCACATCCTGGCGGGTGGTAGCAAAAGTCTTGATTCTGCCTTCATGTTCCGTCATGGTAGACACGTTCTTGCTCCAGCGTTTCTGATCGCGGGCCACTTCGGCGGCGATGGCTCCATTCAATTTTTCCATGCGGGCCACCACACGTTCTGCGCTAAAGTTCATGCAAAGAATAGTGGCAATCTGATTGATGAAAGCAACCTTGAAATTTTTATTCTTCAGCAGCATGCGCAAGTGCTGAGTGAATTCGGGATTATTGGGCCAGCCGGAATTTGCAGCAGTCACGAACTCAAAAATATTTCCCGTCAAGCTACTCTGGGTATTATCAAAGGCCATGTCTGTATCGTACATGAACCACTTCCAAGGAGTCTTGGGATTATTGCCGCGCCAAACCTTACGATTGTTGCCGGGCCAGTCGCGATTGTTTGCAAAAATCTCTGCAGCGTAGTAGTTGATGAAATTATTCAAATCCATCTGCTCATTCACTGCAGCCACGTCTTCATCGGTCATTGACTTGGTAAGCAAGAAATTAGTCAGCGCAATGAAATCCACCGGGGAGCCCGTAATAGATTCCGTAGAGCTATTCAAAATATCCACCTGGTCCCCGTCCAAATTGTACTTGGCCAGGTAATAATTCTTGTTGGAGGATTCGCGAATGTTATGAATGCCGTAGTATTCGCCGTTGTAGAAAACAATGGAGGCGCGGCCATGCTGATAGTCAATGCCCAGGCCTTCCGTAATGGAGCTTGCCAGCATATCGCGGATGTAATCAAAATGATAATTGTTTCCGTTGTTACGCAGCTTGAAACTCTTGAACTTTTTCAAGTCGGGAAATTCCGGGAACAGCACATAATCCAACTTGTTCTTTCCGTACTTTTCGCGGAAGGTGATTTCCACAGATTTCTTCGGCCAGGTTCGTGTGGCGTTACCGCTAATGGCAAGGCCAGCGTTCTCGTTGAAGCCCGATACCTTCTGCCCCGCTTCCAGCAATTCGATGTTCACAGGAATTTCCTTGTCGCCCCAGAAATTTTCATTCTTGAACAAGCCGGAATCGGCGTGGAACATCTGCAGCGGATCGCCAGTAATAAACACCGAAGCAACCGTAGGCTGGTCTTCGAAAATGTAAGTACGGTTGATGACGTTTCCAGGAACCGCACCGTTTTCAAAAGTGGCGCAGCGCAAAACCGTAGTGGTGTCAATTTTCAAATTGGCAACCATCAGCGGGCTTGTTGCGGTAGGAACTTCACCACCCTTTTCGCAGCGAATTTCATCATCAGTTCCAAAGGCAATAGAGAAAGGCGCAGAATAAAAACCGGAGTTAGGGAATTCTGTTTTCACAGCTTGGGGAGCATTTTCCACAGCACCTGCTGTTTCTCCGTAAGGCGTTGCATTTGCGAAGCCCCACTTCGCGGAGGTACTGGTAACTGCGTCGGCGACCACACCATTAACTGTCGCAATTTCTCGGGACCAGGTTTTTCCAATGACTGCTGCCGGATAAATCACGGAATCCACAAGCTGCATTTCCCCATTGAACAAATAGAGGGAGCCGCCTTCCTTCTTGGACTTGAAATTGGCGTGAGGTTCGTTTCCGCGGCTATAGGCGATATAGCTGAATACCTTGACGCTGGTAGCAATGGAATCGTGGTAATCCTTGTCCAGACGAAGGCCCGTAATTTCAGCCAGGTTGGGATAGTCGGAATGGAGAGGCGGCCTAATGGAATAAACCGTGTTGGAATCTCCCGTTCCCACCAGCATCTTGTTCCAGCTTTTAATTTCGCGGAAGCCCTTCTGCAAAATCTTGAAGTAGACTTCGTGATCCTTGGGGATGTAAGCTTTCAGCTGGAACTGATTTGCCTTGGAAAGATCCACAGGAACCTTGCCTTCGTTCTTGGATCCGATAGTCAATGACAAAACGTAATAACCCAAGGATGACTTCACAGGAACCATCTGGGCGCCGGCCCTATTCACTCCGTTTTCCACAAAGCAAAAATCAGGCGCACCTTCCAAAGGCTTGATTTCGCTGGCACCACGACCAGGATAATTCACCGCATCCGTTTCCCCTTCACAATAGGAACTCAAGAGATTGACGGTGTCATGGGGCGCCACATAGTCCGGCAAGTTTCGCCCGGACAAGTACACAATCATGTGGGACTTAGGCTGAACCGTCACGTCGCCGAACTTAAACTTCGTCGGTTCCGCCTTGGAGTTGGTCAGGTAATAACCCTTCAGGTTCACCGCCGTGTCTGCAGGATTATAAATTTCCACCCAGCCGGCATCGCCCCCTTCTTCATCCTTGTACACCAAGTTAATGGGATCTACTTCCGTAAAGATGACGTTCGGATGTGCAACCGCAACAATCGAATCTGTGGACGTTCCCGCCGAGGAATTCGCAGAAGTTACCTTCGCAGAAGAACTGGATGAAATGCCCGCCGCAGAAATTCCAGCGATAGAACTGGATAGCCCATCCGTCGTAGAATCCGAGGACAAATCGTCATTCACTGCCGCCGGGTTCTTCTCGCCGCCGCAAGCCTCAAGGCACAAAGACAGCACTCCAAAAAGTCCCGCCCAAAAGAACTTCTTTGCCATTCTCTAATCCTCTGCCCAAACACGTTTGCTTTAAAAACTAAACCATAGAAAATTTAATTCATTACATTTCCAAAAGTGCCGAAATTCATTCAGAAACGCCATTTTCGACAGAAAATTACAACATTTTACAACTCTTTTGTATTTCCATGCAATCCAAAATACTCCGACCAAGAATAAATTTAAACTGGGTAAAATAAAAAAAAGGAGACAACAAATGAGTTCTAACATGTTCAAAGCTAGCGTTGCTTTGGTCCTCGGCCTTGCAGCAACTTCCGCATTTGCAGTAGACGCCTGCCATGACGAAATGACTAAGCCTCGTGGCAATGCACACAATGTGAATGGCAACCAGACTGGTTCTATTTCCGGCACCCCGTGGGGTTTTGAACAGTGGTCTGGCGGTGGTTCCAACAGCATGAAGTACTATGACAACGGTACTTTCGAAGCAACCTGGTCCAATAACAACGACTACCTGGCTCGCGTGGGTTACCGCTACGGCGACAATGGCCCGGGTGTGGATCATAAGACCAAGCATTACACCGTAGACTATAAGTACACCAAGCAGGGCACCGCTCAGTATGGCTACATCGGTGTTTACGGTTGGACTGTTAACCCGCAGGTTGAATACTACATTGTTGATGACTGGTACAGCAAACCCAGCGAACAGTACATCGGTAAGTCTCGCGGTACCATCACTGTTGATGGCGCAACCTATACCATCCATGCTTACCTTCGTCAGCAGGAACCTTCCAAGACCGGGACTTCCACCTTCTTGCAGATTTTCAGCGTTCGCCAGACTCCTCGTCAATGCGGCCATATCGATATTTCCGCTCACTTCAACAAGTGGGATGAAATGTTTACCGGTCAGCTTGCACAGCTTGACGGTTCAAAGGGCGGTGGATCTACAACTCTTAAGTTCGGTAAGGTTACTGAAGTTATGTTGATGAACGAAGCTGGTGGTGGCGCAACCGGTTCTGTGAACTACACCTACTTTGACATGAGCGACAACGGCACGCCTTCTGAACCTCCCAAGCAAATCGAACGTTCCGCCTTCAAGTCCATGACCATTCCGGGCACTATCGAAGCAGAAGACTTCGATAACGGTAACTACGGCGTGACCTATTCTGGTGTCGCAGGAGCTTCCGGTGATGATGGCGACCACAGCTATCGTGGTGAAGACTACGCCTCCGTTGATATCGTCAAGAACGGAACTGGCCGTGCCATCGGTTACACCGAAGTAGACGAATGGCTGGAATACACTGTTGATGTTAAGGAAGCTGGCGAATACGATGTAGTCGCATCTGTTTCTAACGGCAACAACAAGGGTACAGTCACCGTTAAGGTAGGTTCCGCTAAGGCTGACCTTAGCTTCAATAAGACTGCTGACTGGGACACCTATGAAGATGCAACTGGCAAACTTACTCTCGCTGCCGGCAAGCAGACAGTACGTATCACCATCAACACCGCAAGCACCAACGTGGACTACGTGAAGTTCAGCAAGCCGGGCGCCAGCGAAAATCCGGATCAGCCCGCCTCTATCGCAGCAACCAAGTTCCAGTGGGCTGCAGGCAAGACCTACCAGGTATTCGATCTCAACGGCAATGCTCTTGGCACCGTCAAGGCTGAAGCCGGCGAATCCCTGAACAAAGCTCTGAAAAACAAGTTCCAGAACTCCGGTGTATACCTGGTGAAGAACGGCGCTAAGACCCAGCGCATCTCCGTAAAGTAATTTGGAGGATGGTTCACCTGATGCAATTCCGATGGAGTTGAAAGGCATTCAGGATGAACCTGCAAAAAGCCCAAGGCCAAGCGCCTTGGGTTTTCTTTTTTATAGTCTCATTCTACAGTTACTTGACGCAGCGAACGGAGTGCAGGCTTCCCTTGCTATGCATGTACATTTCAACGTTGTCATAGGCGTAGTCAAAATGTGCG
Organism: Fibrobacter sp.; assembly: GCA_045599625.1. GTDB lineage: Bacteria > Fibrobacterota > Fibrobacteria > Fibrobacterales > Fibrobacteraceae > Fibrobacter. Next base: position 252,407 of record JAZRWJ010000002.1, read on the forward strand.
TAGTAGGAATCGGTTGCATTTTCCTCTTCGGAGGACCAGAGTCGTGCCACAACGCCTTCTTCCAAGAAGGCATCTTCTTCGGGGTCGTACCAGCCGGAAGGTTCAGCGCCAAACTTGAGAGCATCGGTTCCTTCGCCTTCGTCAATCCAACCGGAGGTTGACTTCAGCACAATGCCAGCATCGTCGCCTGCGTTCTCGGCGGCTTCAAAAAGATCTTCGAATTCCTGCTGACTGGGCAGGTGCCAGCCATTGGGGCAGGCAGCCATGGCATCGTCCCAGTTATACAGGCGGCCATACTTTTCGCAGTTTTCAGGCTTGTCGTCATAGCACTTGCTGGCCGCAGTCTTGTAATTCATGTTTTCCGCCATCCAGACCATCTTTCCAATCTTCACGGTCTTATATTTCTGGCCATCTCTGGAGTCGGTCATGGAACCGGATTCTGAGGAACCACTGGAAGCACCAGGTTCATCTCCTGCCGAGGAACCCGAATCGCTGCCGCAGGCGTTCAATGCAAAAGCCATTGCAGTAACCAAAACAGCGACACCCATTCTTGCAAAAATCTTCTTCATAAAAACTCCTTTTTTTGCAGTCATTATTCTACATTTTTTTTTCAAAGATTGCAAGCCAGATAAAAAAAGGCTCCCCGTTTGAGGAACCTTTTTAAACGAAACTAAAAGGCGCTACTTTAAATTAGGCCTTGATAACCTTGTTGGCACCTTCGTCCCAGTTCTTGCCGTCGCAAACGAACTTGTATTCGTATTCGCCCGGGAGGAGTTCCAGCTTGATCTTCCAGAGACCAGACTTCTTGTCCTTCTTGAGCATGTCGACGTCAACCATCCAGTTGTTGAAAGAACCAGCAACGGAAACGGTGGTAGCCAGCGGGCAGTTTGCTTCGAGATTGACAGCAACCTTCTTAGCTGCCTTCGGAGCCTTTGCAGCTACAGCCTTCTTTGCAGCGGGCTTCTTTTCAGCAGCGGGCTTTGCAACCTTAGCAGCAGCCTTAGGAGCGGCAGCCTTAACAACCTTGGCAGCCTTCGGGGCAGCAGCCTTAACGGCCTTTGCTGCGGGCTTCTTTTCGGCTGTCTTCTTTTCTGCAGCCTTGGGAGCAGCCTTAGCTGCCACCTTCTTTTCGGCAGCGGGCTTTGCGGCCTTGGCAGCAGGCTTTGCAGCGGCCTTCTTAGCAGCAGGCTTAGCAACTACAGTCTTTGTTCCTTTGGACATAATCTTCTCCTTATTGTAATTTGGGCGCAAAGATAGTAAATAAAAATTTATCTGTCTATGTTTATCTACAAATTCGCAAAGTCCGAGCCAAGAGGATTTTAAGACTTGCGAGCGTTTGGCAAAATTTCTAACTTGCGGTTCATGAAGCAGATTATCGCACCCAGCGTATTGAACGCAAATTTCTTGGAACTCGGTAACGGCCTCAAGGCTATTGAAAATGGCGGCGCAGGTCTTGTTCACCTGGATATCATGGACGGTCATTTCGTTCCCAACATCAGCTTTGGCCCAGGCATTTCCGCCTGCGTCAAGAAGGACACCAACCTCCCCCTGGATTGCCACCTGATGATTGCCAACCCCGAAAACTACGTAGGTGAATTTGCAAAGGCTGGCGCACACCTCATCAGTGTGCACGCCGAAACCACCAACCACCTGGATCGTCTGCTGCACCAGATTGCAGAACTGGGCGTAAAGCCCGCTGTAGCAATCAACCCCGCAACTCCCCTCAGCAACATCAAGCATGTGCTGGACATTGTAGACATGGTCCTCGTCATGTCCGTGAATCCGGGTTTCGGCGGTCAGAGCCTCATCCCCTATTGCCTGGACAAAATCCGCGAACTTCGCCAGATGAAGCCGGAACTTGATATCCAGATCGATGGCGGCGTCAAGCTGGACAACATCCTGGCTTGCAAGGAAGCAGGCGCGAACGTATTCGTGGTTGGTTCCGCTATTTTCGGCAAGCCCAATCCCGAAGAAGTCTGCCGCGAATTCGTAAAGCTGGTAAACGGCTAATTTTATTCCAGCGTTTTAATCAAGTCGTCGAGGCGTGCAGTCATTTGCTGCGCGCCTTTGTCGTTTAGATGGTCGTTATCGTTGTACTGGCTCATACCATCAACATAATCATGATCTCCCATCTTGTTCTCGTCAAAGAACACAAAATGGGGATAAGTTTCCGACAAGTCTTCAAAGCGTTTCAACAACTCAGGCATTTCACTGCGCAGCAAGCCATACTTGCCATAAGCCAATGTGTTCTTGAAATTCGGATTCTGCGGGAATTCCACACCAATGACATAAATTCCCTGGTCCGCGGTCATCTCCAGAATTTCCACAAGCCAATTAAAATCCTCTTCAAAGTTTTCCGGATTTTTTTCGCGCCAGTTCGAATCGTAATCGGGCTTCGGATCACTTGGCCATGAATGCGCATACACAGGATTCGAGTAATACCCGAGTGTGCTCAAGTTTTTTGAAAAACGAGTTGTTCCCTGGTCATTGGAAGTCAGTTCCTTCAAGCCTTCTGGATAACCATCTTTCCAGAAGTTATGATTTTCATCGTACACATAGCCCTTGATACTTGTATAGGGTTTGGGACTACCCTTCTCCAATGGATATGGATCAAAGAAGCTGTAACTCTGCTTCAGCACAAACCTATCAATATCAACACCAATAATCAGATACTTCAAATTTTTTACATGAGGGAGCACATAGTTCTTTGTCAAGAACAAGGAGCCATACATAGTATTCTTGGGGCAAGAAAGATTGATAGCGTGATTCGGTTCCGAGAACAGTCTGGGAATCACTCCATTATAGGGTCTCGACGAACCAAGAATGACAATGTTGGAAACATCCTTGTAGGTCCACAAAAGTTCCATAGCATAACGCCACTGCTGAGCCTGGGATTCATTATCGTAGTAGGCACCTGCGCTATCCGCATCCAACACAAAACCAGAAGAACTTTCTGCTAAGACATCGGAGCTGGAACTCAAGCATTCCATATCAGCGCTGGAGCTGTTCGCATCAGAACTGGACAATCCCTCGTCGAAACTAGAACTTGAATTCGTAGAGACAATTGTCGAACTGCTTGATTTCATTTCGTTGGAGCTGCTAGAAACAACGCTAGAACTGGAAATTGCGATGGAACTAGAAGAAGTACTAGAGCTAGAGAAAACTGAAGAACTCGAGGAAAGAACAAGTTTCTTTTTGATCCACAAATTCGGGTGCCACAGTTCCTGACCATCCACCAAATCCAGGATTTCATCTGTCGTCATGTTCACAAGTACGATTTTAGTATGAGCACCCTTTGTGTTGGCTAAAGTTGCAACGATATTACTGGATACTCCATCCGAAGCCCATTCAGTGTGATCGAAGGTAAAGCCACTTCTTGCTCGAACACTTCGTACTACTTGTCCGGCGCTGTCTGCAATCAATACCTTTTCGTGAGCAGATTTCCCCAAGTCCAAGAAGGAAATTTGCTTATAGCCATCATTGGACAAAGAAACATTGCAAGCCTGCTTTCCGTCGAACCAGATTTCATCTTCACCGTCTTCAGTCACGTTCTTGCCAAGCCTTGCGCGAAGCAACCTAGAACCGGTAACAGCCAAACGATTATCACTGCTGACGCCGCCATGGAATGAACCATCCATCAGCTTGACGGGGGTACCGAATTTTCCATCAGCAAAAGGAACTTCCCAGGTACCATATGTTTTCCAGGTGGTCTCATTTTCATTATCACCGGTATCATCCACATACACAATGGAAGTATCACCCTCGGCGGACACTCTCCAGCGGGGAATCGCAGCGCTTTTCACATCAAGCTTTACCAGGTCACTACCCGACTCGTCAAGATTGCGAACATAAAGAGAGGAATTTCCAGGAACACCTTCAATATTAGTACAGAAGGCAACCTTGTTTCCATCGGGAGAAATTTCAGGATGATACACATCTATGGTATCCTGAATTTCCACAATAAGATCTCCGCCCATTTTATAATCTACATAGGCGAGATTTCCCGTCATATCGTTTCGGAAAGCAAGTTTTGCGCTGTACGTTTTGACAATGCTTTTCACATCATCCGAAGAGGCCTGGAGGACCATAGGGCTTGAAACTGAGGAACCATTATTGTCTAGCCAAAGCGCATCGGGAATGGATCCAAAGGCAAGACGAAAGCCCACATATTCCGCCATGCTGGTAGACGTTACAGAATAAGTATCGCCGCGGCCGTACAACGTTGTGGCAGAAGGCGAATTCATATAGCTGCCGCCCTTTACAACACGTTCGCCTAGGCTTCCTCCATCCACTCCGCCAACGTAGTTTACAACCGTGGTATCCTTGAATTTTCCAAGCCAATCGTTCACCCACTCCACGACATTTCCAGCCATGTCGCAAAGGCCAAGCTTATTCGCCGCCTTCTCACAAACCTTATGAACCTTATAGTCGGAATTTTCGTTATTCCAACCTTCCGAGGGTTCCCAATCTGCAGTCGCTGTGCGAATCCATTCCGCTTCCGTGGGGAGTCTAAATCCCTTCGCCTCCGGATGGAATGCAAGTCCCTGGATATTAAGGCAACGTCCCATTTCGTCTATGGTCACATCGGAATAGGTGTAGACCGTATCGAATTTCAGCTCCTTGCTTTTTTCATTGGCATAGAGAACCGCATCGTAATAGGTAACGTTTGCAACGGGAAGACTATCGTTTTCGCAGGAGACTTTCTTGTCACGATTCTTGTTGTATTCCCCGCAAGTAACTTCATGAATTCCCATCAGGAAACTGTAATTCAGTTCCACCTTCATTTCGGGAGTTTCAGAAATTCTAGCATCGTTAGAATTTGTCCCTAATACGACATAATCTTTAGATGCAGCCACAACGGCCATGCCCTCGATTTTAGGCATGCTGTCAACATCCGTGTTATTTTCCTTATTAGCGCATTCTGCGTCACACCATGGTTCCTCATAAGGAACCGTCTGTGAACTACAGGCCAATAAAGCTAAAACTGAAAACGGAAGAAAGTATTTTATTCTTCTGCAAAACACCGCCGACAATAATAGAAAAACAAACCGTTTTCTATTATCGAACCGTTGCGCCGTTCACTCGGAATAGTTTGTTGCCGAGGCCATCACCAAATTTGCTACGACCATCGCGGACCTGGATTTTCTGGTCAGCACGTTCTACGCGGGTAACGGGCAAGTTATAATTTGTCCGGCGCGGAATGCGATTCTTTATTCCGAAAGGTTCCCCCGCCTCAGCAGTCAAGCGCACCGCCACAATGGATTTTGCGGGAACAGTCAAGGCCACAGAGCCATTTGCAAAGGTTGCCGCACCCGCCTTCAACGCATTCTTTTCGTGAGACTCAAAGGTTTCTCCAGTCAGGCCCACAAGCGTCAACGTTTCCACAGAGGCCGCGGTATTCTTCAGGCCCTTTACTGCAAGGGAAACTTCCTGAGCATTCTTTTCGGCGCGGTTCACAAGAATCACCGTCATGGAATCCTTCACGTTGGAAACAGATGCGTAGGCAGAAAGCAGGGAATCATTGCTGGACTCTGTTTGTACGCGGAAATCATGGCCATAACGGCTAAACAAATGTACCACTTCGTACATGCCCTCGCCCCATGTCCAAGGCGTGAAAATTTCCACACCATTATCCATAAAGGTTCCAAGCCAGGAGGCGTACGTAAGCGCAGTGGTCATGGGATCGTCCTTGTCAATAATATCTGTTTCGGTCAAGCCTAAGGTAATTCCATGATCCTTACCAAAGTACTTTTCCAGCCATCCATTGACGCGGGCAAAAACATATTCCTTTGTCTGGTTGTTATCCCACTTTCCGCTCACCAACTTGATTCCATTGGCACCGGAATAGTTGTAGGTGGTATCAAAGAATACACGATGCCAGTTCACGCGCTCTGCATATGTTTTCTCCGTGGGATACCAATGCATATCGAAAACATCCAACATGCGGACGCCAGATTTTTTCTGCTCTTCGGACAAGCGCTTGATAAAGTATTCAAGCCAGCAATAATTACGGTCCTCGCCCTTGCCCAGGCCAGACTTTCCTTCCGAGGCACCAGTTGTACACCACTGCCATTCATTGGCAACCACAGGGCCCGTAAGCTTCACATCCTTCCACTTGGCGCGAGCCTTCTTGGCCACATCAATATAACGTTCCACCAAGAAATCCGGATCCATATCAAGGGGCAAGTCCCCATGGGTTCCGTTCCAAATTTCCATTTCGTTATCCATACTCCAATACTGGAATCTGGACATGTCATAATTCAATTCATCACGCCAATGGTCGATAATGCCAACGGTAGAATCTGCGGGCCATGCTTCATTGTACCAGGAGTAATCCCCAGCCTTTACCAGGGTTTCCCCATCATCGGCCACCTCGCCACCACCAGCAAGATCCAAGGTACTCTTTGCCCAGCTTTCATGTTTCTGGAAGAAACTCCAGTCGTCAAAATTGAAATCCGTCGATGACGCCGCGTAACCTGTCAGTTGGAAAGCATACATGGCATCAACGCCGGGCATGTTGTCCAGAACTTTCTTGGCGGTAATATCCCAGTCGTGGCTGTACACATTGTTGTACCAGTCCGGATGCACCGTCATCTTTTTTCGCCAGTTGTAACGGGTTGCGTTATTGCCGTTGTTGGCACGCAAAAAATGCATACCGGATTCCAGCATCTTGCTGTAGAAACCTTTTTCCTTTTCCAGAAGTTCCGCAGCTTTTTCTGGATTCGTTTCCACACCATCGCTAATTACATCGATGTTGCGTCCATAAATATAAGGGGAAATCTTTTTGATGCCAGTAGAGGCGTCAACAGAAATCGCAATATCCGCCTGCACAAAGCCATACAACAGCGCCATCGCAGGAACAGACATACCTAATCGCATTAGGTTTGTTATTTTCATAAACACTCCCATTTTTAACCTACGTTATAAAATAAACTCTTCATTGACAAAACGCAATGAAAAGCTTACTTCAAAAATGTTATTTCGACTAATTTCGGGCTAATGAATCACCACACCGTTTACTCGGAACAGATTTTCGCGGGCACTTGAACCGCTGCGGCCATCGCGGACCTGGATTTTCTGGTCGGCACGTTCCACGCGGGTTTCAGTCCCCTTGTTTCGAACATTGCGCAACACTCCAATAGCATCTGATTTCTCGCGATCATACACAAAAGAACCTAAGTACATTGCATTTTTATTTTCATGAAAAACAAAAGGATCTCTTGATGATTTATTGGCAAAGGACACGTTACCCACAAGGAGGTAAACATCATTCTTTCCATAAGCCATGGGGCAATCCTTTACATCAATATCAATGTCATTGACTCCATCAAAAGTCATGTTGGTATCACCATCGGCAACGACGATTTTCCTACTCAACACATTTCTAAAGTCAAGATTTTCTAGCAGAAGAGAATCACCACTCGGTTCAACAGCAAGGCCGCCCATGTCACGGTCCTGTTCAATAAGAAGATACACTGGCTGATCTTTAGTCAGATTTCCAAAGCCCACGTTTTGAATTTTCAGCTTCGCCTGGAAATGTCGGCTAGAACCAATTGTATCGGGCAACCAGGATTCTCGCAGCACAAAGCGATAACCCAGATGGTCGTCAATGTACTTGAAGCCAGTCAGCGTATCAATCTTGGAGCCGTCATATTCGTAATCCTTGCCTGCAAAGTGGGCGGCCTTCCAGCGAGCAATGACTTTATCGTTCCAGTGAAGATTCAGGTAGCTGGTGTGAGTGCGGAAACCTTCGTGGGCCAAGAACTCCGGAGTGTTGATGACCTGGTAACCGCTGGCCGTTTCAACAGCCTCGCCACCGTAGGGCGTATTGATGCTGTACTTTTCCAGCCAGGCAACGCCTTCCTCGCGGCAGATGGATGTCTTGCAATCCGCACCCCAGGTGCCGTAATCGTATTGCGTTCCCAGGTAGCCATCGTTGAACATTCCCACGCGGTACATGGTGTCGCCCTTGGCCTCGGCGATTTTCTTGAATACATCGCTGTCGATGTTGAAATCAACGCCCCAGTTTTCAAAGCCAAGAACCGCGGCAGAGTAATTTCCCGTGCGGGTGAGAATTTTTAGTTCCGGCGGAGTCAGGCGCAACATCTTGTTTACCGCCTCGGCCACGCGGGGGTACGTAATCGCCGTATCGGAGTGCATTTCACCGAAGGCGCCATGCATGCCCATTTCAAGAGCCACGATGATGTCTACGTTCTTTGTCAGAAGCGGAGCCAGCTGTTCAACGTGGCGCAGCACCCACTCGTGTTCCGCGGTAGTGTTGGAGTGCCCATCAAACCACGGGTCATAACAGAATCGCACAATGACCTTGCTGCCGTTCTTACGGATGTTATCGAAGGAGGTCTGTAAAACGTTCAGGGCGTCTTCAGTCAAGTCCTGGGACTTGCCCCAAGTGGTATCGCGCCGGCCCCCGGTAGTATCAATCTTCAGCCAAGCGCGGCTGCTGAATTCCGCAAGGTCTGCACGAAGGTGAACCAGTTTACCGTATGGCTTTTCAATAGGCTTGGAACCTTCCACCTTAACGTGGAGGGCCTGGGAATAATAAAAGCCACGGTCGTAATTAGGCAATGTCTGCAACTGATCTGTGTAATCCAAATCCTGCAGCACTAAACCGCCGACCTTATCTCCCGCGACAGGCTGTGCTGCGATAGCGGAACCTGCCAAAGCACACTGCGCAACGACCACCCCACAAACCATCTTGAAAAACTTTTTCAAACTCATAATAAACCCCAGGGATATTCTAAAGATACACCCTGAGGCAGTTTTACGCAAACCGGGTACACCCGAAAAATGCCATTTTGCAAGGAAATGAGCCCACAAATTTCACATTTTTCAAAAAATAGGGTACTAAACAAGTAAAACACATAAAATAGTACCCAAAAAATTAATTTGTAATAAACAAAGTCATTCAAACATTTTGCTTTTAGGGTACTAAACAAATAATAAAACGGATTTAATACCCTTCCCAACGCACATCAAGCTTAATTAAGCGCCATAAAAGTTTAGTTTGTATAAAAAATGGGATACCAAACCAAGTTTTCGCTCAATTTAGTACCCCATTTGTCGTTTTTTAAGTCCATTCAAGCATTCAAGCTATCGTCAAATTCCCTTTTTCGTGAAGATGGTATTGCCGAACAGATTTCCGTTCTGCAGCACACGCATAATGTACATGCCATTCTTCATGTCACCAATGCCAATGCTGAAAGTTGCGCTGCCGGCATTCAGCGTCTGAGCCTTCACCAAACGGCCATCCATGGAGAAAATCTTCACAGCCACATTGTTCTGCAACGGAGAGCTAGCTTCGATCTGCAACACATCGGAATTTGCGCGGGCACGGAGCTGCGGCACAGAGCTTGTAACTTTTCGGCTAGCAACAATTGCGTCGGTCGTATCTTCTACAACAGGTTCCGGCTTCGGCTTGTTACGCAACAGACGCACCCCGAAGATACCGCCAACCATGCCGGTGCTTGCCTGGAACTTTACGGTAATCACCTTCTTGCCCTTCACCATTTCATCGGGAATGGGATACTTCACATTAACGAATTCATCCTTCTTCCACTTGTTGGAAATGTTTTCACTAGCAAGTTTCTTATCGTCAATCATGATATCGAAAGCGCGATTGCAACCTTCGTTACCCCAGTAACGTACCATCAAGTCCAGAGAATCTTCGCTGTTGGTTTCCAATTCGTAGCTGATGTATCCGCCGTCGCCACCAGAGCACTGGCCTGCATCGCGGTAGAATTCACCCTGATGATTTCCGGTAGAAGAATTTTCCTTCTGCATGCGGTGATCTGCTTCGGGCTGCTGTTCACCCGGCGACACCTTGTCCACTGTCTTTTCGTCAAGCGCCAACGCCTCAGCCTGTTCCTTCTTCAGCTTTTCAAGAATTGCAGGATCCGTCAGCACCATCCAATACATCATGTAGCGAGCGTCGTGTACTTCGTAGAAGGGTTCCAGCAACAGGTTCGCATCCTTCTGGGCGGCGAACAAGTAGGGAGCCTTGAAGTGGAGCGGTTCGCCCTTCACCGGAGTCACCTTGGAAGGAACGTCCTTCTTTTCGCTGGCCAGCATAGGAGCACCATCCAGAGACTGGAGGGGGCCACCTGCAATATGGCTCCAGCGACCATCATCAGCCACAAGGCCGCTGAGGCTTTCGGTACCGGTCTTTGCGCTCAGCACAATGGGGCCGTGAAGCAAAGCCACATAGTTATCCATGCCGCGCAGGTCTTCGGTATGAGTGTACATGGGGTAAACAACTTCCACCACGTCGCCGCCCTTGACAGTGCCTGCAGAAACATAGCTGGATACATCGGACTTGCTTACGACCGTATCGCCGTTTACAATCACCTTGAATTCGTCAGCCTTCACCCAGTAGGGGTGACGCAGCATCATCTTGAAACTGCCGGCGCCGCTAACAGTAAATTTCGACACCTCCCCCTTGGGGAACGCAGTTTCCTGCTTGATCTTAACGCCCTTTTCCTTCCAGTCCAATTCGGTGGCGGCGTAAAGGTTCACGTACAGTGCATCATTTTCTTTAGTATAAATGAACTGGGCATATTTACCCGGGTTTTCCATGCCGGAGCCAACGCAGCACCACATGCCCGCGTTCACCTTGGAATACACGCGGTAATGGCGGGGGCGTGCCGGAGTAAAGTAGCAGTAGCCGCCGTGCTTCGGGTGGATTGTAGACAAAATATGGTTGAACAAGGCACGTTCATAGAAATCCGCGTACTTGGCGCTGGGCGTCATGTGGAACAGGCGTTCCGTCAGCTTCAGCATGTTGTAAGTATTGCAAGATTCAGGACCTTCGCGCTCCTCGATATACTTGTTGTACTTATCGTAATCCGGGAAGTGTTCCGAAATACTGTTGCCACCGATGGCGATACTGCGCTTGTTCACCACAATGTCCCAGAAGGTTTCGGCGCCGGCCTTGTAAGTCTTGTCGCCGCTCAGTTCCGCCACGCGGGCAAAGCCCACAACTTTCGGCACCTGGGTATTGGCATGGCGATTGCTCAAGTTGTCATTACCCGAAGCCATGGCGTTCAAGAGCCACTTGTGGGACCACTTCTTGGCCGCATCCAGGTACTTGGAGTTCTTGGTGATTTCATAAGCGTCGGCGTACACTTCGTTCATGCCGCCGTATTCCGTACCCATCATGGATTCCATCTTGGAATCGTTAAGGCCGTTGGTAATGGTAATACCCCAGTCGCAAAGGGCAAGGAACATGGTCTTGGCCTTGGAAATTCCGCCGTACATCCAGGCGTCACGCAAGCCTGCGTAAGTCTTGTGAATGTTGTACCAGGGCACCCAATAGCCGTTCTGTGCGCCGGCATCGCCGTTCTTGAACTTGAGCCACATGGCCTTGCCATTAGGCACGCCGCTGATGTAGCCCACAAAGTTTGCATCCTTGGAATTCTGCTTCTGGATGATTTCCAGCTCGTCCACCACATATTCCATACGGGCCTTGATCTGAGCGTCGCCCGTTGCAGCATAATGCATGGCCAAGGCACTCAGGTAATGACCCAGCACGTGGCCGTCGAGGCCCGCCCAGTTGCTGAACTTGGTTGCCTTGGGACGCATGGCCGCCTCTTCGTAGAAAGGCGCAATCAACCTGTCAGTATCATAAGCCAGCAAAGTTTCGCCATTCAAGTCCTGGCGTTCCTGCAGGGGGCCAGCCAAAAGCTTCACCGCTGACAGCGGAAACATTTCAGGATACAACTGATCCTGAGCAAAACCTGCACTCGCCGCAATCCCCAAGGACAAAGCCACGGCACGGAACTTGCCCGAAACACAGGACTTTCCAGAGAAAAGCCCACGGAAATCAACTCCAAACATTCTCATTCCTTTTGTTGCACAGGCGAAACACCCAACCCGCCCGTAGGTTACGAGAATAAAATTACCTCCCTGACTGCGCCGCTTCCATAGCCCCAAAACAAACACTTTTGAGATTTTCGCAATGGGTTAGACCCCTTTTTATGTCAAACGGGGTACCATTCCCATAAATATTTCGATTTTAGTACCCCGATTATTACTTTGTACAAGCCAATTTTCGTTTTTACGTCTAAATGGAGGGTACCAGACAATAAATTAAGCATGCTTTAGTCCCCCCATTCATTGGTTCGCACTTCAAATTTTCGTTACTTTGTGTAAAAAACAGGGTACTAAACAGAACAAAAAGCTCTTTTAGTACCCCAAAACCGAATTTTTTCCAAAAAACACACAAAAAAAGACCCCGCTTCATCAGCGAGGTCTTTTTCACACTTAGCCGGCGTTGTAATACTTTTCGAGTTCTTCCTTGCAAGACAAGAAGACTGTGGCCAGCTGCTTGTCGAAATGCGTTCCTGAGTCCTTTTCGATTATTTCGTAGGCTCTTTCGTAAGAGAACGCATCCTTGTAGCATCTCTTTGAAACCAGGGCGTCAAACACATCTGCAAGGGCCATGATTCTTGCCTCGATGGGAATTTCCTCACCCTTCAATCCTTTGGGGTATCCGGTTCCGTTGACTTTCTCGTGATGATAGTGGGCAACGTTTTCTGCCACACGGACAAAGTCCGGCTCCTCGACACCAGACAGGATTTCGCTTACCATGCGATACCCGATTTCCGAGTGTCCCTTCATCTTGTTGTACTCTTCATCCGTAAACCTGCCCTGCTTTCGCAGCACAGCATCGTCCACACCAATCTTTCCCAGGTCATGCATAGGTGCGCTTCGTATAACCAGCTGCAAGAATTCAGAATCCAGACCAAGGCCTGCATCAATCAGTTTTCGCGCAAAGATTCTTACGACATCGCTTGTCCTTTTAATGTGCCCGCCAGTGCTTAGGTCTCTCGATTCCACCATCTGGGCCATTCCAAGGATCGTCTTTTCCTGGATGCTCTTTATGCGCCTTGTCTTTTTATCAACTTCTTCGGACAGCTCGTCGTTGTATCGTTCCTGAAGCGCCAGGGTCTTGTAGTGCTCCGTATTGTCGCGAAGTTCTACTGTATATCCCTTAAGCTTTCCGAATGAATTTGTCAGTACATGAATCTTGCCGTCGTAGTACCGGTCGTTCAACAAAAACGATTCTATTGAAACATGTATGTGTTCCCTGGTCGAACTACCTTTATACAGTTCTTCTATACTTTCAATCTTGTCGATAATGCACTGCAATTCCTGGCTGCTACTTTCGATAATCTGGCCAAGCCTATACTTCGACAGTTCCGGGAATATTTTTTCCATGTAGCCGTTACAGCCTTTATAGGCCTTGTTCTTATCGAATGTCAGAAATCCAACATTGCCAAGCTGCTCGTCTACAATGTTCTTGTTTTCGTAGACCGTAAAAATATTGGAGTCATAGATCGGGAACAAGGCACCGAACATAAGCACGTCGAAGGCAAGCGGAATAATGGTATGCTCCAAGCCAAGTACTTTTTCCATGACATACACATCCGTGGCAATGGCCATCAGCACCAACATGGTTATGGTGTTTTTGACATCTACGGACTTCTTCTTGACAAGGGCGTAGATCACGACAGCGAAGGCCAAAAACAGATACAAGTACATGGAGCCGATTGCCAGCATATGAAACGGCCCATAAACTTTATCCAGTACCACCATCCCATTGTCCAGGTGCATTTCTACGCTTTTATAAAACAGCTCGTTTCTTCCGATTGTACATACAAAGCCATAGATACAGCATTGGCCTAATACAAGAACGACTTTCACGAACCTGGATAAATCCAGGTGGCAAATTTCCAGGACTAAAAAGAAGAAGAATACCGGTAGAAAAACACCACCGACGTATCCAATGATTTGAGAGTAAAGGGCCTCCTCGAGGGTCCTTGAAATCGACAAGAAGTAATACCCGAAGCTTGAAATAATTACAATGACCAAGTTCAAATATTGGGAGACGCTTTTTCTAACGTCAAACAACTTTAGCCATACCAACATACCCATCGAAACCAGAAGGCATGTCAAATACAAATATTCCATAACCAAGGCCTGTCACTTTTTAATAGAAAGTTTTCCATGGCACTAAACTTAAAAAAAGAGATCCCGGCTCAGTGGCCGGGATGACATTTTAAAGAGGCAGGGATAACAAAACCGGAATTACTTAGCCGGGGTGTTGGCAACGCCCAAGTAAATTGCCTGCAGGGCGCCAGCCACATAAGTCAAGGGAGAGTTCCAGTTGATGGCTACTTCGTTGGTTGCGTAGCTGCAGCGGTTGTCGATGTAGGCCAGGGCCGGCTTGTCGGCAGCTGCATAGTTTTCGCACTTCCAAGCTTCCTTGCCATCCAGGTTAATGTCCTGCTTGCCAAGGTGAGGGCCGCCCACCAGCATGCCGGGCACCGGATCGTCTACCCAGTCGCCTTCGCTGGGGCGATGATGCGGGTTACGGGCGGCGCGGTAGCCGAAACCAGTGACGTAGGAAATTTCCATGGGGTTCTTACCCAGGAGATAGTCAAGAACCTGCTGGGCGCCATCCACATAGCTCTTGTCGCCGGTGAGGTAGTAGGCATGGAGCAGCACCATGGCGTTGTTTGCCATTGCACTGTTGGAGCCCCAGTTCCAGCTCCAGGGGAATGCAGGCAGATGGTAGCCGCTGGTGTCGCCAATAGCACGGAGGTTGTTGGCTTCGTCCATCACCACCTTCTTAGCGGCCTTGTTCAGGTCTGCACCGTAAGTTGCGCCATCCAGGGCCACACGGAAGGCGGCAAGCATATTCACGTTGCCCCACCAGGCGCCATCGGGAGTGAACTTGTTTGCCTTCAGGTCGGCGAGATAGCCGTTTGCAGCCTTGTCCTTCTGGCCAGCGGCAACCTTGGCACGGTAAAGTTCGGTTGCGGCCCAGCGGAATTCATCCTTGCCGTTTTCGTCGCCGGGAGCGTAGCTACCGGTCTGCACGTCTTCAGGCTGCTTGTAGAATGCCTTGGGGTACTTCTTTGCCCAGGCGTAGGCCTTTTCTGCAGCCTTCAGCATCTGGTCGGCGTAGGCGGCATCGAACTTCTTGTACACAACACTTGCCTGAGCCATGACAGCGGCAAAGTCGAGAGTTGCAGTCACGTTCTTGATAATAGCATAGCGGGGTGCGCCATCAAATTCCGGCATCACGGAACCGCCGAACATCAAGGTAGTCACCTTGTGGTAAACACCACCGTCTGCATCCTGCATGGTAAGCATCCAGTCAAGATTGTACTTGACTTCTTCAAGGATCAGCGGCATGTTCTTCAGTTCACGAGGAATGTTCCAGGTGAGGGTGTCCATGTAGGTGGGGAAATTTTCGTAGAGCTGCAGCAAGGTGAAAACGGTAATGCCGGAGTTCACCACATACTTGCCGTAGTCGCCAGCATCGTACCAGCCCTTGGGGGAGCTGATGACCACATTCTGGCCAGCCTTGGGATGCTTCTTGCCCACGGACTTCTCGTAACCGGCGGCGGTACGTTCGTCGGTACCGTAAACGATAACCTTGTCATCGGGGTGGCCTGCGGCACGAACCCACTTGCCTGCATACTGAGCTTCGAGAGGCATGCTGGCACGCTGGTAGTAGAACCACTTGATGGCACCCTTGGTGACTTCTTCATAAACACGGTCACCAATCACAATGGGGTTGCCCAGGTAGCCGTCACGATAGAAACGGTAGGTGCCCGGGGTCTTCACTGCGGAAAAATCGTAGGTCTGGACTTCTTCGCCGCTAAAGTCCCAGTCGTAGACCATGGGCGGTTCAATCTTCAAAACGGTATTGCCGTTCAAGTCGCGGATTTCGGCCGGGTTGGAATCGCTGCCAGGGATCACGGCGAGTTTTTCGGAATTGGGAGTAAAGCCCAGCTGGTTGATCAGAAGGGGGCCGGCAAATGCGCTAGCAAGGGCACCAGCACCCAGGACAGACAAAAAGGCGGTATTAAACTTATTCATAACCTGAATATACCTATAAATTAAAGAAAAGGGGCAGCCATCCCCCATTTTTGCGTTTTCAAAAGAAAACACCCTCCTTTGGGGAGGGCGTTCCATTCAAAATTGTCCAGAACTAATCCTTTTGGGCGTTTCTTACGCAGCGGATATAGAAAGCATCCAAGAACATATAATCATCGTAGGTAAATTGCGTATTATAACCATGTTCAAAAATCACGGCATTAGAGTATTTCATAGAGCTTTCGCTTAACCAAAAACCAGATTCCTCCCCCTCGTAACCATAATACACCGTGGTGTCTGTATAATTTGTTCTAGAGTATTTGAAACCACCAAGTACCATGGAGAACCCTGTAGAGTTCGTTAATCCAGTAGCCACCTGAGTTATCACATCATTAGCCTTATGGGCATGCAGCGTCCGATAATCCTCATAACTGGGCAATCGCCATCCATCGGGGCAAATTCCCTGGTATTTTTTGCCATACTCCGTAGAAAAGTGAGCCGAAGTATCCGCAGGGATATCCATTGCGGCGCTCCAGGAGTACAGCATTCCATACTCATCGCACTTTTCCTTTACATCTTTAAAGCAGAAAACCTGCCCCTTGAGGTTCTCGCTGGCAGAACTGTCGGCATACCTCAAGTTCTCCGCCGTCCATTCCAAGGAATCAATAACAACCGTCTTGTACACATTTCCGTCGCGGCTATCTTTCAGGGTACCATAGGCAACGTCCTTGTTAAAGTAGCCGCTTTCATAGTCATCTACCCTAGCCAGGCGCCACGCCTCGTCCTTACAGACAATCTGTTTTTGTGAAATATCGTACAACTCACCGTCATTTAAGGAACCACAGGACGGAACGTCAAGGTACTTTTCGTACATCTTGCTCAGGTACTTTTCAAAGTAACCCACGTTCTCTACATTGCCAAACTTCTGCAGGTTTCTTCTAATAGAAGGAATCAAATCAGGAACATCGTAGAGAAAACTCCTCAATACACGCTTAATGGCGGATTCTGCGTCAGAGTCTTTCCACTTCCGATTTGCATAATCTATGTTCAGGTTATTGTAATAACGATACTTTTCTTTCTCAAAACGCGTTACAAGGGCGTATACTGCAAGGGACATCAAGTCACCTTCGCCATCGCCAAACATGGTATAGCTGGAAAAGTCATCCAGCACACTCGGGAGCCCCAGCAATTCAAGAACAAGGCCATTGGCCTTCTTCTCGGCTTCCGCAAAAGATAAACCCGTCTTGAGATAGCCCCAGACGACATCCCGGGCAAGATCAGTCAGGTAATTCAAATGAGCGTGCTTCTTGATTCTCAAATCCACCACAGCGGAAGGGCCGTCAGAAGCAATGACTTCACCATAACGGGCGTCATAGCTATGGTCTTTGTCGTTAAAGCCGTAACCCCTCACAATAAAGGATCCGTCCTTCTGGACCTTTACCTCATCACCGCATTGGCTACTGTTATAATAACTGCCGATTTCGTACGAAGGTGCAGACCTTACACAAAGTTTTACACCCGTTCGCTTCAACGTATCCGAGGGCAGAAAATCTGCATAGCCCTCAAAAACAACTTCATCGTCATAGCTAGAGTAGCCGTCGTCAATACTGCATCCAAACAAAACAGCAAGAGCCAGGGTGGCAACAAAGCCTATCAAGAATTTCTTCATAAATTCCTCCTACGCACAAAATATACAAAACCCAATAACAGGCAAACGCAGGATACAGAAAACCCCGGCGCCAATTTCTTGGTACCGGGGACTTTTCAAAGGTTGCGCAGTTACCTACGCGGGACCATTAACCCTTCTTAGAACGACGGCTGTTCTTGATCCATTCAGTCTTGTGGACTTCCGGAATATCGTCGAGCAGCTTCAGGGTGTGCGGTTCAGTGGTGTTGTCCAACACTTCAGCCGGAGTACCCTGGTTCACGATCTTACCGTCATGCATGATGAAGATACGGTCAGAAACGTAGTTTGCAAGACCGATGTCATGGGTCACGAAGATAACGGTCATCTTCAGTTCGTCTTTCAACTTACGAAGATAGTCAAGGATGTTTGCACGAACGCAAGCGTCCACCATGGAGGTAGCTTCGTCAGCGATCAGAACCTTCGGACGGAGTGCGAAGATACGGGCGAGAAGCATACGCTGCATCTGACCACCGGAAAGTTCGAACGGATACTTACCTTCGATGTCAGAGGGCTTAACGTTCACAGCCATGAGGCCTTCGTCAACGCGGCGACGGACTTCTTCCTTGGAGGGCTTGTCCTTCAGGATGTTCAGAGCGTCTTCGAGCTGAGAGCGGATGGTGAAGAACTGGTTGAAGCAGCCGAACGGATCCTGGAACACGGACTGGACTTCGTTCCAGTGGTCCTTCAGGTTCTTGATGGGCTTGTCGCGATAGAGGAACTGACCGCGGGTCGGTTCGTAAAGACCGAGCATGATCTTTGCGAGAACAGACTTACCGCAACCGGAACCACCCACGATGGAGATGAATTCTTCGTCGTAAATGTCGAAGGAAACATCCTTCACAGCGGTCTTCAGATTCTTGCCGGCACCAAAGTCCTTGCTGATGCGCTTAGCGGAAAAAACAACGGGCTTATTAGACAGCATAATCGCACCTCACTTGACGGCCGCCAACAATGCGGATTTCCTGAGTGTTCTTCTTGCAATCCGGGCATGCCTTCTTGCAGCGGTCTGCAAAGCGGCAACCCACGATCTTGTTCTTGAGGCTAGGAGGAGCACCTTCGATAGCTTCCGGATGGCGAGTACGCTGAGAAGCTTCGGTAGAGAGCATAGCGCCCATGAGAGCCTGGGTGTACGGATGACGAGGATCCTTAACCACCTGTTCTGCAGTACCCATTTCAACGATTTCGCCGGCGTACATGATGGCGATGTTGTCTGCCACATGATAGAGGAGCGGAAGTTCGTGGGTAATGAAGATCATGGTGCTGAAGATCTTCTTGTCGAGAAGGTCGAAAATCATGGAGATCACTTCCTTCTGGGTAGAAACGTCCAGAGCGGAAGTGGGTTCGTCAGCGATCACCATCTGCGGGTTGAGCAAGGTGGAGATACCGATCACGGAACGCTGGCGTTCACCAGCGGTCAGCTGGATCGGATAGGAGTTCAGCACGCGCTGAGTGTCCATGCCGAACAAGTCGAAACGTTCGCAAAGACGCTTGTAGATTTCATTCTTGTCCAGCTTCTTGCCGGGCTGCTGGTGAGCAGCGATCACGTCGGCAGCGATATCCTTGATCTTACGAACCGGGTTCAGAGCGTTGAATGCGCCCTGAGGAATCATGGAGACCTTCTGTGCGAGGACATTTGCACGGACGTCTTCGATGGAGCGGTTCATGAGGGATTCCATCTTGTCACCGGACTTAACGCGGACATCGCCGTGTTCCGGGTACAGAGGAGGAATGCACATGCCCATAAGGCCAGACACGAGAGTGGACTTACCGCAACCAGATTCACCTGCAATACCGAGGATTTCGCCCTGCTTCATAGCAAAGGACACATCGGTAACAGCGTGAGTCTTGTCGCCAAAACGACCCAAGTAATAGAGGCCGAGGTTTTCTACTTCAAATACATTTTCAGACATTTGTTACCTCTTACTTGCGGAGACGCGGGTTGAAGACGCCTTCCATAGAAGTATTGATCAGGTAAAGAGCGAACACGGTCAAGGTAACGACCAAAGTTGCCGGCAGGAATGCGATCCAGATGGAGTCAGCAAGAGCGCCGTTATCCTTAGCCTGGTTCAGGATGATACCCAGAGAGGTTGTATCCACAGGGCCAAGGCCGATCATAGAGATGGAAGCTTCGGAAAGAATACCGGAACCGACCTGCATGATGAACACCATGAACACGTAGGACAGCAAGTACGGGAGCACATGCTTGATCACGATGGTCAGGGTGCTTGCACCGTTAATACGGGCAAGGGAGATATGGTCACGGCTACGGAGAGAGGAAGCCTGTGCACGAACTGCACGAGCAGACCAGCTCCAAGCGGTAAGGCCAATCACCACACCGATGAGGGTCAGAGAACGGCCATCCTTAAAGGCAGAGCTGATGAGCACGAGAATCACGAACTGCGGGATCACGATGAACAGGTTGGTGAACATGTTCAGGACTTCGTCAATCCAGCCGCCGCGGAAACCGCCGAACAGGCCGATAAGAACACCGAGAGTAGTAGCGATGATACCAGCAAGGAAACCCACATAGAGAGAGTTGCCAAGGCCTTCGATCAACAGGGAAACGTAGTCACGGCCGAGATGGTCGGTGCCCAGCAAGTGAGCGGAGCTAGAACCAGCATAGGGACCAGCGAGAATGTCACGAGCATGAGTATCTACGTTGTAGAAAATGGGTCCAAAGACGGCGATCAACAAAGTGAGCACGAAGATGGACAGACCGACGACGAACATCGGGGACTTGAGAAGGTTTCTAAAGAGCTTTCCCATGATTACTTACCTCCCATCTGGAGACCAGCCTTAACGCGCGGGTCGAAGATTGCGATCAGCACGTCAACGGCGAAGTTAGCAATAAGCACGCAGGTAGAGATCATCAAGGTACAACCCTGGATGGTTGCGTAGTCCTGCTTGTTAATGGCGTCGAGCATAGCCATGCCGAGGCCCGGGTAAGAGAAGATCATTTCGGTAATGAGAGCACCACCCACCATTGCACCGAGAGACTGGGCAAGACCGGTGAGCTGCGGGAGCATTGCATTACGGAACACGTAGGAAATAATCTTGCCTTCCTTGAGGCCCAGCCACTTTGCATACTTCATGTAGTCGGTACCAAGTTCATAGATGGACATGGAACGCATACCGGTTGCCTGACCAGAGAGAAGAATCGGGAAGCAAGAGAAGAACGGAAGAACGTAGTAGTAGCCGACGCTCTTGAGGCAGGTCCAGGAGAAGGAGAATTCCTGGATATCCGGGCTCATGTTACCCACAGCCGGGAACCAGCCGAGAGTGATGGAGAAGAGGGCCACGAGAAGCATACCGAACACGAAGTACGGCACACCGTTCAGGAACATGGCGCAGGGGAAGAACACCTTGTCGAAGATGCCGCGCTTGTAAGCAGCGAAGGCACCAAGGAGGTTACCGATGATCCAGCCAAGGAGAATGGTCGGAGCCTGGATGAGGAGGGTCCAGGGAAGAGCATTCTTGATGATGGTGGTAACTTCAGTGTTGTTGGTATAGGACTTACCAAGGTCACCCTTGAACACATTGCCAATGTAGGCGAAGAACTGAGAAACAGCGGAAGAACGCTTCGGTTCCGGATTCATGACGACTTCGTCGACCATGACGGTATCGATCTGTTCGTGTTCGGACTGGACAGATTCCATAACAGCAATCTGTTCAACCTTAGCGACCTTCTTCTTGGTCTTGGGATCCTTGACCATGACCGGTTTGCCCTTCTTGTCGAGGACAGGCTTTTCTTCGAACACCGGGTTGCCTTCAGCGTCAACCTTCTGGCGTTCGACCATGACCGGCTTGCCTTCGGCGTCAACGTCCTTGACCATATACTTGGTGGTCACGACAGCACCGTTTTCGTCAACCTTAGCCACCTTCTTGGTGACCATCTGGCCGTTTTCGTCGACCATCGGTTCGTAAATAGCGTTACCCTGATCGTCCTTTTCAGCCATGCCGAAGGAGATGAGGAGTTCAGCCTTCTTCAACTGAGCTTCAGTCGGAGAAAGCCCCTTACCGGCCTGACCCATGATGATGTCAACCGGATCGCTACCGCCGATACGGGGCAGCGCAAAGTTCAATGCCACTGCAAAGATGAAGGTCAGGACATACCAGAACCCCTTCTGCAGGACATAGCGTAGCATAGGATATTGTTTAAGCATTTGTATTCCTTTTAACCTTTATTTTGCGAGCTTCAAGTTCCAGAGAATCTTGGTACCGGAAGCAACCCAGGGGAGCTGAGCCGGAGCATACGGATTTTCAGCGGTGGGCCAGTTGGTCCATACGCGGTCGCTGAATTCGTAGAACTGTTCCGGGAGGTATACCAGCGGAATGGACGGCTGATCTTCCATGAAGATCTTGTTCAGTTCGCGGTAAGCCTTAGCGATTTCAGTAGAGTCTGTCATCAGAGGAATTGCAGACAACAGCTTGTCAACTTCGGGACGGTAATCTTCGGAACCCGGCTTGTTGTAACGGCCGATGTTCACGCCAGCCCAGCCACCAAGCGGCTGCCAGTCACGAGAAGACATAATTTCGTTGAAACGGCTCCACGGGAGAGACGGGGTAACGTCAGCAACCGGCTTGTGCATCACGAGGTCGAAGTTACCGAGACCCATTGCAGGCCAGTAAGCACCGCCATCTACGAAACCTTCGCGAATGTCGATACCGGCCTTACGCATACCGTCGAC
Source organism: Fibrobacter sp. (assembly GCA_045599625.1). Taxonomy (GTDB): domain Bacteria; phylum Fibrobacterota; class Fibrobacteria; order Fibrobacterales; family Fibrobacteraceae; genus Fibrobacter. Next base: position 274,688 of record JAZRWJ010000002.1, read on the forward strand.
AGCGATGGTGACCATAGCTTCCCAGTCGGTCCAACCGGCAGGAGAAGTGATGGAGAGAGTGGGGAGCTTTTCGCCCTTGGCGTTTTCCATGTGGTCCAGAGAACCATCGGAATTGAACACAGACTTGTAGCCAGCTTCGGAAAGCATCTGCTTAACAGTAGCAAGGCGTTCTGCGTCATCGGCGATGCTCAGGTTCACGCCGACCTTCTGCAGGTCCTCGTCAACAATGTACTTGCCTTCCAGGTCAGTAGGCATGATAAGACCAGCCTTCAGAGTGGAAGTGTAGTTGGAAACTGCGAACTGACGCAGAGCGTTGTAGTCGATTGCAGTAGCAAGAGCGCGACGGAAACGCTTGTCGTTCAAAGGTTCCTTGGTGGTGTTGATCACGAGCATGGGCATTGCACCCGGACGGAAGTAAGGCGGTTCGTTCCACCAGGTGTGGACGCCGGCGCCAGCCTTGCGTTCGATACGGGGAATGAAGCTCTGAGAAGCGTCCAAGTTACCTTCGCGCATTGCGATGGTGTTATGTTCGTTGTTCTTGTAGATCGGGTGAACGATGTACTTGGGAGCAGGGAGCTGACCATTGTGGAGAGCAGCGTTGCCCCAGTAGTCGTCACGACGTTCGAGAACGATCTTGGTTTCGTTGGTGGAGCGCAGACCATAGGGGCCGGAAACAACCGGGTTCTGGTCCATAGGCATCTTCTTCACTTCGTCCAGACCCTTTTCCTTGATCATGGGTTCGAATACGTGAGAAGGAGCGATACGGGTTGCCTGGAGCAAGTCGCGCACGGTAAGCGGGTTGTTACGCTGAGCCTTGTTCACCATGAAGGAAAGACGTTCGGTAACCTGACCTTCCGGTCCGTTCTTCAAAGTATCCACATGGATTGCAGAAATCTGTTCGGCAGTGTTCAAGGAACCGCGCAGGAACATGAAGGTCACGTCGGTGGAAGTCACCGGCTTGCCATCGCTCCACTTTGCAGCGGGGTTCAGGTCCACAACAACGCTGTCGTTGTTGGAGAGTTCTTCAACCAAGTGACCCAGAAGGTCTTCGATCTGACCGTTGAGAGAGTTGTAGGTGATGAGCGGTTCATACATCAAGTTGAAGCGACCACCTACCGGCCAAGATGCAGCCCAGCTTTCAGCCAGGGGGTTGAAAGAACCCGGAGCAGAAGTCTGCTGGCCAGACAAGTAAAGCGTTTCCTGACGGGGCAGAGCGCCACCAGCAAGGCTACCATCCGAAGAAGCGTCGCCGCAACCGGAAAGGAGAGCACCTGCAGCAGAAAGCGCAAAGGCCGTTCTGGCAAAAGATTTCAATCCAATCATTTGTGTCCTCGTTTATAGCTAATTCAAGCTTTTATGTGAAAAATTCCTCCGTAATATAGATTTTAAAAAAAGAAATGTTTTTTTATTTAGGAAAATATCGTATACAGCGAGTAATAAAATCGCAACACCGATTTTCAACAGTTTCTAAAAGTTTACAAAACAGGACGGAACCGCCATTCCCGTTTTCTTGCAGCATAGGAAAAGCCATCATCAATAACGGGAATTGATGAATTAGTTTGTATGAAACCGAAAAAGTTGCGACCAAAAAAAAGAAAGCCCCGACCTAGGTCGGAGCTCTCTTCAATTTCTAACAGAGTTAAAAATTACTTAGCGCACTTTTTGCAAGCGGCCTTCTTGGCAGCCGGCTTTGCAGCCTTGACAGCCTTAGCAGCCTTGCGAGGATCACCGGCATAGACAGCAGCCTTGCCAAGTTCTTCTTCGATGCGGAGGAGGCGGTTGTACTTGCAGACGCGGTCGGTACGAGAGAGAGAACCGGTCTTGATCTGGCCAGCAGCGGTACCAACAGCGAGGTCAGCAATGAAGGTGTCTTCGGTTTCGCCGGAACGGTGAGAAACGATCGGAGCATAGCCTTCGTTCTGAGCGCGCTTGATAGCAGCGAGAGTTTCAGAAACGGAACCAACCTGGTTCACCTTGATGAGGATAGCGTTAGCGATGCCAGCCTTGATGCCTTCGTCGAAGATGGTCGGGTTGGTAACGAACAGGTCGTCACCCACGAGGTTGAGCTTGCCACCGAGCTTGTCGGTCATGACCTTCCAACCTGCCCAGTCAGCTTCATCCAGGCCGTCTTCGATGGAGAAGATGGAATACTTGTCGATGAGCTTTTCATAGAGCTTCACCATGTCAGCAGACTTGAGGGTCTTCTTGGTGGACTTCTTGAAGGTGTAGGTTTCGGGCTTGCCAGCCTTGGTGTTCTTGTCGCAGAATTCGGAAGAAGCAACGTCAAGAGCGATCTTGATGTCGGTGCCGAACTTGTAACCAGCATTGGTGGTTGCAGTCTTCAGAGCGTCGAGAGCCTTTTCGAGGGTCATAACGCCAGTGATTTCGTAACCGAACTTGTTCTTAGCCGGCTTGATGGAAACACCAGGAGCGAAGCCACCTTCGTCACCAACGGTGGTGTCGAAGCCACCCTTCTTAAGGACAGCCTTAAGAGCGTGGAAGATTTCGGTCACCATCTGGAGACCCTTGGAGAAAGTCTTAGCGCCAACCGGAGCGATCATGAATTCCTGGAAGTCGATCGGAGCGGAAGAGTGAGCACCGCCGTTGATGACGTTGCACATCGGGCAGGGGAGAGTGAGCTTTTCGGTGCCGTGCATCTTAGCGATGTACTGGTACAGCGGCATCTTAGCGTCGTTAGCAGCAGCAACGCAAACAGCCATGGAAACGCCGAGGATAGCGTTTGCACCGAGCTTGTTCTTGAGCATGCGGTTGCCGTCGAGAGCGATCATAGCGTCATCGATTTCGACCTGCTTGGAAGGATCCATGCCGACGAGCTTCTTGGCGATCTTGGTGTTGACATTCTTAACAGCGGTAAGGGTGCCCTTGCCGAGGTAGGTCTTCTTGTCACCGTCGCGGAGTTCGCAAGCTTCGCGTTCACCGGTGGAAGCACCGCTCGGAACTGCAGCGTGACCGGTCACACCGTTTTCGAGGGTAACATCAACTTCGAGGGAGGGATTGCCGCGAGAGTCGAGGATCTGGCGGGCAACAACGGACTTAATTTTAGAAGCCATTTTATTTGACCTTTGGTTAGAGTGAAAAAATTTCAACTGGGTATAATATAAAAAAAGTGATTAGTGGTTAGTGGTTAGTAGTTAGTAAAATGTTGGGAAAATGGGGGTGAAAATAACACAGAAAATTTTTAGATCCAGCAGGTGATTTCCGACTTGTCAAACAACCAGGCGTCACCCACCTTCTTGTAGTATAGTCGATCGCAACCCATATTGAATATTTCAACGGACGCTTCACCAGCGGACAAATCCATGTACACATCCAGAATCTCGACGCCGCCAACAGTACAGCAAAAATACTCAGCATGACCACCTACAGGGAGAGGAAGGGCTTTCATTCGCGCTTCATAGTCTTCAGGTAATTCCCAGTAACGCGTCGGATTATATTTTAAGAACAAATTAATAGCAATGATATCTTCCTCGGACATAATCAATCGTTTGCTATTACCCCCATCAATACAGAGATGTGGAATTGTCTTATACACACATGCCCCATGGCGCTGATCTTCACTGGAACAAGGAATCGTCCTATAGCGCACATTCTGGTGTTCCACGAAATATCTTACAGATGATGAATCCAGTCCATAAAAGGCAACAAATAGCTCGCGCAGTTCCTTCTGTTCCTCAGTTTCAGTAACCGCGCCATTACAAATGGAATCAGAACGCGAATGAATACGGTCAAAGAAAAGTTCCTGCAAAGTGCGAACGGAATCATTCAATGCAGCAAGCTCGTAATCTTCAGTTTCTTGCCTTAAATACACATCGTAAGACTGCAACAACTTGATGTATGCGGAATCCGTTTTCAGCCGTTCCTGAACGACAGCCGCCCTCTGGTTGTAGCGATCATCTTCTGCCTTTCGCAAGGCTTCCCGCTGCTCCATTTCCCTTACACCGAAAGGAGTGCAGCCAACAAGCATAAAGGTTGCCAAAAGAGAAATCCAGACAGACAACCCAATACGCAAAGGGGAAAAGTGCATTTTCAAGCTCCAAGCGCTAGTGTCTCGATACGTGGATCATGACACCGATGGTGTAGTAATCCTCAGGGGCGATTCCGTCGGAATACCTGGCCGGGAAATCCCAGGAGCCCACCAGCGAAATGCCGGTATCCCAATGTTCCGAAACGATCCAGTTCTTGCCCACCTCCACCTGGAGACCAAGGCCCAAGTCGCTAAGCGTCGTGCGATGGTTCACGTATTCAGAGTCCTCGGTAGAAGTTTCAATCAGGGAGAACCCGAAGGAGGCGCCAAAGTGGAAACCGCCCATGCCGGAAAGGGAATTGGTGCCACCCCAGGGCGAGATTGAAAAGCCTGCGCCAGCCGCAAAACGTAAGCCGCTGGACTGCTTCAGTTCGTACTCGGAGTGAGCCAAGCACTTTTCCACATCGGCATTCACGCAGTCCTTCACAATAAAGTAGTCGTCGCCATCATGGGTGCCGAAACCCCAGCCGAGTCTGAAGTCGGAGAACAGCGCACCGTACTCCCAGGAGTAGCCAATCTTCAAGTCAAAGCCAGGACCCACACCGCTGAAACGCTGACGGTCGCCATCGACCTTGAAGGTACCGTCGGCGCTGTCGCTGTAGGTCTTGTTTGCATCGGTCTTGGAAACGTAGTAGTCATGGTCCACAACCTCGTAATCCGAGTACATCAGACCGATGGAGCCATCGACATAGAAACCGGCGGATGCAGTCGCCGCAAGGGCTGAAATCGTCAACAACGCAATCTTGAAAAACTTCACGTGATACTCCTTTTTTACCCAGTCACAAGATATAAAAAAAACTTGCGGCCTGAACCACAGGGTTTTTGATCGCCTTCTCCCCAAAGGTGACAACTCAACCAAGCCCATAAAGCGGCAAGTTTTCCAGGAAGACCAAAAGAAAAGGCTACGCTTGTTAGCGTAGCCTTTCCTTCTAGGAAAATTACTTTCGCAAGAATTAGAAACGGAAGTGAGCGAAAGCCTTGTTAGCTTCAGCCATCTTGTGGGTATCGTTCTTCTTACGAACAGCGTTACCTTCACCGTTCTTAGCTGCAACGAGTTCTGCAGAGAGACGCTGAGCCATGTTCGGTTCGGTGCGCTTGCGAGCTGCGTCGAGCAACCAGCGGAGTGCGAGAGCCTTAGCGCGGTCCGGTGCAACTTCCATCGGAACCTGGTAGTTTGCACCACCGATACGACGGGACTTGACTTCGAGACGCGGCTTGATGTTGTCGAGGCACATTTCGAACTTTTCGAGAGCGGTTTCAGAACCTTCGATCTTCTTGTCGAGAGTTTCGAGGGTAGTGTAAACAATCTGTTCAGCGATGGTCTTCTTGCCCTGCTTCAGGACAACACCGACGAGTTCAGTAACGAGAGTGGACTTGTAACGCGGATCCGGGAGGATAGAGCGATGGAGAGCCTTTCTTCTTCTAGACATGTTTTACCTTCCTTTCCTTATTACTTCTTTGCCGGAGCGGCACCCTTCTTCTTGACGCCGTACTTGGAGCGACCGTTCTGACGACCGTTGACAGCCTGGGTATCCAGGGTGCCACGGATGATGTGGTAACGAACACCCGGAACGTCCTTCACACGACCACCGCGGATGAGCACGATGGAGTGTTCCTGGAGGTTGTGGCCTTCACCGGGGATGTAAGCGGTAACTTCCATCTTGTTGGAAAGACGCACACGAGCAATCTTACGAAGAGCGGAGTTCGGCTTCTTCGGGGTGCTGGTATAGACACGGGTGCAAACGCCGCGCTTCTGCGGGCAGGACTTCAAGGCCACGGAAGCGGTCTTGTTGCTGATCTGTTCACGTCCGTTGCGGACGAGCTGTTGAATAGTAGGCACTTTATTAATCTCCTAGATTTTGGAGTGCAAATATAGTTCTTATTTCCAATTATTTCAAGTACTTAGGCTTAATTCTCGGAATCTTCTTCGTCAGAAGCGCCGATTTCGTTATCCATCATCTGGATTCCGGTGTCGACGTCATCGTCAAATTCAACCTGAGTGCTATAAGGACGATTCTCAGCTTCCAATGCTGCATCGGCATCTACCACCTGGACGTTCCTCAGATGGCGGGCACCGGTACCACACGGAATAAGACGACCCATAATCACGTTTTCCTTAAGGCCCATGAGCGGGTCTACGCTACCTTCGATGGAAGCGCGGGTAAGGATCTTAGTGGTTTCCTGGAAGGAACAGGCAGAGATGAAGCTGTCTGTTGCCAAGGAAGCCTTCGTGATACCAAGGAGCATCGGCGTGAAGGTCGCCGGAGTCTTACCAACAGCTTCCAACTGGTCGTTGATGGCGCGGAGACGAGCCTTGGAAATTTCTTCGCCCGGAAGCAGTTCAGAATCACCAGATTCCTTGATCTTCACCTTACGCATCATCTGACGAACGATACATTCGATGTGCTTATCTGCGATAGCCACACCCTGCAGGCGGTAAACTGCCTGGATTTCGTTCACCAAGTGACGCTGGACTTCTTCAGGTCCAAGGACGTCGAGGATATCATGAGGATCTACGCTGCCTTCACTGATCTTATGACCAGCGCGGACACGGTCACCTTCGTTGACCGCCAAGTGGACGCCGCGGGGAACCAGCACTTTCTCTTCCTGGTCGTCCATCTTGATAATAACAACTTGATTGTTGCGAACTTCTTCACCGTAGCTAACCAAGCCGTCGATCGGAGCGATGAATGCCTTGCCCTTCGGAACGCGAGCTTCGAAGAGTTCTGCAACGCGGGGAAGACCACCGGTAATATCGCGGGTCTTACCAGCTGCACGCGGCAACTTAGCAACAGTCTGACCAACGCTTACAGCGTCGCCGGACTTCACGGTGAGGATAGCGCCGTCCGGAAGCATGTAGTTACCAATCTTTACGTTGTTGGCGTCTACGATGACGACTGCCGGATGGAGGTCCTTCTTACCGTGCTGCTTATCGCTAATCACGGTCCAGGTTTCAACGCCGGTAACTTCGTCAGTTTCGGAACGGTAGGTACGGTTTTCGACCATGTCCGCAAACACGACCTTACCAGCAACGTTACTGATAATCGGGCTGTTATACGGATCCCATTCGAACATCACGTCGCCCTTGTTCACGGAAGCGCCGTTAGATACGGAGAGGATAGCACCATAAGGAATCTGGTAACGACCCTTGTTGATGCCGGTCTTGTCAAAGATCACGAGTTCTGCCATACGGCTGGTAACGATCTTCTGGCCTTCATGTTCGACAGTTTCAACGTCGGTCAATTCGACGCGGCCATCGACGAGAGCCTTCTTGTTGTTTTCAACAGCAAGACGAGAGGAAGCACCACCGATATGGAAGGTACGGAGGGTAAGCTGAGTACCCGGTTCACCGATGGACTGTGCAGCGAGCACACCCACGGCTTCGCCCAGGTCAACGGGGCGACCGGAAGCCAGCATACGGCCATAGCACTTGGAGCAGACACCGGTACGGGAATCGCAAGTGAGCACGGAACGCATCTTGATGTGTTCCAGACCAGTTGCGGTAATCTTCGGGAGGACACGTTCGGTAACGAGTTCGCCAGCCTTCACGATGACTTCGCCAGTCACCGGATGCTTGATGTCGTCAACCGGTGCGCGACCGAGGAGACGTTCTTCGAGAGCGATGATGGTATCATCACCGTCCTTGAATGCGGACACTTCAATACCGTTGGAAGTACCGCAGTCTTCTTCGGTAACAACCAGGTCCTGACCCACGTCGACCAGACGGCGAGTCAAGTAACCTGCGTCAGCGGTCTTCATAGCGGTATCAGCCAAACCCTTACGAGCACCGTGAGAAGAAATGAAGTATTCCATTACGTTCAAACCTTCACGGAAGCAGGACTTAATCGGGTTTTCAATAACTTCACGACCATCGAGGGACTTGGTCGGCTTCTGCATAAGACCACGCATACCAGACAGCTGCTTAATCTGTTCACGGCTACCACGAGCGCCGGAATCAGCCATCATGTAAACGGGGTTGAAGCCGTCACGGTCACCGGAGAGAAGATCCCACTGCTTGGCAGCGACTTCTGCGGTGGTCTTAGACCAAACGTCAACAACCTGGTTGTAACGTTCGCCATCGGTAATCACACCGTCTTCGTACAGGCCGCGGATACGGGACACTGCTTCTGCAGCCTTGTCCAACATTTCCTGCTTTTCCTTGGGGATCACCATTTCGGCGATAGCCACGGAAGAACCAGCACGGGTAGCCCACTTGTAACCATTGGCCTTCAGGTTGTCGAGGTAGTCAACCGTTACGCGGTTGCCGGTACGACGGTAAAGGTCGTCAATGGACTTGGCGATAACCTTCTTACCGAAGGTTTCGTTGGCGTAGCCCAGTTCAGCCGGAACGAATTCGTTGAAGATGATTCGACCGACGGTGGTCTTGATAATGTTTTCTTCCTTAAGGGTAAGGAACTTGATCTTGTCGCCAGCCTTGACGTTCACATCCCAGTTGCCGTTATCGTCGGCAGATTCACGGGTCATGACGCAATCCTTTTCCACAGCGCCGATGTAGATCTTGCGACCTGCGGGGAGCTTGAGGTAGACGTAAGCGTTCAGATCAACGACGCCGTTTTCGTAAGCACGGACTGCTTCGGCGGCATCAAAGAAGTGCATACCTTCGCCCTTGCGACCCGGACGGGGCTTGGTCAGGTAGTACAGACCGAGCACGATGTCCTGGCCCGGCACAGCGATCGGCTGACCGGAAGCCGGGTGAAGAATGTTGTTGGAAGACAGCATGAGCACGCGGCATTCCAACTGAGTTTCGAAGGAAAGCGGAAGGTGGCAAGCCATCTGGTCACCATCGAAGTCTGCGTTAAATGCAGTACAGACGAGGGGGTGGAGGCGGATTGCATTACCTTCGATAAGCTTCGGGTAGAAGGCCTGGATACCGAGACGGTGCAGAGTAGGTGCACGGTTCAGCATAACCGGATGGTCTTCGATAATTTCTTCGAGGATGTCCCAAACTTCAGGACGTTCTGCATCAACGTACTTCTTAGCGGACTTGAGGGTATATACGATACCTTCTTCTTCCAGACGCTGGATGATGAACGGCTTGTAGAGTTCCAAGGCCATGCGCTTCGGGAGACCGCACTGGTGCATACGGAGTTCCGGACCGACGACGATCACAGAACGGCCAGAGTAGTCAACACGCTTACCGAGGAGGTTCATACGGAAGCGGCCCTGCTTACCCTTCAGGAGTTCGGCGAGGCTCTTCATGGGACGTGCGGAACCAGTACGGGCGGTACGACGGCCGCTGTCGAACAGCTGGTCCACTGCTTCCTGCAGCATACGCTTTTCGTTGCAGAGGATGACATTCGGGGCACGGATGTCAATGAGCTTCTTCAAGCGGTTGTTACGGTTGATAACGCGACGATAGAGTTCGTTCAAGTCGGAAGTTGCGAAACGGCCACCTTCCAGCGGAACGAGCGGGCGCAGATCAGGCGGAATCACCGGAAGAACATCGAGGATCATCCAAGACGGCTGGTTAGCCAGCAGGCGGGATTCGGACGGATACTTTGCACGGAATTCATCGTAAGCGTCAGCGACAATGAACTTGTCATGAGAAGCTTCGTAAGAAACCTTGAATTCAGCAACAGCTTCTGCGAGACCGCGGAGCCACGGCTGCTGAGCATCCTGCTTCATAGCCTTTTCCGGGTTTTCGTAGTAGTTACGGAAGCTGTCACGCTGAGACTTCAGGAAAGCGTCAACGATCTTCAAACGCTTCAGGGCGTCTTCCTGCTTGGTGCGGGACTTGGACTGAGCCTGAATGCGGAGGTCGGCAGAGAGTGCGACCAGGTCAACGCGATCGAGGAGCTGCTTAATAGCAGATGCACCCATCTTGGCGTCGAACTTACGGCCTTCGTTGGTGAGGTCCTGATACTGGGCTTCGTCAATGAGGGTGTTCGGGTCGAGGTCAGTGGTACCCGGGTCGATCACTACGTACTTTTCGTAGTAGATGATGTTGTCCAGGTCCTTGGTGCTCAAATTGAGGAGGGCGCCAATGACGCACGGCTGGTTACGGACGAACCAGGTGTGGGTCAGAGGAATGGCCAGTTCGATATGGCCCATGTACTTACGACGGACGTTGGAGTGAGTCACTTCAACACCGCAACGGTCACAAACGACACCCTTGTAACGGATACGCTTGAACTTACCGCAGTTACATTCCCAGTTCTTAACAGGTCCGAAGATCTTTTCGCAGAAAAGACCATCCTTTTCGGGCTTGAAGGAACGATAGTTGATGGTTTCCGGCTTGGTCACTTCACCGTGAGACCAGCTACGGATCATTTCCGGAGCGGCAAGGTGAATGGAAATATCACCAGAATTTTCACGTTCAATTTCTTCGACCATATTACTTGTCTCCATTGGTCTGGATGTTCAGACCCAAAGAACGAACTTCGCGGATCATAACGTTAAAGGATTCAGGTACACCCGGCTTCGGAGTGTTCTGACCATGAACGATGGCGTCATAGACCTTGGAACGGCCCTGGACATCGTCAGACTTGACGGTGAGGAGTTCCTGCAAGGTGTAAGCGGCACCGTAAGCTTCCATAGCCCACACTTCCATTTCACCGAAGCGCTGACCACCGAACTGGCTCTTACCGCCGAGAGGCTGCTGAGTAACCAGAGCGTAGGAACCGATAGAACGAGCATGAATCTTGTCGTCTACCAAGTGGCCCAGCTTGAGGTAGTACATGTAACCGATGGTAACCGGGTTCAGGAATGCTTCACCGGTCTTACCGTCGTAAAGCTTTGCCTTACCAATGATCTTGCCATTGTCCGGATCCATTTCGTAGTTAACGATGGGATTCTTTTCGTAAGCCTTCTTCAGTTCTTCACAGATGTCTTCGAACTTAGCACCGTCGAACACCGGAGTGGTAACCTTGAAGCCGAGGGTCTTTGCAGCCCAGCCCAAGTGCACTTCCAGCACCTGACCGATGTTCATACGAGAAGGCACACCCAGCGGGTTCAGAAGGATCTGAAGCGGACGACCGTCTTCGGTGAACGGCATGTCTTCGACCGGAACGATCTTGGAAACGACACCCTTGTTACCATGGCGACCTGCCATCTTGTCACCGATGGAGAGGCAACGCTTCTTGGCGATGTAAACCTTGACGGACTTGAGAACGCCCGGCTTGAGTTCGTCGCCCTTAGTCACCTTGTCAATTTCCTTTTCCATGGTGCGGGTAAGGGTATCCAGGTTATCACGTGCAACGAGCACGAGGGTGAGGACACGTTCCTGGAGTTCGTCGTCGCCGACAACGAAGGTAGAAGCCGGAGAAACCTTGGTCACGTCGATCATGGCCAGGTTCTGTTCGGTATAGGTAGTGCCTTCGCGAATCAGGAGTTCGTGAGTTTCGTTGTCCATCACCTTGCCGGCAGCCTTGCCGCCGAGGAGTTCGAACAAGTGTTCAGAGCAAGATTCCTTGATCTTGTCGATCTGGGTCTGGAAGTTTGCACGAATTTCTGCAATTGTTTCCTGATCCTTTTCCTTGCTGTTCTTGTCAGACTTTTCCTTCTTGCTGAAGATGCGGGTTTCGAGCACGATGCCCTTCATTCCCGGAGGAGCCTTCAGAGAAGAGTCGCGGACATCGCCGGCCTTTTCACCGAAGATTGCACGGAGCAAACGTTCTTCAGGAGAAAGTTCGGTTTCGCCCTTCGGAGTAACCTTACCGACGAGGATATCGTCAGCGGTAACTTCGGCACCAACGCGGATCACACCGTTTTCGTCCAAGTTGCGGAGAGCGTCTTCGCCAACGTTGGGGATTTCGCGGGTCAGTTCTTCCGGACCACGCTTGGTGTCGCGAACTTCCAATTCGTATTCTTCGATATGGATGGAAGTGAAGGTGTCCTTGATAGCCAATTCTTCGGAGATGATAACTGCGTCTTCGTAGTTATAACCATTCCACGGCAAGAAGCCGATGAGAATGTTCTTACCGAGAGCCAGTTCACCGTGGTCGGTAGAGACGCCGTCAGCCAGCACGTCGCCAGCCTTGACGAAGTCACCAACGTTAACGATGGGCTTCTGGTTGATGCAGGAATCCTGGTTGGAACGTTCGAACTTGCGGAGAACGTATTCGTCGATAGGATCCTTGCCGAGGAATTCATAGTCTTCGCCGAGACCGGTGAGAGGAACGAAGTTGCCGTCAACCATGTCGCCGCGTTCGACGACAACGTTACGAGCATCAACGAACTTCACGCGACCATCGTGCTTAGCACGGACGACGGTACCGGAGTCGAGAGCGGCGCGACGTTCCAGGCCGGTGCCAACCACCGGAGCTTCTGCACGGAGCAGAGGCACAGCCTGACGCTGCATGTTAGAACCCATCAATGCACGGTTAGCATCGTCATGTTCAAGGAACGGAATAAGACCAGCAGCCACGGAAACGATCTGCATCGGAGCAACGTCCATGAGGTCGATACGTTCGCTTTCGGTGTCATCCAGTTCGTAGGAATCCTGACGCATGAGGTGAGTGTATTCACTCTTGTCACGAACGATTACGAGACCGTCCATGTCGCCCTGGAAGCGATTGTCGTCAGTGAGTTCGGTGGAAGCCGGAGCAACGCGGAAGGAGTCTTCTTCGTCTGCGGTAAGGAAGGTGATGTAGTTGGAAACGATCTGTTCGACACAGTTGCCAACCTGTTCGTAGTCAGCCTTGCCATTGAAGTTTTCAACGGTGAAGCCGTTACGGAAGTAGGTCACCTGACCTTCAGCATCCTTGAATGCAAATACTTTGTTCACAAAGGAATCGAACAAGTCACGCTGGGTGTTGTCCAGAGTCATGCGAACCTGGTCCATCTGCTTCTTGGAAAGTTCCAATTCGAGGAACAGGTGCGGGTCATGAACGAAAGCCTTGAAGATACCGAAGTGCCACTTGGATTCCGGAACCTTTACAGTGTTACCCTTTGCGTCCTTGAAGTCAATGAGGCCCACGATACGGTACGGGGTTTCAATGAAGCCGAAGTGGTTAACAACAGCGAAGGAAGCGAGAGAGTTGATAAGACCGATGTTCGGGCCTTCCGGAGTTTCGATCGGGCAGAGACGGCCGTAGTGAGTGTAGTGCACGTCACGGACTTCGAAGCCTGCGCGTTCGCGGGAAAGACCACCAGGACCGAGAGCGGAGAGACGACGCTTGTGAGTCAATTCAGAAAGCGGGTTCATCTGGTCCATGAACTGGGACAGCTGGCTGGAGCCGAAGAATGCCTGGACGACGGTGGACACCATACGGGTGTTGACCAGTTCACGAGGAGTGGTCTGTTCGTCTTCACCGTGGAGGTTCAGGTTTTCGCGGATGACGCGAGACATACGGCTGAGGCCAACGGAAATCTGGTTAGCGAGGAGTTCGCCAACGGAACGGGTACGACGGTTGCCCAAGTGGTCGATATCATCGAGAGCGTAACCTTCGGTGCCGTTGTAGAGGCCGACCATGTATTCGATGATGGCAAGGAAGTCTGCCTTGCTCATGGTCATGGTGTTGAGAGACGGAATCTTGAATTCCGGACCCTGTTCGGCGAGAATTTCGCGGATTTCCGGCTTGGTATAAATCTTGGAGTTCAAGCGGTAACGACCGACTTCACCAAGGTCATACTTGTGCGGATCGGAAATGAACTGGCTGTCGAAGTAGATTTCGGCAGTGCGCATATCCGGAGCTTCATCCTGCTGCTGATGAGTGACGGAGTAGATTGCCTTAAGAGCATCTTCACGAGACTTGGTCTTGTCTGCAGCGAGGGTATAGTGGATGAGGAGGTTGTCTTCTTCCTTGGAGAGGAGAACGATAGATTCTACGCTGCTCTCGCGGAGGCGGTCCAACTTCTTTTCGTCGATAACGGTGTTGGCTTCGAGGATAACTTCGCCAGTGCTGGTATCGATGATGTCTTCAAAAATGATACGGTCGATGAGAACGCAAACGCCGTTTTCATCGTACTGTTCGGACATTTCAGCAACGTTGACAGTTTCGGTCTTCTTGTAGAAGAGCTTGAGAATGTCCTGAGTGGTTTCGAAACCGATGCAACGAAGCATGGCGGATGCAGCCAACTTCTTCTTGCGGTCGATGATGAGGTAAAGGATGTCGCCTTCGGTGTTGAATTCAACCCAAGCACCACGGTGCGGGATGATACGGCTCTTGTAGTCATCACGACCAGTGACCTGCATTTCCTTGTCAAAGCTGACACCATAGGAACGATGCAACTGAGAAACGACAACGCGTTCAGCGCCATTGACGATGAACGTACCGTTTTCGGTCATGATCGGGAGTTCGCAAACGAGGACGTCATTCTTGACTTCTTCCTTGAGCTTGCGGTCTTCGCCGTCTTCTTCAAAAATCTGCAAAGACAGAGTGGCGAACATTTCCATGGAGTATGTAAGTCCACGTTCGCGGCACTCGGGGATGCTGTACTTCGGGATGCCGAAATAGTAACCTTCGTAGTTAAGGGAGTAGAGACCCTTGACGTCGGTAATAGGGAAAATGTCCTGGAACACGCGTTCCAAGCCAACCTTGAGACGTTTTTCTTGCGGAATATCCTTCTGAAGGAATTGCTCGTACGAAGCCTTCTGGACTTCAATCAGGTACGGGAGTTCCAACTGGAATTTGTTGGAGGAGTAAGACTTTCTCTCCGTGGTCATTAGAAATACCTCATCCGGTAAAGAGCTAAATGTTGGCACCAAAGGTAGAAAAATATTAAGAATGACTATCTTCTTGACCTTGTTGCCATGGGCTTTTTTCGGTAGAAAAAGCAGAAAATCTTAATATGCCAAAAGCCCGCACATGGAGTGCAGGCAGTTGGCATAGAAAAGATTCAGTGAAGTGAAAGCATTACTTCAGAGCGACCTTTGCTCCGAGATCTTCCAATTCCTTCTTGAGCTTTTCAGCGTCAGCCTTCGGCATAGCTTCCTTAACGACGCTGTTGGCCTTTTCGACGAGGTCCTTAGCTTCCTTAAGGCCGAGACCGGTGATAGCGCGGACAGCCTTGAGGACGTCCATCTTCTTAGCACCGCATTCGACGAGGATAACGTCGAATTCAGACTTAGCTTCTTCTGCAGGAGCTGCAGCAGCAGCCATAACTACAGCGCCACCAGCAGCAGCTTCGATGCCGTGGGTTTCCTTGAGGTAGTCAGCCAAAGCCTTGGCTTCGAGAAGGGTAAGACCAACGATTTGATCGCCCAATGCCTTGATATCAGTTGCCATGATGTGTTTCTCCGATTATTCCGTTTAAATTTTTTGGTTTGTGGTTTGTTGTTAAGCTTCCGGTGCAGCTTCAGGTGCTGCTTCGGAACCCGAATTTTCTTCCAGCTTTTCCTGGAGAGTCTTGATCTGACCTGCGATAGTGGAACCAGGTCCGAGAGCGATAGCAACGATCTGAGCGATCATGCCCTTACGATCCGGGATCTTAGAGAGGTTCACGACTTCGGAGCCCGGCATAGCCTTGCCATCAAGGAATACGCTCTTGGCGACCAAGAAATCGGGGTTTGCTTTGTGGAATGCTTCAATTTCGCGAGCCGGCAGAAGAGGATCTTCTTCGAAGCCAACCATCACGGATGTTGCACCGTTCAGGAGGTCATCGAGACCTTCAACCTTGAGAGCAGCAAGTACGCGCTTGAGAAGAGTATTCTTCACAGCCTTGTACTTAACACCCTTAGATGCCAAAGACTTGCGGAGGGCATTGTCCTTTTCAACGGTCATGCCTTGATAGTTGAGCAGGTAGACAGCGGTAGCTCCCTGGAAGGATTCTACGAGGGCGTCCACGGTCTGTTGTTTCTTAACTACAGCTTTCATGGTATCTCTCCTAGCGTGTCAATGCCAAATCAAGTTTGATGCCCGGAGCCATAGTTGCGGACAACGTAAGGCTCTTGATATAGGTGCCCTTAGAAGATTGGGGCTTAGCCTTCACGACAGAGTCGATAACAGACTTGGTGTTTTCAACCAGCTGATCGAGAGTGAAGGAGAGCTTGCCAACAGGAGCATGAACGTTAGCGCCCTTGTCAACGCGGTACTGGATCTTACCGGCCTTGAGTTCCTTGACGGTCTGAGCCACGTTAATGGTCACAGTACCAGCCTTGGGGGACGGCATCATACCACGAGGACCGAGAACCTTAGCAACCTTGCTGATCACCGGCATCATGTCGGGAGTAGCAACGACTGCGTCAAAGTCCAGCCAGCCTTCCTGAATCTTCTGAACCAAGTCAGCACCACCAGCGTAGTCAGCGCCTGCAGCCTTGGCAACTTCAAGGTTATTGTCCTTGCAGAATACCAAAACGCGAACCTGACGACCGGTACCATGCGGCAGCACAACAGTGCCACGAACCACTTGGTCGGAATGTTTTGGGTCCACACCGAGATTGA
This sequence comes from Fibrobacter sp., assembly GCA_045599625.1. Lineage (GTDB taxonomy): Bacteria > Fibrobacterota > Fibrobacteria > Fibrobacterales > Fibrobacteraceae > Fibrobacter. The sequence goes on from JAZRWJ010000002.1 coordinate 291,077, forward strand.
AGTGGATTTCGACAGTCTGGTCGAACTTCAATTCGGACTTTTTAAGGATTTCGATAGCTTCACCGAGACCATAAGCCTTGTTACGATCGATGGCTTCAGCGAGCTTCTTGTATTTTTTTCCTCTGAACATGAAATTTTCCTGTCAGATACGTAACGGTGAATTACCTGCCTCAGTCAACCACTTCAACACCCATGGAACGAGCAGTGCCCGCAACCATGCGCATAGCGGCTTCGAGGTCGATTGTGTTTAGATCCGGCATCTTCTTTTGGGCGATTTCCTGGATCTGGGCCTTGGTGATCTTTGCAACCTTCTTACGGTTGGGTTCACCAGAACCACTTTCAATGCCGACAGCCTTCTTGATGAGGGCCGGAACCGGCGAAACCTTCGTGATGAAGGTAAAGCTCTTATCTGCATAGACAGTGATCACAACGGGAATAACCATACCCTTGGAGTCCTGAGTCTTTGCATTGAACTGCTTACAGAATTCCATGATGTTCACGCCCTTCTGACCGAGAGCGGGACCTACGGGAGGAGCCGGATTAGCTGCACCACCGGGAATCTGGAGCTTGATATAACCTGTGATTTTCTTTGCCACTGTATTATCCTCGTGTCAAAAACCGTATCGTATTAGGCGTTGTCGGACTCGACCTGGTTAAAGGTAAGTTCAACAGGCGTAGAACGACCGAATACGGAAACCATGACCTTGACCTTGGCATCCATAATTTCGTCTACGACGCCCACAAAGTCCTTGAACGGACCTTCCTTGATGCGGACATTTTCGCCAATTGTGTACGGATTTTGGATCTCGTCACCTTCGGTGCCACTAGGATCAACACCCAGGAGACGATCGACCTCGCTCTTTGTTAAAGGAATGGCCACGCGCTTAGTCGGGGTCATTCCCAAGAAATGGGTGACGCCATTAATGTTCATCACCAAATGCTGGGTGAGCTCGTCCAGCACCATTTCAAGGAAAACGTATGTGGGCATCATGTTCTGGGTAGATACGCGACGACGACCGCGAACTGTAGAAGCCACTTCGCGAGTCGGTACGATAATCTGACCGAACTTTTCCTGAACGCCTTCGCGTTCAATCATCTGCTCGATACGTTTCTTAATGTTATTTTCTTGACCGGAAAAGGTGTGAATTGCATACCAACGCATCATAATTAACCTCTTCCCATAATTTTTTCAACTACCCAAGAGAGACCTACGTCAAGACCAGCAATATAAAGACCCATAATGACACTAAAAAGAATCACAACGAGTGTAGAACCCTTGAGTTCTTCCCAAGTAGGCCAAGTAACTTGTTTCAATTCTTGGATGCATTCCTTGACATATTGCTGAATCTTACGCATAATGACTCCGGGAAGTGAGCAGGTCGGGAGGGACTCGAACCCCCAACCAACGGTTTTGGAGACCGTGACTCTACCAATTGAGCTACCGACCTATTCGGACTTCCTTACTTGGTTTCCTTGTGAGTAGTATGCTTGCGGCAGAACGGGCAGTACTTCTTGTACTCTACGCGAGAGGGGTGAAGACGCTTGTTCTTGTCGCAGTCATAATTGCGCTGATTGCATTCGGTGCATTCGAGCGTGATGAGTTCTCTAGGCATTGTTTATCCCGATTACTTGATGATTTCGGTTACGGAGCCAGCACCAACGGTACGGCCACCTTCGCGGATAGCAAAGCGGAGCTGCTTTTCCATAGCGATCGGGGCGATCAGAGTGGTGTGGATGGTCACGGTGTCACCCGGGGTCACCATTTCGACACCTTCCGGAAGCTGGATGGTACCAGTAACGTCGGTGGTGCGGAAGTAGAACTGGGGACGATAGCCGTTCATGAACGGAGTGTGGCGGCCACCT
>JAZRWJ010000003.1:0-132641 GCA_045599625.1 Fibrobacter sp.
AGCCTGTCGTCGCGAAAATGTCCAGGATGACCTTCTTCCGCTGCGGCGTGCGGAAGCTGATTGTCTTGTCGAAGGAGAAGGAGATTGTCTTGATCTTGTCGTCGCCTTCCAGTTTCAAAACTGCATCAAGGAAATCCTTGAGGGCATTTTCGCTGTCGAAAAGTTCCTTGAATGCCGGGTCGTATTTCGGGTCCAGATAAACCTGTCCCTGGAGCTCCACAGGAATCTGTCTTGCCTTGCTTTTAGCCTTGTTCTCTGAGTTGTTCATTATTCCTCCATGTTTCGATCGCTTGTTGCGCTCACTATTAACACGCAGGAAATTTCCCGACGAACCCGTTTTTGATGGAAAAATTTTCTTTACGCAAGTCCAAGAATCTGAAAAAATAAAGGTCGCACCTTCAATGGCACGGCCTTTTGTATTGATGGATTTTAAACTTCGTAGATTCCGGGTTCGCGCCAGTTTTCGTCGCGGTTGCTGTTGAAGCTTTTGTCGCTGACACTTTCAGCGGGATGTGCGGGCCAAGGTGATTCCACCTCTTCTTTAATTTGTGCGGCCTGGGCTTCGCGCTTCTTGTGCCAGATTTCAAGCTGTTCCTTGAATTTATTGCGGAGCAGTTCCATACCGATGTTTTCCTTGGCGCTGACCTGAATTGCCTCGGGGTAGTTTTCACGTAGTTCGGTACGGCGGGCTTCGTCACAGGTTTCCACCTTGTTGAATACGCGGAGGCGGGGCGTCTCGGGGCTGATAATGCCCTGCAGCGTCTTGTGGGTCACTTCCAGGTGTTCGCGGTAGTCGGGGGCGCTTCCGTCAACCACCTCAAGAATACAATCGGCGTGGGCGGCCACACCCAGGGTGCTCTTGAAGGTTTCAATCAAGTTGTGGGGGAGCTTGCGGATAAATCCTACGGTGTCGGACAAAATAATGTTCTCGCCTTCCAGGAACAATTTACGGGTGGTGCTGTCCAAGGTTGCGAAAAGCTTGTCTTCTACATAGACGTCGGCGCCGGTCAGGCGATTGGTGAGGGTGGACTTGCCCGCATTGGTGTAGCCCACGATTCCCAGATGGAAAATGTCGTTGCGGTTTTCTGCCTGCTGTTCGCGGGCATCCTCGATCTTTTCCAGTTTCTTCTTCAGTTCCTGGATTCGCTTACGAATCAAACGGCGGTCCGTTTCCAGCTGGGTTTCGCCAGGACCCTTCGTTCCGATACCGCCGTTATGCTGGCGGCAAAGGTGAGTCCACGCACCGGTCAGGCGGGGCATCATGTATTGCAGCTGGGCTACTTCCACCATGAGGCGGCTTTCGGCAGTGACTGCGTGCTTTGCAAAAATATCCAGAATCAAACCTGTACGGTCCAGCACCTTGATGCCGGGCATACGCTGTTCCAGGTTACGCACCTGGGAACCGCTTAAGTCGTCATCGAATACCACCATCTTGGCATCGTTTTCTTCAAGGGCCTGCTTGACTTGGCCCACCTTGCCTTCGCCAATGAGGGTGGCGGCGTTGAATTGCTGAACGCGCTGTAAAAAACTCTGGACAACTTCAGCGCCGGCGGTTTCTGCCAGTCGTGCAAGTTCTGCCAACTGTTCCGCAGCAAGCCAGGGTCGAACCTTGGGAGTGGCGATTCCAACGAGAATACAACGTTCCTTCTGGACCTTATTTTCCTTGACGCCTCTTTCGCCGCGGGCTTTCTTTTCGCGGGGGGAATCATTGGAATGTTCGTCGGCGTGCTCACTGTCGAGCCCGCGGTTGAATTCCGGGTCGTTTCCTCTGTTTCGCTGGTTATCTTGTCTGCGCACTAAGTTGTTCCTTTTTCGTATCGGATTTTAATATAAAAATTTATTTGTCCTCAAAATTTTTATATTGCCGAAAGATGAAATTACGACTGACCACAGAAACCAAGAACCGTCTCAAGCGATTCCGCAAGAATAAACGTGCGTTTTATTCCTTGATTGTTTTGGTGGTGGTCTATCTGCTGTCCTTGACCAGCCCCTGGACTGTGAATGATGAACCTCTGGTGCTGTGTTACCAGGGCAAGACTTATTTCCCCGCATTTGCCCGCTACAGTGAAAAGGACTTTGGTGGCAGTTACGATACGGAGCAGGATTACGCCAAGCTCTTTGCCGATGTCCGCGAATGCGAAGAAGACGCGGCTGACGGTTTCCCCCGTGCAGGCGGTTGTCCTGACACTTGGGCCATTATGCCGCCCATTGCCCACGATCCCCTGAAGGCAGACCTCAGTGGTGATGGCGCTCCGCCCTTTGCTCCCAGCAGCGAACATTGGCTGGGTACCGACGCCAACGGCCGCGATGTGCTGGCCCGCTTGATCCATGGTTTTAGAATCTGTATTTCCTTCAGCTTGCTGCTGACCGTGCTGGGAACTTTCCTGGGCATTGTGATTGGCGGTATCCAGGGTTACTTGGGCAAGTTCTGGGATACGGGTATGCAGCGCTTTATCGAAATCTGGTCTTCGCTGCCTATGCTCTATGTGGTGATTCTCATCGGCAGTATTTACGGTCGCAGTTTCTGGCTCTTGATTTTGATCATGGCTGCCTTCAACTGGATTTCCTTGAGCTACTATATGCGTGGTGAATTCCTGAAGCTCCGTAGCATGACCTATGTGCAGTCCGCCAAGGTTCTTGGCCTGGGTCACCGTCATATTTTCTTCAAGGAAATTCTGCCTAACGCCATGACCCCGGTGGTGACCTTGTTCCCCTTTACCCTGATTGGCGGAATCGGTAGCTTGACTTCCCTGGACTTCCTGGGCTTCGGCCTGCAACCGCCTACACCTAGCTGGGGCGAACTGATGAGCCAGGGCTTGAACAACCTTTATGCACCTTGGATTTCCATTAGCACTGTTCTCGCCCTTTTTGTGACTTTGCTTTTGACCACTTTTGTTGGGGAAGGTGTCCGTGATGCCATGGACCCTAAGTCCGGCGACCGTTACATTTAGGCTTGGAGGATACATGAGCGAAATTAAGACTGGCTTGATTCTAGAAGGTGGTGCGATGCGCGGCCTTTTCACCTGCGGCATTCTTGATGTGATGATGGAGCAGGGAATCGAAGTGGATGGCGCTGTTGGCGTTTCTGCCGGTGCCTGCTTCGGATGCAACATGAAGTCTCGCCAGCCTGGTCGTGCCCTCCGTTACAACTTGCGTTTTGCCAAGGACAAACGTTACTGCAGTTTCAGTAACTTGTTCAAAACCGGCGACCTGTACGATGCGGATTTCTGCTACAAGCAGATTCCCCGCGTGTTGGATCCCTTCGATTACGATGCCCTGGTGAAGAATCCCATGGAATTCCACATGGTGGCAACCAACGCCGAAACGGGCGAGGCCGCTTACTTCAAGATGAACGACGGTTTGGGCGATGACCTGGAATGGATGCGTGCTTCTGCCTCCATGCCTTTGGCAGCCCGCCTGGTAGATATTCAGGGCCGTAAGTATATGGACGGTGGTATCGCCGATTCCATTCCGCTGCAGTATTTTGAGTCCATCGGCTTTAACCGTAACATCGTGATTCTCACTCAGCCTCGCAGCTATGTGAAGAAAAAGAATTTGCTGGTGCCTATTATGCGCCTGGTTTACCGCAAGTACCCCAAGTTGGTGGATGCGGTGGCTGCTCGTCATGTGATGTACAACGAAGAAACCCGCTATGTCTTTGAACAGGAAAAGCAGGGGAACGTGATGGTGTTGTGTCCTGACGAGTCCCTCGGTATTGGCCGCACGGAAAATGACGTGGTGAAGTTGCAGCGCGTGTATGACCAAGGTCGCGAATTGGCAATGAAGCGTCTTGATGAAATCAAGGCTTTCCTGAAGAAATAGGTTTGAACGTGTCCGCAGTTGAAAACAACATTGTACTGAGTGTCCGCGACTTGTCCGTTGCCTTTGGCAATGGCCGTAAGGACGGTGCAACGGTTCAGGTGACGGACCGCGTTTCCTTTGAGATTAAGGCTGGCGAATTCTTTGCGCTGGTAGGGGAGTCCGGCTGCGGAAAGAGCGTGACCGCCATGAGCATTTTGCGATTGTTGCCCCAGCCTTCCGCAAAAATCGTCAGCGGTTCCGTGGAATTTATTTCCTCCGACAAGACCATCGACTTGTCCACTCTTGCTCTCAAGGATCTTCAGAAAATCCGTGGTTCCGAAATCGCCTGCATTTTCCAGGAGCCTATGCAAGCTCTGAACCCGGTGCTGACCATCAAGAAACAGTTGATGGAAGTTTTCAAGTTTAGTGCGAAAAAGGAGATCCCGGGTCGGGCCCGGGATGACAGCCAGAGTGAAATTGCTGAAATCCGCCGCATGCTGAACCTTGCTGGCTTCACCGACCCGGATCGTGTTCTGAATTCTTACCCCCATGAACTTTCTGGTGGTATGCTGCAGCGTATCTGCATTGTGATGGCTCTGCTGCCTAAGCCTAAGCTGATTATTGCCGATGAACCTACCACGGCTCTGGACGTAACTGTGCAGGCCCAGGTTCTTGCGGTTCTTAAGGAAATGGCTGAAAGTACGGGAACGGCAGTTCTTTTGATTACTCATAACATGGGTATCGTTTCCCAGTACGCTAACCGTGTTGCCGTGATGTATGCTGGCCGCATTGTGGAAGTGGGTCCCGTTCGTGAAGTGATTTGCAATCCGTTGCATCCTTATACCCAGGGCTTGCTTGCCGCTATTCCCGAAAGCCATAGCGAAATGAAGAACCTGAAGTCTATTCCGGGTTCTGTTCCGCATCCCAAGGATTTTGTGGCTGGCTGCCGTTTCGCTGACCGTTGCGAAAAGTGCGCTTGTGGAAATGCCGAACTTCAGGCCAAGTGTCGTTCCGCAGAACTGCCTACGGAATTCGAAGCAAAAGAAAACGCCCACATTGCTGTAGGCGTTCATAAGGCTCGCTGCTTCGCACTGTATTAACAATTCAAAATCATTCGACTGAATTTTTCATACCCTTTGGTACCGCAATCTGCGTAAAAAAGCGGGTCCAAGGCGATTCTCGAGAATACGAAATCCCCCAGTTCTCTTCTTTGTATTGGTTCTGGTCGATCCTTGTAGAATTCAAAAACGTCCTTGCTCAGAAATTGAGCCAGCAACATGCAATTCTTAAGCAACTTGGAAAGACCTTTCTTTAGATCATCAAAATTCTTTTGAATGTCGTTGGGGGCTTTGTTCGGTACGCGCGGATTCCAATAGTTGTATTTCCAATTTAATGTATGGAAGGGTGTGCTTTTGTTTGTAATAAAGGATACTTTGACATCATCTTTCTTGAATTCTTTTTTGAATTCATAGGTAGTAACGGCCTGAATATGGGAAGCGTATTCATTGGCTGTTTGGAGAACTTCTATCAAAACCTGTAGCTTGTCATAGATTTTGTCAAAGGATTCAAATTTATTTGGAAATTGAACCTGAATCAAAGAACATCCTTGATCCTGATCGTTTCCAAATACGGCGTTAAATGGAATGAATTTGTCTTCTAGGGTTTCCAACTGTGAGACGATTTTGCTGGAACCGAATTTTGAAGCAAGTTCGCAAAGTCCGTTCAAGCCAACATCTTGCATAAAGAAACATTCGTAATAGAATAGTTTCTGGATGTCCTCCATACTTTGGGGAGTGTTGAATATGGTTGGGTTTGTATTGAAGTATTTGCCATGGGAAATTCCTGATACTTCCGGAACAGAAATGTAAAGGCTCTCCGGCTGGTTTAATAATCTTTTCAAGACCTTGAAGAACTTCTTGTCTTTGTTGTCTTCGAAGGTAATTCCGTTTTCGTAGTCACGATCGGGAATGTCGCCAATGGGCTGGGCCAGTTTTAATTTTGTTTTGAACGTGACTCTGATTTTTACGGGATCTTTCTTTTTAAAGAATTGGGGTTCCCTGATTTGTGAAATAATACGATAGCTGCTTTTGTCTATTACGGCAGAAACACCTAGCATGTTATTGATGGTGGAACCGATTTCAATGGAATCGTTGTCAAATACATAGTCCACCATTCTTCGCGCATCGTCTTCAGAGGAAACCAATTTGTTGCTTACGATAATGGTAAGCTTATTATTCATGATAACGACTTCTTCGCCGTTCAGGAAATTTTTAATAGTGCTGTCGTTTTTGGTATTGATGTATTCCTTCCAGGCCAAAATGTCGGGCTTAAGTGCATTGGGACTACCTTTGAATTCCTTGAGGTATGTGGTCAGTTCTTCGAAATTTTGGACGAAATTCGGAATGGTAACCCCAATGTCGGTAATAAGTGCCCTGTTGGTGGAAGCGAAAGTAACCTGCATAAAAATAAACCTATAGATATTCTTCTATAGGTTATATCGTTTTAAGAAATTCCTTTTGTCAAAACTGCAGGATGAATTTATTTGAAGTTCTTGCACCACTTGGGCACGATTTCTGTTGCCTTGCCCTGGATACAAACGTCCGTGTAGGGATCGCTGGTAGGAACTTCCAAATTCAGACAGGTGACTTTTGCACCATAGGAATGGGCGAAACTCTTGAAGCCGGCGGCGGGGTAGACCACGCTACTGGTTCCTATGTAAACGAATTCTTCGCAATTCTGCAGGACATCCTGGATCTGGTCCATGTACAGGGGCTGCTCGCCAAAGAAGACAATGTCTGGGCGACTCATGGCTCCGCAGAAGGGGCAGCGGGTTTCCATGGTTTCGTCTTCATTGAAGATGAACTTGTGTTCCGGATTCCTTTCGCAAGTAAGGCGCATCAGGTCGCCGTGCATATGGAGAACCCTGCAACTGCCGGCGCGTTCATGAAGGTTGTCGACGTTTTGCGTAATCAGCAGAAAATCGTCCTTCAGTCGTCGCTCCAGTTCCGCCAAAGCAAAATGGGCTGCATTAGGTTCGTGGTTCTTCAGGCCGCCACGAAGAAAGTTGTAGAAGTCCTTCACACGCTTCTTGTCGCGGAAGTATCCCTCGGGCGTACACACGTCGTCAATGCTTTCATGCTCCCACATCCCGTCGTTTCCGCGGAAGGTTCGCATTCCGGATTCTGCACTGATTCCGGCTCCAGTCAAAACAACCAAACGCTTTTTCATAAACGGCCCTCGAAAGCTCGCCTTTAGCAGAGGCCGCCAAAGAACAAGGTTTCTGCCAGAATACCCTTTTCAAAGTCGGGCAGGTAAAGGCTTTCGTTTTCGCCGTGGGCGTTGCATTCAGGATCTTCCAGACCCGTCAGCAGAATAGGAATGTCGCCGAAGGTCTTGCGGAAAAGTTCCGCGCCGGGAATGCTTGCGCCGCAGCCGATGAACTTGGTGGGGGATTCGTAGGCGTCGCCCATGGACTTGCTCATAAGCTGGAAGAAGGGGTGGCTTGTATCTGTAACGAAGGGGTTTGCGCCATCTTCGATATCGAACTTGATTTCCAGACCGTAGGGCACCTGCTTCTTGAGGAAGTCTACCAACTGCTTTGTGGCGACGTCTGCGTCCATGCCGGGAGCCAGGCGGATGCCGATGCGGGCGTAGGCGCTGTCCTGCAGGACGTTGCCGGCGTTTGTGCGGCTGCCAACTTCCATGGCTGTTACAGTGATAGAAGGTCTGCGCCAGTTGGCCAGGAGAATTTCGTCTTCAGGAACCAGGAGTTGAACGCTGTCAAGCACGCCGCCATCGTTACGGAAAATCTTTTCGGTCATGCCCAGGCTCTTGTAGGAGGCCAGTTCTTCGGCGGTGGGCGGGACCATGGTGTCTTCAAAGTGCGGAATCAAAATCTTGCCGGTACCATCGGTAAGGTTTGCGATCATGCGGCAAAGAACCTGACCCGGGTCGGGAATAGGGCCAGACCAGGAACCGGAATGGAGGGGAGCCTTGGTGGCCTTCAATTCAACAGACACGGCGCTCATGCCACGGAGGGTTGTGGTAATGGAGGGGGTGCCCTTGGCAAAGTTGCCTAGGTCGGCCACGATCACGGCGTCGCACTTCAACAGTTCGGCATGTTCGCTGAGAATCTGGGCAAAGCCTGCGCTACCGGATTCTTCTTCGCCTTCAATGATAAACTTCAGGTTGGGACCATCCTGCTTTTTCCAGGCGCGGACCTGCTCAAGGGCTGCCAGGTGGGTAATGATGCCGGCCTTGTCATCGGCAGTGCCGCGGCCGAAAAGACGCTCGCCGTTGTCACCGATGACAGCTTCGAAAGGCTTGGTGTTCCACAGGGCTTCGCGCATAGGCGGCTGGACGTCGTGATGGGCGTACAGCAAAATGGTGGGCTTGTCGGGGGAGGTCAGGCTTTCGCCGTAGACCGTGGGGCGGCCGCTAGGAGGAACCAGGAACTGGACATTGGAAAGACCTGCTTCCAGAAACATTTTCTTGACGGCTTCGGCAGATTCCAGAACGAATTTCTGGTCAAAGTTGTCGAAACTGATGGAAGGAATACTGACAAGTTTGCTCAGTTGTTCAATGTACTGGGGCATATTGTCGTGAATGATTTTCCTAAGCTGTTTTTCCATATCCATCTCCAATAATTGTTTACATTAAGATAGCAAACTATTTTCTATTTTATAGGTACAGCCAACCCTTTGAGGATAGACTATGAGTTTTAAATGCGTTAATCACGAATACTACCTTAATTTTGGTGATAGAGTCCTTGCACTGATTCGAAAGATTTTCCACAACAATCCGGAATTCCGTCATGATTCTCTGAAGCATGTGGCCCGTTTTGCCCCTCTGATTCCTTTTATGGGTGGCCGTCCGGACAAGTCCAAGACTCTCAAGCGCGTGGTTTCTTTCCCGGATCACAGTAACTCCCTTTATTTCGGTTGCCCCATTATCCTGGCCGCAGGTGCAAACAAGACTGCTAAGCGAATCTGCGACTATGCCAACATGGGTTTCGGCGGTATCTCCGTGGGTACAGCAACCCGTAACTACCGCGAAGGTAATACTCACCGTCCCCGTATCGGTTTCCTTGAAAATGAACGCGCCATCCATAACAGCATGGGCTTGAACAACGAAGGCGTGGAAGTGGTTGCCGGTCGTGTAGATTCCCAGCTGACCAAGGCTCACAAGGTGGGTATGTGTGTGGGTGTCTCCGTTGCAGAAACTCCGGGCCTTACCGATGAAAATGAAAAGTTGAAGGATGTTGTCGAAAGCTTCGCCATTGCATACAAGGCTGGCGACTATATCGAAATCAACGTGAGCTGCCCCAACACCGGTGAATCCCGCGTGGATATGGACTTGACCCTTACGGAAAAGATTTTCAGCGAAATCATGAACTTCCGTAATTCCCAGACCTTGCGTAAGGCTGTCTATGCAAAGATCAGCCCGGACCTTTCCGAACGTCACCTAGTGAACATCATGGACATGCTGGTCCGTTGCGGCGTCAATGGTGTGGTCGTGGGTAACACCTATCCTACTAAGAAAATCAGCGAACTTCCGGTTCAGACTAAGTTTGAAGACCTTACCCCGCTCCGTGCCGATGGTGACTGCGGTGGTATGTCTGGCCGTCCCCTTTATGAAAACATGCTGTGGAACGTGAAGTACATTCGCGAACATTATCCCCAGATGAGCGTAATTGCCTGTGGCGGTATTGACCATGGCTTCAAGATCTATGACTTGATCAAGCTGGGTGTAGATGCCGTGCAGTGCTATTCCGTGGTTGCATTCCGCTGGATGGCTGCACACGCTATGCGTAAGGAACTGGAAGCTGCCCTCAAGGAAGAAGGCTACAGTTCTCTGGCTGAATACGATGATCGCAATCCCAAGCAGACCAAGGTTCAGTAATATGCGTAAGATTTTATTCTTGCTGGCGATTGTGGTTTCTTCTTCTTGGGCTGGCTTCTTTATTGATGAAGGTGCCGCCAAAAAAGAGCCCGTTCGTGAAATGCCTACTTGGTTCTATGGTGGATCTGTAGACCTGGGCTATTATCTCCGTTCCATCGATGTGGGTGTGAACGTTGTGGGCGAATATCGCTTGGGCAAGCATAATTCCTTTGCTTTGTCTGCTGATGGACTTTTCCCAGGCTGTGTGTTTGGCGTTGGCCTTGATTGGCGATTTTTCTTTGGTGGATCCTTGATGGAACTGACCTTTGATGACTATGTGAAGGTCGGTATCTCCGGTGTCTTCGTGAAGAATTATGATGAACTGAACGTGGCTCCCATGATTTCCGTGGGTTACGGTCGCGACTTTATGCCTCTGCAAAAGGCAGACTTCCTTGTCCGTCTGGAAATCAGTTTCGGTTATATGATTGGCGAAGGCATTGTGGAAGATGACAAGGATGAGTTCCTGAACCGCGAGACAAACCTATTGGCTCATTTCAACATTGGCGTATTATTTTTCTAGACAGTAGTTTGAGATGAAGTGCTTTAAGTTAACTGCATTGTTGGTGGCTGTGGCTACAAGTTTCTCTTGTGCTGTGCCATGGCTCGGCCTGACTTTCAAGAAGGCTACTTACGAAAATCATTTGTCCTTGGTGGTGAAGGGAGTGCATCCCAATTCCGGCTGCTTTAATGCCGGTATGCAGGCTGAAGACCAGATTATCGGCGTGCAGGGGGCTACTCTTTCTGACATGTCCCAAATCCAGAATGTCATATCCAAGGGTAAGGCTGGTCAAAGCATTAAGCTGGAAATTCTTCGTGAAGGCAAGAAGCAGAACTTGAACGTGAAACTGACGGATCGTCCGGACGATATCAGTAGTTTGACGGGCTCTGCCATCGGAAGCAAGATCGCAGAATTCAAGGCGAACTTCTACCAGAATGGCGAGAAGAAGCAGGCTAAGCCCAAGGCTACCTTGTTGGATTTCTGGGCAACTTGGTGTGGCCCTTGCCGCAAGACTCTTCCGGTTCTTGCAAATGTGTACAACAAGTATGCAACTCAGGGCTTGGAAGTGATAGGCATCTCTAACGAGGATGTGAACACGTTGAACGCCTTCTACAATAGCCAGCATAAGTCCCCGTATCCGCTTTATCGCGATGCCACACAAGACCTCTGGCGTCGTTATGGAATTCGTGCGGTACCGACCCTCATGTTGCTTGATCAGAATGGTTACATCAAACGCGTCTGGAGCGGCGCTCCCAGCCAGGCTCTTGTAGAAAAGCTTGTGCTTGAAGTAATGAACGAAGCCAAGTAAAAGAAAAAATCCCGGTTGAAGCCGGGATTTTTTGCTTATAGAAATTCCTTGAAGAATTATTCTGCAACTACAGCTTTCTTCTGGGAGGCGAAAATGGTTTCGTATTCCTGCTTGGAAATTCTCTTGTAACCGGTAGTGATGCCGCCGAATTCGTAGTAAGCGGAATCGCCTCTAACGCTCATGCAGTAAAGCATGTCGAGGGAGTTGGTGCCGCAGATCTTGCCGTCGGTAGCGGTAGCGCTCAGGTCGCCATTAACGTTTCTGATGATGTAGTTTCCACCGTCTGCGGGCAGAACTTCAAAGACCATGTTTGCTTCTCCCTGCCAGCAGCCAGTGTAATTGGCGTTGTCAACGCCGCAAGCTGTGAACATCAGGGAAGAGATTGCGATTGCAGAGAGAGTGAGAATCTTTTTCATACCCTAAAAATAGTTATTTTTTTGGGTGAAAACATGCGGTTTCTTGTAAAACATTTGTATTTATTTGCGCCCATATTGGCGATTTTGCTCATTTTTGGGGTGTATAGCCTTATTAAGGCTAATGACCGCCCTATCCCCAAATACGAGCCCAAGTATGTGGAAGATACCTGGTCTGCAGAGGAATATCTTAAACATTTGAAGGTGAAAAACTTTAATGATCGCGAAGTCCATCGGCTTCTCCTCCGTCGTACCCGCCAGAAAGAAGGCGTCTACCTGGAAAGTCTTGAACCCGCCATGGATACTGTGGGCCTGACTGTGGTAAATGTTTTCCACAACGTCATGGGGGATGACTATGTGCCGGTCATTACCAGCGGCAATGACTATCCTTACCATGCTCGCAATTCAAAACATTACTTCAACAAGGCTATTGATTTTCGTATAAAGTATATCCCCATTGAAAAACGCCGGATGATTGTCACCGGCGTGGAGGATAAGCTTAAAGGTATTTGCAGAGTCCTTTGGGAAAAAGGCGATGCGGAACACCTACATGTAGAATTGCTAGACTAGAACGCGAGTTAAAGCGCGGTCTAGTTACTTGCAGCAGCGGAAGCCCACTGACGGATACTGGTTCTGGGGATAGAAGCTGAACTTGCTTTCTGTGCACTTACTGCCGTTATTTGTATTCCAGGCACCACCGGCCACCAGGAACATGTTGGGATGGTCCTTGCTGGGGGAGGATGTCCATTCCCAGAGGTTTCCGTTCATGTCGTACATGCCCCACCAGCTACGGCACTGGTCCTTACGGCCGCTGCGCTTTGCAGTCTTGGTGTTGGTGTTGCACTTGTTCTGACGGTAGCTGTCACCGTAAGAATACTTCAGGTTGTCCTTACCGCGGCAAGCGGCCTGCCATTCTTCGATGGAGCAGAGATGCTTGCCTTCCTTGGCGCAGAGGGCCACGGCTTCTTCCTGGGAAACCATGTCCTTGGGATTTTCGTCAGCCTTGTTGGGGTATTCGTAGGCGTCTACGCAAACGGTCTTTCCGCCCACGGGAACGGGGTAGGCGTTCTTGCCGCAAACGTTGTCGCTAGCCATGTCGTACTTGGCTTCTTCCCACGGGGAGCGGTTGCCGACGGAGTCTTCTGCAAAGAAGAATACGGAACCCGTCTTGTTGTATTCCATAGCCTTGCCTGCTTCCACAGGGTTGTTGGTGTCCCCGATGGAGAGATAGGTCTTGCACTTGATTTCGTCGCATTTCACCTTCAGCTTGATGGGGTCGTAGTAACGGCCTGCAGGAGGGGTGATTTCTGCGGTGGGAGGAGTCTTGTCGGAATTGCGGATGCTATCCTGGATGCGCTTCTTTTCTGCTTCTTCGGCAGCGGCCTTTTCTGCGGCGGCGATGCTGTCTGCAATTGCCTTGTTAGCCTTGTCGATGGAATCCTGACGAGCTTTTTCGATGGCGGCCAAGCTATCGTTTACGTGCTTGATGCTGTCGCGGACATGCTTAATGCTATCGCGGTTTACGCGGGGCTTCGGCGGTTCCACAACCGGTTCTGCCTTCGGGGTGTCCGTAACAACGGTGTCTACAGGAATTGCTGCCAGGGAGTCTGCCATACGGAGGCTATCGGCACGCATCTGCTCTGCCTTGCGGAGGCTGTCCAGCGTGTGGCGACGCTGCATTTCAAGGGCGGTTTCCTGTTCCTTCGCCAGAGCTTCCTGCTTGATCTGGTCCAGATGGCATTGCGCAATAAAAAGGCAGACCAAAAGAAGGAACATCAAAACGAGAATGGTAATATTCTTTTTCTTACGCTTATTCTTTTGAGAGTCCAGGTTTTCCTGGTTGTTCTGCGGATTGCTCATAAGATCCTCTAGTATTAGGCGTTCTTTTCGGCAGTGTTAAGTTCGGCTTTTTCTGTGACACGAACGTCGTTGAACAATTCGCCCCAGTGGCGAATGATTTCCTGCTTCAATTCCTGAACGCTGATGTTTCTGCGGAGGGTGTTGCGGTAGGCGATGGAAATGTAACCGGTTTCTTCGGAGACGACGATGACCAAGGCGTCGCATTCAGAGGCCAAAGCCTTTGCTGCGCGGTGACGCATACCGTAGCCGGCTTCCTTTTCGGCGTTGCCGGTGGGCATAGGCAAGATACAGCCTGCTGCTACGATACGCTTGCTATTGACAATCACAGCACCATCGTGAAGAGCGGAATTCGGGAAGAACAGTGCGCGCAAAAGACGGGTGCTGATTCGTGCGTCCAGGATCTCGCCGGTGTCGGCATAATTCTTAAGGCCCACGCGCTTTTCCAACACAATCAATGCACCGGTCTTTGTCTTTGCCAAGTCCTGGGCAGCTGCGGCAATTGTCTTGGTAATTTCATCCAAACCGCTAGTATGGAAGAACATGCTGTGGAAATTAAGCTTACTTGCCGCCTGACCGATTCGAGTCAATGCACTTCGAATTTCGGGCTGGAACAAAATCACGATAGCGATAATACCAAGTGTTGCCAAGTTACTGATGAGCCACACCACGGTGTGCAATTCCCACCACTGGGCAATGATCCAGGCGAGAATCAGGAGCATACCACCGAAAAGCATCTGGGCTGCGCGGGTTCCGCGGAACAACAAGAAGATGTAATAGAGAATAATGGAAATAAGCAGGATATCAAGAATATCTGCCATGCGAACATCGATAATGTCGAATAACTTAAACAGAACCATTGGCCATGGCCTCCAAGTATAGCATGGATTCGTGAGCTTCTTTAACGTCGTGGACTCGAATGCAACTTGCGCCACCTAGTGCGGCGATAATGCCTGCGGTAACGGTGGGAATCAGGCGGTCGCTATTTTCGAGACCTTTCATTTTTCCGATGTAGGACTTGCGGGAACTGCCGATCAGGACAGGGTAGCCTTCGTCCAGGAAATCCTCTACGGATTTCATCAAGTCAATGTTGTCCTGGGCGGTCTTACCGAAACCAATACCCGGGTCCAAACAAATCTTTTGGGAGTCCACCTTCAATGCCAGGAGCTTCAATACCTGGTCCATCAGTTCGTCGTGGACTTCCTTTACCACGTTTTCGTAGGGCTTGAAGTCCTGCTGCATGGTGCCGAAATTTCCGCGGATGTGGTTCAATACAACAGATGCGCCGGTGTCGGCTACTGCTTGAACCATGTCGGGGTCCATGGTGAGGGCACTGATGTCGTTGATGATATGTGCGCCCAACTTCATGGATTCTCGGGCAACCTTTGCCTTAACCGTATCAACGGAAATGTAGAACTGGCGGCCGGAAGTTTTGGCGTATTCTACAAGGCGTTCCACCAACGGGCAGACGCGGCGAATTTCTTCGTCTGCAGGAACAGGGGTGCTGCCAGGTCGGCTGCTTTCGCCGCCGATGTCCAGAATGGTTGCGCCTTCGTCCAAAAGCTTGAGAGCGTGCTCAAAGGCTGCGTCCAGAGTGTTATGCTGGCCCCCATCGAAAAAGCTGTCCGGAGTGACGTTCACGATACCCATGATCAGCGGAGTTGGCTGACAAGAGAGCAAGGTGTCCCCGATTTTCCAGGGAAGTGCACGGGATTTGGACAGCAATTCGTTAAGCATGATTAAGCCTTCGGTTCTTCTTCAACTTTTGCGTCGGCAGAAGTACTTGTGTCGGCGGCGGATTCTGCTGTAGGTTCTGCGGCGGTACTTGCGTCTGCGGTTTTAGAACCTTCTGCGGGAGCAGGCTTTACTTCGGAAACGGGAGCATCGCTGGCGGGAGCAACGGGAGGCTGCTTGCCCGGATCAGGAGGCGGAGTGTTTTCCTTCTTGCGCTTTTCGGCAAGTTCTTCCATAGCCTTGTACTGACGGCTCTTCTTGGTGCCTTCCAACTTTTCGCCAGCCATAACGCGGTCGATTTCTTCGCGGTCGAGGACTTCGAATTCGAAGAGGGCTTCGGCCAAGGTCTTCAGCTGTTCGCGGCTTTCTTCCAGAAGGTCACGGGCGCGCTTGTCCAGATTCTTGATAAGGCTGTTGACTGCGTTATCAATCTTCTGGGCCATCATTTCGGACATTTCCTTAGGCTTGCTGATTTCGCGACCCAGGAACACTTCGCCATCGGTACGGCTGTAGCATACAGGACCGATTTCTTCGTCGAAGCCCCATTCGGTAACCATCTTGCGGGCCAACTCTGTAGCGCGCATGATGTCGTTGGATGCACCGGTGCTCTGGTGGTTGAAGAAAATCATTTCAGCCAAGCGACCGGACATCATGATCATGATGCGTTCTTCGGCGTATTCGCGGCTGTAAGAAACCTGGTCGCGTTCCGGCAATGCCATGGTAACGCCCAAGGCGCGGCCGCGAGGAATAATGGTGATCTTGTGCAGCGGGTCGCTGTTCTTGCACAGCAAGGTCATGAGGGCATGGCCTGCTTCGTGGTAGGCGGTGTGACGCTTTTCCTCGTCGGTCATGAGGAGGGTGCGGCGTTCTGCGCCCATGGAAAGCTTGTCGCGGGCTTCTTCGAAGTCCAGCATGGTCACCTTCTTGTTGTTGAAGCGGGCGGCCATCAAGGCGGCTTCGTTCACCAGGTTTTCCAGGTCTGCACCTGCAAGACCCGGGGTACCCTTTGCCACTGCCTTTACATCAACGTCATCTGCCAGAGGAACCTTGCGCTTCTTCAAGTGCACGCGGAGGATTTCTTCACGGCCCTTCAGGTCGGGGAGGCCTACCACAATCTGGCGGTCAAAACGACCCGGACGGAGCAAAGCCTTGTCCAAAACATCCGGACGGTTGGTGGCTGCAATCAGGATTACGCCTTCGTTGGCGGTAAAGCCATCCATTTCAACCAGCAACTGGTTCAAAGTCTGTTCACGTTCGTCGTGACCACCACCGAGACCTGCACCACGCTGGCGACCTACGGCGTCGATTTCATCAATGAACAAAATACAGGGAGCGTTCTTCTTACCGGTTTCGAAAAGGTCACGGACACGGCTTGCACCTACACCCACGAACATTTCAACAAAGTCAGAACCACTCATGCTAAAGAAGGGAACTCCTGCTTCGCCTGCAACAGCACGGGCAAGCAAGGTCTTACCGGTACCCGGAGGGCCAACCAGCAATGCACCCTTAGGAATGCGTCCACCCAGGGCATCAAATTTCTTGGGGTCCTTCAAAAATTCAACAAGTTCCTGCAGGTCCTGCTTAGCTTCGTCGCAACCGGCAACGTCGGTAAACAAAGTCTTTTTCTTCTGGTCCAGCTGCTTGGCCTGGCTTTTGCCGAAAGCAAAAGGACCCTTGCTGCCACCGCCCATCTGACGGTTCATCATGAAGTAGAAGAAAACAATAAGGAGAATGGCGGGGAGGAATGCTACCAGGGAATCGATCCAGGTGGTGGATTCGTGGATTACCTTGACCTTGACGCCCTTGAAAACTTCCCAGGCGGTAATCTGGTCATTGCTGACTTCCAGCATATGGCTAGTGAAACGCTTGGTTCCAGGCTTGGAGTTATCTTCGGCGCGGGTAAAGCGGGCGAGAACGCTTTGGTTCTTCTTGGCTTCGGCCAGTTCTTCGCTGGTCATTTCGCGGGCACCTTCGATGATCACGCCATCGGGGGTCTTGTGCAAGGACAGCTCGGTAATGACCTTGGTGGAGTCTCCCATCATGGCCAAAAATTCGGTACGGGTAATGGTTGATTCGCCTTCGCGGTCTGCCAGGGGGAACATGACAAACAGCATAAGGATCATCACAATAAGAATGATAAAATTCTTGTTCTTGTATGGGGGCGTGGGCTTACCACTCTTGCCGGGACGTTGACTCATACTTTCCTTTTAGAATAGTTCATAAATCTGTACATCGACAAGATACAAATTCTTATATGTCCGTTGTTGTCTTTTGGTCGCAAATCCTGATAATATTGCGGTTTTTCGCGATGAAACGCGTGCGGTAGGAAAGATTTCGGATATCATTGAGCAAAGCCTTGCCTTTAAAGGTGCCCACAGGGAATCTATAGCCTTGCTTGTCTAGCCACAAACGGAAAATTTCATCCATTCCGTTGGTTAGAGGAATCTTTGCCTTCTTGGTGTCGAGTGTAAGCCCTTTTTCTCTGGAAACGACCATCGGACAGAATAGTTTGTCTGCAATCGCCATGATTTTTTCATAGGCGCGGGCGCTCTTTTCGGCAATTCTGCCTAATTGTTCGGAGGCTCCGGGATTTTCTTCTTCCAGGTGGGGGAGAAGCTGGTGCCGGATCAAGTTTCTAGCGAACTTCGTATCAGAATTGCTTTCATCTTCACGCCATTTAAGATCGTGCTCTTGGGCGTAATTTTGAAATTCCTGACGGGTTACTCCAAGGAATGGGCGGAAAATGCCTTCGCGGACAGGGCGGATTCCAGAAAGACCTGCTAGGGTGACTCCGCGGCGTAAGCGCATGTATAGCGTTTCTGCCTGGTCTCCAGCATGGTGGGCGGTAACGATTGCCGTCTCATGGGCTGCTGTTGCTGATTGAGCTGTCACCCCGGCCACCGAGCCGGGGGCTCCTTTGACAGTTTCAATGACTTCCTGCAAGGCTTTATAGCGTGCAGCCCTGGCGTTGTTTTCCAAAGACCCTTCGGCTTCTTTCAGAGCTTCGCCGTCTAATTTTTTCAAAAAGAAAGGAACGTTATGGGTTTCTGCAAATTGCTGCACAAGTTCCGCATCCATATCCGCAGTGCCAGCCCGTAATCCGTGATGGACATGGACGATGCCAAGCCATTCAATTTCCAAGGATTCCTTGTGGGTTACGAAAAAATGGGCCAGACAAATAGAGTCCAACCCACCGGAAACTGCCAACAACAAACGATTCCAGCCGTTCTGCTGAATTTTATTTTTTGTCTCTTGGAGCAGATCCTTGTTCATTTGCTGTTGATGCTTTGAACCTGAAGCCTGTTGCTTCGAACCTGGTTCCTATTTTTCGCAGATCTTGAAGAAGCAGCTGCGTGCGCCGGTGTGGCAAGCAACCTGGGGACCCTGCATACGGACCTTGAACAGGAGGGCGTCGCTGTCACAGTCGGCTGCCCATTCCACCACGGTCATTACGTTTCCGCTGGTGTCGCCCTTGTGCCAGTATTCCTTGCGGCTACGGCTCCAAAATACCATTTCACCGCATTCCTGGGTGCGGCGGAGAGCTTCTTCGTTCATCCATGCCATCATGAGCACGTCGCCCTTGTCTGCATCCTGGACGATAGCGGGAGCAAGCATTACGCCGTCCACTTCCACTTCGAACTTTACTTCCTTCATGATATCTTCGAACTTCATAAGAGCCTTCCTTGTATTTACAGGCCAAATATAAAAAATTAAAAACTGGAGGCTAGTTGTTCCGCATTTAGTACAAGTTTTATTATAATTTTCTTGCTTTTGAAAAAAGTCGAAAAACAAGGTTGTTTTTCGGAGAATTAGGAGAAAAACAAATGGGTCTCTGGAGTGCTCTTTCCAGTTTCTTCGGTTCTAAGAACCAAGAACGAAATTCAATTACTGTTCAGACAGTAGACATTCCTTATCCTTACCAACTTGAGGATAACGGAAAAATGTACTGGTTTACCAAGGATTGCAAGGTCAATATTTTTGGTACCCGTCGCTTCCCTTCAAAGGGTATAGAGCGCAAGTTCGTTTTGCGCGTGACCTTCAAGAACCAGTTTATGACAGACGGCGCTTCTGCCCCGGATTTCTGCAGCTGCGTTGTTCCTCACTATAAGGATGGCGACGACGTGTATAACACGGCTCCCTTTGTTCATGACGGCCTTTATGTTTGGGGCGGAGAAGTTCAAGGGCTAGATGGAAAGTTGAGCCGAGAAGAGTGTGACGATATTCTTCGTGAAGTCTGGAAGAAGTCTGGCATGGGTCGCAAGATCCGTGGTACTGCGGATTACCTCATTGAAAAGTTTGCTGGATCCAAGTCCCATTGGGGCAAGCAGTCTGATGACTTGGATTGCAAGCATCTCTTTGTTGCCAAGTGGGAATACTGCTAATTTTTTAGTTTATTGCAAAAATGAAGAAAGACTGGTTTTTGACCAGTCTTTTTTTGTTCGCGCGGCTCGGTCATAAAAATGAGCGAGCTCATTTTTGCGACTCTCGGCTCCTCGCTACTCCCATGGCGCTTTTCGCCTTCGGCTCAAGCGCGTGTCGTGCGGCTCAGCCATGCCGACAAGCAAGCTTGTCGTCGCGACACTCGCCTTACTCCCACTCAATTGTTCCAGGCGGCTTGTGGGTCACGTCGTACCAGAGAGAGCCTGCGCCGACCGCTTCGAACTTGCGCCAGAGACCTGCAAGCATGCCCTGGTCAATTTCTGCGAAGTTGGCGGTCATGGCTTCGGTGGAGTTCACCGGGCGCATCACGATGCAGGGCTTGCCTGCGGTGCGCAGCGGAACACTTACCACAGGCATCTGCCAGATTTCTTCGTACAGCTTGTTTTCCTGCAGGAAGGTGGTGCAGATGTCGTCGAACTTGCGGAGGGTATCGAAGTTTTCGCGAGTAGCGAACTGTTCCACAAGCTTCGGGTCTTCATCAGCCACGGTTCCGATCTGGTAGATCACGCGGTTGATTGCCTTGAAGCGGTTAGCCAGTTCGGTGGAGAACTTTTCGCAGTCCTTCCAGCTGAGGCCGGCGGTTGTTAGAAGGAACGGCTGTGCGTAGGTACGGCCATCGCCCTGAACGCCAACGCTCTTGATGGGGAGCATGCGGCCAGAAATGTTGTTTGCCTTCAGGTAGTCGGCCAAGGAGCCCCCCTGAGTGTCCTTCACGTCTTCAAACTTAACCATGTCATCCTTCAGGATGCCATCGCTGCAAAGCAGGCGGACGCCCAGACCCGGGCCCGGGAAGGGGTGACGCCAGACGAGATTGTGGGGAATGCCCAGTTCTTCGCCCAGTGCGCGGACTTCGTCCTTGTAAAGGTCGGCGAGCGGTTCAAGCACAAGGCCCTTTTCCATCAGGTCCAGAACTTCCTGGACGCGGTTGTGGTGGGTCTTGATCTTGTCTGCATTCTTGGTGCCACCGGATTCGATGGTGTCGGGGTAAATGGTACCCTGGGCCATCATCCACTGGTTGGGGTCAAGGTTCAGTTTGGCCATTTCCTCGTCCTTAACCACCAGAAATTCCTTGCCGATAATGCCGCGCTTGGTTTCGGGAGCGGAAACGCCCTTCAACTTTTCCAGGAAGTGTTCGCTGGCGTCGCGGATCTGAAGGTTGTTCATGCCTTCGGCCTTCAAAAAGTCCATGATCTTCTGGGATTCGCCCAGACGCATCATGCCGTTATCCACATGGAGGCCCAGAACCTTTTCGGGGCCCAGCACGCGGTTCAGGAGAACGAATGCCACGGTGGAGTCCACGCCGCCGGAAACCAGCAGGAACACCTTGCGGTCCTTCACCTGTTCCTGGATGCGGGCGGTAATGAGGGGCAGGTAGCTATGCATGTTCCAGGTCTTTTCAGCGCCGGTAATGTCGATGAAGTTTTCGAGAAGCTTCATGCCGAACTTACTGTGGGTGACTTCGGGGTGGAACTGGATGCCGTAGATCTTGCGTTCGTCGAAAGCGACGGCTGCAATTTCGCAGTCCTTGGTGCTTGCAACAATGCGGTAGCCTTCGGGCAGCTTGGTCACCTGGTCGCCATGGCTCATCCACATGGGGGAGGCCTTGGGTAGGTCCTTCAAAATCGGGCACTTTTCGTCGCCAACGATCAGGTCGGCGATACCGTATTCCTTTACCTTGCCCGGTTCAACGTGACCGCCCAGCTGCTGGGCGATAAGCTGATGACCGTAGCAGATACCCAGCTTGGGTACCGGCAGGTTCAAGATTTCGGGATTGTATTCCGGAGCGTCGGCAGCATAAACGCTGGAAGGGCCACCGGAATAGATGATTCCCTTGACGCCTTCCAGTTCGGAAACGTCACAGTTGGGGGAATGGATTTCGGTGAAAACGCCGAGGCGGCGAACACGGTTTGCGATCAGGTGGGCGTACTGGCCACCAAAGTCCAAAACGGCAATAGTATCTACGTTTTTCATACGGGCGTAAAGATAGAAAAAAAGCGTTTACATCGTAGTACAGTGTGATTAAAACAACACTTATTTTTTTTAACACATTGCAAGGATTTAAAGAATTTATTCAAAATCCTATATTTGTGCGGGTTTTGAATGATTAGGCTGTTTCTTTTAGTTTTTATTCTCGCTTCCGCAGCATTGGCGGATAATCTTCCTGTCAAGGCAACAAGGGCTTCTGCAACTTTGGAGTCCCAGGACAATATCAGCTACAGCACCAGAAACTTGATCGATGGTTCCGCCAGTTCCGTATGGGCGGCTCCTTTCCAAATGCAGTCCATTTTTGTGGAACTGAAGGTTGATGCCTACGAAATCAATGCTTTACATATTTTGAATGGCTATCGCAAGAGCCAAGAGGCCTACGAAAATAATAGCCGAGCCAAGACCATCAAGATTTATGTGAACAATAAGCAGAACTTGGTCAAGACCGTTACCTTGAAGGATCTTCCCTGGGAATACTGCTTTGGCGAATTTGATGCTGAAGGTTGTAAGAACTTCTTGCAAACCACCAACTATTCTGGGGTTGTAGAACAGTACCAGGCTACGGCTTGCAACGATATTTGTCATCCCTTGGATTACTCTGAAGAAGTCTATTTCTCTCCGGCCCTCCGCAATGTGAAGATTTTGATTATCCAGATTGAATCTATCTATCCAGGAAAAAAATGGAATGACCTGGTCATCTCTGAACTTTCCTTGGAAGGTTATGTGCAGAGCCCGGTCAAGAGTGGCTACGTTCCTGAATGGGGTTCTGTTGTGGATCCTCGCGATGGTCAGGAATACAAGACCTTTAAGGTTGGCAAAAAGAATTGGCTTGCCCAGAACTTGGCCTATGCCGATGAAGGCAGCGACTGCTTTGAAAAGGTAAAGGGTTCCCGCTGCTCAGAAAAAGGAAGGCTTTATCAGGAATCCTCCGTGGATGACGGCCTATGCCCTATTGGTTGGCGTTTGCCTACGAAGGATGAATTCCTCGAATTCAATAAGTTCATCCAAAGCCATACTTCTGATTCTGTCCATAGCTTTAGTGACTTGTTTGTTACTGCGAAATCCTCCAATAGCTTTGGTATGAATTTCTATAATCTCGATGGTCTCTGCAGCTGCTTCGATGCTGGTTGCGATGGGGATCCGTTTGGCGAATTGACAACATCGCTTTACGACAAGTATCATTCTGCTGACCAGGAATCTCCCAATGAAACGGCTTTCTGGGTAATGCCTTTCAAGGTTGAAGGTTCCGAAGAAGATATTCCTTTTATGCGCTTTAACGCTTTTAATGGGGCCTATGTTCCGGCTGGCGAACAGTTTGGCTGTTTCCGCAATGGTGGTTCCGAACATCGCAAGGAATTCTTCGTTCGCTGTGTTGAAGAATAGTTTTTTCAACTTTTTTGAAAGAACACCTGTTTTTCCTAAAAATCTTTGCAACCGATTGTATCGGTATTTCATCTAAACGTTTGACAGAAAGTTGAGCATTTTTTACTTTCTGCACATAAATTAAATAAGGAGAATTTGATGAAAAAGTTCATCACTGCAATGGCTATGACTCTCAGCTTGGCTGCAATTCCGTCTTTCGCCCAGTACGAAGAAGACTACCAGGAAGGAGCCCCGGAATATGACGCAGAAGGCGCTCCAGAAGCCAGCACCGAAGGTGCTCCGGAAGCCAATGCCAGTTCCTATGATGACACTTATGTCGCTTCCGAACCTGAACCGGCTCCTGCTCCGGTTGCAGTTCAGCAGTCCAGCTCTTCCGATAATTTCAAGATGAGTATGCGCCTTGGTGGTCGTATTGCAATCGGTGTTGGTGGTGCAGACGACTTGAATCAGGTTAACGTGGATTTTGGTGGCTCTATGCGCATCTACATTATGCCCATGGTTGCCTTGGCTCCGGAAGTTAACTTGTCCATCCGTAACTTTGCTCAGTCCTACGGTGCAGATCAGTTCATGGGCTATTATTACGAATTTGATGATAGCTTCACTGAATTGCTATTGGATGTGGATGTTCTTGGCCGTTTCGAACCGCTTCCCTTCCTTTATGCAGAAGGCGGCTTGAAGCTTGGTATTGGCATGGGTAGCTTCTATTCTGACGAATGGGTCCGCTACGATTATAAGGGCGGCCAGCGTCTGGGTTCCGGCTCCTACGATGTGGGCGAATGGGAATCCAACAGCTTCGTTGCTGCTCTGGTTCTTGGCTTTGGTGGAAACGTGAAGTCCCACGGTCAGGACGTAGATGTGGGTCTCCGCTTCAGCTGGGATCTGAATCAATCCACCTACGCATATACCTATAATGATGAAAAGGATGGAAACAAGCTGAAGAAGCACAAGGTTGCCGATGCTCGTCCCTGGTCTGTCCAGCTTTCCATGACTTACCTTCTCTAATATCTGGAATTTTAAACAATAAAGCTTGGAGAAAATTATGAATAAAATATTCACTGCCCTGGCATTTGCTTTTAGCCTTGTTGCTGTCCCGTCCTTTGCTCAGTTTGGTGGCTCTCTGTCCACTTTCGAGCCTGCTTCTGTAGATGGCGTCCACCGTCGTCCTCACAATGATCCCCCTCCTCCGCCTCCGCGTCCGGAACCGCACGGCGATCATGGCCATTCCATTATTTCTCCGGATAGCCCTGTTCGTATTGGTGGTCGCTTGGCTGTAGGTATCGGTGATGCCGATGGCATGACTCATGTCAATGTGGACGTTGGTGGTGCATTGCATGTGCTTCTTATGCCGATGCTTTACCTCGCACCCGAAGTAAACTTCTCCGTTCGTAACTATTCCAAGACCTACGGTTCTGATAGATACTATGGTTACTACTACGAATTCGAAGACAACTTCACTCAGCTGCTGGTGGATATTCCTGTTCTTGCCCGTTTCCAGCCGATTCCGTTCATCTTCTTCGAAAGCGGTTTCAAGCTGGGTGTAAACTTGGCTAGCATGTACTCCGATGATTACGTTTGCTATTACAGTAAGTATGATTCCGAAGTTCTGGATCGTGGCTCCTACGATGTCGAAGAATGGGAAGCCAATCCTATTAACTTCTCCTTCGTTCTGGGTGCCGGCGGTACTGTTCGATCTGGTGGCCGTTGGGTAGACGTAGGTATCCGCTTTGTCTTCGACTTGAATAGCACTACCTTCGACTACGTTATGGAAAGAGGTGGCAAGCGTGAACGCAACATTGTTGCCGAAGGCCATCCCTGGTCTCTCCAGTTCCAGGCAACCTACCTTCTCTAATTTGAGAGTTAGTACTTGATAAAGTCCCGCTCATTGAGCGGGATTTTTTTATTTTTGGCCTTAATGGATTCCTTAACCGATTTTCTAACCTTCGCAAATTCACCAACTCTTACCTTGTTCCAAAAGGTTCAGGGAGAGGCCATTCATGTGAATGGGGCTTCTGTCCCGTTGGCTTCTATGATGGTGGCTGCGCGTTTCCTGAAAAATCCCAGCCCGATCTTGGTTGTGGCCAAGGATTACCGTAGCGCGGAAACCTGGGTTGAAAATCTTGAAAGTATGGTAGGGGAGTCCTTTGTTCGATTTTTCCCTTCCATCGGTCTTAAGCCTTACGAAAAGAAGGTCCCTTTTGAAGGAGTTCTTGAAGAACGTTTGAAGTTCTTTAGGGATTTGGAAAAGAATGAATCTCCGTTTATAACGGTTTGTCCTCTGGATTCCTTGATGATGCGCCTGCCGGAGCCTGGCTTTGTGGCTCGCAATTCCAGAAACTTGAAGGTCGGGGATGTTCTTGAACCCAGCACTTTGCGCCCCTGGTTTATGGATCACGGCTTTATTGAACAGCCCGTGGTTAGCGGGGTAGGGGAATTCTCCATCCGCGGATGCATTGTGGATGTGAACTGTCTGCTTTATCCGCACCCCATTCGAATTGAATTCTTTGGCGATGAAATTGAATCCATAAGGTCTTTTGATATTTTCACCCAGCGTTCTGTGGAGCAGATGAGCAGCGTTCAGTTGTTCCCTATGGGTGAATTTGTGGTTCCTGAAAAGGAAATTGCCCTTCGTGGTGGTGATGCCGCTGGACTTTGGTGGCAGCGTAGCCGATTTGAAAAGCTTGAAAAGAGCTTGCTGGATTATCTGCCTAAGGCTGCCCTGGTTTTTGAAGAACTGTCCTTGTTGTCGGAGACGGCTTCCAAGTATTACCTAAGTTACGAGGCTGTATTCCAGGAATTGCGTCAGGTGGAATCGGATGCGGTGCCGCCTAGCGATATCTGGTTCAAGATTGGGGAACTGTCCCGCAGTTTCGTAGGTCGCAGTTCCATGGACGTTACCCGCGTCAATGTGAATGATGGGAACTGGCACGAACTTCACTGCAAGCCCCAAGACTTTTCCTCCAATGGTACGGATGCGGTAGCCAAGGATATTGAAAATTTCTCCGCGGCAGGCGGCCGCGTATTTGTGGTGGCCCCCACCCCAGGCGGCTTGAATCGCTTGAAGCAGGTTTTCGAGGACTTGCCCATCGAGGAATACATCCAGGGCAATCTTTCTGAAGGTTTCTGGCTTGAAGAGGACAACATTGCCTTTTTGACGGAAACCCGTATTTTCAATCGCCATTCCAACAAGGCTCGTAAGCGTAAGATTTCTGGTTCTGTTACCGGTGCGCTGATGATTGAATCCTTGAACCGCGGGGACTTCGTGGCTCATGAGGATCACGGCGTTGGTAAGTACCTCGGCCTAGTCCGCGTAGAAGTGAACGGCGGTATGGTGGACTGCGCCCTGCTGGAATACGAAGGGGGAGACAGACTTAAGTTCCCCGTGGCGGACCTGCAGAAAATCGAGCGTCTTGAAAATTCTGAAAATCCGCCGAAGCTGGATAAGCTTGGCAGTAAGACCTGGGAAAACCTTAAGAAGCGTGTTAAGCAGAAGGTTATCCAGATTGCCCGCGACTTGGTGGAACTTTATGCCAAGCGTGAACTCATTGAGGGTTTCGAATTCCCCCCCGATGGTAAGATGCAGCGGGATTTTGAAGATGCCTTTGAATACGAACCGACTCCGGACCAGGTGAAGGCTACTGCTGATATCAAGCGTGATATGGAAAGCCGTCGCCCCATGGATCGCTTGATTTGTGGCGATGTGGGCTTTGGTAAGACTGAAGTGGCTATGCGTGCGGCTTACAAGTGTGTCACGAGCCACAAGCAGGTGGTTCTGCTTGTTCCTACAACAATTCTTGCGGCCCAGCATTATGAAAACTTTATGGACCGCTTTGCAGGAACCGGAGTCAATCTTGCCCTTGTGAACCGTTACAAGACGGCCAAGGAAAAGAAGGAAATCTTTAAGCAGGTCTCTGAAGGCAATGTGGATATTCTGATTGGTACCCACGCCCTGCTTTCTGAAAAGAACCAGTTCAAGGATCTGGGTCTTCTGATTATTGATGAAGAACAGAAGTTCGGTGTGAAGCAGAAGGAAAAACTCCGTGAGATGCGCTTGACGGTGGATTCCTTGAGCATGAGCGCTACCCCGATTCCCCGCTCCCTGCATTTGAGCATGACCGGTGTTCGCGATATTTCTCTCATCAATACTCCGCCTATCAATCGCTTGCCTGTGGAAACCAAGCTGATGAAGCGTGATGACGAGGTGTTGAAGAATGCAATTCTTGATGAACTGGCCCGCGGTGGTCAGGTGTTCATTGTGAATGACCGCGTCCAGAGTATTTATGCCTTGGCCGATGATATTGAGGCCTTGGTTCCCAATGCTACAATCGGTGTTGCCCACGGCCAGATGAACGACCGAGACCTGGAAAATGCAATGGATGCGTTTATTTCCAGGAAGTTCGATATTCTGATTAGCACCAGCATTATTGAATCTGGTTTGGATGTTCCCAACGCTAACACCATTATCATTATGAATGCGCATCACTTTGGCATTAGCCAGCTTTACCAGATGCGTGGGCGCGTTGGCCGCAGCAGTGTTCTTGCCAAGGCTTTCCTGGTGATTCCTGCAAAGCACGATATTTCTGCGGAATCCATGAGGCGCTTGCAGGCCCTGGAACAGTTTACGGACTTGGGCAGCGGCTACCAGCTGGCTATGCGTGACTTGGAAATTCGCGGTGCTGGAAACCTGCTTGGTCAGGAACAGCACGGCTTTATTGCGGAAGTGGGCTTTGAGACTTACGTTCGCCTGGTGAAGGAAGCGGTGGAAATGCTTCGTGGCGGTCCTTCTGAAAAGCCTATTCAGACCCGAGTAGAAATTGGTGTGGATGCATTCCTGCCTGAAGACTATATTGAAGACGGATTGACCCGTATTTCCATGTACCAGCGAATCGCTCGAGTTTCCCATACGGATGAAATCGAGAGTATTCAGCAGGAACTTCAGGACCGTTTCGGCCCTGTGCCCGATGCAGCCAAGATGCTCTTGTTGGTGACGGAAATCGGTTTGCTTGCAGGCCGTCTCCGTATTCAGGGACTTGTGCAGCGTAAGGGAATGCTTGCTGCCACCTTCGCGGAATTCCCGCCTCCTGATCCGCGCATCATTAGTGAGATGTACGGTGCAACGCAGTTCCCCATGCGCATTATGGGTGGCTCGCCCCTGCAGGTGGTCATTGAACTTGGTAAGGGCAGTTCTGTGGATTTGGCGGAACGAGCCCTCAAGGAATTTAGGGCTTTCTCCGTTATCAAGGCTCAGTCCGTTACGATTCAGCCTAAGAATCCCTTGCTTGCGGGGATTGGCGAGGAAAAGTAATTTTCTTAAATGAGGGCGCTGTTATAAAGCGCTACGACTTGCATTAAACGGTTTTGAATCTGGTTGGCGATAATGCTAGCCAAGTTGTCCGGCATGGAACCATCTTCTGGCAACTTGTAGAAACTTTCGTCTGCGTCGGTTTCGAACCGCACACGAGTCTGGGGAATTTCCTTGATGGCGGCCGCCGTCGCCTTTTTACGGAAGGAATCCATGTGCAATGAGAATATGGAGTTGAACTTCAGGCCGGCTCTGACCGCCGCCATTTCACCGCCAAAGCGATGGAATACAACTTGAGGTGCTGCACTTGTTCCGCCTGGGTTTGCAGTGCCGAACCCGAGGTCGTCGAGAATGGAGATAACTCGTTGGTAATCGCCAACGCAGTGAATGTGCAGCGAACGCCCCAGTTCCTTGGCAAGCAAAGCTTGCCTGCGGAAAACCTGTTCCTGCACGCCCCCCGGTTCGTATCCGTCAAAGCGCTTGTCCAGACCGCATTCGCCTACGTGTGCCGCTGGATATGCTTTTAAAATTTCGGTAAGGCGCTCCCAATCGCTGTCAGAAATCTTTGTTGCGATCATGGGGTGAATTCCGAATGCACGAGTTTCTCCGATTTCAATGGATTTTTCCCATTCCCAGGGCTCGCAAGCGATGTTGTTATAGCTTGTTCCTGCCTGTTTTAGAAGGCTTGCCACCTCAGCGGGGTGGGGAAGTCGGGTCAAATGAAGGTGAAAATCGTACATGGGCTAGAATATATCCTAGAAAGGCTTGATTTTAACGTAAAAAATGAAAAAAAACTTGTTTTTCATAAAGAAAAAGCCTAATTTAGGGCTATAAGTTTTAATTCATCCTCAAAAAAGGAGTTTCTAATGCGTGATTTGCTGGAAAAGGCATTGAACAAGGGTCTTAGTGTTTCTTTTTCTAATGAAAACGGTTTTTCCGTTATTCGTATCTGCAAGGGTTCCGAAGTTGTTGCTAGCTGCAGCCTGGGCTCCGGCGACTTCCGCACTAGCGTCGAAGATTCTCTCCAGTCCCTCATGATGGACCTGGACCGCAAGGGCTTCTAATTTTAAGCCTAAAGACTTTGAACAATTTAAAAGTCCCGACTCGTGTGAGCCGGGCTTTTTTATTTCCGCGCATCCATGACGAATGATGAGTGCTGAGCAATGAGTGACAAACGACGAGCGCAGAACGACGAGTGCAGAACGACGAGTGCTGTTCTGTGAACAAAAAAAGCCTGGTGTGAAACCAGGCTTTTTTGTGAGAGCGAGCGTGACCGAAAGTTTTATGTCTGACGGTTTACGCGAGCGGTCTTTTAGTTAATTCTGCCGACCAGGTTGCCAGACAGCATGTAGTCTCTGGTGCTACCGTAGCTATGGAAGCCAGCAGACAGGCTGAAGCGGTTGGTGAAAGCCTTTTCAAGATAGACTGCACCGAGAACGTCCTTCACGTGCTTCGGATTGGTGGTAACACCATAGAAATCCTTGTACAGGTGACGATCGTTCACTGCTTCTGCTTCGACGATGATTCGGTCAACAACCGGAGTATAGATTGCTACGCCAGCGGTGATGGGCAGAACTGCATCGTTTGCAATGTCCATAACAGCTGCTTCCAGGAAGATGTCGAAGGTCTTGTTGATGGGCAGGTTGAACTTAGCAGAGATGTTGTGCTTGATTTCGGCCTTGGAGTCGTAGACTGCATCGAAGAGGTTGCTACGATAAGCCAACTGGACCTTGAGGAGAGCGATGCTTTCCAGACCGTGGAAGTTGAATGCTGCACGGATATCGCCCTTGTTCAGGCAGGTAGCCTTGCTGATCAAGGAGATGTACATGTCCATGTTATCAGTCGGGGTGAAGCCGAACTGCAACTGGTTTTCCGGATCCTGGGTAGAGAGGAAGCCGGCCTTGTAGCCATCGATGTAGCCACCGAAGTAGTCACCGCTCTTATCGGTGTTGTCCCAACGACCGACCTTGAAGGTGAAGTATTCGGTACCCTGCTGGATCCAAGCTTCGTCCAGAGAGAAGTAGTCGTTAGCATGACGGTTTTTACGGATTGCGTCACGCTTGGTTGCCTTGTCAACGTTGTCTTCAGCGTTGAGAGTCAAGTCGCCCGGATAGAAAGCCAGGCCCAACTTACCCTTGAAGTCGTCGGTTTCGGCGAGAACTGCAAAGTTTGCTTCGCCGGACCAGTTTTCAAAATTGTCGTTATAGGTGTCGTTTTCGGAGGTCCAGAAAACCTTGCCTGCTTCCAATTCGAAGTCAGCGTTGATATCGAAGTTGACCTTGCCAGCAGACATCACTGCGTTTTCGATCATCTTCTTCTTTTTGCGCATCTTCTTAGCCTTTGCGGGCTTTGCAGCGGGAGCGGCAGCTTCGGCTGCAGGTGCGGCAGCGACTTCGGTAGCCGGTGCAACTTCAGCAGCGGGTGCTGCTTCGGCCGGAGCAGCTTCAGCGACAGGAGCTTCTTCAGCTTCAGCGACAGGAACCGGCGCTTCAGCGACGGGTGCTGCGGGTTCAGCGACGGGTGCTGCGGCTTCAGCGGCAGGTGCAGCAGCTTCGGCAGCGGGTGCGGCAGCTCCGGCGGCAGGTGCAACTTCGGCAGCGGGAGCAGCAACTTCAGCAGCCGGTGCGGCGGCCTGTGCTGCGGGGGCAGCTTCCTGAGCAAATGCAGCAGCAGCCAGGATGCAAGAGGCGAGGAACATTTTCTTCATATAGGAACTCCTTTCACTAATTCCACCACCAAATTTTAGTAAAAAAAACTTTCACATAGCAATTTGTCTATGATTTTTCATATAAAAAGCTAATTTTAGACCCCAAAGAGGTTTTGTTTTGAAGAAAATTTTAATTGTTGCGCTTTTTTTGATGGCAAACTTGGTTTTTGCCCAGAGCAGTCTTTCCGTTTATAAGAAGGTTCAAGGTCAAGTGGACGAGGCCAATGTGGCCGGATCTCTGGTCTTTACTGATTGGATTAAGGAACTTCCTATTCCCCAGGACTCTGTCAAGAAGGTAACCGTCAAGAAGGAAAAGGTTCCCGTTCTGGATAAGAAGGGTCGTCCGGTCAAGGACAAGAAGGGCAAGCCTAAGATGAAGGTCAAGAAGACCCGTATCATCCAGTGGGAATACGTGGAACCTTCCGAACCGCCCCGCTTCGTTCCTATCGACTGTAAGTTCGGTACCGTTTGGGTCAAGCGTGCCGACCTGGCTCGATTCCGGCAGGCTTCTGCAGACATCAGTGGTGAATATGCTTCCGGTACCGGTAGTGTTTTCCTGAAGAAGTCTCCCACCAATCCTCGTCTCTTTACCATCGTTATTCAGAACGGTCCTTTTGGAAGCCGTGCTGAGTTCGAAGCAAGTAACGTGGAGTATCGCGAATCCAACGGTCTTGGTCGCATGACTTTCTCTGAAGACGGCTGTACCATTGATCTGGCAATTTCCAACCGTCAGGTCAAGATTGCTCAGAGAGGCTGCTCCGAATACAATGTGGACAGATACACTCTCGAAGGCGAGTACAAGACTTTCAAGGGTAACAACCGCAAGGTTGAAACCTTCAACTTCCCGGAACAGGCTTTTACCTACAAGCGCTTCAAGTGGTGCGATAGCGGCTTTGATTCCTGCAAGGAAGAAAAGGATGAAAATGGAAAGGTAACCATCACCTGGAGTAAGGGCGGCAACGGTTTTATTGAACGTAAGGCTGGCGACGAAATCCATACCTACCGTCCTTTCGAACACGTGATTCCTCACAAGCGTGATTTCTTCAGAGGTGAAAAGCCCATGGTCATCAAGACCAAGCGCACCGACATTAGCGGTGAATGGTGGATCTGGTACTTCTATCCGAAGGCAGAACGCTTTAGAATGGTCCGTGCAGGCATGCGCGAAGACATCGCCCAGATGGAAATCTACGAATAAGAATTACCGCGGATATAGCATCTACCGATATGAATAAGGCTGTTGAGCAATCCCGCATTTTGTTACTGGATACAGGAGCTATTGTGCGACTTCTGCAGATGCATCCGGATTTCTATCCGGTTGTTTCTTCGGTGCTTGACCATGCCTACGAAAAGAACATTACGGTTCTTACATCTGCAGTTACTTTGTTTGAAATTTCCCAGAAGGCTTGCGTAGCGGGGGAGGGCGTTCTTGCCCGCCAGTATCGCGAGTTCTTCGAGAATTCCCAGAACGTAAAGCTCTGTGATGTGAACGGCGAAATTGCGGTGAAGGCTGCGGAACTTTTTGCCACAGCGAACAAGACCAACCACAAGCTTACCGAAGCGGAATCCATCCGTTTGGCAACCGCTTATGTGAACGGCGCCGATTGCATTCTAACCGAAAATGCGAACTTTGCCTCTGCAACGGATATTCCCGTAGTAACCCTGGACGAAGTTTAAATTTTTTCCTTTTACAAGTAACATAACGTATATTTACTGGTGTTACAGAAGTAGGTTGACTTAAGGAGCCTATATGAATTTCTATAAGAAGTTTTCTCTTGGTGCAGTTTGCGCTTTTGCTGCCGTAGCTCTAAACGCTTGCGGCGATAACGGTGCCAGAGCTTTGGACAACGAATGTCCTGATGGTGGTCCGTGCTATGAATATGATTCCGATGCAAACACCATGAAGGATCTACGCGACAATAAGGTTTATGCTACAGTGGAAATCGGTAAGCAAATTTGGATGGCCGAGAATATTGGCTTTTCCATGAAGTCCGAAAGCTGGTGCTACAACAAGAGCACTAGCCATTGTGAAAAGTATGGCCTTCTCTATACGTGGGAAGCCGCCAAGGTTGTTTGCCCCGATGGCTGGCACTTGCCTTCTGATGATGAATGGATTGCCTTGTTTGACCAGGTGGGCGGCACCTCTCACGCTGGTGATTCCTTGAAGTCTACCGAAGAATGGAAGGACCACGGCGATGGTGTTGATTCCTACGGATTCACTGTTCTGCCCGGTGGTTACAGGGATACAAAGGGCAAGTATTACCTGAACGGGGAATACGCCTTGATTTGGACGGCTACGGCCAAGGACAAGGACAACGCCTATGTTCGTCGCTTTGCCTACGATGAATCTTCTGCCGGCCGTAGCTTTGATTCTAAGCAGAGCGGCATGAGCGTTCGTTGCTTGAAAAACAGCAAGTAATTTTTGCCACTGTTTTGAAGCGTATTTTAAAGGACTAGGCCCATTGGGGCTCAGTCTTTTTTCTATCTTAAGAGCGTAAAATTTACTGGAGTTAATATGCCTAACTACTCTACCGTTATCGGTCTCGAAATCCATTGCCAGCTCGCTACCAAGACGAAGATGTTCTGCGGTTGCGAAATTGAAGTGAACACTACTCCTAACAAGCACGTTTGCCCGGTTTGCCTGGGTATGCCCGGTGCCATGCCGGTTCCCAATAAGCAGGCTGTGGAATACGCCATCCGCTTGGGTCTCGCTCTCAACTGCGAAATCGACCTGAACGCCATGTGGACCCGTAAGAACTACTTCTACCCGGACCTTCCTAAGGGTTATCAGATTACCCAGACTGGTGGTCTTCC
Organism: Fibrobacter sp.; assembly: GCA_045599625.1. GTDB lineage: Bacteria > Fibrobacterota > Fibrobacteria > Fibrobacterales > Fibrobacteraceae > Fibrobacter. The sequence continues at coordinate 33,679 of JAZRWJ010000003.1, forward strand.
GGTGTACGACCATCCGATCTGCAAGAACGGCTGGCTGGAAATCATCAAGGCCGACGGCACCAAGAAGCGCGTGGGCATTACCCGTATCCACATGGAAGAAGATGCCGGTAAGCTGATCCACGACATGAGCCCCACCGAATCTCACTTCGATGCAAACCGCTGCGGTACTCCGCTTTGCGAAATCGTGACTGAACCGGACATCCGTAGCCCGGAAGAAGCTGTGCTGGTCCTGAAGAAGATCAAGCAGACTTTGGAATACACCCGCGTTTCCAATGCAAACATGGAAAACGGCAACATGCGCTGCGACGGTAACATCTCCCTCCGCGCATCCGAAGACGCTCCGTTCGGTACCCGTGCAGAAATCAAGAACTTGAACAGCTTCACTAACCTTGAAAAGGCTCTGAATGCCGAATACTACCTGCAGTCCGCCACTCTGGACGCAGGCAAGGAAGTGGAACAGTGCACCAAGCGTTACGATCCCAACGCCGACAAGACTATCGTCATCCGTTCCAAGGAAGACGCTCACGACTATAAGTACTTCCCGGAACCGGACATGGTACGTCTCGTCACCGATCCTGCCTTCGTGGAAGAAATCCGCCGCACCCTTCCGGAACTGCCGGACGCACGTCGCGCCCGCTTCATGAATGACCTTGGCGTGTCTGAATACGACGCACAGGTGCTGACCGACGACCGCGACATCAGTGACTGGTTCGATACCGCTTCCAAGAACTGCAAGAACGGCAAGGTTCTCGCTAACTGGGTTATTACCGAACTCCTGGCCAAGATGAAGGATCTGGAAGGTGGCCTCGCTGACCTGAAGATCAAGCCGGAACAGCTCTGCGCCCTGGTGAACCTGATCGAAGACAAGACCATCAACGGTAAGATTGCAAAGACCGTCTTCGCCGACATGTTCGAAACCGGCAAGGATCCTGCAGACATCGTTAAGGAAAAGGGTCTGGTCCAGGTGGCTGACACTGGCGCTATCGAAGCTATCGTCCGCGAAGTTTGCGCTGCCAACGCTGCCCAGTTCGCAGAATTCAAGGCCGGTAAGGTTGCTCTGAAGGGCTTCCTTGTGGGTATGACCATGCGCAAGTCCGGTGGCAAGGCTAACCCGGCTATGGTCAACGAAATTCTCGACAAGCTGGCTGCAGAATAATCTGGCAAGATTGCCACGTCGCTACGATCCTCGCAATGACACGTTGTCGTTTCTCGGCAGTTCTCGTTTTGGCAATCGCCTGCGCATTATTTGCGCCGACGGTTTCCAATGCCGCGGAAGTAGCGAACAAGTGCGACTCCCTTAGGGTGAGCACGCTGAATATGACCGAAGAAGAAATTGCGCAGATCTGCGAGATTGATTCAACCAAGCTGGTGGAAGGTCCTACCTTGCAGCAGTTGAACGAGGAGAATCCCAGCTACATCAAGCGCGAATACGATCATAAACAGCAAGTTGTTGTGGGCAGTGTTATCATGTTTTGTGTAGCGTTGGCCATGATCTTGATGAACAATTATAATCCAAAACGGTGAATTTGATTGATGATGGATGATTGATAATGGATAATTATTAAGCTAGGCGAGCGAAGCTCGCGAATATTACAATCATCAATTTTCAATTATCAATTTTCAATTATTATTTGAGGTAAAAACATGTCTTATACAGATGAAGCAAAAAACAACTTTAAGGAACTTTCCAAGAACCCGTATCCTGGCCGTGGCATCGTGCTTGGCACTAGCCCGGACGGCAAGTCCTTTGTTCAGGTTTACTGGATCATGGGCCGTAGCGTCAACAGCCGCAACCGCGTGTTCGAAATGGAAGCAAAGACTGGTTTCATGAAAACCAAGGCTTTCGACGAATCCAAGCTCACTGACCCGCACCTCATCATCTACTATCCGGCACGTCACACCGCTGATGTTCAGATCATTACCAACGGCGACCAGACCGATACCATCTATGACGCCATCAAGCTGGGCGGTACCTTCGAAAGCGCTCTCGCTACTCGTCAGTACGAAGACGACGCTCCCAACTTCACGCCCCGTATTTCCGGTATCCACTACAAGAACGCTCAGCCGGCTTTGTACAAATTAAGCATCCTCAAGTCTCGCAACAACTGCGAAGACGCTGGCTGCGAACGTGCAACTTTCGAATTCGAAAAGGCTCTTCCGGGTCTTGGCCACTTCATCAGCACCTACGTGACCGACGGCAAGCCCATTCCTTCTTTCGAAGGTTCTCCGAAGCTGATGCCCATCTTCGACACTGCCGAAGAAAACCTGAAGAAGTACTGGAACGCTCTTGATAAGGACAACAAGGTTTCCCTGATGGTTAAGGTCATCGACCGCAAGACCTTCAAGGCTAAGACTTTGATTATCAATAAAAACAAGTAGCAAGGTGAGTGAAGCGGCGACAGGTTTACCTGTCGCCATTTCCGAACCGCAGCTATGTGGACTGCGGAGCAGTCCCACAAGTAAACTTGTTTTTGTCTAGATCAAAGTCAATTATGGAAATGTTGTTGAAAAATGAAGGCCCCTTTTGGGGGCCTTTGTTTTTGCGGAATTGTTTCGCTATTTTTCAACAACATTGCCTAAAATGTGGTGGATTTTTTTGTATTGTCCGAATCCAGACGGATTCTCAATGTAATAGAAGATATGTTCCACCAGGGCTTCAGTATTGAAGTCGTAGGAGGGGAGGCGGAGCAGGTAACTTTCCATGGAATTGTCGAAGGCGATCAACTTAGGGGTGTTGCTTGTATTCTCCGTCATTTCAACGAATAGCTCGGCGACTTCGTCATTGACGCAAACGTTAATGCATTCGTTTCCGTCGATCTCCGCTTTCTTTGCCAGTTTTTCCAGCTTCATTTTTACCAGTGATCGGGCATATGCTTCAACGGCATATTTTTCAACGGTCTTTCTTGCAATTTCCTTGTAATCCCAGGGGCTGGCGAATTCGCTATCCACATAGGCGTGAACTTTCAGGCCAGAATCCACAAGTCCTGTCATGCGGTCCTGGGACCAGGAACTGTTGTGGTAGGGGGAGAAGTAGTTGACCTCGGTAATGCCACGCTTCTTGAGGAACTTGCCCATCTCGACGCCAGGTTTCTTGCCGAAGGTGGAATTGAAGAACATCCAGTTCTCTTTCTTGAGGAATACCTTGGGCACGCTGGTTTCAGGATGTTCCCACCAAACGGCCACGGGGTACTTGACGTTGGCAAAGAAGTAAAGCAAGGGCTGGTAGTTTTGCACCAGGAGCGTGGAGAGAACTGCGCCAATGGCGTTGGGGTAGTCGGAGAGCTTGCAGAAGTTTCCGTTTCTGTCGATGAGCTGGCCTGTAGCATCGTTAATGCCCAGAAGGATTAGCTTGTACTGGTTTGCACCGGCGGTCTTGTAGATCAATCGCAGAAAGTCCATTTCGCGTTCGCTTTCAGCGGTAAATCCGCCCCAGCTGTTGCATCGGGTCACGAAAATCAGTTCGCTAATGGGGGGCTTTCGTTCGGTAACTTCCTTGCGGCTAAAGTAATAATGCCTTCCGTTCTTGGTCAGGAGCCCTTCTTCCATCTTTTGGGTCAGGAACTTACGGAGGGTATTCTGGGAAACATTGTAGCGGGCGGCCAGTTCCTTGCCCTGGGGGAGGGCATGGTTCGGCTTTAGGTAGCCACGTTCAAAGTCGTTTTCAAAATTGGCGGCAAGCTTCTCGATGATGGTAAGCTTGATTTCGGGCGTGCTATTCAGGGGAGGTTCGCTTCCCCAGAAACAACCTTTCCCCTGGATTCGGTAGATCTTGGATTGCTTGGCCAGATCCCTTAAGGCTGCCTGGACTGTTCCTGAAGATACATTGTACGTAGAAATGATGGTACGGACGGAGGGGAGGCGGTCCCCATCCTTGTGTTCGGTCTTCAAGAGAGTCTGAATAATACGCTTCTTCATGAATTTAAAGATAAAAAATTATTTGTGTATCAAGTGTGAAAAAGCATGAATCCCATATTCCTGGTTGATATAGGCGGAAGTTACTGCTCAGGAATGGCGTAGTACTTGCTTTTTTGTGCAGTATTGATTATATTTTAGTGAACAAAAGAGTAAGTGTACAAATAAACCCTAAATTGTTCGTGGATAATGCTTTATGGACGTGCGTGAAAAGTTGAATATTCTTTCGGCTGCGGCTAAGTACGATGTTTCCTGCTCCTCCAGCGGATCCAATCGTTCTGCCGTGAAAGGCGGGCTTGGTAGTGCCTGCAGTTCGGGGATTTGCCACACGTGGGCTGCCGATGGCCGCTGCATTTCGCTTTTGAAGGTGCTTTTGAGTAACGCATGTAAGTACGATTGCGCCTACTGCGTCAATCGACGTAGCAACGATGTTCCCAGGGCCACATTCACTCCCAAGGAATTAATTGACCTTACTCTGGAGTTTTACCGTCGAAACTATATCGAAGGTCTGTTCCTCAGTTCCGCTGTGATTGGAACTCCCGATTACACTATGGAGCTTCTGATCAAGGTGGCCAAGGAACTGCGCACGGTTCATAAGTTCGGCGGTTATATTCATCTCAAGTCTATTCCTGGCGCGTCGCCGCGATTGTTGCACGAGGCGGGGCTGTATGCCGACCGCAGTAGCGTAAATATCGAGATCCCGTCGGATAAGGCGTTGCAGTATCTTGCTCCGGAAAAGAATCATGAGTCCATCTTACGCCCCATGAATTATCTGGCGGAGCGCAAGATTGAGTACAAGGCGGGCAACTCACGATACACCCCCAGGTTCCTGCCTGCGGGGCAGAGCACCCAGATGATTGTGGGCGCTTCCAGCGAAACCGACCTGCAGATTCTGACGCTGTCCAATGGTTTCTACAAGCAACAGCAAATGAAACGCGTCTACTTCTCCGGGTACGTTCCCATCAATGCGGACAAGCGTTTGCCAGTCATTACCACAAAGCCCCCGCTGGTTCGTGAACACAGGCTTTATCAGGCGGATTGGCTCATGCGTTTCTACAAGTTCCAATACAACGAGATTCTGGATGAACAGCATCCGAATCTGGATTTGGAACTGGATCCGAAAATTGCCTGGGCGTTACGTCACCCGGAAATGTTCCCCGTGGACATCCAAACTGCGGACTATGAAATGCTTTTGCGGGTTCCAGGAATCGGGGTAAAGTCGGCGCAGCTCATTGCCGCAAGCCGTCGCTATAGCAAACTCCGTCTGGAAACGCTGAAGAAAATGGGAGTGGTCATGAAGCGGGCCAAGTTCTTCATTTACCATCCCGACACGCCTGCGAGCCTTCGGAATCTTTATCCAGAAATGATTCGCCCGCTGTTGGTTCGCCAGCAACTGGTTGCACACCCGAAACCCCAACAGCTGGACTTGTTCCGCGACCAGCCCTTGCTTTTGACTGCTTCCTAATGTCATTGCGAGCGCAGCGCGGCAATCGAAGCGAATCTCAATGCAATTAAAGCGAATCTAAAACAATTTTACAGGTACTATATGTTAACGATTCTCTATGATTCTTCTTTTGATGGTTTTCTCAGTGTAGTTTTTGAAGTTTACCGCCAGCGTCTTGATGTTGGCGATATCTGTCCTGAACGTGAGGGGTCGGCCACGGCCATGGATCTCTTTCAGCAGCCGTTCCGTGTTGAAACCGACCAGGAATCGGCTCGCAGACTGAGGCGTGCTATTGTGAACGCGGCGGGGGAGGATATCCTCCAGACTTTGGATGCTGCGTTCCGCTCGGAGGAGTCGGGCATTGAAATGAAGATCTTCGCCTATCTCCAGCGCTTGTTCTCTGGAGTGGATAAGCGTTTTGCCCGTAATCCGGCATCCAACGAAATGTTGCCCCTTTTCCAGATAGCCCGTTCTGTTCGTCGTGAGGCGGGCGGTATGTTGGGCTTGGTCCGTTTTTCCAAGACCTCCGATGGAACCTATTTTTCCGAAATCGAGCCGAAGTACGATGTGCTTGACCTGATGGTGGGGCATTTTAGAGGCCGTTTTGCCAATGAACGCTGGGCGATTTACGATTCCAAGCGAAAATACGGGGTCTATTACGACGGACATTCCGCCTCGGAAGTCTACATCCCGAATTTGGAGGCTGTAACTGCCGATACGCCGCCCGATACCATTACCCAGCTTTGGCGGGACTACTATAACTCTATTGCTATCAAGGAGCGCGAAAACCCGCGGCTATTGCGCCGTTGTCTACCGGTTCGCTACTGGAAACACCTTCCTGAACGCCAGGCCGTAAGGCTGGCCGTGTAGGATGTTGACACATTCTCCCCATTTATACAAAGTAGATACAAAAAATTTACGCATTCTTGTGCAAATAATTGTATCTTTATTTTGGTATAAAGTTGGAGTTTGTGTAATGAATATCGTTTCGGCAAAACCGGGATTTTTTGTTCAAGATCGATTCTTGTACAGTAAGGATAACGAAAAGGTTATCCTCCGCGGTGTCAACCATATGTTTATCTGGACAGACCGCGAAGGCAAAACTATTCCTGAAATTGCAAAGACTGGTGCGAACTGTGTCCGCATCGTTTGGAACACTCGTGGCCGCGTAAGCGATCTCGACCATATCATTGCCCAGTGCATTGAAAATGGAATGATTCCTATTCCCGAAATTCATGACACCACCGGTAACTGGGATCGTCTGCACGACGCCTTGGATTTCTGGCTCCGCGAGGAAACTCTTCAGGTTATTTCCAACCATCAGCAGTACTTGATTTTGAACGTGGGTAACGAACCTGGCGATAAGGAACAGGATCCCGAAGATTTCTTTGACGCATACTGCATGATTGTTACTCGTATGCGTGCCGCTGGTATCCGCGTGCCCTTGATGATTGATGCGGACTTCTGGGGACAGAGCGAAAAGAACCTGCTCAAGGTCGGTCCGCGCCTGCTTCAGGCAGATCCGGAACACAACCTGCTGTTCTCCATCCATATGTGGTGGCCCTCTGAACATCACGATGCTGCCGCTACCGGTTACGCCACTGTGGAAGACCGCGTCCGTGGCGTTCTTAAGGAATCCGTAGAAAAGAAGCTGCCCTTGGTCATTGGTGAATTCGCTCCGGTGGCTGTTGGTGGCGCTCGCGAAATTCCCTACAAGCTGATCATGTCCGAAGCAGAACGCTTGGATATTGGTTGGTTGGCTTGGAGCTGGGGCCCCGGTAACTTTGATAGCCCTGAAATGGATATGACCGTTCATGGATCTTTCAATACCTTGGTCAGCTGGGGTAAGGAAATCTGTGTCGACAGCCCCAACGGTATCCAGAACACAAGCGTCATCCCGAATTTTATCCAGGACAAGGATTATGTCACTGGCTCTCTTTCCACCGGTGCAAACCTGATCCAGAATGGCGACTTCTCTGCAGAAGAACCGCTTTCCGGTTGGGCAACGGACTTCTGGGGTGGCCAGGCAAATACTTCCATTGAAAATGGCGAAGTCCGCTTCGACATCAAGAAGGGCGGTAAGGAATCCTGGAACCTTCAGTTCAAGCAGCATCTTGCCTTGATGAAGGGTACGACTTATATCTTCAGTATGCGCGCCAAGGCAGATAAGCCCCGCACGCTGAACGTGAACATCAAGAAAGATTGCGACGATTACACTCCTTATGCAAACGGCCGTATTCTTGACTTGAGTACCAGCTGGCAGAACTTTAGCTGGAAGTTCACCATGAAGGAAGATACCGACATGGAATCCCTGCTCATTTACGATATGGGTGGCGTTCCTATTGCATGGACTTTGGCCGATGTTTCCCTGGTTCAGGCTCGCAGTGTGGCTGACCGTCTGAATCCGTCCTTCCAGCGTAATGTGCAGAAGAACTCTGGTTACTTTAACGCTCCCAATGGTCCGTGGGAACTTCATCTTTACTCTGCAAAGGGCGAGCTTCTGGAAGTCATGGACAGTGGTAAGGGCGGTGAAGGTATGCGCGCCTATCCGCTGACAGACCGTCGTGGCATTCTGGTGGTCAAGGATCTGTCCAAGTAATCCTGGCGGCCAATTGAAAATGAAAAACCCATCCCCGTTTTTCTTCGGGGTGGGCCTTTTTTGTTCTATCGTTTTTGTTGAGTCTATCGGTTCCAGCCGGAATGGCCTTCGCCCGGAAGAAGGGGCTCGAAGCTGTCGGCGTGTCCGCCAAAACTTGTGTTGCTGTTGATGCCGAGCCAGCCACGCATTCTCTTGACTCTATCGGAGGTGGCCTTTGCCTTGGCGGCTTCTGTTTCCTTGTTTTCTACGGATTTTTCCTGGTTTTCATCCATAACTTTATTCGTCCTTTGAAGCTGTATCCAACTTCACGCACAAAGATACACAATTTTTCCCAAACAGGCATCGGGTATTTTTCATGACAGATATCACGTATTTTTGTATTCTTGTATCATAGAATTTCTTTAAAACTATTAAATGATACACGAAATATCCTTAAAATTGAATAAAATCAAATAATTTGTATCTTAAACTATTGATTTTCTGTATCTTAAAAGATATATTGTAGTTGTATGAAACCTGTGATGGAATACAGCAGCTACCGCATCTATATTCGCGACTACTATGCAGAACGAAAGGATCGTTCCGGCTTTACGTGGCGTGATTTTGCGAAGGATGCTGGATATTCCTCTCCGGTTTTCTTGAAGCTTGTTTGCGATGGCAAGTCTAACCTTAGCGAAGTCGGCGTAGAAAGGGTCGCTTCCGCTATGGGGCTTGTTGGCGTTGATCTTCAGTATTTCCGTCTGCTTGTTGCTTTCGACCAGGAAAAGGATTCTGCCTCTAAAAAGCGTGCCTATGCTGAAATGCGTAAGCTTGCCAAGGAGAATTCCATGGCCTTGGTGGGCGAGGACCAGTACGACTATTACGATAGCTGGATCAATCCGGTGCTGCGCGAAATTGCGCCCATGCTGCCGGGTGCCACACCTGCAAAGATGGCTGAAAAGTTTGCTTTTGACGTGGAAACCGCTCAGGTAAAGAAGTCCCTGAATCTTCTCCAGAAGACATCCCTGCTTAAGAAGGATGAACAGGGCAACTTTGTTCAGGGCAACAAGTCTATTACTACAGGCAATTTGGAAACCGCCTCTCTTGCAATCCGCGATATGCATCGCCAGATGGGTGAGCTTGCCGTGCAGTCCCTTGATGCGGTTCCTGTAGAAGAACGCGATATTTCTGGCATGACCATCGGTATTTCCGAAGCTGCCTTTGCCAAGATTTCGAAGGAAATCGCCGATTTCCGCCGCAGAATCAGCGCCATCGTTATGGAAGATTCTGCTGAAGATCGCGTGTACCGTCTGAATGTTCAACTGTTCCCGCTGACCAAGGATTTGGGCAAGGAGGGCGAAAATGCTGAATAAGAAGTTCGCATTTGCTGTTTCTTGCGCCTCTATTCTTGCAGCCTGTACGACTCCGACCGATAATCGTCTTGGTGGTGGTGTTAGCGAGGAAACGAATAATTTTGCCGGCCTCCTCTTGGATGGGGAAGGTAAGCCTGTAGCCGGAGCCTCTGTGTACGCAAGGCATATCGCTTCCGATACCATCGCCTTCTGCGATACCACAGGCGCCGACGGTATGTTCGGTTTCCGTTTGGAACGTCGCGGCTACTATGCCTTGACTTCTGTTTCCGACTCCTTGGCGGTCTACGAGACTGTGGATTTCCAGGGTCGTGAAATCAAGATGGATTTGAATTTGAAGCGTGTTGCCAGCCTTAAGGGTATGGTCAATGTAGGTTCCGAAGGCAAGACGGGTGTGACCTTGTCCCTGCCTGGTTCCCATTGGTCTGCAGAAATGGATGCCGAGGGTAACTTTGAAATTGAAGGCTTGCCTGTGGGTGAGCACGCCCTGTTGGTTTCCTCTCCGGATTCCAAACGCTATGATAGTTCTGTTTACGGTGTCAAGCTTTCTGAAAATGGCGATGCAGAAGTCTTTGGACCTTTGCCCTCTTCCCTGATTCACGATATGGATCTGGTGGAATGGCCGGCTCAGGGCTCCGCATCTGAAGGAGCGTTGGTGATTGATGTTCCTTCTGCATCTGACTACGGTTTGCTGAGCTGGTGGACTTTTGACTACTTGCGCGATAAGAAGGGATACAAGGCTACGATCGATGCCCGCGGTGCAACAGATACTCTCTTTGTCTACGGTATTGAAAATCTGGAAGATGGTAATACAGGCAAGGCCTTGCCGCTTCAGTCTGCAGAACATTTCGGCGTGGTGGAAAATGACCACGGAATTCTGGACGACCTGACCGAATTGACTTTTGAAGTTGTCGTGATGTTTGATTCTGCCGACACCCAGGGATCATACCGCAAGAATATTGTGGGCAAGCTTGGGTTTGGCGATGAAGGCGATAAGGATGTCTTTAGTTTCGCCTTGATAAACAATGTTTGTGGCGTTGAAATTCCCACGGTGGCTTTCTTCCTGGCTGATGGTGCTGGCGATTCCCTCCGTTGCGAGAATGCAATTGTTGCTAAGGATGGTATTGAATACGGAACTTGGTTGAACTATGTGGTCACTTGGGGTAGTGACGGCATGAGTCTCTACAAGAATGGTGCTTTGATTGAAAACTGTGAGGTTTCTGTTGAACGCCTCAATCCTTCCAAGGAATCCATTTTCTTTGGAAAGGAAAACATAAACGTGAAGTTGGATGATGTGCGTTTGGGTGCAAAAGCAATCACTTCAGCCGATGTACTTTATAGGTACTATCTTAGGGGGAGGAGTTTATGAACGCTGTAGAATCAAACGTTATGGAATTGGCCTGCTTCGAGGTTAGCGAACATGGCCGCCTTATTAGTGCAAACAAGCGTTTTTGCCGTCTGTTCGGGTTCAGTGAATCCGAAATTCCTTGGCACTATGTAACCGACCTATACCGTCATGTTCAGGATTGGGAAAATTTTAAGAACGCTGTGGACCAGAACAGCTTTGTAATTCGAATGAAGAACCGCAAGGGCCGTAGCTTCAACTGCGATGTTATCCGCGAAACGATTCAGAAAGCCAATGGCGAAATCGTCTATCGCAATGTGGTACGTCGTAAGGACGATTCTGCTATTGCCTTGGAAAACGTCCAGACCAAGTCCTTGTCTGTGGTGTTCCTCGGACGCTGCGGAGGTTGCGGCGAACGCATTCGTGTTGCTACCGCTGCCGAAACCCATATGAGAATGCTTTGCGATGCCTGCGCCGCAGTTGCGTATCCGGAAGCATACCATGTGCGTGAAGGCTAGATGTAGCCCAAGAGTCTCCTAACCATAGAAACAAAACCGTCGGTACTTTGTGCCGGCGGTTTTTCCGATTATGATGACGCAAAGGGGTTGCCACCCCTTTGGAATCCCCACTCACAAAAGTCCGTGCGGCGAAAAGTTGCATGGATAACAAAAAAGCAGCCCCGGAGGACTGCTTTTTTTAGTTTTGCTTTTGTAGGATTATTCGCCGAAAGCATCGTCAGCAGCGGCGGTAACCTGTGCTGCGTTTTCAGTAGTCATTTCGACTTCTTCAGCGGCTTCGACTGCTTCTTCTGCCTTCTTTTCGGAGATAGAGAGCTTGCCTTCCTTGAACTTGTACATTGCGATGGTGGTGGGCTTCTTGGTCAGCTGAATGTAACCCTGGCCAGCCTGCTTGTTAATGAAGCGAGCTTCCTGGGCCATCATAACAACAGCGCGGAAGACGGAACCCTGGCATTCTTCACTTGCGTAAATATCGTCAAGATAAACTCTCTGATCGTCAGCCATCTAAGTACCTCAAGTATGGTTTTTTGTTTCGAAACTTATCCTACAAAAAATCAGAAATGCTTTTGACAAAACATTTCTGAAGTTTTGTTAGAAGAGGGAGAGGGATTCGAACCCTCGTTACCGCGAGGTAAACACGCTTTCCAAGCGTGCGCCTTCAACCACTCGGCCATCCCTCCAAGGATGTGCGCCAAATATATAATTATAATTGACGCTTGTCAAGGTATTTTGGGCTTTTTTGGCAAAAAAAGTACATTTTTTTGAAAAAAGTTCCAAAATGGCCCTTAATACTTGCTTAATTCGTCCCAGACCACTTGCATCAAGGGTTCAATCGTCTTTGCGGTGAAGTCGAACTTGATGTTTGCGGTCTCGAACATGGTGGGTACAGACACGCTGTAGCCCAAACTTTCTGCCTTGAACAAGTCATCGATGGCCTTTTGCGGGTCCTTCTTGAAGTTTGCCCACACCTGAAGGGCGCCCAGCTGGGCGATGCCGTACTCGATGTAGTAGAAGGGGCATTCGAACAAATGAAGTTGTTTCTGCCACATGTTGTTGCGAATGCTTTCCAGGCCGGAATAGTCTACGCCGGCGTCGTAACGGTCCATGATGCCGGCCCAAATTTGTTCGCGATCGGCTGCCGTATGGTTTGGACGGCTGTAGATTTCGTGCTGGAAACTATCGATGCTTGCCACCCAGGGGAAGAGCCAGATCACATCTTCCAGTTCTCCGCCGGCACTGCGGGCGATGGCTGCTTCATCGTTCCCGTAGAAGGGTTTCAGATTGCTCATGCCGATCAATTCCATGCTCATGCTGGCCACTTCCGCAAACTCCGAGGGAACATCGCGGTAGGCGAGGATGGGCTGGTTCGCAAGGGCAAACTGATGGAAGGAATGTCCGGACTCGTGGAGCAGAGTGTAGATGTCGCGGTCCGTCTTGGCGGAATTCATAAAGATAAACGGCAGACGGCTTTCGTCAAAACCAATCTGATAGCCGCCCGGTGCCTTGCCCAAGCGGGAATCCGGATCAATCAGTTTCTGTGCCTGCATCTGGCGGGCCCACTTGCCTGCCTGCGGGTGAATGCTTTCAAAAATCTGGTCTACCTTCTCGATGAGTTCGTCACCGGATTTGTAGGGAGCGAGAGGTGCGCGGTTCAGCGGGTCCACTGCCAAGTCCCAGGGGCGGAGCTTTGCAAGTCCCATCTTGGCGGCACGCTTCTTGTAGATTTCCTTCAGCAGGGGCAGCACAAGCTTTTCAACGCTTTCGTGGAAATCGCGGCAGTGGGCAGGAGTATAATCGAAACGGCGCTTGGCCAGATAGATGAAGTCGATGTAATCCTTGCAGTGTGCGTTCTTCGCTATTTTGTTGCGAATTGAGAACAACTTATCGAAGGAATCGTTCAGGGCGTCCTTGTCCTGCATGCGGCGGTTCCACATGGTGCGCCATGCGCTTTCTCGGAGGTCGCGATCGGTACGTTCCAGATAGGCGCTCAACTGCTGCATAGTCTTGACTTCGCCATCGAATTCGACGCTCATACCGCCGGTAATCTTCTGGTAGGCCTGCACAGCCTTGACTTCTTCAGTTTCCAGAGGAATGTTGTCGGGGGAGAACAGGTCCAGGGAAACCTGAATGCTCTTGAACCATACGCCGAATTCATCCTTCAGCTGGTCCTTGGCGGGGTGGGCCATAAGCTTCTTGTTTAACTTGTCATCAAATTCGCTGGAAACCGGGTCGATGTTTTCCACGAAAGATTCGTAGGCCTTGGCGGCATCTTCGTCGGCGGTATTGCAGGTCATGGCCACGTAACGGCGGCAGCTAACTTCTTGCAGAACGGAACCCAGTTCGCTCCACTTCATGATCCAGGCGCGGAGAGCGCTTGTGTCGTTGGGAATGTTTTCGTCCAGCAAAGTCTGGAACAGTTTGGTTACTTGTTCTACGTCATCGATGTTCAAGTTTTCTGGTACAAATTCACGTTTCATAATGACCTTATTCCTGGGGGAGGATTGCTCCAACCCAATCATTTACAATACTATTCAAAACTGAGGTGCGGGCCCTGTCTGCAAGGTCCTGCTTTTCTTCATCGGAAATACTTCGATTTATGTCAAAGTCAAGTTCAACAATTTCGCCGTCGGCTTCCAAGGAAACTTCCATTTTTCCCAGCATGCGGATGGACTGGATTTCCTTGATTTTGAACAAACGCTTGTCAATGGGCATTTGTGTGATGATGCTTAGCTTGCTCATACCCGGGGCGAGCGTCAATGTATCCTTAAGATCGATGGGCAAATCTAAAATGGTGTCCAGCTTTATTGTTGCAGAAATGGTTTTGATCCAAAGCGTGTCTGTGCTTTGGTTGTCTGCAATAAGGGTTGCGGTCAAGCCGGCCTTGCCGATTTCCTTTTCAAGAATGCCCCTTGCAAAATCCTGCGTCAGGGCGATAACCTGAGGGTTGGGGAGAAAACCGCCAAGCCCCTTCTGCGGGAAAAGATCTTTGTTGATGGCGACAGAGTCCAAAGACAACGTGGCAAATTCAAGCTTTGTCTTGGAAAGAATTTCTGCGGCGTTGATTTTCCTGGTTACGGAACATGCGTTTAGAACAAACGCAAAAAACACGGTTGCAATAACCGCGACGATTCCCGCGTGCTTAATGAAACTCTTTGAATTCTTGTTTGTCATGCGTTTCCTAAGATACAAAAAATCCGACCTCGTCTGAGGCCGGACTTTATAAAGGTTCCTGCGTTTGACGCAGTGCGCTAAAGATTACTTCTTGTCTTCTTCAGCGTGGCAGGGGCAATGATAGCAGTCGCCCGTTTCGGCGTAGTCCTTACCCGTCCAGCAGAAGGTGCAGAGCTGATCTTCCGGCAGGCCGATAGCCTGGATCAGATCGTCGATGCGCTGGAAGGCCAAGGTGGTCAGGTTCAAGTTGCGACGGATGTAGTCCACCATTTCCTTGTATTCCGGGGAATCCGGGTTGGTGTACTTGTCCAGATCGGCATTCTCGCCTTCCTTTTCGCGGATGTAGCGGCGGGTAATCAGGTCGTACACGCTCTTGGATCGGGAGAAGTTGATGAACTTACAGGGGTAAACCAGGGGAGGGCATGCAATGCGCATGTGGGTTTCCTTACAGCCCATGGAGTAAAGCTTTTCGGCCTGCTTGCCCAGCTGGGTACCGCGGACGATGGAGTCGTCGCAGAACACCAGGCGCTTGTTGTCGATGAGGCCCGGAATAGGAATCAGCTTCATGGAAGCCACATGTTCGCGCTGGCGCTGGTCCTGAGGCATGAAGGAACGTGCCCAGGTCGGGGTGTACTTTACAAACGGACGGGCGAACTTGATGCCTGCTTCGTGAGCGTAACCCAGGGCGTGGGATGTGCCGGAGTCGGGAATACCGCAGGCGGCGTCGGCTTCGGTGGGAGTGCGCTTTGCAAGTGCGGAACCGCAACGGTAGCGGGTCATTTCCACATTGCGGCCTTCGTAGGCGGATGCCGGATAGCCGTAGTAAACCCACAGGAAGGAGCAGATGGCCATCTTCTTGCCCGGTTCAACCAAGGTGTTGATTCCATCGGGGGTGAGTTCGGCGATTTCGCCCGGCCCCAGGTCGCGGAGGTGGTCGTAGCCCAAGTTGGGCAGGGCGCAGCTTTCCTGCACGGCGATGACGGAACCATCCTTCTTGCCGATGATGATGGGAGTACGGCCCCACTTGTCGCGGGAGGCGTAGAACTTGCCGTTGCTGTCCATGACGAGAACGGAGCAGCTACCCTTGATCTTCTGCTGTACGTAGTTGAGACCTGCAACAATGGAATCCTGGGTGGCGATCAATGCGGAAACCACTTCGGTAGGGCCAACCATACCGCTGGTGGTAGAATACTGGAGCTGCATGCAGTTGTTCTGGAACAGCTCGTTCTTAAGATCTTCGATGTTGGAAATGAGACCTACTGTGACCAGGGCGAAAGTGCCATGCTTGCAGGTCATGACCAGGGGCTGGGGGTCGGTATCGGAAATAACGCCCAGGCCCACGTTGCCGGCGAACTTGGCCAAGTCGTTTTCGAACTTGCTGCGGAACGGGGTGTTCTGGATGTTGTGGATGGAACGATTGAAGTTGCCATCGGACTTTAGCACAGCCAGACCGCCGCGGTGAGTGCCCAGGTGAGAATGATAGTCAGTACCAAAGAACAGATCGGTTACGCAATCGTTCTTGGAAATAACGCCGCAAAAGCCGCCCATATGTGCTCCTTAAGAAATTGGGGGGAATTTTAACGGGTTAAAAGATAGAAAAACGGAGCGATTTTCTGCTAGAATGTATGCGAAAAATAATGGGGAAGGGATTGTCTTGATATTTGACTTATCATAATTATGATATTATATTTGGTAATAAAATGAGAGGACGATTATGCCCGAAATTAGACCTATTTCAGACCTAAGAAACCATTTTACCTCCTTGGCAGAGACCGTACACAAATACGATGAACCCCTTTTCCTCACTAAAAATGGTGCTGGGGACATGGTGGTCATGTCTATGGAATGCTATGAAAAACAAATGGCCCAGCTAGAAATTTACGCCAAGCTAGCCGAAGCCATCTCTGAAATAGAAAATGGAGCAAAGGGTGTTGATGCAGAAAATTTCATCAAGGATCTGATGAATGACTAAGAAGCTATACAAGGTTCTTGTATATCCTTCGGCACAAAAGGATCTTTTGGAAATAAAGGCTTATTTTAGGGATGTGCTAAAAACGAAATCAAATGCCTTGTTTGAAAAATTCCAAGAGAATATCAAATCCCTAAAGGAGTTTCCTTTTATTCATCCGATTCATACGGATCCGTTTCTAAAGTTGATTCAATACCGCGTTTTCAAGATAGACAATTACTTGGTGTTTTATATTGTCAAGGAAGATGAAGTTCAAATCCATCGTGTGCTGTACGCCAAAAGAAATTACCTGGATTTGTTGAAGATCTAAATAAACCCTTTAAAAAACTCGCATTCGGCGTCGTTGCAGGCGTGGGCGAGGGGGAGCTTCATGTTCACATGGAAAACGTGGGAAATTTCCTTGGTTTCCTTGTTCCCGTAGGATTTAAAGACATGGGGGAGATGGAGTTTTTCCAGGGCGTGGTCCATGTGACGGTTCTGAAGCTTTAAAAAGTCGTACTCGCCTGTCATGACGAATGCTGGCGGAAAATCGACCGTCAGGTAATCCATGGCGTTCATGTATTCGCAGCAATCCATCAAGTGCTCGCCGAATAGGTCCGTCATGGTGTCGGGATTATTGTCCCTGTCGTTGGACAAGTCGTAAATGCCGCAGTTCAAGGCAAGGGCCTTGGGTTTGAAACCTAGGGGAGGATTGATCTCTGCCGGCTTCCCGTACCATGCGGCGGAGGCGTTCTGGACCTTGCGGGCGTATTCCGGATTCACGCAGTAAATGGAATAAAGGGCTGCGTAATTAGCTCCAGCGGAATCGCCAACCATAAAGATATTCTTGGCGTCCAGATTGTATTTTTCTGCGTTCTTCAGAACCCAGTGAAGTACGGCGTCGGTATCTTCCAGGGCAGCCGGGAACATGAATTCCGGAGCCAGCCTGTAGTTGAAATTCACTACGGCAAAACCACGTTCCGCCAGACTCATCAGATAGAACTTGTAGGTTTCCTTCTGGCCATAGACAAATGCTCCGCCGTGTATGCTGATGATCACCGGCAACTTTTTTGTTTCATTTATTTCCGTCGTGCAATTTTCCGCACCGGCCTTGGGCACGTACAGATCCAGCAGATTCCAGTGTCCGGCCGGTCCATAAGGAATATCCTTGAACGCCGTTACATGAACGGATTCCACAAGGCCTTCATCACGGGCCTGGTCGGCTGCAAGCCATTCTATACGGAATTTATCACTGGTTTTGGACATTATACCTTTGTTGCCGATAATGCGGATTATGTAAACTAAAGTCTAGTTTTTAAACGAGGATCTTATCGCATTTCGTTATTGAAGAACATATCGATCTTTTCAAGGGCGATACTGGTTTGTTCTTTCTTGATGCGGAAATCAATGTCCTCGCCCACGATGTTTGCGATTCTCAGTTCGACGAGGACCAGCAGGACGCGCTTGGCCTTGTTCACCGAAAGATTCATGGACTTGCTGGCGGCTTCGACGGTCGTATGGTTTTCGCCATCCTTCATGGAATTGTACACGAAGTTCTTCAGCTTTGTCTTGACATTGATGTTGTTGATGGACAGTTCAAGGACGCTTTCTTCCAGGGCACTGACTTGCAGCTTGAGAGTCTGCAGGCTATTGTCTTGAAGGATAATGCTCTGGTTTTGGTTCTTGATGGCGGCAATTGTGTTTGTCTGGTTCTTGATGATCATTCTCAGCAAATAGCAGATGTAGGCACCTACAGCGATGGCCAGAATCAAAAGAAATGCGTAAAACATGAAAATCCCTCAAATTATGTTGTTTAGATTCTAATATAATAAAAACCTTTATGATGGAAAAATGGGAGATAAAAGAACCCCGTCGCGTCCGACGAGGTCCCCTTTACTGAAAGATGCTATCAGATTATATAGCAACTTGCCGGCGTTCGCCGACGGTCCTAATTTAGGTTCATAGACTTGGTTTTTGACATGAATCTGGGCCAAAGGGGCGATTTTGCAATCAGTTGTTTGCAAAATGAACGATTTTGACAACTATTGTTTGCAAAATGCATCCTCCCCTCTTGATTTTTCAAAGTTTTTCAATTTGAAACACTTTTCTATGGATTTCCGTGAATTTGCCCTTGGCACGGTTTTTGCGAAATATGGGCTGAAATTAAACAAAACAGGGGTAAAACCCGATAATTACACGAGGAATTTATAAATGGCTGACGAAAATTTGCAGGAACCCACTGCCGAAGAACGCGCAAAGTTTGAACAGGATCTTGAAAATATTATGAAGCAGGCCGCCGAGGCTGAAAAGGCCGAAGCCGCTGCAAATGAAACCCAGGGTTCCCCCGCTGACGCTGCTGAGCAGTCCGCCGACGCTGACGCTGCTTCCGCTGAAGCTGCTCCGGAATCCACTGAATCTGCAGAAGATATCCTGAAGGCTGAACTTGCCGCTGCCAACGACCGCAACCTGCGTTTGATGGCTGAATTCGACAACTTCCGCCGCCGTACAGCCAAGGAACAGCTTGAAATTATCGAAACTGCCAACGGCAAGCTCCTGGAAAAGCTTTCCGAAGTTCTTGACAATTTCGAACGCGCTTTCGCTTCCGAAAACAAGGCCAAGGATCTTGAAACTTTCGAAAAGGGCATGCAGATGATCCACGACCAGTTTGCCAAGGTTCTTACCGACGCAGGCCTGGAACAGATCGACCCCACCGGCGAAGAATTCGACCCCAACTGCCACGAAGCCTTGATGCAGCAGCCTTCCGAAGACATTCCCGAAAATCACGTGGTGACTGTTTTCATGAAGGGCTACAAACTGAAGAACAAGATCCTTAAGCCTGCCAAGGTCATTGTTTCCTCCGGCAAGCTTTAATTCGTAAACAGAACGTTATTGAGATTCTTGCAAAGGAATGTGTTTTCCATAGGGTAATTTGATATCCTATGGAACTTATCTTTATTTCCGGTGTATAACAATCTGGAGATAAAGATGTTTGGGAAACTCTTATCCGTTACTTCTCTATGGGCTTTGGCTGGAGTGGCCTTTGCCCAGCAACCAATAATCACAACCAACTACACGGCTGACCCGGCTCCCATGGTGCATGGGGATACGGTTTACCTCTATACGACTCACGACGAGGATGACGCCGAGGGGTTCGTGATGTATGACTGGCTTTTGCATACTTCTACGGACATGGTCAACTGGACTAGCCACGGGGCTGTGGCCTCCCTGAACGATATCCAGTGGAGCACCAGGACCAATGGCGCTTGGGCTGAGCAGGTTGTATTCCGCAATAACAAATGGTACATGTACGTCCCCATTCATGGTAACGGAATTTCTGTCTTGGTGGCGGATAATCCCTATGGCCCCTTCAAGGATCCTCTGAACAAGGCCTTGGTTTGGCAGCGCGAACACTGGAACGACATTGACCCCACTGTATGGGTGGACGACGACGGTCAGGCCTACATGTACTGGGGCAATCCGGATTTGTACATGATCAAGCTTAACAAGGATATGATCAGCACCACCGGTAACATTGTTACCCACCCCAAGGTCAAGGATTACCAGGAAGGCCCTTGGTTCTACAAGCACGACAATCATTACTATATGGCTTTTGCTTCCACCTGCTGTGCCGAAGGTATTGGTTACGCCATGAGCGACTCCCCCACGGGCCCCTGGACCTACAAGGGCGACATTATGCCTCATACTTCCCGCAGTAACGGAAACCACCCGGGAATTATTGACTATAAGGGAAAATCCTACGTATTTGGCCATCATTATCAACTTTGGCACCAGAAATCCGATAAAATGGGTCTGAAATTCCAGCACAAGGAACGCCGCTCTGTTGGCGTTGCCGAAATGAAGTATAACGCCGACGGAACTATCCAAAAGATTGACTGGTGGCCGGATAATGGCGTGGCCCAGCTGGAAGATTTCAACCCCTACAAGCGCGTAGAGGCCGAAACCATGTCATGGGGCGAAGAAGTGAAGGTCCGTAAGAGCGGTGCCGCAGGCAATACGGTTCTCACCAACCTTACCGACGGCAAGTACACCAAGATCAGCGGCGTTGAATTTGGTGACGCCGGTGCAGAATCTTTCTCAGCCTCTGTCTTGACGGTAAAGAAGGCGTCCTCCGTTACGGTTCGCCTGGACAAGGTGGACGGCCCCGTAATTGCAAAGGCTGAATTCAGCAAGGATGGCCTGGTGACCGTGCCTGCCGAAGGTGCTGTTGGCAAGCATGACGTGTTCTTTATGTTCTCAGGCGACTTTGAAGCCGACTACTGGGAATTTGAGGATAGCAAGAACGCCGTTCCTCAGGGGCCTTTCTGCGAAGCAATGCTAATCGATCCCGAAGCCAAGTGCGAACTGCCGGTTATCGGTGCCAAGGTTGAAGGACTGGGTAACTTCATTGAATTTGAGAACTACGACGTAGGCGGTGCTGGCAAGGCCTACTACGACATGGATACGGAAAACAAGGGCGGTGAATATCGCGAAGACCGTGTCGATATTGTTGCCATCAAGACTGAAAAAGGCGACGGCTATGCCATTGGCTACACCCAAAAGGGCGAATGGCTGGAATACACCGTGAATGTGGATGCCGCTGGCGCCCTCCCCTACGAACTTTCTTACGCAACGGGAATGGAATCTGCCGGAATCCAGCTCTTTATGGATAACGAGCCCATTACTGACACCTTGAAGCTGGCTGGAACCGGCGATTTCGACAAATATGCCACATTCAAGGGCAAGACCACCAAGGAACTGGCCAAGGGTGAGCACGTGCTGAAGGTTCTGTTGACCTCCGACTACGTGAACCTGGATTGGATCGCCTTTGGTGCAAGCGACAAGACTGCCGAAGAAATCCGTGAAACTGCAGCCATCGGGGCCGAAATTGCCTCCCCTGTCGCAGGATTTTTTGGAAATACCGCGGTTGAATACAAGGTTTTCGACATGATGGGGCATCAGCTGGGCAAGATCCGGTTGGATGGTGGAGCCTCTGCAGCGGGGCTGAAGGCAGGCCTAAAGGCTGCCGGTTACCATAAGGGTACTTATTTGGTGCGGAATTCCAGGGGCCAAAGCCTCAAAATAAACCTAGCTAAATAACCTTTAAGCCCTGTTCTAAAATGAAACAGGGCTTTTTTTGTGGGTTTTAAAGGGCTGTTTTTGTTTCAGAACGAAACAAAAAGGCCCTTTTTTGCATTTGGCACGGCTTTTGCTCTATGTTCGGCGAAAACAAAATGGCGCAAAATTCAAAGAATGCGCCGAAGGAATTTAAATAGGAGACTCAAAAATGAGCAAGATTATCGGTATCGACCTTGGTACAACAAACAGCTGCGTTTCCGTTATGGAAGGTGGCAAGCCCGTAGTGATCGCAAACGCTGAAGGTTTCCGCACTACCCCGTCTATCGTTGCTTTCGGCAAGACTGGCGAACGTCTGGTTGGCCACGTTGCTAAGCGTCAGGCAATCACTAACCCCGAAAAGACCATTTACTCCATCAAGCGCTTCATGGGCCGCTCCGCTGGCGAATGCTCCGCTGTGGAAAAGAACATGCCCTACAAGCTGGTAGGTTCCGGTTCCGATCCTATCCGCGTGCAGATCGACGACAAGCAGTTCGCTCCTCCTGAAATTTCCGCTGCAGTTCTTCAGACCATGAAGAAGATTGCAGAAGACTACCTGGGCGAAACCGTTTCCCAGGCTGTGATTACAGTGCCTGCCTACTTCAACGACGCTCAGCGCCAGGCTACTAAGGACGCCGGTAAGATTGCTGGCCTCGAAGTGCTGCGTATCGTGAACGAACCGACTGCTGCAGCACTTGCCTACGGCCTTGACTCCAAGAAGAGCGAAAAGGTTGCCGTGTATGACCTTGGTGGTGGTACCTTCGATATCTCTATCCTGGAAATCGACGACGGTATGTTCTCTGTGAAGTCCACCAACGGCGACACCATGCTGGGCGGCGACAACTTCGACGAAGTCATCATCGACTGGATCAACGACGAATTCAAGAAGGAAAATCCCTCCATCGACCTGAAGAAGGACAAGATGGCTCTCCAGCGTTTGAAGGACGCTGCTGAAAAGGCAAAGATTGACCTTTCTGCTACTACTTCTACCAACATCAACCTCCCCTTCATCACCGCTGACGCAACTGGCCCGAAGCACTTGGACCTGACCCTCAGCCGTGCAAAGTTCGACCAGCTGACCGCTCACCTGGTGGAACGTTCTATGGAACCCTGCCGCAAGGCTATTGCAGACTCTGGCCTCAGCCTGTCTGAAATCGATGAAGTGATCCTGGTTGGTGGTTCTACCCGTATCCCGGCCGTTCAGGAAGCTGTGAAGAAGTACTTCGGCAAGGAACCCAACAAGACTGTGAACCCCGACGAAGTTGTGGCAATCGGTGCTGCAGTTCAGGGCGCAGTTCTTAGCGGCGACTCCGCTGTGAAGGATGTGCTCCTCCTGGACGTTACCCCGCTTTCTCTGGGTATCGAAACTCTCGGTGGCGTCATGACCAAGCTCATCGACCGCAACACCACCATCCCCACCAAGAAGAGCCAGGTGTTCTCTACCGCCGAAGACAACCAGCCGGCAGTGACCATCCATGTTCTCCAGGGTGAACGTGAATTTGCTCGCGACAACCGTACCCTCGGTAAGTTCGACCTCACCGACCTCCCGAAGAAGCCCCGCGGCGTTCCTCAGATTGAAGTGACCTTCGACATCGACGCCAACGGTATCGTACACGTTTCCGCTAAGGATAAGGAAACCGGCAAGGAACAGTCCATCAAGATTACTTCCTCCAGTGGCCTCTCCGAAGACGAAATCAACAAGATGGTCAAGGACGCAGAAGCTAACGCCCAGAAGGACAAGGAAGCCCGCGAACTGGTCGACGTGAAGAACCAGGCCGAACAGATGGCTTACCAGGTCGAAGCTCAGCTCAAGGAAGTTGGCGACAAGCTGCCGGCCGACACCAAGGCTCAGATTGAAGCTGCTATCCAGGAAATCAAGGACAAGAAGGACAACGGCACCAAGGAAGAAATCAAGGCCGCTATGGACAAGCTCCAGAACATGATGAGCTCCATGGCTCAGGCTGCTGGCGCTGCCGGTGCACAGCCGGGTCCTCAGCCGGGCGCTTCTGAACAGCCGAAGTCCGACAAGAAGAACGACGGTCCGGAAGTTGTCGACGCTGAAGTTGTTGACTAATAAATAACGCGGTTAGCGGCTGGCGGTACCGCTGGCGAACGTTGGAAGGAACCTCCCCCGCTACCCTAGCATTTAGGATTCGCCCGAAACCGGGCAATCCTTTTTGCATATTTGAGTGCGTCGCAAAATCGATTTTGAATGTCTTGCGAGTTAAAAATCTTAATTCATAATTCGTAATTCATAATTAGTAATTGCCCGGGAGGGCAAACATGGCAGATAAAAGAGATTATTACGAAGTTCTAGGCGTCGGTAAGGACGCAAGTGCTGACGAAATCAAGCACGCTTATAAGAAGCTTGCCATTAAGTACCATCCGGACAAGAACCCGGGTGACAAGGAAGCCGAAGAAAAGTTCAAGGAAGCTGCAGAAGCTTACGACGTGCTCTCCAATCCTGAAAAGCGCAAGAACTACGACCAGTTTGGCTTTAACGCACCTGGTGGCGGTTTCGGCGGTGGCGGATTTGGCGGCGGTGGCTTCGGAAGCTTCGAAGACATCTTCAGCCAGTTTGGCGACATCTTTGGCGGTGGCTTTGGTTTTGGCGGTGGTCGTGGCGGTCGCAGCCGTAAGGCAGGCCCTCCCCGCGGAAACGATTTGCAGATCAAGGTGGCTCTTAGCTATAAGGAAATCTTCGAAGGTTGCACCAAGAAGGTTCGCCTGAAGCGTTATACTCCCTGTACCGAATGTAACGGCAAGGGTGGTGAAAATGTTACTGAATGTAGCACTTGCCACGGCACCGGCCGAGTTCGCAGAGCAACAGGCGGTTTCTTCCAGATGATTTCTGAAAGTGCCTGCCCCACTTGTAACGGTATGGGCGAAACTATTGCAAAGCCTTGCTCCAACTGTCGTGGCGAAGGCCGTGTGCAGGAAACAGAAGAAATTTCCATCAAGATTCCGGCAGGTGTTTCAGAAGGCCAGTACTTGAACCTCCGCGGTGAAGGTAACTGCGGTCCTCGTGGCGGTGCCAGCGGCGACTTGCTTGCCGTGGTGACGGAAAAGCCCGATGACTTCTACACTCGCGAAGGCGATGACCTGCACTGCGAAGTGAAGGTTCCCGTACATCGCTTGGTTCTCGGCGGCACCCAGCGCATTCCTACTCTGGATGGCGACGAAGTGCAGATCAAGATTGCAGCCGGCACTCAGGCTGGCAGCATCCTGCGTCTCCGTGAACAGGGCCTGTACCCGCTGAACAAGCGTGGCGACCGCGGAAGCCTCTACGTTGAAATCGGCGTGGAAATTCCCAAGGATCTTTCCAAGGAAGAAAAGGAACTCTACCAGCGTTTGGCCGAAATCCGTAAGGACAAGGAAACCGCCCAGGAAGAGAGCTTCCTCGAAAAGATGAAGAACCTGTTCAAATAGTTAAAAGTCCCCGAGTAGGATTATCATGTCATCCCGGCCTTTGCGCCGGGATCTCTTTTTTATGTTTTGTTCTATATATGAAACAATTTGTTCTATACAGAATCACATTTTTTTGCAAATTGATAATTTGTTGAAAAAAGTGCCCTAAAAAGCGCTATTTTTGAATTGCGAATGATTTGGGAAAATCTATTTTGATTGCAGAAACGGTTAGGAGATTCCTTTATGAAAATCGAAAAGAAGAAAATTGCCGAAGATTCCAAGTGGAATTCTGCAGTCAAGGCTTGTGTCGCCGCATTGATTGGTGTTGCCGCAACAAGTATGGTGGCATGCTCTAGTGGTGATGTTGCTGGCCCTGAGGATGAGAATAATCGAGAGAATGTAACTCCGAATCCTGAAGAAATTATTGAACCAGAAGCAGGTGATCCGGTTGTTGGCCCTGAACAATTAGGCGTTTCTTCTTCCAGCCAGGTTGTGGTGGATATTCCCAAGAGCTCCAGCTCCGTGGACACTCTGATTATAAACCCTATAGGACCCATTGTAGAACCCTCGTCTGGCGTTGTTTACGCAAATCCTATAAATCCTATTGTTGAAACGATTTTGGTTCCCCTTAGTTCTTCTTCCGAGGAATTGAATAGTTCTTCCTCCGAAGCCAAGCCTGATGTATGAACTTAGTGCTTTGCCTTACGGAACAGTGTAACCTGCGCTGTTCCTATTGCTATTACAAGGACATCCAGAGTGATCGCGCCAATGTGATGAGCCGCGAGACTATGGAAGCGGCTATTAAGCTGTGCCTGGAACGTACTCTTTTCTTTAAGCAGAAATATTTGAACATCACTTTCTTCGGTGGTGAACCGTTAATTCGTAAGGACGAGATTTATGCGGGTGTGGAGTTTGCCAAGGGAATTGTGGCCGAGGCAATGGATTGCGGCAAGGCTCCTAAGGATTTTACCTTACGTTTTGCCATCAATACCAACGGCACCTTGTTTGATGAGCAGATGCTGGATTTTTGCGAGAAGGAAAATTTCCGAATCTACATTTCGATAGATGGCCCTGCCATGCAGCATAATATTGCCCGCCGTACCGTCAATGACAGCGGCAGTTTTGATGCCATGTTCAAGCACCTCCCCCGCCTCTCCAAAATGAATACGGTGGCCCTTTGTACGGTAACTCGCGAACATGTTCCCCATCTTTTTGAAGGGGTAAAGTGGATTCACGAGCAGGGTTTCCGAAGCATGACCACCAGCATTGACTTTGACGGAAAATGGACTGAGGAAGACTTCGAAAAGCTGGCCCTGCAATATGAAAAGATGGGGCTGTACTGGCTGGAATGCCGCCAGAAGGGCGAACATTTTATGCTGGGAACCATCCAGGATAAGATCAAGTTGCGATTGCAGAACATGAGGTTCCGTCAGTATTCCTGCCATGTTTATAACGGAGCCATGGGCGTTGCTACCAACGGTAACATTTTTCCCTGCACCCGCTTTATAACATCCAAGGAAAATCCGCCCTACGTTCAGGGCAATGTTTTCACTGGCTTTGACGAAGAAGCCTGCGAAATTATTCGCGATTTCTTGGATCATGACAAGAAGGAATGCGAAGGCTGCGCTCTGAAACACCGCTGTGTGGCTCACGAATGCGCTTGCACTTCCTTCTATACCACAGGTTCCATCGAAGGCGTTTCTGCCGAAGTTTGCACCCACGAACGCATGCTTACAGAGATTTGCGACGCCCTGGTGGAGAAACTTACTTAACCACTTTCAAGTACATGCTGCGGCCGGATTGGTTCCGCAGTTGTACGATGTAGCCTTTGCGAGGGGCGTTGCCCAAGGGTATAGTGGCAGGGCCGTTAATCTGGCGACGGGTCAGCAGAACACCTTGCAGGTCATGGATTGTCAATTGCATAGGCTGAACTGGAGCAGTAATATGCAGGTCTCCCCCGCTTCTTGATACGTGAATAAGGTGCGGCGTTGCTTGCAGAATGATGATTGAATTCGTGGTGTCTTGAGTCGTATCCGGTTCCACAAACGGGTGTTCCGGATCGTTCACCACCAGCTTGAAGGTCATCTTGCTTTCGCAACCGGAGCCATTGACGAAAGTGGTCTTGTAGTAACCGCTGTTCTGCCACTGTAAATTCTTGAAGCGGACTTCGCGACCCAAGTAGTAGAAATTATCAGGACCATTCCAAGTCCAGCGGCCACCATCCCAAGGATGAGGGCCAATGACCAGAGAATCGCCGGGATTGACGGTAATTTCGGTAGTTTCGTTCCAGCCACCATCGTGAATCTTGACGTAAGGAATAATGGTATCTGCAGCACATTTTCCTTCGCCCTTGACATCGTCGATGATCAGGGTGACCAGAGACTGGGCGGCGACAGTAACATTCAGCGAACCACCCGAGATCGCGATATTTGCGTCAGCCTTCAATGCGGCAGGCAAAGTAAATCGATTGACTTTAGCCTTGGTTCCTACGGCGTCAAACTTGCTCAAATCAAAGGTGTATTTCGCATCGGTGCTGCCAGTATTCAGCACCACCAGCACCAAGGAACCGTCTTCGCGGATAGCTGCCAGGGTGTTGCTGTTGTCGCTATCGATAAAGCGGGAGCCAGGTCGAATGGCGCGGCTAAAGGCGGCATGCATGTAATAGCGAGGAGCGTAGGAGAATGTCTGGTTCTTGTGATCTGCGGTGATGGTTCGCCAGTTTTCGCCTGGATCAGAAAGTTGCCAGTCTACCCAGGCATTGGCGTGCATATCTCGCAAATCGTGGAGAATCACATCGGCCATCCAGAGGGTGGCATCCAGATTGCCGCTCTTGTGGAGTGGCCCCGATTCTGACTGCCAAATTCGCTTGTCCGCCGCAAAGACCGCATTAAAAAGCTTACCGCGGGAATCATAGCCGGAATAACTATGAGTATTCACCTGGAACATGTAGGATTTTGCTTCATCGCTATAGCTGTTGAAGCGGGCCAAGGCGTCACCGATGTTGGATTCGTCGGCGGCACTGACAGAGGTCTCCGGGAAAAGTCCCTTCTTCTTCAGAGCCTTACCTAGTTCCACGATCATTTCGGACTGTTTGTTCTTGAAGCCACAGCCTTCCTGGTCGCCGTTGGCCTTCCACCAGCCTGCGCTAGGTTCGTTGAAAGGTTCCACAGTGCGGAAGGTAATGCCCCATTCTTCCTTGAAATGCTTTGCCACTTCGGAAAGGTAGTCGGCGAAATCGTCAAAGTAGTCGGACTTCAGGTTGTCTGCGCCGTTGACACCACCGGAAACGCAGCCGCTGTTGGTCATCCACCAGGGAGGGGAATTGGAGAATGCCTCGAAAATGGGATTCTTTACCTTCTTGGCCAAGCCGAAAAGGATGTTTCGTTGGGTGGGGTCTGCGGTCCAGTCGTAATCGCCTTTTTCGGTAGGCTTGTATCCGGGAATGGCGGCTCCCCCATCGCCCTTGGTCAGGTGATTATGGCCCGGCTGGTCTCCCCCGCCGATATTGTAACGGAAAATGTTGTAGCCTAGGCCCGAATCCGGGTCTGCAATGGCTCCTAAAAGCTTTGTGTAATTGGCTTCGCTCCAGCCGCCGGCCAGTTCCGCCCACCAGCAAAGACTAGTACCCCAGCCTTCGAAATGCTGGTACTTTTTGCCTGGATCCACCACAACCTTGGTCTGTGCGTTTGCCCCGCCAAAAGCGAGAGCCGTAAGCACAGCCGCCCCAATAAACTTTTTACCCAATCTCATGAATATAAAAATCCATTATTTTCTTCTAAAACGGATAAAAAAAATGCCTCCCCCATGGACAAATTATCCTTTGTAAATGTTCTTTTGGTTTACTGGAGGGCCGTATAAAACATATATTCCATTAAGTAAGGCGTTTTTTGCGCTAGAATAGGTTGGGTTATATGAGTTTTAAGAGAATTTTAGCTGGTTTTGGCTTGCTTGCAACGGTCGCTGGAGTGGCCAATGCTGCCAGCGTCTCGGATTGTGCGTCCAATTTGAAAATTGACGGTGTTCTGACCAATCTTTATAAGGATTTGAAGCTGCCAGCCAACGGTTCGGGGATTTCTGGCTGCGAGAACATGCGTTTTTACTGGACCTCCAGCGATACCACCTTTTTGAAGAACGACGGTACCATTGCCGCCCGCCTCATCAACCAGAATAAGACGGTACAGCTGTCTGTGAACGTGACCGACGGAACCCAGTTTGAAACCAAGAAGTTCGACGTTTCCATTCACGGTTACGAACCCTATTCCAACTATCTTTTCATTTATTTTCCGGCCAACGACAACGAGAACATTTACTACGCCATCAGTAACGACGGTTACAATTTTACTGCCATGAATGGTGGCAAGCGTGTTGTGGCCGCCGACACGGTCGCCTTGAAGAAGGGACTTCGCGACCCTCATATTTTGCGCGCACCAGACGGCTATTTCTACATGGTAAATACCGACATGAAGAGTGCCGAAGGTTGGTCGAGCAATCGCGGCATGGTGTTGATGCGCTCCAAGGATCTGGTGAGCTGGACTCACAGTACGGTTCATTTTCCGGACAAGTACAAGGGAACCAATTTCGCCAACGTGACCCGCGTGTGGGCTCCCGAAACCATCTGGGACAAGGATTATCAAAATGCCGATGGCAGCAAGGGCCGCCTGATGATTTACTTCTCCTTGCTGACCAACGACGGAACCATTCCCTACGACAAGGTTTATTACCTGTACGCCAACGACGACTTTACCGATGTTCTGGGCAAGCCCACCTACTTCTTTGACCGCGGTTCCGCCACCATCGATATGGACATCGTCTACAACGACAACGACGGGCTTTACCATGCCTTCTTCAAGAACGAGGGCGACGGCGGCATTTGCAAGACTACAGCCAAGACTTTGACGGCCCCCGCTGGCA
Source organism: Fibrobacter sp. (assembly GCA_045599625.1). GTDB lineage: Bacteria > Fibrobacterota > Fibrobacteria > Fibrobacterales > Fibrobacteraceae > Fibrobacter. The sequence continues at coordinate 63,396 of JAZRWJ010000003.1, forward strand.
AGGAAGGCTCCCAGTGGAGCAAGCCCAGCGGCACTCTGCAGCAGACCAAGGAAGCGGTGGAAGGCGCTGGCGTCTTTAAGCTGATCAATCAGGATTCCTGGATTCTCATGTACGACTGCTACATGAACGGCCATTACCAGTTTACCAGCAGCCCGGACCTAACCAACTTTACCTTTGTGCAAGACACCAAGATGGCAGGAGCATTCACTCCTCGCCACGGCACGGTGCTGCCCATTACTGCCGAAGAAACGGCAGCCTTGATGAAGGCCTTCCCCACGGCAGATTTTGAGCCCAAGGTAATTGATATTCCTGAAACTGTGGCCAAGTTGGAAAATGGCCAAGAAGCTGTGAAGCCATGCTCAGGCACAAAGATTGTGCCTTATGTAAAGGTTGGCGACAGCTGGACTGAAACCACAGACCTTTTAGTGGAACCGGGAAGCAGCATTACCTTTGGCCCCCATCCTTGGGACGGAAAGATTTGGAGTTGGAGCGGTCCTGCAGAATTTGGCGCAACCACTCGAGAAGTGCCTTTGAAAAATCTCCAGTGGCAGAACAGCGGCATCTACACCGTGGAATATACCAATGAAACGGGCTGCAAGAGCTATGAGAAAATCAAGGTTGTGGTGAACGATCCGGAACACCCCTATGTGGAACCGGAGGTACCTGACACAACGCTCGCCGATACAACGGAAAGTATTGGCCGCTGGAACGTAGAATTCTCCGCAATTCCTGTTCGTGTTCAATATTTCAATATGAACGGAAAACTACTGCCCGGAAAGCCCAAGCAGCCTGGTATGTACCTTCGCAGGGAATACCTAAATAATGGCCTTGTGCGCGTCACAAGGACCAAGGTTCAATAGTCTTAACGAATCTACTTTTCTTCTGCGGCGTCCTTAGACTTTGCTACAGACGCTGATGCTACATGCTTTCGCCTGGGAACGAGGTGCCGCTTGACGGGACTATTCCCTGCATGGGTTGGCATCGCTTTCGCCTTTGCCGAGAGAGTGTTCGTGACGTGGGTTTCACCCACGGATTCGCATTGACCGGTAAATAGGTGATGGTTCATTGCCATACTATTCAAGATACTAAAAGTTTTTCATTTGTCAACTTGCCTATTTTTTTATATTTGTGCCGTAAAATTAAAACGGACGTTGAATATGGAAAAAGAATTTGAACAAGCTTTGGAAAGTCTCTTGAACTTTGATCCCGTAGGTTCTAATGATCCTGCTGCACGTTTTAACGCTCTGTTCAAGCAGATGATTTCTTCTTCTATGCAGATCTGTAACGAAACCGACTACGCCGCTCTCGTAAATCAGAAAATCGAAGAAGTAGAAAAGAAGTTTGGAGCCAAGGTGGAAATCAGTGAAGATGCTGGCGAAGATCCTTATAAGAAACTTCGCGAAGTTGTGCGTTTTGAACTGGCCCGCGAATCCCTTTTGGCAAACATGGACTACGAGGTCTGCTGTACCGAAAGCAACCTGGCAAACGCCATGGGAAAGATCCGCGGTGAACTGGACAAGATTGTTCCGGAATCCCAGAAGGAAGTTGTGGATTCCATGGGCTACGCCCTTTATTCTGACTTTACCAAGTATTTTGTGTGCTCCGTTTTCGACCTGATTGCTGACGCCAAGATTTACCAGATGAAGGAATTCCGCCCGCTACAGCTGAACGCTATGGGCAAGGAAGTTCGTACCAACGTGAACGTAATCCATCAGCAGAACGGCAAGCCCCAGAAGTCCGAGACTGTGACCAACTGGTTCTCCCTTATGATGGTTCTGCCCAGCTTCTTGTTCAAGAAACTCTACGGTGTAAGCCTTACTGAAATGTTTGAAGTTCCTCAGAAGCTGAAGGACGATTCCGCCCACATGTTCAACATTTTCCAGCGCACCAACGAATCCTTTATGCCTGGCGATGAATACAAGATTCTGCTCCACTTCCTTGCGGAAATGGGCCTCAGCGAATGCTTTACCGTGCGCCCCAAGGTGAAGAAGGCTGAAAAGCCTGTTGTGAACTAAGGCGTAAAAAGGTTGGTTTGCAGGATTTTTACCTGTTCGTCGGCCCATTCCTCGAAGGTGTCGTCGGCGATGTGGGCCTTGGCCTGCTGCATCAGGTGAATGTAGAAATGCAGATTATGAATCACCGAAAGAGTCCACCCCAGGGGCTCTTTTGCTTTATGCAGATGACGCATGTAGCCGCGGGAATAGTTGCGGCAGCAATAGCAATCGCATTCCGGGTCCAGCGGGTGGTCGAAATCGTGGGCGAATTTTTGGTTCTTGTAGCGGAGAACGCCCTGGCTTGTATAGACAAGGCCGTCCTGGGCGTTTTTCGCCGGCAAAATGCAGTCGCACATGTCTACCCCACGGCGGATCAGTTCCAGCAGGTTCCAGGGCGTGCCGACGCCCATCACATAGCGGGCACGGTCTTCGGGCAGCAAGTTGGTGCAGAAATCCGCAATTTCGTACATGGTTTCCACAGGCTCCCCCACCGAGAGGCCGCCCATGGCGTAACCGTCGGGGCCGATTTCCTTAAGGGCCTCGATGGACTTCTGGCGCAGTTCCTTGTGCATGCCGCCCTGCACGATCCCGAAGAAATACTGCGGGTAGCCGTGGATAGGCGGATTCGCTTCCAGCCATTCCTTGGCCTCCCGGGTCCACTTCAGCGTCAGACGCAGGGATTCGTCGGCCTCTTCCAAGGTGCTGGGGTACGGCGTACACTCGTCAAACGCCATGATGATATCCGCACCGATTTCGCGCTGGGCCTGCATCACACTTGCCGGCGTGAACATGTGCATGGAACCATCCTGCAGACTCTTGAAGCGGACACCTTCTTCGGTAATCTTCCGGAACTGCTTGAGACTCCACACCTGGAATCCCCCGCTGTCCGTAAGCATGGGACCGTCAAAACCCATGAACTTCTGGACGCCACCGGCCTCCGCCACCGTCTTTGTTCCCGGACGCAGGTACAGGTGGTAAGTGTTTGCCAGAATGATTTCCGCTTCCATCTCCTTGATGTCGCGGCTAGTAATCCCCTTGACCGTCGCATTGGTGCCCACCGGCATAAAGATGGGCGTAGTCACATCGCCATGTGCCGTGTGAATCACCCCAAGGCGGGACTTGGACTTGGTGGACGTCATCTTCAGTTCAAAGGGATTTGCGTTCATCTAGGCGAAAGGTAGAAAAGTTTGTACAACTACATTCCTGCGGGTGTATCTACTTCACGTTGACTTTCTGCAGGTGGTTTCCTTGGCGGATGAGGTAGATGCCCGAGTTTTTGAATTTTGCACGCAGAATATTGGCGACGGATTCGCCGCTTAGCTGGTTCAGTTGCAAAGTTCCCAGGTAGCGGCCTTGCATGTCGAATACGGTTGCTGAATTTGTTGCAGGCAAGGAATGTTCGAGCTTTGCGGCGATTGCAGTAGTTCCGTTTTCAGAACTGGACGAGCTGACAGGTTCCGCTGCGGAACTGGAACTTGCATCCGTTGAACTGCTAGAACCCGCGACGGAACTACTAGAAGCAACAGAGCTGCTGGACTTGATGATTCCGAATTCATAAGCGCCCAGGTCCGGGGCCTCCCCCACAAAGAGCTGGCCAACATCTTCGCCCTTGTCGATGGCGCGGCTACCTTCCTTCAGCTTCAGGAAGTTCAAATCGGGAACACTGCCATCAGGATTTCGCGGGCCCAAAATTCCTGGAATTTTGGAAAGGTCCTCGCCCGTTACCGTCAAGCTGGGGTCATCAAGACTCATGAAGTCGTCTTCCGTCAAATCCAGCTTCAAGTTCCAGGTATTGTTTTCGCCGGCAGGACAATCTACATACACATCATGAGTTGCATCCTTCATCCAGCAAGATCCAATCTGTGAATTCTTATTCGGGATGGCAATGTTGTTCTTCAGCACATGGGCGTTGTCGCCAAACAAGGGCATCACATCTGCCGTGCGATTCAGATCCGCATCATAAGTTGTGGAGGCCATGCCGAATGAGCGGTCTCCGTTTTTATAAGCGGTGTTGTTGATCCAAGTGCTGCCAGCATTGGTATAATTGGAATAGAAACCGTTAGCTACGTTATTCCAGGCCACACAATTTTTAATGATATGATGGCCGGCACCTGTGCGACTGTAACCCATCTTAAAGCCGTGGCCATTTACTCCCGGCGGCGTTGCGGTTCCATACTTGATATAACCATTGCCCATGGCATAGCTGTTTTCTACAATGACAGGGAATTCTTGCGCAAGAACATCATAGCCGTCGTCGCTATTCCACCAGGAACGGCAACCCACAAATCTTGTTGTATCGCCATCGTGCTGATAATGTACGCCAAAGCCGTCGGCATTTTCGCCGTCGCCCTGCCAGCCCGTGGGGTCGTAATTGTCGTGGGCATCGCAGTTTAACACAAGATGGCCACCGCCTCCAGAGGCTCCGTCATGAATAAAAATTCCCGGGCCAGCATTATGATGGCTGTCGATTTGTTCCAGAATAATATGCTTACTGGCGTAAAGGAAAATTCCGGAATTGGAGTTGCACTTCATGGGGGTGTTGCGGACTTCGAAACCCTTCAAATGCAGGTATTTTGCCTCAACAACGATAGGCGAAGTTGTCATGACGCTGTCGATGGTCCCCTTGTTCCTGCAGGCTTGACCGATAGGGAGATTTGTGCCGTCAAAAATCGGACGTTCCCCAGGGTATGCGAAATAATAAATACGCTTGTCGTCGCTTTCGCCACTGGCGGTCAAAAGAATGCCCGCTGTCATCTCGTAGCGCTTGTAGTAAACCGTGTCGTTCAGGTCATAGACTCCCCCACGAACCCAGACCGTATCGCCCGCATTCACAACGGCATTCGCCTTGTTGAGGGAAGCGAAAGGCTTTTCCTTGGAACCTTTATCTTTGTCGTTGCCATCGACCGCGACATAATAGGTTGCGCCAAAGGCCTGGGCCGCCAACAGGGCAAACCCTAACGAAAAAAAGAACTTCTTGTCCATAAACACCTCTTACATTCATTTATAGTAAATAAATGAAGAATCATCAACGAGGAAAAATACTTTTTCTGGAACTTTTGGTAAATGCCATCATCGCTCCCATCTGGATTGCCCACGACAAGTTCGCCCACTGGCGAGCTGTTCAACTCGGCAGAAAGCACATCCTCGACGAAATCAGGGATAAGGAATAAAGTTCTATTCTCTAGATTTTGTAGCTGATTTTTCCCGTATCGGAAATGACAAGCATTTTTTGCGATTCAAGATTCTTAAGAAGAGCTTCAACTTGCTTCTTCTTGATGCCGCCCTTGGATTTTGCAAGATTCTGAACTGATTTAACAAAAGCATCGACAGAACTGGGACGATTTTTTGAATTTTTCCGAAGCCACTTAATGATGTTTTCTGGGGAAAGAATTGTGTCTACTTTTGCAGAAGCCTTTGGCGTTGTTTGTGGCTTTGGCTCAGTCTTCTTTTCGGGGGTTTTTGCTTTAGTTGTGGTCTTCTTCGGGGAGCCTAGTTTTTCAATGGATTCCACACGACAGCAACTATTCTTGCCGAATTCCTTACGGATATTTTCGATTAGAGGGTCGTATCCAGTATCCTTAGAAACGATAATGCATTCTGCGTTCTTGTCATTACTAAAGATGCGACCTAGCTCATAAGCAATATGAAAATCCAGGGCATTTTTGCCATTACCAGAAATTTGAATCAATCGACCAAGACCAGCTGCATCCTGAATTCCAAGAACAAGTTCTGTAGGAATCTTATTTTGAGACTCTCCAAGAAAAACCTTTAAGCGAATATCTTTGGAAAGCAAGTCTTTGTAATTGCTTTCATGAACATTTTCAAAATCAACAAGAATATACTTAGACATGATTCTTCACCAATTCAATTTCCGGCAGTATAATTGGACAGTGGTCTTCACGTTCCTTATCATGCCAGGCCACTACATAACGGATTCGTACATTTTTCACAGAATATCCCAAATCCTTTAGATGGGAAATCTTTTCCTTAGCCTTTTTAGACAATATGGCAACTGGATTCTTGGAATTGCTGAAGTCATACAGTCCACCATGGGAATACTTCAATATATCGCCGCTATGCAATTTGAAGATTCGTTTTTTCAGCCCTTCACCTTCGTCAATAGTTTCTCCATAAGAATAGCTCAAGAACATATCCTTATGGCCAAACTGGCAAATGATTTCTGCAGGTTCAGAATACTTCGCATGTTCTACAATGACAGGAGCATACTTATCCAAGAAGGGGCAGCAATGGAATACGTATAATTGCTTTTTAGCTCGGGTAAATCCTACGTATAATACACGGCGGCCTTGATCAGAATCAGCTCTCTGATCCTTAATCAGCATGTAGACTCTATCAAATTCACGGCCTTTTGCCTTATGAATCGTAGAAACAACAACTTCATTCTTTTCGCCGCGTTCAAAGTCTGACACTCTCGATTCCATCAAGAACAGCTTCAAATCATTTCGATAAAGACGATCATTATGCTTCTGATAAACCTTAAGCGCTTTTATGCAAATAGGCAACAACGCGCTCTTTTGATAGTACTGTTGTAGCTTACCCATTGCAGAATCCCATTCTTCTGTACTAATGACAGGATCTTCATTATTGGAGAGCCATTTCATAAAGCTTCTGAATTCAACAAGGTCATGGAGCGAGAACCCATCGCTATCCTGAATCAACTTGGCCTTAATATGCTCGTAGTTCAAGAGAGCCATCATCTTCAACGCGTCATCATTGGTCTGAGTCAATACGCAAGCATTATCAAAATGAGAATACTTTTTCATATGCTCGACAATGGCATGTTCCATGTTCGGCGAGCTAAACTTTCGAACCCTGACGGCTCCTTCCCCATCCTTTACAGCTCTAATGGGATTTACCTTTAAGCGATTGGGAATATCCTGAACGAAGGCGTTACTAAAGTCTACAACCTTTTTAATGCTGCGGTAATTTTCCACCAGTTCGTACTTCTTCGCCTTATAAAGATCCATAAAGCGATTTAAATCTACTGATGCCGAGCCCGCCTTTTGATGAACACCTTCGAAAATATTCTGGTCATCATCGCCTACGGCAATGACTCGCATGTCTTCATTTTCTTCAATCAAGGCCTGAACCAAGGCGAACTGATGTTCATCCATATCCTGGGCTTCATCAATTACCAAGACTTTCTTGGTAATCTTGCTATGCTCAATTTCCCCTTCCTTGATTTTTTCCACAGCCATTTCAACAGCGGAACCTGCTTTATCCAGGTCACCCATGGTTCCTAGCAAATCAAATGCGTAGGAATGGAATGTTTTTGCAGTCAAGAAGGAGGCTGCACTACCGATCAGCTTATGGAGTTTTTCCTTAAAGTCAATGGCTGCACTACGAGAGAACGTAAGCATCAGCAACTGTTCATGCTTTACATCTTCCAACAGCATCAAGGAAGCCAGCTTATGCACAAGGACTCGGGTCTTTCCACTTCCCGGACCTGCAGCCACCATAATGTATTGGCTATTTTTATCTTCAATAATTTGCTTCTGACGTTCCGAAAGAGAATCAACAATTTCGTGATATTTTTCAGGCGTAATGTTATGATTGATTTCATCCATGCGATTGCCCTTGAAATACTTATTCAAGAACATCTTGTAATCAAGGGCGAAATAATCACTTACAAAAACCTGAGCCTGCTTGCTATCGCGTACCATCATGTTGGCATATTCACCAACAATATGGATTTGCTGCATTTTCATTTGGTAGAAGTTGTTCAACTTTTCATAGTCGTCAACTTTATACTTGATCAAATTGCTCTTTTCAATTCTATGAATTTCAAGTGCGTTATACAGCACCAGGAAGCCATCTTCCAACTGCAAAGAATTAATCTTGGAAAGATACAGGAGGGATTTTTCGAGATCCTTATACGAAACCGGAGTCTTGTCAAATAACGAAATTTGATTTTCATACGCCGTCAGTAATTCTTTTTCGGAGAACTGAATCAAGGCCTCATCGCGAGCATTTGTCTTGGCATCAACATTTGCCTGATAAAGCTGGTCAATAACAAAATGAGCCAACTGAACACGATGATTAAAGTCTTCTACCAAATTTTCAAGGGAGACCTTCGGTTCAATCTTTGTGCAAATATCAGTGCAGTAGTTCTTTTCGATAAGACCATTGATCATCCAGAAATAAAGAATGGTCTTTATATCCTTAACGTTGGCCTTTTTGATACCAGCCGCAGCGGCTTCCTCGTTTAATTCCTTGAGATTGAAAACAGTCTTCCCTGTTTTTAGTTTTGAAATAATAAAGTTCTCAAGAGCTTCAAAACGCTTTACAACCAACTTGGACTTGTTTTCGCCATCACCTTTCTTGATATAGGCGGTCATATCCTTGGAATCGGCAAGGACATTTTCAGCACGAAGCAATTGAACTGTTTCCTGAACAGCACTGCATTCCATACCTAGGATATCGGCTATATAATCAATGCGGGATTCAGCCTCGTCACCTTTGGATTTAAAAGTATTTCGCTGAGAAATCAGAAGACTTATAATTCTAATGGCATTCTCTTTCTGTTTTTCATCAAACATATTGGAAGCTGTAATCTTACTACGAGCTTCATCCATATTTGAAACTTGAATGCCAGTGGCGTAAACCTGAGGGCAATTCTGCTTACGTTCAATGTAGCCAGCCTCTTCCAAGGCGAGAATTGCGGTCTTTACGCGAGTTTCTACATCACCATTAGGATCATCGAAGCCAGCCTCTCTTGCAATCTCCAGAGGAGAGCGCTTAAGCTCTGTTCGGTTCTTTGTAAGGCTCTTAATAGCCTTCCAGACTTGTTGAATTTCACTCATACTGAGCTTTGTCTGGTTCAGCAACAAGAAATGCTTGTCCAGGTCACTTTCATTAAAAAGAACATAACATTCTGCCTGCAAGCTCTGGTCACGCCCTGCACGACCGGCTTCCTGAACGTAGTTCTCAAGAGAATCAGAAATTTCAAAGTGGACCACAAGCTGAACGTCAGACTTGTCAACACCCATGCCAAAAGCAGATGTGGCTACGATAATCTGGACCTTGCCACTAATGAAAGCTTCCTGGTTTTCCACCTTTTCACGGCTTTCCATCTTTCCGTTAAAAGGCAATGCAACAAAACCATCCATACTTAGCTTTTCTGCCAGTTCCAGAGTTTTCTTGGTTCTTGAAACATAGACAATGGTCGGGCAATTCTTTGTTTCTATCAAAGACCTTAAAGTCTTGTATTTCTGGTCTTCGTCTTCCTGATAGATTACATGGTAAGTAAGATTTGCGCGGGTTGCCTTTGTGGCAAAAATCTTTAAATCAAGATCCAGCTTCTTTTTAAAGTAATCGCAAATATCCTGAACCACTTTCTGCTTTGCAGTTGCTGTAAAGCAAGAAACAGGAATTCTTCTTAGACTGGATTTTTGTTCCTGGAGTTTCTTGATGAAATCGCCGATATAGAGATAATCTACACGGAAATCATGGCCCCAGCTAGAAAAACAGTGGGCTTCGTCAATTACAAAACGGGCAATCTGCCTAGAAAGTAAAAGTTTTTCGATGGTACGGGAACGGAGGGATTCCGGCGAAATGTACAGCATAGATGCCAAACCCGATTCCACACGTTTAATGGCCTCTGCACGTTCAATAGGATCCAAAAGACCATTGATAGTTACGGCATCGGCAATCCCCTTGGAAGCAAGGTTGTCAACCTGGTCCTTCATCAAGGACTGCAAGGGTGAAATAACGACTGTTAAGCCTTTATAGTTCTCCCCCGCCATCAAAGCCGGCAGCTGGAAAGTAATGGACTTGCCGCCACCCGTGGGGAAAATAGCCAGCAAGGAATCATTGTTGACCGCCGCCGCAGCAGCCTGTTCCTGTAAAGGTTCCCCATCGTAAGTTCTAAAATTATCGTACCCAAAGATTTCTTTCAGCTTCTTAAGGACATCCAGTTTTCCACTACAATAGGGGCACGTAGGCTCATGACACGGATTATTTCGCAATAAGAAAAGAATGTTCTCTGTGTATGGATAGTTACGCAGCACCCAAGCTGGCGTAATAGAACGCTTATCCTGCAGGTTTATTACCGACAAAGCATAGGCCAGTTCTATGGGGTGTTCTGTAACAAAGGACTCTATAGAAGCGTTTTCACAAATCAAGCCTGCAAAACGGCTCTGAATTTGCTTAACAAGGTTCCTAGTGCTGGATCTGGCAGAAAGAAGATTGTTAAAGAAGCCCTTGCTTTCTTCTTTTAGGCCCACATACTCAAAAAAGTCCTTGAATTCCTTGGTGCCTTTTAAAAGATTGAAATAAATGTCCCTTAAGTCATCGTCCAAAGCATGAAATGCGTTTACTTCGTCATGGAACAGGTCTCTAGACTTCTTGGCATCCAGCAAGGGATTATTCAAGGTATCACTAAGGATTTTTTCATCTTTCAACAGCTTATGGCTGGGCCGCATGGGGAACATCAGCGGCGAAAGATAAAGAGTGTCTATAACCTTCTTTTTGTCCAAATCTAGGTGTTTTAGATACTGAAGGTCGTGATTCAAGACATTATGACCACCGACATATTCTGCATCCTTCACGAAATTCAGGAAATCTCCCTGACTAGGCGTATGAATCGTCTGGTCTTGAGAATCAACGGCGCCCAAATCGGCGATTTTCCCGCTGGATGTAGAAACTTCAATATCTAAGAAAACTAGGCTCACAACGCAAAGATAGCTCTTTTTAACAAAAGAACTAAATTAATTTTACCTTCTAGGGTAATTTTGCAGGATTGAGCGTATCTTTGGGATCAGCAATAGGCTTTTTGATGCGTGTTATCGATTCTTTAAAAGTCTCCGATTCATCACCGCCAGTAATTATGGTCACAGGCTCCATTACAGAAGTACCGTTTTCTAGTTCTTCAATTTTTTCCTTTGAAGGAAAATCATCGACCAGCTTAAAGCCTTTGGGCATTTTCATGAGCCCACCTTCATAATCCTAGCCAAGCGATACTGCTTGAATTTGAGTTTAATTGTGAACACACTGTATTCACAATTAGGTAATGCGAATCATTTTGTTGACGCCAACAAAATGATCAAAATTCAAAGAATATTGACGGGTCGCATTCAAAAACCTTGCCAAGCGCAACAGCCATTTTCTTGGACACCGCCCGACGCCCGTTTTCAAGATCCGAAACATAGTGTGGAGACTTGCCAAGTTTCTCTGCCAGTGCAGATTGAGACCAGCCGCGCATATCACGACTGGCGAAAATCATTTCACCGGGAGTTGATTCCGCGAAACGATTTTTAAACAAGTCCGTATCTTCCCAGGAATCAGACTCATCGTCCTTAATTACAACATTTTCTGGCTTATACATATCTTGCATCCTTCATGCCTAGCCCCAAAATTCCAGCTCAACTCGCTACACAGTGTGTAGCTTTTCATTATTCACGAAAAGTCATTTCAAGGGGTCATATAACCAACGCCTTATCAATAAACTTGTCCAAAGCATCATGCATATGCTTTCGGTCGCTTTGGGCAACAATCAATCCACGATATCCATTCCACAATGCATCACGACCTCGCCCATCTTTAATGCATTCGACTTTAGCCGTTTCATAACGCCAAAGGAATGCGATACACGGCTCTTCTACGCCTTCAACCTCAACAACACTTATTCCCATAGGCGGAACAATCCCCGCCTGAACAAGGCAAAGGTCTGTTCCAAATTTTTCCTCCAACATTCCGTGAAGATACACGAACTGCAACGAAAGATATTCCGGCAAATCATACTGATCTGTAGCTGGTGCAATTTTCATTTTTACTCCATAACTGACTTCTATCGTTAAAGTTTCAGATTGTCACATATTTCACAACAAAGAGTTCTTGCTTCCGATAGGCGTTTCATTGCGTCTTCTTTTGATATAATGCTGTCTATCGAGGAACAATAAACGTCCAAATCATCTTCCGTCATACTTAGGTTACATCTGCTATAGCCTAGCTTCGAAGAAAAATCAATTTCCCATTGTTTTCCTTTGAAACGGAAAAATCCAATCCCGATGAAATTAACAGATTCAACATAATGAATAAAAAAATGATTCGGCACTTTTTCTCCGGAGCTGTATAACCTTCGCATTCTTGCGAAAGACAAAATAAACTTGCCATTATACATCTCTTGATAATCCGATAATTCCTCTGTATGAAATTCTTCGGATAGTTTGGTAATCTTGGCTTCAATTTCATTCTTTTGATCAAGAAGCATATATTTTTTTGTTTCGTATTCTTCTCTAGTCATAAATATTTTGCCTTAGTTGCTACTATAGGTTTTGCACAAATACTTAGCCCAATTAAATTGCGAACACACTGTATTCGCAATTAGGTAAAGCGAATAAAGCTTATGACCTTATTTCTTTAACCTTTTCAATTGTTTTGCACTTTTCTCTGGTGTGGGCAGGTTTTCGGGCATAACGCCGCCAAGTTCCTTGATTGTTTGACGGACTTTTTGCCCAACGGCAAAGTGCGTTTCGTTCGCATTCTCCTTGCCCTTGATATTCTCGCGGCGCAGCTTATCATCTGTTTGTGTGATACGGAAAAGATTTGCGGCAAGTTCTGTTGCGCCCATGTGATCCAGAATCTGTTGACTTTTCTTCAGCCCTTTACGCTTATGAATATCCTGCATGCTCAAGCCGTTATACAAGCCCTGATATCCGCGATTCTGAAACACAGCATAGTCCACAGGAGTTTCGACTCCGGCAGCCTTTGCTGCACTAGCCAGGAATTTATTGCGGATAGTAACTTCGTCACGAATCGCAAGACGTTTTTCATCTTCAGACAACTGTTCAATGTTTTCTACAATCTCCTGCTGACGAGTCTTTACCGCAAAGTACGTCTGTCCAAGAGCAATTACCTTTTTACGAGGGTCTCCGTTCATTACGATCAAATAGCAGGCATAGCGAGAAAGCTTTACATCGCTGATTTCACGTTCAGATCCGGAGCCAAGGGATACCATTTTGCCAACGTCGGCAAAATGGTCTGTAACTTCAATTCCACTAGCATCACACGCCACTTTTGCTCTATCAACAGCATCTTCGAAACGACGCCATTGTGTGTATTCCAACGCTGTCTGCAGTTCCCTCGCGTACCAGAATTCGACACCATTTTCGTCTACATGCTTGATGCTTTCAAAAGTTTGCTGAGAATAAGTTGAGATTTCTTTTTTAGCCATATAGCCTCCATAAACCTTCCCTTTCACAAGGAAAGCGTTTTCATGATACATGAATTTTGAGGTCACAAATTGTGACTTCTAGTTTTACTTGTTTTGAGAAATGTTCCCTACGTTGCGTAGAGATTGGAGGTTCTAGCGCTGTTGTTGGCGGGGGTATTCTCCGGCGTTACTTGGCGCAATTTCACCTTGCGGCGAACTTACGCGCTCGAGCAGGCCGCGTCTCCTGCCAGCTATCCAACAACATCAACCAGATGGTTAATGGACCTTGCCGCGAATGCACGTACGGACTTTTGCAAGTCTATGTCGACTGTCGCAAGGAGTAATGAACTACGGAATGAAATATAGGCAAAAGCAAGAGAAATTTCAAGTACTTTGATTATCAAAAAATAATCCACTTAAAAGATGCATAAATGACTATATTACTTTACATGAATTTTGATGAACTTCAATTGACAGCGTGATTCCCGATTTAGATAATATTCTAAACGTGGAATTACTTGAAGCGATGAATCGGAAGTATTTCTAGGGCAATTCTTTAAGGTGTAGCACTTCTACCGTTTTCTGAACACCCAGATATTCCAGAAAGAAAAATGGGAATGCGCTTAGGGTGGCGATGGTTCCCTCCCCTAGCATAAATTTCTTTTGCGATTCAAAGATTGATGGCTGTGCCATCCCCTTCAATGCTGTTTCCAAATTGTCAGAACAGCTATTCTTCAACCATTGAACTTTTTCATAATTGAACTTGCAAATCTTGGTCCAGTTTTCTCGGGAGTTTGCTCTGCAAATGGTTTTGGAATCGCGATTCAAATCGTTAACAAAATTCTTAAAACCGTCATTCATGCAATCTTCAATCTTGAAAAACTTTCGATCATCAAACATGAGCCCGGTTGTCGAATCGCAGATATTTATAGACTCAACCATCGGATAACTCAGGAACAACTTTCCATTTTCAGTTTCGTTATCAAAGAACTCAAGCAGTTCAGAAAGTTGCTTGCTAGATTCTTCCAAAGACTTGCCGTGAACATCCAAATCAAAGAAGAGAAAAATCTGTGAAACCTCATCTCTCAGAATATTCCGCAACGAATCATTAGACGGAAAGCGTTCTTTCAAAACCTCGACAACATCCAAAAATTCATCGTCTTCTTTTAAAGCATTATACAAAGCATAAATATTGGATGTATAGACGATCTTGACCAAATCTTCAGAAAGGTCAGCCAATTCATCGGGAAACGCTCGTTGCAAGCGTGCAAGCGTATTCCCTTCAGGTTGTTCACCTTCTAAAATGACAAGGATCTTGGCAGAACTCAATTAAACGCTCCTGCACGGTACATCTTTGGTATGTTGAGTGCCTGGCGCAACTCCTTCTGCGTCTTGGAAGACAGCGGACCCATTACGTAAGAATCAACATTCTTGTATTCGGGTTGCATATTGAATGCGCAGTCCGGACGAATCAAGTCGTTGGTCAACAAATTTGAATCGTGGGTCGTCAACAGCACCTGGCACGGAACATCTCTCAAAAGCTCAACAACCTTTGCGGCTGTCTTTTCGTGATAGAATGCGTTGAATTCGTCAAGATACACGAAGCTCGGAGCAAGCTCCGGAGTGTCGAGCATCTGCAAATACCAGAAGAAGAAAAACACCAGGGCCTGGGTACCCGTGGATGCGTTTTCCCAGAAATCGATATAGTTTCCGTCACCGAATTCAAAGAACATTTTTTGCTGTCCGTTAAACATCATGCTCTTTAACTTGCAATCTACCTCAACGGAATTAAGGAATGCTTCCAGTTCGGAAAGCTTGCCTCTCTTAATGATTTCGATATCAACTTGCGTAGAACCAATGAAGAAACCTTGATAATAGTTTTGCCTCAAATTAGAGAACATCAGCATTCTATCGGCAAATTTAAAGAACTCCTTAACAGCTGAATTGACCGGAGTATCTATAAGCGAAGCATTGGCCTTGATGAATCGCATTGCCGAAATTTTTGAATTCAAAGACTTGCCATCAAGAGTCTCTGCTCCGTGAAGAGTCGTGTGGAAATTACCTCCATGACGTTCTACAACGACAACCCCATCCACAGAGAATTCCTCATGAACCAAGTCTTCGTAGGAAAACTTGGCATAAGCATATCGAACACGGATTTTGCCAAAGACAAATTCGTACTCAAATTCAACAAGTTCTTCAGAATGACGAGCATTATTGTAGGATATATAAAGCGAAGGGGTTCTGTCTTTATCCGTTACCGTTTGTACCAGATCAAAGATGGCCTTGCCCAGATTGGACTTTCCGATGCTGTTGGGCCCGTAAATCAGACCAGTCTTCACAATACCAT
Source organism: Fibrobacter sp. (assembly GCA_045599625.1). Classification (GTDB taxonomy): domain Bacteria; phylum Fibrobacterota; class Fibrobacteria; order Fibrobacterales; family Fibrobacteraceae; genus Fibrobacter. Next base: position 78,913 of record JAZRWJ010000003.1, read on the forward strand.
CCTTAACGCATGCTTCGGAGAAGGCATACTGCTTGGTTTGTGACAGGTCAATAGTGAACTTTTTCTCGAAGTTCTTAAAATTTTTTACGGAAAAAGAAGACAGCATATAGAAAATCCTTGTTTTTCGGCACTAAATATACATAAAAATGGTAAATAAGGAAATAATTGCCGTAAAAATTTTACGGTATTAAAAATGAAAAACTGATAACAGCAAAAAGCGATGTATCGAGCATCGCTATCAAAATCTCTAACTCAGCACCAAATTGTTTTAAACTTCAATTCTTTTAGACCAAGTTTTATCATTTTTCGATATGATGCAAATAGAATTTGCAAACCTATCCAATATTTATCTCCGACAGTATGAAATGCCTTTTCTGATTCCTGCGAAGCATCATAATCACAAAGATTAAACGGCATGGCAAAACCTCCATGTGCAATGGCACAACGATGCTTATAAATGTCATTAACATCTTCTTTCACAACGGCTAAATCCTTTTCAAGGAATGCCGATATACGATTGGTCAAATCTTTTCTAGATCCTTCACTCTCGTATAAAGCTTCTAAAGCCATTACAGATAGTAAGCCGTCTAAAACATAATTTGTATCATGCCCTGGCTCAAAAAACATCCTTGAAAAAATCGATAGGCTTTTGCCTAAAGGTGTTTTTCCACAGCAGTCTAAAACATCATCTATCGAAAAAAGCCAATCTAGTATTTGCTGAAAAGAAATTTGGTTTAAAATGTCATATTTTGAATTTTCGATGTCTCTAGCCCAATTAATACTGTTAATAACACCTCGAACTCTATGAATATATTCCGCATTCAACAAAATAGAAGTAAGACCTATATCTAATAGGCCATATGAAGCAATTCCTAAAGCAAAACTAAATCGATAAACAAAAAATTCTAGCTCCGACCGCATTATTTCAACAAAACCCTCTTCTGCAGAGAGATGTATTCCCTTTTCCTCATTGTCTAATTTCCATTCATTCGAAAAAGGAACCGTTACTTTGAACAGATACAATTTTGAGTTATAAAAAAAAGGATATAATGTTTTATTTTTCTCTATATATTGTTTCGCTTGGCTACTTTGCAATAAAGACGATTCATACTTTAGGGGCATTTTTTCCAATATCATTTTCCCAGACAAACATCCCATTTCGTCTATTAATTTATTTACAACATCATTCTCTTTGTCATTTGAATACAACGGCAAACGAATAGAAAGTATTATTTTAAAATCTACATTACCTGACAACATATAAATATCGATAGTCATATTAAAAAGAAGTAAATCCAGTCAAATGGAAACTGTCTATCACCCATTTTTACCAACTATTATTTTACAGCCTTCTCTGCATAACGGCGAAGATTATCCTGTATGCGAAGCACATCGTTCATCGGAATACATTCGTACTCTTTTTCAAAGAACGACATAAAGCCGTTCTCACTGAATATCCAATATTTGGAGAAATCCTTCTGTACATATTCCACATATGCTCCTATCATAATGCAGACTCGCTTTACCGGATACTGCACACCTAACCACTCTTTAATCTTTTTTTCGAGAAAAGTTGCTTCCTGGTCAACCTCTTCAATAACACCATCTTGCAACTCACCTGCACTATTGACCAAGAGACCATTGTCAAAAATATAATCAGCTTGATTATACTCTCGGTCTAAGAGGGACCAATTCTTGGTGTCAATAGCAAAAATTCCCTTAGAACTGACAATCACATGATCAATATTTCGCCAAGTTTTTTCATCTGGTCCATATTTACAAGCAATGTCGTGGAATACAAAGTTTGAGTCCGAAGAAAGTTTTGAAACCATGTTCCCGACAAATCTTTCGCCTTCCAGGCCTTTACGGCACCTATAAATATCTCTCTTGATTACTCGATATTTCTTAGCAGTTTTTATTGATACAATTAGCAAGACAATCGTCATGAGAACCGCAGGAACAACACCAACTTTAATTACGCCCAACGCAATAAGCCAGTAATATACAACGATAATTGTCCAAAAGGCAGGAAACAACAGGGTCTCGTAAAGCGAACTAATCAAATCACGAAGTCGTTCTTCCAAGGATTCTCCCTGGACATTAGTACGATAATGAACTCTACGATTCATGCGAAACGATCCTTTTGGTCTCAATAACTTGTCTATCCAAATCTATACAAATATTTAACTTAAATAAACCAACTAGTCAATTTTGATGCATTCAGGAACCAATCTAAAAGCATCCGGGTCTATTGTCATTCGATAAATATTCATTTCTGGATTACAATTTCGGGCTGTCTCTATCAAGCTCTTTTCTTTATTCTTGTCGATATTGACACCAAGATATAAAGCATTAAAGCATTCCTTGCCAATTTGTGGATAGAATCGAACCTCTTTATAATCTACGGATCCATCATCATTACATGCATCCTTTGGATAATCTGAAGGAATGTCCCCCACTAAGGGGTCAATCAACACAAGGCGCACTTCTTTTTCGTGCTCCCAGGCTTTCGCCTTCGTTGACAATTGGTACCGCCAATAATCAACCAGGCCCTTATGGCGGTAATAGTCCGGTTTTTCCACAACATCTCTATATTGGACTTCCATTTCCAAGGCTTCAAGATAAACACCATTCGGAATTCGATGATAATTGCGGGCCTTTGTCATGTCAATGCCAATACATACACCCTTATGAGCCCCATAGTAGCTCCACATGAGCAACGAGTCGTAGACTTTGGAAAGACTACAAATCCACGCCATTTGGTGATTTCTCTTATATGGAGACGATTCCAATCTGGAAATGACATATGAGGGCCAAACGCGACATTTCTCAGCGGGTACATTTGAGAAATCAATTAAGCTTGGATGACAATCAAAAGGATCATTTAACTTCGTTGCATTGGTAAACTGAAGGTTGTGATACTTCAACATCTTCAGTGCACCATCCGCATCAAGGTATTTATATAAGCTTGTAGCCACGCATCTCCCCCAAATCGTTTGCTAAATAGACATATTTCCCAAGAATCGCCCTTCTTCCTTCTGCATTTTCTCTGAAAAATCATTGAAGGATTCTGCAGCATCATATTTTGGAACATGGAACGGAATCGTCTTTATGGTAATTTCAGGCATTCCTGGTGATTGAATCAACTTGAATGTTTTGAATTCTGCGTTTTGATTTTCTGACGGATATAGTAAATACCCGTTCTTTGAAGAGAATCGTAGCAGATAAGACAATATCTGGAAAGAGGCGTCTCTATCCAAGCCGTCATCTAAACGGCGGTATTTGGCGTCTAGAACGGCTTCGGCAGTCAATATTTTTCCCTGTTTGGAATCTGCGCCAAACAGGAAATCTGGATAAATACGACGATTTTTGCTTCCGTCATCATCAACAAATAGATACTGGAATCCAGAGTTTTTCCTGTTATTCGGATGGACAAGCTTTTCGCCAATTTCCGAATCTCGCATGATTACGTTTAGATATTCTTCCCAAAGGGCGGCTCCATCAAAAAGGATACCATTGATGGAATCCGAGTTGTTTTCGCCATAGCTTAGCTTTTGATGGCGTAAAATGGCCAGGCAGAGCTTACGCAAGGGTTCGTATGCTGTGTAATAGGGATGTGTAACAGGACGAAGATTCTTGGCAATAACGGACATGCGATTATGTCTTGAATATGTCGGTGTCGCAGCAACGATTTCTGACACATCGTCACGATTCTTGCCGTCCGAACCATTCAGAACAGCATCCCCCATGCTCAAGGAGCGAATATGCTCTATGGTATGGCGAATCAGCTGTGTTACGCAATTGTCCGTTGTGTATTCACGCGTGTGATAGGCAATTTTGCCATTGAACGGAACATTCTTTCGAATATGACGGGCAACATCTATGGGACCACAAACATTGGCGTCGTTATATTCCCTGGTCACATAGGCTCGGTAAACGCCTTGATTGATCGTCTTTCGCAAATAGGCCGGGAACAAGAAATAAATAAAATCGTAGAATGAATCCTCCCCCACGCTGGTGCGAGGAGTAAACGCTACATTGCACACTTTTTGGAGCATGTAATGCAAGAAGTAATTCTTGTTTCCAGAATCAAATCGAGATTGTATTTGGAAATGATTGTCTTTGCTTGCAGCAAAGAAGCCCATCACATTGCCTGTAGTAAAACAAAGATTTTCGCCATCGACACGACAATTTAAGACAACGTCGTCATTCTTTAAATCGGCATCTTTGGCAATTGGAGGGAATACAATGAAGTTTGATTCACTTAATTGAGAAAACGTCTTTCCGGCAATACTGTCAAGAGACTTGCGAAGAAAATCGCAAGAGCCCTTAAAGCCATCAAGAGGCTGATTGAGAGTATTGTCTTTTAAAGAAATGATTTCCAAGGTTAACCCTCTGCAACCTCGTCATACGCCTTTTTCAGAGCCTCAAAGTGAGTTCCATCAGGATCGATGCCGCGGAGATATTCCTTGATAATACCTTCGATATGGTATTCCCAAAGAGAATTAAACGGATTTGAATCGTTTATATAATTTTTTAACTTAAGAAAATATGCTGGCCCAATGTGATAGGCAGAAGACAAACCCGGAACATTTTCTATTGCTGCATTCAATGCGTTCATTCGCTTTTCCGCATCTTCTGCGTAAACGCCAATTCCATTTTCAGCATCCTTCAGCATTTCAATTCGATCGCTTGCCTTGATTTCCTTGAATGCAAAACGACGACGCATTGCAAAATCCATGCTTTCTACACTGCGGTCGATATCATTCATGGTGCCAATGATGTAGACGTTTTCGGGAACGAAGAAGCCGTTTTCAAAAGTATCACCTTCTTCTACAAGATTTTGATATTGTGTATTGATTCGTCCATTTTCACCACGATAACCTGGGTCTATGGAGAAGAAAAGTTCACCAAAAATTTTGGATATCTCACCACGATTTATTTCGTCAATGATGAAAACGAAAGGTTTTGCAATCGTGGCAATTTGTCCTAGGACATACTCTTTTAAGCCCATGTTGTCTTTCATGTGATCTACGATAGCTTTTCGATAGTTATCTAAGCCCCCCCTAGGAACGCCCGGAAATCCTTGATAGACTTTATAACATTGATCATAGTTGAAAAATCCATAGGAAGTTTGCTTATATTCTCCGTCCTTTTTTAGTAAAAGAATTAATCCATTTCCAGTTGCATTTAGTGCAATGGCAAACTTTCCGCCACTGCGTGATTTTATTTCAACAAGCTCCTTTTCGTTTAATTCTTCAATTAGCTTTCGATAAATTTCTTCAAAATTATCAACGTCATTGATTTTTCTCGAAGACAAAGCCTTTGTACAGAATTTTTTGAAAACTCCATCTTTGTGTTCAAAGCCGTCCGCTTTCCCATTTTCACCATTAGCAGGTCTCAAGCCTTCCACAAAATCAGTATAATCATAGGATTGATGGAATTGAACAAAACCAATTTGTTCTGTCAATAAACTTTTTTCATCATCATCAAGAGATTTTTGAGATTTTCCAAAAATCATTGCAGAAGCTATTTCTTTAGCGAGATAGGTCTTTCCAGTACCAGGAGCACCATGAAGGATGATGTTGTGATTTGCTTCAAGGAGCTTAACATATGTTGATATATCCATTTCTTCATCCTCGCTATGGAAATTCCCTGCAATATTTACTCTTTTAAAAGGAACAAGTTTTGTTATATGAGGTTTCTTGAAATTCTTTGATGTAACAAAATCATCCATTGATATAGGATTTTCCAATTTTTCCATTTCTTCTACATAGAACAGAATTTTCGCAGTTCTTTTTCCATCGAAGTCGTTAAATTCTGCAAAAGATTCTTTAAGCCATTGTGTATTCTTACTTTTCCAGTCTTCGATTTTTGTTGAGTATTCTTCTTGTGAACACACAAAATCAGTCACAATAGCTTTATATATTGCCTTTCTGTTTCGGAAAATATAAAAATCAAATGAACCATCTTCTTTTAATTTATCTCTCAAAAGCTTTATGGTGTCACCCTTACCTACAGGATTTTCGTGCCACCAGAATGAACCTGGCCTAACATCACCATCCATATCTTTAATTAGGTCGTCAGGCCAATCACTGCTACTATCCTGGACCATCAATCCATTGACTTCCATTTTTTCATTTACCAGCCACGCTTTATTAGATAATACAGCGAAATTTTCATTAGAGGCTTCCTTAATTTTCTTTATACAAGACAGATAGTTTTCGCCATTTAATCTGCTATCGCTAAAAAGTTTAATAGTCAAATGATTTTGGATGAAATTTCTGCTTTTAGCATCTAGCGGCATGTACTCTTTAGGTTTCATCCAAAAGAAAGCCATCGTCAAATTCCATCGAATGCCTTTTCTTTTTTGCGCCTTGTCAAAAAGGTCCTTAATATCATCGATTTTATCATCCATAAAAGCTTTAAAAAGATTCCACAACAATGGTATTGTTTCGGATTTTTCATCTTCATAATAGAAACATGCTTTTTGTGCATTCACCAGAGGAATTGCATCAAAATTTTCAGGAATAGTAGATTGTAGATTAAAGCTTCTTCTAATAGTATTGAGAATTTCCTGTCTTTTTTCAATATTGGAAGAACGATTAAATATGGCAAATACAGAAAAAGGATCTATATCATGAAAATCTCCATCAGGAGTTTTTGCTGTTATGAAATGAATTCTCTCAGGATTGATTTCTTTTATTTTTTTTACTAGCTCCGATCTATTGTCAATAAACTCTAAGAGTTTTAAGGCAAACTCTTCGTAAAACGGAATCCAGGTGAATTTAGCTGTTTCTGACATAAAGCCTCCATTTTATGCTAAACTGGTTCGAATCATTCCTACCTATTCTTCTTAAAGTTCTCGGCCTGTTCGAAGATTTCGCCGTAGACTTCGTCGCGTTCTACGGGCGGGTAGCCGAATTCGTCCAGCTTAATGATTAGATCCACCTTGAGCATAGACTTGATGTCGTCTTTCTTATTCCAGTCTGGGTAAGCGGCCACATCATCTACAATGTTCTTTACTTCCTTAGACAGAGCAATCAGTTTATCTTCGGGGTAAGTAAAGTGGTACTTGTCGCAAAGCATCTTCAGAATGTCGTAGAAGGCGTTTTCTTCGAAGCTTAAGCCCTTGTCGTCACCGGCATCGAAGGCTGCACGGACTTCCATGATCATGTTGGTCAGGGTCTCCGCCATTTCTTCGTAGACCTCGCTCTTCAAGATGTCTTGTTCGGTGCGGTCGTTGTATGTTTCGACCAGCGCCTGCATTTTCTTGGTGAAATCGACACCCTTGATCTTATTGACCTTGCGAATTTGGCCAATAGCCTTTTTCAAAAGCATCTGAAGAAGCTTGATTTTTGTATTCGGAAGTTTGATGCGGTTGATGTGTTCCAGGTATTCCTTGTCAAAGATGTTCTGGACTGAATTTTCGGCATTTTCATCGTTCAACTTCAGGACTTCTTCAACGCCATCACTCTGGAGGGCGGCGGCAATCATTTCACGGACATGAGCGTTCATCTGGGCAGTATCGGGAGCATCGCCCTTTGTCAGCTTATGAATGATAGAACGGATTGCAAAATAGAAATGTGCCTTATTGCGCTCAGCCTGCTCAATTTTTTCGTTACCCACGCAAATGTCATAGGATGCCTTCAGACGCTGAGACAACCCCATAAAGCGGGCTTCGTTTTCTTTCGTCTTCTGAACATATTCCTGAGCCTGGCGCAGGCATTCCAGTTTCTTGAGTTCAGCCCCCTCGCCCACAGATTTAAAGTAGGCGGAAGCATCAAAGCCATGCATCAGACGGTCGAGCAAATCCAGGTGATTGCGGAATTCCGTAATGGCTGCAGAAATATCTTCTACGTTCTGTTCGGAGCCAGCACCATATTGCTTTAAAGCAAGGTTCATTCTGCGCTTGATACCGATGTAATCCACAACGATGCCCTTGTCCTTGCCGGCAAAGGTACGGTTCACGCGAGAAATAGTCTGGATCAAGGAATGTTGCTGAATGGGCTTATCAATGTAGATTGCGTCAAGGCAAGGCACATCAAAGCCGGTCAGCCACATATCCACCACAATGGCAATCTTGAAGTTGGAGCGTTCCTGTTTGAACAAACGGTCCAGTTCCTTGCGGTCATCTTTGTCACCAAGCAAATCCCACAAGTCCTTTTCGTCGTCCTTGTTGCGGGTCATGACCATCTTGATGCGTTCAACTGGCTTCAGTTCTCGCTTTTCCTTGTCGCTCAGTTCCTCTCCCGAAACCACAAGAGATTCATCAAAGGCCTTTGCTGTTCCCCAATCGGGGCGAAGTTCCAAGATGTTCTTGTAAAGCTGATAAGCAATCTTGCGATTGTAGCAAACGAACATGGCCTTGCCACGGACCGAAGACTTTTCCTCGATGCGGGCTTCGTAATGGGCAACAAAGTCTGCTGCAACCGCTTTCAAACGGTCCGGGTCGCCAAGGATAACGCCCATCTGGGCCATTTCACGTTTACTTTGGTCCACCTGGTATTCGTTGGCACCTTGTTCCGCAGCTTCATCATAATACTTTTCAATATCTTCTAGAACGGAATTGTTCAGCACCACCTTAGCGGCACGACCTTCATAAACGATTGGCACCGTAATGCCATCCTTCACGGATTCCACCATAGTGTAGATATCCACTTCATCACCGAATACTTCCAGCGTGGCATCTACAGGCGTTCCTGTAAAGCCCACGTAAGTTGCATTAGGCAGGGAATCGTGCAGATAGCGGGCAAAGCCATAACTGGTCTTTACGCCCTTGTCGGTCACGGTAACTTTCTGATCCAAGTTGGTCTGAGTTCTATGCGCTTCGTCAGAAATGCAAACCACATTGTTGCGGTCCGTCAAGAGTTCAATATCTTCGCTGAATTTCTGGATTGTGGTAAGGAACACTCCCCCACTCTTGCGGCCCTTCAACTTTTCACGAAGGTCTGCTCGGCTTTCAACACTTTCAACACGTTCATCGCCGATGCACTTCTTGGAGCCTACAAACAAACCAGAAAGCTGGTCATCCAAATCGGTGCGGTCTGTTATCAAGATTATAGTCGGGCTCTTGAATTCCTGAGAACGCATCAGCAATCGGGTCAAGAAGAGCATGGTGTAGCTCTTTCCGCAGCCCGTCGCACCAAAATAAGTACCGCCCTTGCCATTGCCAGCAGGCTTGCGAGCCTTGCAAATGTTCTCGTACAAGGAGCGTGCGGCGTAATATTGCGGATAACGGCAAAGAACCTTCAGTTCCTTTTTACTGCTATCCGGGAAATACTGGAAATTCTTGAAAATATCCAGCAGGCGCTTACGGCCAAACATTCCCTGAATCATGGAATAAAGGCTTTCGATACCCTCGGCATCAACACGTTTATCCTTAAAACCAACACGACGCCAGGCATAATAATAATCGTACTTAGCAAAGAAACTTCCGGCCTTGTTATTAACGCTATCGCTAATGACACAGAAGGCGTTATAGACGAACAGCTGGGGAATATCGCGACGATAACGAACGGTCAACTGTTCAAAGGCATTGAACACGGTAGCATCTTCACGAACAGCGCTCTTGAACTCAAAAACAACCAGAGGAAGGCCGTTCACATAAAGAATGCCGTCGGGAATACGCTTTTCGTTCCCTGGGCCTACAATTTCCAGCTGGTTTACAAACTTGATAATGTTATGGTCTGCGCTGTACTTTGCCTGGACATCAGCAGCCAAGGCGACATCGGAATCTTCGGAATCCAGGCCAAAGCCCGCCTTTCGGTGATCCCCTAAAGCAGAATAATCCACCAGTTCAATGAGAATGTCCTTCTGCTTCGGGTCTTCGCGCTTGAGCATGTAACCATCAGAAAGCCATGTACAAAACTTCTTGTTACTTTCGTAAAGATCGCTTGCGGCCAAAGAACGCAACTCCATCACAAGAAGCTGGATTTCATTGTCGGTAATGCCCTCGGCATCATACCTGCGATGCAGATATTCTCGCAAGTCCGATTCAATCAGGACATCTTCTTCGGAACGGGCAATCTGCTCCCCAGGAACATAGGAATACCCCTCCTTAACGAGGAGATCCTTGATAGCAATCTCTAAATCAGCTTCTTTGAAGGCCATGATTTAAAGATAACATTGTTTTTGCTGAAAATCCGTGATTTAATAATCGCAACTACCAAATTAAGGGGTATTATTGCTAAACAAGCTTTGTTCCACGGCATCCAGGAGTTTATACACTCCAGTAGAGGGATTTTTCCCGTCAATCAATGTTTTCGCTCGTTCCCTTGCCATAGAACGATTGACCCACAGCAAATTCTTTTGCGTCGTGCTAAGCATACCCTTTTTGTATTGAGACCACTCCCCTGCAGAGCTCTGCAAAGCCTTTACGCATTCTGCAGAACCAAGGCTTGACTTTTGATCGCGGGAATGCAATAGGAACCACAATTCAATACACGGATTAGAGCAAATCTTTGTTCCGTTACATTTTTCCAATTTGGAATTGAATTCAGGAACATCCTGATCGTACATCAAAAAAGTTTCAATATGGTCACTATTCGAGACCTTTTCCTTTTTGACTTCGCGAGCAATAAGAGTATTGGAAATATCTTGCCCCTGACGGATAGGAACAATTTTTATAGGAGAGCGGAAACGTTGGCGTAACTCCTGCACATAACATTCCTCGGTATATCCCTCACAGAACACGAGGAAAGCCTGTTTCATTTTCTTTGATGTTCTCTCTTCTCTACCCCTCGGCATACCCTACTCCCCGTAAAGCATTCTCTTTAGACCTTCAATAGACGAGGTCACAATAGGAACTGCGTCAAATCGGCCCTGTCTGTAAGCCTTTTCCGCATCCATATTTTCTCTAAAGTCCTTGTAGTCATATAAAGAATGGACCTCTGTTGCACCCAACTCATTCTTGGTTACAAATACAATCTGGTCCTTCCTAAAACGATTCATATCAATCAGGCTCAAATTGTGCGTGGAGAACAAAAGCTGCGACTGTCTGGATGCATGAATCAAATCCAAGACAAACTCAGATATACTTGCGTGCAGGCTTGTATCAAATTCATCCAGCAATACAGACTTATTGTTCTTAACCACATCAATCAGTCTCAAGAGAATGCCGAACAACCTCTTGGTACCATCGGATTCTTCATCAATGTCAAAGGGCACATCGGGAGCAATCTTATGGTAAGTCAGGAATCTCACCATATCACGATTCACGATTTGTCCAGGCATACCAAAGGGATTTCCTGGACTCGGCACCGGAACGGCAACGATTTCATGTTTCTTTTCAATATCGCAAATATCGCTATCGCAATGTTGCAATGCGGCAAGAATCAACGGTTTGTTTTCGTCAAAGTACGCCTCGACACTCTGATCATCCAAACGGATCAACCCGAGCATAAAAGTTGACCAAAAATAACGGTATAGCTTTTGAGCCAATTCACGGTTCATGGAACTTGCTCGAGTAAGGAACAAGTTCTTGTCGCTGGTATTCAGAACCACATCGTTGGGCCTGGCCAGTACACCTTCTGCAAACTTGTATTCGTTCCCTTCCCTTTCAAAAACTCGGGCACGGCGATCGTTGGGATAGTAGAAAAGGCTTTCTGCGATAATCTTAGATTTCAGCAAGGAGAATGAATATTCATATTCAACGTCATCGCAAATGAAATCAATCAAGAAACGGCTCGGCTTTTCTGGAAAGCCTTCGAATTTGAACGGTGCATACTGGAATGCTGTATTTTCGTTATACTGATGCGACTCAAGAATCGTCACACCGCAAAACCTGATGGCCTTCAGAATATTGGACTTTCCGGATGCATTTGCACCAAAAAGGCCAATGGACTTGAGCAGCTTTAATCCCTTCCATTCGACAACATTGTCCGCCAGTTTCTTGGAAAGGGCTGTTTTCGTATTCCCCGCCCTAAAATCGATGCAAATGCGGTCTCTAATGGAAAAAAAATTCTCAAGTTCTATTTTAACCAGCATATCTAGTCCGTTTTTGTAGAATTTCTACAAAAATACAATATAAAACCGAAAAAGGCAAGTATTTTAAGAAAAATTATGGAAAATCAAACAACTTTGACGGTTCCAATTCTATTTGGGAATCTTCAAGTTTCTTGTAGAGATTTTGGCATAGGATGTAGAGCGCAGCAAGGGCTAATAAAACATTTTTTAGATTCGCTAGTTGACTGTTTAGAATACTGTCAGATAGTTCATCAGCTCTTGCATGCTTGACTATATATTCCGGACCGATGATTGAATAAGATTTACCAATTGAGGTGTTTACGGCACTTATAAAAAAATTTGCTACATTCATTTTACACAGTCTTTTTTTTATTTAAGAGTAAGGTTTGTGAAAGGGCATTAACCAAAATCGGACAGAAAAAAAATGAGATGCATTTTTTGTAAAAAAAACTCGAATAATTCAAAGTCTGTTGAACACATTATTCCAGAAAGTTTAGGGAATAAACATCATTTTCTTCCAAAGGGTGTGGTATGCGATGAATGTAACAATTATTTTGCCATAAAAATCGAAAAACCTGTTTTAAATATGCCCTACTTTAGATCTCTAAGGGCTCGACAGATGATCGAAAACAAAAAAGGAAAAATACCTCCCTTTGTAGGATATACGGCAAAAAAAGAGGGCATCGACATTAATTTTTCTACTAAAAAAATTATCAATGTAACCGTAAATGATGAAAAATCTTGGAATACGATTCAGCACCATCACGAACTTTATATGCCGCTGATTTTTGAGCCACCTCGTAATAACGTATATGTTTCCAAATTTATCGGGTTAATCGCTCTAGAGGCGCTTGCTCAGCGAATTTCTCCAATTGAAAATTGGCAAGAAGATTTTATAGAAAATAAGAGTCTAGATGAATTAAGAAATTTTGTACGGTATGGAAAAGGCTATAATATGTGGCCTTATCACATCCGAAGAATTGATAATGAATTTCAAATTCACTATTGTAAAGAATCTGAAAGTTATTTAAAAAAAATGAACGAATATGATTTTTTAATTCCTGATGAACCATCATTAGACAACAACTTGTATTATGTAAAAAATCTCTACTTCGTTTTAGGAATAATGGGTATTGAATACACAATCAATCTGGTGAATACAGGTTTAGAAAGATATATCAAATGGTTGTCAGAGAACAATTACAAATCTTTTTTGCAAATAAAAATTGACTCACAAGAAAGAATCTTATAAAGACACGACAACCTTATTTCATCATACCCCTCCCTTCTTACAAATTTCATTAAATTCTTCTTCAGTCAAATACACATAGGACTGTGGAGCTTTACGATTGATTTCAGAAATATCAAAGGGTTTAGAGAATCTTTGAGGATTTTTCACTTTTATTCCATGGGCAATCTCACAACCCGTAAAATATTCATCATATTTCTTTTTTTCAATACCACCAACTTTACTGTATTTACGCCACAAAGTCTTTGGCGACACCGATTCGATTCCATCAAAATTCCAAAAACCTTCTACCTTACCGGCTGGCAGAGTAGAATAAACAACTACTTTTTTTACATCAGCTTGAAAGGCTTTCTTGCGAAACTCGATTGTTTTTGTACCTTCAAAAATTTGATTTGCATATACTGGAAAAATGGATATTAAAACAGCATATTTTTCAGAATGCATTTTTTTGCCTCATCAGAAATTTGAGTAATTGTTTGCGGATAACCATTAACAAGATTGTCTCGTTTTAAATTTTCAAGACTATACGGAACCAAAAGATTTTCCGTTTGCCTAAACAACATCAAGAAACATTCACGAGAACCTGAACACATGGATTCAATTTCTTGTTTAGAGAATACAGATCTTTTGCCAACCAATGGCAAAATTTCATCAGGATTAGAGGAACGAAGAATTTTCTCCAAAATCCCACAACACTCAATTTTTTTATCCGAATGTGTTCTATAAAAGAAAAGAATATTACCCGGCTTTAGCTTACGGGAATTACTATTGCAAATGTACGCTTTTCGAATAGCGTTTGAACAAGGATCGCCCCCAAATAAGTCGAGCGTTGTCGTTTCGGGAAACAAACGATTGTAAAAGCGTTCCTCGGTAGGCACTAAAAATGCATTTTCCGAGGAAGCAAAGAAACGATATCCAAACCTTTGGTGAAAGGGTAATGCAGGTAAATTTCTATCTATCGTAGAAGGTTTCATCTTTCTACGATAAATCAACTCACCGGTATCCTGTTTTTTTTCTTTATAGCATTCAAATCCAAAATCTTCGAAAAATTGGCAAATGTAATTGGATTCATAGGCCGTAACATACAGCCAATCAACATCGGAATCATAGCACATCTTAAAAAGATGTCGAAGAAGAAGTTCGCCTTGCTTTGTTCCAGAATATTTCAGTTTAAACGTGCATATTTTTACAATGTTACCGTTCATTTCATATACAGGTTCTTCTCTTTTATATATGCAAAGTCCAGCGATTTTAGACCCATCGCGAATCAAAAAACAATCACGATGTTCTAATTGACACTTTTCTCGAAACCAACCATCAAATCCTTTATAGTCGCGCCTTAATGAATCAAAAAAATCATCATGGACATCCAAATTGTAACACTTTTCATTCGTTACAATTGCATTAAACGGTTCCGTTTTCAGTTCTTTTGGAAGTTGTCCATTAATAAAATCAACAGCATCTTCTAAACGGTATACGCGTTCATCTAAGCCTATTTTTTTTGCTTTCGTATGAATGCCATGATCATTCGTCACTAGAATTGAAACGGCATTAGAATAGAGGGCGTTTAACAAAGAAATATCAACAAAATCGTGTGAATTAAGCGAATCAATATCAAATTGTTTTTTTATGTAGTCAGACATTTTAACATCGGGAAGTTGCAAATATTTTCCCGAAGACAATATTCTTAAAGCACGGCGGTTTTCGTTTTGATCGCGACCAAGATCCTCTTTTTGTACACTTAACAAATAAATCGGGGCACCAACTTTTTGTGTTTTTTGGAAGAATTCATTCGCTAAAGGAGTCTGATATTCAATATCATTAGGAGAAGTTGGCTCTAGCGGAATAAAGATATTTGTATCAATTAAAATTTTTTGCATTTTTACTTAACTCCGCAATAAATAACATCAGGGCAATTACTAAATAAAGGAATTAATGAAAAAAGAAAATTTGCCAAGCAAGCCAAGAATATCACAATAAAAGTATACCACAACAACTGACGCACAGATGTCCAGCTTGATTTTATTTTAACTAAGAACGAAGCCATTTCCAAGCCATCACTTTTCTTTTGCGACAAATGATAGGCAATCATTGATTTTTGAATAGTCTTATTGATTAAATAATCATTCCATTTAAGATTTTCAAACAATCTTGGATCCATAGATATTCCATTCGAATTAACCGTTTCTCCAATGTCATTTATTAAAAAGAGGTGGACTTTATTAAAAGAAATTTTATTGTCTCGTATTTTTTTCCCATCATCGTAATCGAGTAATTTATAATCATTAATTCTTAAATCTATAACGGTGTATTTTTCTTTTGAAGGGAGAAAAAAACTCGCTTTTGAGGTTTCAAAATCAGATATTAACGAGATGTCAAAATTTTCAATCCTATACCTAAAATACCTCTTTTTCGCTTTACCATATTGATCTTTTGGAACATGAAGCGTTATCTTTGTTCCGTCTTGCTCTTCGGAGACTTTAGGACTTCCTAATTCAAGATAGAAGGGATCATCTGTTTTTTCCTCTCGCGTTATTATGGTATATTCATCCTTCACATCTAAGGAAACAATTCCATTAAACACATTTGAGACAACATCTTTTTTCTCACCTAGGACTGATCCCAAGTTTATTATTTTTTTATTTTCATATATCCCTGGAACCCGAATAAAAACGTCATAATCTTTTTCGTCTTCATCAATAGGGCATAAAACCCCAATATCTAAGCAATGAATATTATTAGCTCTTGACTCCCATAGATTAAAATGGAGTTCCAATTTACGATTCATTTCAGAAGCGGTAATTACAAATGTGTTAATTTGTTTTAAGTTCTTATTTTTTTTCATAATTACACACCCATTTTTGCTAGTAGAAGGGCTTGCATTTGAGTTAATAATTGATTTTCTCTATTGCGCTCTTTAATAGATTCAAATAAAGGTACATATTCTTCTTTTAATACTTCTAATTGATTTTCAGAAGGAATAACAACAGGAAAATCCTCTATTTGAGGACCACTAATATGCAAAATAGTCGATCCTGTATTTACTCGTGATACATACTCAGAAAACTTTTCCATTTTCAGCGACATATAGAGATACAACTGCTTTTCAACAGAATCTGCTCGTAATCTTGTTACTCGTTGAGCTAAAAGTAAAGGCAAATCATATTCTGTAACTAAAGACCAGTTCTTTCCAACTTTTGATCCATCCATTCCGATGACAACATCCCATTCTTGCAAATAGCATTTTGCAATGCGTTCCGTTATTTCATCATTAAATCTCTTTACAGTATCCCAGCGGAGACTTTGCTCAGTCACATTTTCACCTCGCAAAGCAACAACTCCTTCCGTTTCAGAATACCGTTCGCCGTCAAAAGGGAATCCCGAAAAACTTTTACAAAGATCTCCGATTCTACCTTTGACAATAGAAAAATCTTCTTGGAACATCTTTTGATAAATTGTACAAGCGGTTTGTTCGAGGGTGGCGATGAGTTTCTTGTTGGTTTCTATACGGTTTTGGAGGGTGTTGTATTCGGCTACGATTTCGCGCTGTTTTTCTATTGAAGGGATTGGCACGAGAACTTCGCACATTTCGTCCCAATCAAATACTTCGCGGGCACTTCCGTGACTTTTGAAACGAGCATAGCGGTCAAATTCCGGACGACGGAACCACATCATTAGATATTCTGGTTCCAAAGCATTTTTATCAATGACTTCAAAGATGGTGTAAGCCTGCGAAATGATGGCATCATCAAATTCATTCAACAAAGCAACTGAAATTTTATCGCCATTACGAGAGGTTACAGGGCCATAGGCAAATTGGCCTTTGGTTACAACCTTATAAGTGGATAAATCTGTTCCAACGATGTTGGCAATAGAGGGCATAAACTCTTTTGTTATGCTTACACCCAATAATCTCGTCACTTCCAAATCCCTGTTCCTTACATCCACAGGGCGTATGTAATCACCTAGGCGTTTCAAATCATTTTCAGACATCAAATAGATCCCTTAAATTTCACCATTCCGGCTCGACTCTATTTCCCAAAAACGAAAAAAACAAAAAATTGGGAAATAGCAACATTTTTTTCTAACAAGAAACTTCTCCCAAAATTTTTCCAGCCCAAAGTCTTTTCAGGAACTGGGTTGCTGGCCATACTTCAATTCCATTCAACTTTCGAGGAGTTTCTTCCATAGAAACAAGAATGAGCTTTGCTTCGGGATGTTCTTCGCCAAAGGCTTTCAGCCCCTTGGTGTCGTGAGACTCTACATTTTTTGCAGACTTTATCTCAATCGCCACTTCGGCATCGCCAATAACGGCATCAACTTCGTAGTGGTTATCCAAAGTGTGCCAGTAACTGAGTGGCTTATCGCCAACCTTGCAATACGAAAGATATGCTCGCAGTTCCTGAATTATCAAGTGTTCCAGGGCATGTCCGTAAGTTTCGGTCCCCTGCACCAACGGAATTCTTTGCAACAAGTGGTTTGGTATTGCCACGTCAAAATAATAGAACTTGGGCGATTGCTGAACTTTACGCTTGATTTCTTTTGTATAGGCAGGCAGATTGAACCCCAGCAGGGTTTCTTCCAAAATTGAAAAATATTCCTTCACAGTCTTTGCCGACACTCCGCAATCCCGAGCAATGTTTGCGTAATTGACAATTTCTGCGTTGCTGAGAGCGGCTACCTGCAAAAAGCGAGTAAAGGAATCTAGCCTACGCACCACAGATTCTTCCACAATTTCTTGTTGTAGATAATCGCCAATATAGGATTGTATTCGCCGCGCAGCATTTTTAGCAAGATAATGACGAGGTAGCATTCCGTTGTTCAAGGCATGATCTATATCGAAATCTGGGATTTCGGCACTGACCAACGGGAAAAGCGTCCGGCGCAAAGCGCGACCTCCCAACAGGTTTGCTCCGCTTCTGCGCAGTTTACGGGCGCTGGAGCCACTCAAGATAAACTTTATTCCCTTGTTCTCGATAAGCCAGTGAACTTCATCCAAAAGGGCGGGGACTTTCTGAACCTCGTCAATGATAACAAGTTCTCCATCTTCGAGCATTTCGCACTCTTCCCTCAATCGTGCGGGACGAAGCCTGAATGCCATCTGCAAATCAGTCTTGAGCAGGTCGTAAAAACGAGCTTTGGGGAACAACGTTTTCAACAGGGTGCTTTTTCCTGTCTGACGGCTACCCCATAAAAAAAGGCTGTCTTCTTCTATTTCCGATATTTTTAAAATTCGTTCTAGCATAAAACTCCTTTTTCATCAAAAATAGCAATTTTAAGTAAAAATAGCCAATAAATCACATAAAAAAGGAAGTACCACTCCCGAAATTCTCTTAAAATCGGTAGTACCACTCCCTTTTTTCAGCATTTTTACAGTTCATATCCCAGGTTCTTGAAGACTTTGGCCAGTTCCTTTTCTGATTCCTTTTCCTTTTTCAAGAGTTCGCGCATTTCGGCTTGGAGCCCGCGCATTTTCTCGTCAAAGTCCACCTGCTCATCGCGGTTCTTGAATTCGATGTACTTGCTGGGGACAAGGGACCAGTTCTTGGATTCGATTTCCTTGAGGGTTGCGGTTGCGCAGTATTCCGGTTCGTCCTTGATTTTCTGGACTTGCCACTTGTGATAGGTTCCGCTGATTTTTTCGATGTCAGCAGCACTGAACTGGGTGTATTTCTTTTCGAAGGGTTCGCCCATCTGGCGCAGGTCCATAAAGAGCACTTCGCCTTTTCGGCTGCGATACTTGCGCAATTCCTCGCCCACCTTTACTTCGTGGGCAGTCTTGTTGTTGTTCAAGATCCAGAGTGTTACGCTGATATCCGTAGAGTAGAACATGTTGCGGGGCAAAATAAGGATTGCTTCCACCTTGTCGTTCTGCAAAAGTTCCTTACGGATCTGGAGTTCGTCACCTTCCCCACTGAGGGCCCCGTTAGAAAGCAAGAACCCGGCAACGCCATTGTCGGAGAGCTTGGAGAGAATGTTCAGGATCCAGCCGTAGTTTGCATTGCTGGTGGGCGGCACGGTGTAGCCTTTCCAGCGGGGGTCATCAAGGAGCTCGTTTTCGGCGCGCCAGGACTTCTGATTGAACGGCGGATTTGCCATGATGAAGTCGGCCTTCAAATCCTTGTGCTGGTCTTCGGCAAAGGTGTCGGCAGGCTTTTCGCCCAGGTTGCCGGTAATGCCACGGATGGCAAGGTTCATCTTGGCAAGCTTATAGGTTGTGCCGGTGTATTCCTGACCATAGACAGAAACCTCGCGCTTGTTGCCGTTATGGGCCTCGATAAACTTCATACTCTGCACGAACATACCGCCCGAACCGCAGCAGGGGTCATAAATCTTGCCTCGGTAGGGTTCAATCATCTCGGCGATAAGGCCAACGATTGTTTTCGGAGTATAGAATTCGCCCTTTCCCTTTCCTTCGGCAATGGCAAACTTTCCAAGGAAGTATTCGTACACACGGCCGACGACATCCTGTTCCTTGTCCTTGATGGTGTCGATGCCATCGATGTCGCTAATCAGGGCGGCAAGCTTTGCCACATCCAGCTGGAGGCGGGAGAAATAGTTGTCAGGGAGTGCACCTCGGAGACTCTTGTTCTTCTTTTCGATATTGGAGAGAGCCGTGTCGATGAGCAGGGCAATGTCAGCCTGGCGGGCATGTTCTACGATAAAGCTCCAGCGGGAAGTTTCTTCCAGGTAGAACACGTTGTCCTTGTTGTAAAACTCGGGCATTTCAAGGTACTTTTCGCGACCGGCAGCCTTAAGCTTTGCCCGCTGTTCCTCGAACTTGTCGCTTGCAAACTTCAAGAAGATCAGGGAAAGAACCACATGCTTGTATTCAGCCGGTTCAACGCTTCCGCGCAACTTGTTAGCCGATTCCCAGAGGGATGCCTCTACAGACTTTTCAACAACAGCCTTTTTCGGTGCTTTTGCCACTTTTGCCATGTATGTACCTAATTATAAATGCTAGATCCTTCGCTCCGCTCAGGATGACACAAGGGAACGAAAGGATGACTTTTCAATAGAAATATAAGATAAATTACGCCTCGTTCGGCATTTCAAAAACCACATTTGGCAGCTTCTTTAACATTCTTATTACCTCTGTCCATTCGTTGTCGTTACATGGGTAGAAAATACGGATTTTCTTGTCAGGAAAAGCCTGGGCAACTTCGTATGAGTTTTCCGATATGGGGATAAGAAGCGAATTGATTGCAGGAAATTTATTACAAAAGAATTTAAATTGTTCAATAAAGAAATCTGAGTTCCAATGTTGGGCGAATTCGGCTCTAAGTCTTAAAAAAGAGGACGACCCATTCGACTCATCCCTTAAAAAAATACACCAATGAGGCTTATTCTTTTCATCTCTTATCGTCAAACAAAGGGAATAATCATCCAATTCATCTTCAAAATCGGCAAGCCACTTCAATGCCTTTCCATCAAACTTTTCTGCAGGAGCAAAAAGTTTTTCATTCATAATGATTTTGCAAAAAGGATCGTTGATAGCATTTTGCATGCCATAAGCAAATGACCCCATGGTATGTTTTGCAAAATGTTCAAAGCCGGGTAAATCATTTAAGCGAATAGGCTTCTTGCAAATGAAATCTGTTCCATGGACACCATAATTGCGACCATCTTCATCATCAACAAGTTCGATTTCTTCTACCTGAGTATAGCTCCATAGGAAGAAATCCTTTTGTTTATGCCCCTTTTGCTTAATACCAACAATCAGGTAAACCTTTTCGCCCTTTAACTTAAGGCAATCTCTTTTCTTTGAATTAGTAATACCCGAATCATTGACTTTACCTTCAAAGAATGCTCCTTCAAAGGGCAAGTAGCCTAACGCGTTGAAGTTATGGTACTGAACGTAGCAGCACTTTTCAAGATTCTGTTTGCGGGGCCACATTCTGTCTGCACTGGGCGGACACATCATGCGATTGTATTCCGGTTGCAGCTCTTCAATCTTGGCATACTCGTTTTTGGTAAGATCATCCCGGTCGCACTCCAAAAGAACTTCAAATTTAAAGTTGCCGTAAACGCCTGGCTGAGAAACCTGCTGAGTGAGGCCATATTTCAAGAAAGCCCTTCGAAGTGGGTTCTCTCCATCGGGATTTTCAATCTTGTCGAGTGACTGGGTATGCTGTTTCCAACGGCTGGAAATATTGATAGACTGGCCGATATAGCACTTGTTGTTGACTAGGTTAGTAATCTTGTAGATGCCGCAGACTTGATCCATATATAAACCTCATATCAAATCTACCCTAAAAAAAATGACAATTTAGTGTCAAATCGGCAAGAAATCTTCTTCGACAAATCTCCATGGAGTTAAAAATTAGTAGCTCTTCGGGAAATACTTCTTGCCTAACAGCCATAAATACTTATCCAATTCTTTAATATTGAACTGGTTCAGTTTATAAAAATCCTTGAATTTTAGAATTATCATCTTAAACTTGGAGTAGATCTTCAGATCATCATTACTGAACGATTCAAATGAATCCCTATTTCTGAAATAGCGAAGAACCGCATCGACATAGCTATCATATATCGGATATAACAGAGGCCTATGGTGGCTGCAATATTTTGTTGCAAAGGAATAAAAATAACGATTAACCTTTTCCTTCGTCTTTTCTTTTATGAAGGAGACCTTCTGGATGTCCATAACGAGAGTTTCGTCGCCCTTATTCAAGCGTTCGTCAACATTTACACACTTAAGAATTCTTTCTGCAACAGGAAAAACAGAAAAGATATTAGTACTATAAAAATCGTTTAGCGAAGCCACTTTTAACAGAATATCGCTCTCATCTACATTTTGGGGGCACAACTTGAAAAACAATTTATCAAGAGCTTCCTCTTGAGCTTTGTAATCTTTCAAATTGTTCCATTGCCTCAAGTATTTTTCAACCTCTTTTACTGTAGGTCTGGGAACAGAAATATTTTTCATAGTCATACTTGCATCCTCTTTTTTTGATTTAAATATAACCCAAAGAGGTTGTATTAAGGTCGCTTAGCAGGCGACAAAATGCTTAAGGAATAGGTCCCTCAAAATCATTTATTGATTTTCAATATAATCCTGATAGAGCGCCACCGGGCCGAGGTGCCACATCTTGGTATTTTCCTGTTCCAGCTCGCTGTAGGTTTTCGAAAGATAGAGTTTTTTGAGAGCTTCTACAGGTTCAATGTTTGAATCTTCCGCAAGCATTTCTGCCATCCAGGAGAGTTTGGATGGCAACAGCAGATAAAGATTTTTCTGGTTCACGTCCAAATTCATTTTACAACCTCGGCATCAATATACTTGAGGGCCTGCAGGGCTTTTTCTGTATGGAACAGATACTGATCGACTAGTTTATAAGTTTTCAGTTCGGCAATCAAGTTTTCCTTGTCAAGAAAGCCGCCTTCAAACAGGGCAAACGCAGCATACACGCGATCATTGGCCACGGGGCCATACACAATATCGTAATTATGCGTATAGTTTCTCTGCGTGCGATTATTCATCACAAAATCTACCCATTCTGTTGTGGGAGTTTCGAAAACAAGGCAATTTAAATCTTTTAATGCAATATCTCGGTCAAACTCATAGACATTGATATAGCCGCAGGAAGCTTTGCGTTCTGACATCCTACGCCTTACCCAATCTTCGGCCTGTTGATGAGAGGTCGTTGTGTAGAAACCTTTTCCGTAATCAAGAGTTCTGCTTGGGATTCTTATTTCTGGGCTTGATACAATTTCAATACTTCCATGAAACAGTTTCATTTTGTCCCTCCCTGGCGAACCGCAATAAACTCGTCGATTTCTTCCACAAGCCATGTAGCACTTTGTGTATGCAAAACTTCAAAGTGTTCCTGCAAATATTCCAAAACGCCATACTTGTCTAAATGCTGCATAGCTTCGGCTCCAGAAATTTGCTTCGCATTCTTATATTGCTCAATGCAAAACGAAATAAAATAAGAAATGTTTGACGTTTTTTCTTTCATACTATTCTATCCGACTTATGAAAGAAATATAAGAAAATCTTCCTAATTTACCCCACCTCCACCACAAAATCCTCCTTTTTCAATCCATTTTCCTGATAAGGATTTTCGTTCGGGTAGCCAACAGGATTGCAGAGCAGCAGGTGCTTTTTGCCTTTGTTATCCGTAATCCACTTCTTGATTGCCGTGTGGGTGTGGCCCGCTTGCCAAATGGAACCGTCGGGCATATTTTCCAGATACTTGGCTCCTGCGAAGTAAAAGAAATTCGAGCATTCGTCGTGCTTGTATCGTTCTGCCATGCCAAATTCCAGCGGCAGAAAATGCGTCATCATGATGCTTGGTTGCTGCTGCGTCAGGGACTGCATCGCTTGATCGTAATATTGCCAAAGTGCATCGGGATCGTTACCCTTGTAATTCCAATGGCGGCCATCAAACCAACAGTATTTCCAGAGCATTTTATTCTGCGACGCTGTCGCACCAGGAACATGCTTATACTCAAAGTCGCACATGCCCATGCAACCGGCAACACCATCTGCAACACGATTTTCAAGCAGATGCACATTCTGAATTTTTGCCGCCTCATTACAGAAGAATTCAATTTTTCCTTCGGAAGTCAAAAAATCACGATCCTTGCCGTAATGAGACTTTTTCTCTGTAATGATATCGTGATTGCCGAGGCTCAAATACACCTTGGCATATTTCGTGGCGATGAATTTTAAAAACTCCACGTATGTAAAGTAATCGTTGGCGATATCCCCCGCAATGCAGCAAGCATCGGCTGGCAAAAAATTTCGCTCATAGAATTTTTCAAAGGCTTTCAACAGCGGCTCCCTGGAGCGGATCATGGGGCTGTAGAAATCAACATGCAGGTCACTGATAAAGTAGTATTTCATTTGCAAAACTCCTTACAAACCGTTCACGATAACGTCCACCATAATTTCCTTTTCTTCGGGCCTGGAGTGGTATGTGCAAATTTTGATACAACCACTTCCACCCACGATAGTCTTGACAACTGAATTTACAGTTCTTTTACATTTTTACCCTTTACAAAAAATACACATAAACTATTATCCCTCCCGAGCGTTACGAACAGTCTCCTGAACACTTGAGTTAATCAAGTGTTTTTTTTCTTATAGGAGACAATATGCACACTCAAAAAACAACAAACATCATCGGCAACAACGAATCCCCCAAAAACAGAAATTGCCTCGCTGCTGGCGGATTGCGCCTTCAAGTACGTGTACACCCGCGACAATCCCAAGTCCCGGGAGAACTTGCGGCAGCTGATGTCTACGCTCATTGGCAGGAAGTTGCAAAAGGCGGAACCTCTGGCTACAGAAACTTTCGCATCCACACAGCCCAAGACCGAAAAAACATCCCGCTTTGACGTTCGCGTGGTCATGGACGATGGCGACGAGGCCGATGTAGAAGTCCAGCTATGGACCGAAAAGGACGATTACGCCAAGCGGCTTTCGTATTACGGCGCCAAGCTCTACGCCTCCCAAGCGACCAAGGGTGCTAAATATAAGGATCTGAAAAAATGCTACCAGATCATCATTTCGCAGGATTGCATTTTCCCGAACACATCATGGCTCTTGAATTTGGATATTTCCGCACAGGAAAATCGCATGTTCAAATTTGACACCATGCATTGGTGCATTATCCAGCTGAATTTCCTGAAACAAGCGATTCGCGAAAACGTGGGACGCAACGATGAATACTTGCAAAACCTTCTGGATTTATGTAAGTTTATAGCCAATCCCACCCGGGTTAAACCTTTTGAAGACGTGTACGAGGATCTTATGGCATTCAGTGCAGAGCAAATCGAAGCCTACCGCCAGGAAATGGAAGAACGCCGTAGGCTTGACGCGATTTCTACCCGCAAGTACACCGAAGAATTGATTAAACAGCAGGAAGAGGAAATTGCGGCTAACAGGCAGGCCATCGAAGCCAACAGGCAGGAGCTGGAAGCAGAAAAAGCCCGTGCCGACAAATACGCAGAAATCCTTAAACAACACGGCCTGCTGTAAAAGCTAATAAAGCACCCCGCTCACTTATATATTATTCCATACATGAGTTTCAAGTCGATTTCAGTTTTTGCTTTGGCCTTTAGCGGTCTTGCCACTTGTGCAATGGCAGCAACACCTTTTGCCACGGTTCCATGGAACGGGCATGTGGGTGCCGCAAGCTTTACCTTTGACGATGCCATGGAAGATCAGATCAAGAACCTCACCCCCATTCTGCAAGATATGCCCGAGGTGAGGGTCACGTTCTTCCTTTCTAACATGGGTGGAAACAACCTCCACCGAAACGGTGCGGGCTTTGCAAACCTGGCCAAGATGGGTAACGAAATCGGAAACCACACCGACGGGCACTTGCAGCTCCCCGACCAGAGCGCAGACAAGCTGAAGTCCGAGATCACGGACTTTGCCTCTGAAATCGAAGAGGTCATGGCCGAAAACGGGGCTGAGGTTAACGTGACCGCCGTGGCAACGCCATTCTGTGCCAACAGCGAAACTGTTTCTGGCGAAATCGACAAGCATCATTTTATTAACCGCGACTGCGGCTGGCATGGCCGCAACGACTGGGACGTGGAACCCAAGTGGCTAGGCATGGCTTCTCGCGTGTGGAATTCCTCTGCCACCGCTGCCGACGAACTTTTGGGCGCATTGGATACTGCCGCCTACATCGGGAATTTTGCCGGAGCCAATCCCTGGGAAGTTCAGGTGAAGGGCGGCTCCTGGCTTGTGCTTTTGAACCATGGCGTCTCCAACGAAGGCGGCATGAGCATTACCCCCGAAGAAATCAAGAGCGCCTTCCAGCGGGCCGTTAAAAACGACTTGTGGACTGCGCCCTTCAGCACCGTTGGTGCCTACCACATGGCTCATTTTACTCTGGATAAGGCCGAGGCCAAGGCAGATGGCGACAGTTACAAGGTCTGCTGGGAACTGCCCCACCAGCATTTGCCCAAGAGCATTCCCCTGAAAGTCAAGCTTACCGAAGAGTTCCTGAAGGAATCGGGCTTTGCCGCCACCGACAAGATTGTGCTGGTCCAGAACGATAAGGAAATCTCCCCCGCCTCCGACGGCAGCTACACTCTGGAATTTACAGCCCTGGGCGTTACCATCCGCAAGCAGGAAACCCAATCCATCGGCAGGCCCGTCAAGCAGGAACAACGTAATCCAGGTCACAATTTGATGTACGACTTGAACGGAAAACGCCTCGAAACCAAGAACACACACAAAGTCAAGGTTTTTAGATAAAGATAAGATTGATAATCTTTCATTTTTTGTATAGATTATATGCGTTAATTTTAAACCATAAAAAGGACTAATATGCGTAATTGCTCCTCCCTGAAGATTGACGGACCTTGCAAGGTCTATCTGGAAGAATCTGAACTGCCGAAGGCTTGGTACAACGTTCGTGCCGACATGAAGAAGAAGCCGGCACCGCTCCTGAACCCGGGTACTGGCAAGCCCATGACCGCTGCCGAGCTCGAAGGCGTGTTCTGCTCCGAACTGGTCAAGCAGGAACTGGACAACGACACCGCATATATCGAAATTCCCGAAGACATCCGTACTTTCTACAAGATGTACCGCCCGTCTCCGCTGGTTCGTGCCTACTTCCTGGAACAGGCTCTCGGCACTCCGGCTCACATTTACTACAAGTTCGAAGGTAACAACACCAGCGGCAGCCACAAGCTGAACTCCGCTATCGCCCAGGCCTACTACGCCAAGCAGCAGGGCCTCAAGGGTGTGACCACCGAAACTGGCGCTGGCCAGTGGGGTACCGCTCTTTCCATGGCTTCCGCCTTCTTCGGCATCGACTGCCAGGTTTACATGGTGAAGTGCTCCTACGAACAGAAGCCTTTCCGCCGCGAAGTGATGCGCACCTACGGCGCTTCCGTTACTCCGTCTCCTTCCATGAACACCAACGTTGGCCGCAAGATCAACGAAGAATTCCCGGGCACCACTGGTTCTCTGGGTTGCGCAATTTCCGAAGCTGTTGAAGCTGCTGTGACTCAGGAAGGCTACCGCTATGTTCTGGGTTCCGTGCTGAACCAGGTTCTTTTGCACCAGTCCGTGATCGGTCTGGAAGCTCAGGCTGCATTCAAGAAGATCGGCGTCAAGCCCGACATGATCATCGGTTGCGCCGGTGGTGGTTCTAACCTGGGTGGCCTTATCTCTCCGTTCATGGGCGAAAAGCTCCGTGGCGAAGCTGACTACGATATTCTGGCTATCGAACCTGCAAGCTGCCCCAGCTTTACCCGCGGTAAGTACGCTTACGACTTCTGCGATACCGGTAAGGTTTGCCCGCTGGCCAAGATGTACACTCTGGGCTCCGGCTTCATTCCGTCTGCAAACCACGCTGGTGGCCTGCGCTACCACGGCATGAGCTCTGTCCTTTCTGAACTCTACGATCAGGGTTACATGCGCGCTGACTCCGTGGAACAGACCAAGGTGTTCGAAGCAGCCCGTCTCTTCGCTCAGACCGAAGGTATCTTGCCGGCTCCGGAATCCAGCCACGCTATCCGCGCTACTATCGACGAAGCTCTCAAGTGCAAGGAAACCGGGGTCGCCAAGAACATTCTGTTCGGCCTGACTGGTACCGGCTACTTCGACATGGTTGCTTACCAGAAGTTCAACGACGGTGAAATGAATGACTACATTCCTACCGACGAAGACCTGGCTAAGAGCCTTGCTCAGCTTCCGAAGGTTGAAGGCTAGTAGGCGCGAGAACGTACCATTTGAAAGGTCCGCAGGTTTATGCCTGCGGGCTTTTTTCTTTTTCATCTCGGGTGGCGTTCACTATAGCCCTAGCCTATGGCGGAAAATATTTCTATACTGCACTTGGGTATAAAAAAGGAATATTACAATGAACTTCAAGAAATTACTTGCTTGTGTTTTAATTGGCGCTGCAGCAATAACCGCCCAGGCCGCCGAAGATGTCATCAAGATCGTCCGTGTGGATGACAATAATTTTGAAAAGGAAATCCTTTACTCTGATAAGCCGACCATTCTGGATGTATTCTCTTCCAGCTGCCCGCCGTGCCTCATTATGATCCCCACCCTCATCGACATCGCCAAGAAGTACCCCGACGTGAAGGTGGCATCCGTAGGCTTTGACGAACCTAACGTTCAAAAAATCAAGAATACTTTGCCCATTCAGGCCTTCCCCACTTTCTTCTTGATTAAGGATGGTCGTGTGGTGAATCGTATTCAAGGTGCTGCTAGCGAAGCTGATTTGCTCGCCGCCCTTCAGTATACTCCTAAGGCACAGCCGGCAGCAAAGCCCGCCAAGGCAAAGAAGAAGGCCGGTACCCAGAAGTTAAGCTGCTCCACCAATGGTCAGTTTGGCGGCCTTCAGAACCATGTGACTATGTCCCTTGTGATTACCGACGATCATATTGATAACGTAGACCTGGTTACCGATGTGTTCGTGACTCCGGAATTGGAAGGTCGCCGCGCACAGCTGAAGCAGATGTTCATCCAGAGCGGTAAGGGCACTGTAGAAGAAACCATGACCGGTTTCAGGCTGCACACTGCAAACGAAAGCCCCTTCATCAAGGCTATGAATATGCAGCGCAAGTCCACCTACGCCGAAATGAAGGCGGGCCTGGAACTGCAGGGCTTCAAGTGTAAGTAATTTATTTTACGCCCTTTTAGCTTACGGCCCATGGCATCGAAATTGCCGTGGGTCTTTTTTATTGTTGTCGGTCGAACTCGATTGATAAGGCTAGCGGGATCCCGGGGGTCGACAGTTTCCTTGTTTTCATCGATGGTGTACCATTTTGAATCGTCAAAAAGCAGGGTTGCCTCTTCGGGAGCTTGGGTGCGGCCGGCTCCGTAAACGGGGTCACTAAGCATGCCGTCGTCCACCATTCCGTAGAATACACCGGAGGTGAGTTCCTTGGTGAAATTATTTTCCAGGTCACCGCGAAGCTGTGCTGTACCGCTCAGTTTCTTATCGGCAACGGCCCACATGACTCCGTAAACTTGGGCATCGTCGGCAATGGTGCTATTCACGATAATGGAAAGTGCGCCTACCTTTGCCTTGCCTTTGATGGTTCCGCTAACCAGCCAGGCGTCATCCTGAAGAACTGCGTCATCGGTAATGGTTCCGCCAGTGACGAGGGCGCGACCATCGACTATTGCATTTCCGCTGACTGTTCCGCCTAAGACCATGGCTTCGGGGCCAACGTAAGCAGTTGCTGCAACGGTGGCCTTGGTACTGACCCAGCCGTTTCCGTTTTCATGGCGCTTATAACCGGGAGCTGTATCTGTAGCAGGATCATAGCCGGAAGGTGTCCAGAAATTCTTGGTATAGCCTTCGGGCTTGCCATTTTCAACACGGATCATGTAGGGGTAGCGGTAAAGAGTATAGTAGAACTGGTCCCAGGTAATGGTGTAAAGTTCCTTAGGAGTTGCCGTCACTGCAAGCCAAAGAGCCTTGTCGTTAGCCTTGGTTTCGATGCTCAGGTTGAATGCTGTTCCAGATTTCATTTCGCTATAGCGGGGTGTACCGTCGGCACCTTCGGCTACCAACCCCACGGTCCAGCTGGAGCCCGGGTCCGGCATGGTTTCGGGAGAAAGGTTGCAAAGGTTCTTTTGCACCCACTTGTTCTGGGGGGCGGACCATTCCCAGACGGATTCTGTACCGAAGCAACCGTATTCCGAAGCGGGCTTTGACTGCTGAACAATACCGCGGAACTTCACGGTAACCTTTCCAGCGGAGTCCGGATAGATTCGCACTAGGTTGTAGCCAAAGCGCTGCGGAGCCCAGTAGCTGGGAACTTGATAGAAACTATCCACTTTATTCAACATGGTGACGCGGCTGTGCCTGCGATAGATGTCGCCATAGCCTGTAGCCCTGCGGGTTGCAAACTCGTAGTCGCCCCAGGTCTTTTGGTACAGAGCCTTCTTTGCACCGGCGTATTCCAAGGTGGCGTTCTTCATGGCGAACTTGCCCAGCTGTTCGGTAAGGTCGCTGTACTGCCAGTCGTATGCGTGAATCATGGCATCGAAAGGCGTCTGGGTGCTGTAACCAGCGTCCCCATCGTTAAGCTTGTTCATCCACATGCGATTGACTTGCTGCACGCCCTTCCAACCGCCACCGAATTCTTCCTTAAGGTGTTCCATGAACTGCCAGTTGCAATAGCGGTCGCGGGAACTGCCATAATACAGGTACGGGAAATTAATCAGAGCCTCGGAGCAATAATGGGCGTCGGTGGGATTTACCTGATGGGCCATCCAGTTGGCGTGGGATTCGCAAATCCAGCCGGCATAGGCGTTGGTGCCCATCCAGCCCGCTACACTCTGCAAGCCGTGGGCGTATTCGTGAGCCAAGCCCCAAAGGTCCTTAAATGCGCCGGAGCCCAGCCAAAGTCCCGGAGAGCATTCATCCTTCCCTGCCCCGTTCTTGACGCAGGCTTCGGTGTTTCCACCGCCGTAAAGGGCACCCATCTTGGAATCTTCGAAAAGGTAGGCGACGCTTTTCAATTTCTCGTTGGGGTTGCTGGGCTGCGGATACATCCACTGGGCAGAATCGTGATAGATAGTAAAGATGTTTTCCAGAGTCTTTAGGGCATTCTGTGCCGTGCTATTATCCAACGTGGCGTTGTTGGTAGAACCATCGTCGTGCTTGGCCTTTTTGCAGATTTCGAAATGTTCGGAACCGGCCAAAAGTGTGTGGCCTGCAGATTCGCAAACAGGTTTCCAGGTAACAGCGGCTTGTGCAGATACTGCAAAACCGACAAAAGACAAGGCGCACGCGCCCATAAAATGACGTTTTAAATAACCCATAAACACTTCCCTTATGCCTACAATATATTCTAAAAAAAGACCAACGAGTAAAATCGTTGGCCTTAAAGTTCCTTATCCGTTGTCTAATGGACAACTAGTTTCGTTGAAGGTTGCTTTGTTTGAAATTAGCGGCGCTTATTGTTTCTCTTGGGGCTTTATGCGTCCAATATTCTTGAAATCGGGAGTCAATGCTGCGCAGTTGGGGTCCTTGGGAGCTTGTCTGTAAAGCTGCAATTCCTGTGTGAAAAAGCCCTTGACGCTGGAGGAAATCTGCCACTTGGCTCCGGCCACGCAACTGTCGATCTGAACCTTGGACACTGCGGTAAAGCGGCTGCCGGTAACCTTTAAGCTAAAGCCTTCTGTTTCCAAGCTGTCGGGCAACTGCAAGCTCTTGGGGCCGCCAACTCTCTGGTTCTTTGCAAAAAAGTCCTTCTGGGCGTTGACGTACACTAAGGCCTGCTGCTGCATTTCTGCAATGTAGTTCTTCTTCTTCTGGATTTCGGCTTCAGTCATGCAGCTGGAAATTCCAAAGCAGGCTACAATCAAAAAAACAATTCCGCCAATGCAACCAAGAAAAATCTTCTTTTGTCCGGAGCTGATGGCGTTACCCCTTCCGCGACCTTCCCCACCTTTGGACCATTCCAGAAGGCGAAGGGCCACAAGAATATGGACAAAGTTTCGAGGCATCACAAGGCCAATTACCGCAATCACGATAAAGACAATGCTCAAGAACATGAGAATCGTCAGCGCCGTGTCTGCCATAGGGAGCAGCTCGTTGGCTTCCTTCAACAAACTAAGCAACTGCTTGTCTTCTTCGAAATTGTCTGCAGCAAATCGACCTGTGAAATTACTGTAACGAGCAAGGCCCATACTTACGGCGTTGTTTGCCATTTCAAGGACTGCGGTGAGCACGCGGTTCAACAAAAGGAACAGCATTCCCAGAAGAGCGTTGAAAGATGCAATCAATCTTCCAGTTCGGACTACAGCCAAGCCATTCTTGCTCATGAATACCTCTATGAATTAACCCTTACGAGTTTCCACCAGTTCCTTGGCCAACTTCTTGGCGGTGGTAAAGTCTGCCTTGCCGGAGCCCAGCTTAGGAACTTTTTCCACATTGAAGGCGAGAGACGGAAGCATAATGGGCGGGAAGTCTGTGGCACGGAGTTCAGAGAGAACCTGGGAAGGTTCCTTTTCGCCCTGGTAGAGGAGAACGATTTTTTCACCCTTGGCAGCATCGGGAACGGTGGTCACCAGGTAGTCGCAACCTTCCAGAACCGGGGTATCCTGGATTTTCTTTTCCACTGCACCAAGGCTCACCATTTCGCCACCCAGCTTTGCAAAGCGGCTGTAACGGTCCACAATGGTAAGGAAGCCGTCGCTGTCCAGTTTGCCCTTATCGC
Organism: Fibrobacter sp.; assembly: GCA_045599625.1. GTDB lineage: Bacteria > Fibrobacterota > Fibrobacteria > Fibrobacterales > Fibrobacteraceae > Fibrobacter. The sequence continues at coordinate 111,290 of JAZRWJ010000003.1, forward strand.
CGGTCTTGTAGTAACGGATGCCATCGATCTTCACGATCACACTGTCGGTACGTTCCGGATCCTTCAGGTAGCCCTTCATGACCTGGCAACCGCCAATGAGAATCATGCCGGCTTCGCCTGTGGGCAACGGTTCGTTGGTGTCCGGGTCGGCAATGAGGAACTGGGTTCCCGGAAGAGCCATACCCACGGTACCGGGCTTATTGTTCACCAGCATGGTGGTATAGTCGTTCATCAAGGTGTTTTCGCTGTTCACGGATGCCACAGGAGCGGTTTCGGTACAGCCGTAACCTTCGAAGATTTCCTTACCGAACTTAATACGGAATGCCTGGGTAAGTTCCGGGCGCAAGGCTTCGGCACCGGCAATGATCAAACGGACATGCTTAAAGATAAGCGGATGAACGTAGCGGCTAACGGTAAATGCACGGAGGAATGTGGGAGTTGCCACCAGGCAAGTTACCTTGAACTCGGCGCAAACGCGGGCCATGGTCTTCACATCGGTGGGGTCAGCTACAGCCACAATGGGGCAACCTTCCACAAGGTTCAAGAGCGTGGTCACAGTAAGGCCGAAACTATGGAACAGCGGAAGTTCAGAAAGCATCACGTCACCACGGCTAATATTCAAGATACAAGCCAGCTGGTGCATGTTACCGATCATGTTGCGGTGGGTCAGTTCAATACCCTTCGGGGTACCTTCGGAACCGGAACTGAACACGATCACGGCATTGTCATCCAGCTTTGTACGCTTGAAGTAAAGCATCTTGATGAGCCAGGTGGGAATGGCGGCGCAGAACAGCAAGTGGGCCGCGATCTTTGCCTTGGGAATTTCCTTCATCAGGTCTTCGGCATAAAGGATGCGGACCTTGTCTGATGCTACCTGGCTATAGTCGCCTCCCCTACCCTTCAGCTTCTGCACAAACATGCGGCTGGTAATGACGGTAGAAACTTCAGCCCTTTCGCAGCAGTACTTTACGTTGTCTACAGAGGAGGTGTAGTTCAGGTTCACGTTGGTCTTGCCAAGCACCCAGAGGGCCAGGTTCACGATAACGCCTGCGGGGCTAGGCGGGAGCATGATACCCACGTTCACTTCGTTCTTGCCAAGCTTTTTCTTCAGGAGGCCGCGGAATCCCATGACTGCACCAATCAGCTTGTAACCGGAGAAGTGGCCTCCATCAGGATTATAGATTGCGGGGCCGTTCTTCACGTACTTCTTGCAAGTGCTAAGCCAGGTTTCTGCAATAGGCTTGTAGAAGTTGGTGGCGTATGCCCAAGCTTCAATGGAAATCTTACGGACAATATGACGGACTTCATCTGGATCCGTGTCTGCAGGAATTGCGTCACCGAAACCCACCACCACAGTTTTGTCGGCAGCGGAGGCGTACATGTCGGAACCGCTATAGCTGTAGTTGGAACCCCAGAGACCCTGGATGTAGAACGGGATTACAGAGGCTTCTGTTCCTTCAACGGCAGAAGAATAGTCGATGCTGAAGGGTTCCACGTGAGGAGACTTGGAAACTTCGCCTGTGGGGAACATGACCACAGCCTTGCCAGCAAGAAGTGCTTCGTGGATCTTGTCCATGGCGGGCTTCGGGTCGTTGTTGTCGATACGGATTGTACCCAAACGCTTCATGATTGCACGAAGGTACCACTTTTCAAAATGGTCCTTGTTGCTGGCCACCACCAGAGCTCTAGGAGAAGCCATCTGGATCATAGCCCAGTCAATAAAGCTGTGATGGTTACCTACCAAAAGTACAGGACCGTCGTTGGGAATGTTCTGCACGCCTACCACGCGAATCTTGTAGCGGTAGAATGCCACGCGGAGAACGGAACGAACCAGGGCCTGAGGCAAGTTGGAAAGAGTCCACATGAAAACGATAAGAGAAATCGCTGCAATGATCAGGAAGTACATCTTATGGTCCATGCTGGTGTAGTTGGTCAGGGCGGTATAGCCAAAGAGGAAGGCAATGAGCACCAAGGCCTGAATCAAGTTGGCGAAGGCAAGTACGGAACCGGAATTGTTGGGGCGGGTGTTGTACTGCAACAATGCGTTCACAGGAACCAGGAACATACCACCGAAGAAACCAATCAGGGCATAGATAACGGAAAGGGTAATGGGATTGACCATGAACGGAAGCAAGCCCATGCACACCGTAAGGCCGATCATGCCCATGGGGATAAAGCCCGTTTCAATGAAGTCCTTGGACTTGTGGGCAGCAAAGATGGAACCCACCATGAGTCCGCCGATGGCAAACATCATGTAGTCCTGGAACATGTTCACCACGTTGGAACCGGACACATCCTGGAACACGAGAACGAACACCTGAGCAAAAGCCCAGAACATAGCAAGAGCGATAATGGAACCGCGAAGGTTGGGAACACGCCAGCCCAAGGTAAGGTGCTTTTTGACCTTGGACATGTTGGTGTTCTTGTTTTCGTACTTTACCTTGGGAATCAGGAAGCTGGCTACGGTGCCAAGAATGCTTACTCCAGAAAGAAGCCAGGGAATAACGATGGAGTTGGAGGTAATGCGGTGAACTGCGGCATAGGACTGCAGTGCTTCAAGATCAATGAGGTTCACACCTACAATCACCAGCCAGGAGGCGCAAATAATGCCGGCGATGCCGAAAATCTGGAGGAAGGCGTTGGCGTAGCTCAGGTTTCGAACGCCGAACATTTCCTTAAGAATGCCATACTTGGCTGCACTATGAACTGCAAATCCGCAGCCCAGGCCAATAGAAAGCCAGAAGGCGACCTTGGGGCATCCGCAGGTGACGAGAACCGACTGGGCTACCACAAAGCAGGTCATGAACAGGGAGGACCAGGCCAGCACCTTATTCTTGGAGAAACGGTTGGTAAAGAAGCCTGCCAGCAAAACCATCAGGATGTAAGGAGCCACAAAGAACACCTGCAGCATGAAGGTCTGCCAAATCATTCCGTTTGCATCGGAGAAAGATCCGGCAAGAATCTTCTGGGCGTAAATGAATACGCCGAGCTGAACAAAAGTGGTTGCTAGAATAGAGAGGAAGTAGCGAGTTGCACCTTTAACTTTCCACATAAGTTATCCTTTTTAATTATCCCTCTTGTTTACCCAAACAATTTTATAGTTCTACAATCTAGAATTAAAGCCCCCCTATGTTCTAGGGCGGGCTCTCAATGGTCATTTAATTAGGGCCTCCAGGTCCTTTACGGTCTTGGGAATGCTTACAGAAATGTTACGGAAACCGCCTTTGGTAATGAGCAGGTCGTCTTCTACACGGATACCGATTTTTTCCTTGTAATGCTTGCCGTTGATGGTGGCCTCAAATTCGCCGTACAAGCCAGGCTCGCAGGAAATCAGCATTCCCGGTTCCAGCACCACATCCAGGGAGCGACTGCCCGGATCGCCTTCATGAATTTGCTCGCCAATGAAATGGCTTACACCGTGGGGGCGAACATCGTAAAGGAGCTTGAACTTGCCCTTTGCGCCCTTCACCAGGCGTTCATCCAGAGCCTTCATAATAAATTCCCAGGGAACCATACCGATTTCACGGAGAGAAACGCCCGGTTTTACGAACTTCTGGTATTCCGTCTGGGAATCCAGTACGATTTCGTACAACATTTTCTGAAGGGGATTGAACTTGCCGCCTACAGGGATGGTTCTGGAAATATCGCTATGGAGGGAATTCCAGCGGATACCGAAATCCAGAAGGCAGAGCTCCCCTGCTTTCAGAGATTCGTCTTTCTTGACGTAATGGAGGCAGCAGGCGTTTGCGCCGCCGGCCACAATAGTAGGAAACGCTAGGTCGCCATCGCTGTTCTTCTGCATTTCGTAGTCAAGCAAAAGACCTAGCTGACGTTCATTTTTAAGAGAGGAAAGCTGGCCCAGGACCTTGCGGAAGGCCTTGTCGGTAATGTCCTGGGCCTTTTCTGCGTCCTGAATGCGCTGCTTTTCCAGCGGGAGGCGCAAAGCCCAATGGATGGAGGCGGCAGAGCGGATCTTTACCCCGGAACCCTTGATGGCTCGTGTCAGTTGATTCTTGAAATGATCGTTATGGTCTTCCTTGAACTTCTCGAAGTAGTAGGCATAAATAAAACGCTGGTCTGCCGGACGCTTGGAACGGATACCAGCCAAGTCCTGCAGGGTTTCCCAGATTTCCTCTGCGGGGCGAACATCCTTGATGCCGGTAATTTTCGTCACTTCATCATCGCCGTCCATATAACCTAGACGTTTGCCGTTCCAGAATTCCTTGAAGGGGTTCTTGCGGGGAACAAACAGGATTTCTTCGGAAGTCTCGGGGATCAATATCAAGTAGCACCCCGCTTGGTTGATTCCGGTAAGGTACTGGAATGCCGGTTCCTGGATCATCTTGTTCCAGGTCTGTACGAAAGCTTCTTCGGTACCAGGGTCAATTTGAACTCCCGCGAATACGCAGACAGAGTCCAGCTTTTTCATCATGGCCTTGCGGCGGGCGCTGTAAACATTCTTGCTATTGTAATCTTTTGACGAAATAAAAACCTGCGAATAGGCATTTGCAGTCATTTTAGACCTCTTTAAACACTATCAAAGCCTAAAATATCTAAAAAAAGCCGTTTTTCACTGATAATTTTTCCTTTTTTACAATTCTTTTTAGAATTATTTATATACATTTTAGCCATCACAGACTAAAATGGAGCCTGAACTAATGTCTCTTTTTAAGAATTGGAAATTGATTGTTGCAACTATGACCGTTGCTATGTTTACTGCTTGCGCCGGTGGTTCTAACGGCGATTCTGACGATGCAGCTTATGATGATGATGATTCCCCGGCAGCAACCACTTCTGGCGCAAAGGCTAAGAAGAAGAAGGAAGCCCCGAAGGAAGTTATCGACGAAAACAAGTTGAAGAAGGCTGAACAGGAAGCTACCGCTATCAATGAAGATAACCACAAGCTCCGTAAGGAAATCTTCGACGCCAAGAACAAGCTGGGTATGTCTACTGCACCTGCTGCAGAAGAAGAAGCTGCTCAGTAATTGATTTGAATGAGCGAGATACAGCGCTATTCTTTATCAGATGACCTGAAACGAACAATTTCAGGTGAGAACGAAACGGTTTTCCGCTTGCTGGAGAGCCGTTTTTGTGTACAGATACAGACCCGCTTGCCAGGCCTTACCATTGTGGCTAAGGAAAATGGCGACATGGCGGGTGTTTTTGCTGTTCTCGACCAACTGAAGATGGCCGCCAAGAATGGTGAGGTCCTGTCGTCTACTCAAGTGGAACGACTGCTGGGTCCGGTCGAGGTGGATGAATCCCTGGACAATTGCATTCCCGGCACCCCCGTCTTCAGGAATCGTTTCGGCGTTTCCGTTTTTGCAAAGACTCAGGCCCAGGCCGAACTGGTAAAGGCTGTTGAACGCAACGATGTGATCTTTGCCAAGGGGCCCGCAGGTACCGGTAAGACATTCCTTGCGGTAACGCTGGCTGTTGCAAGCCTGGAACGCCACGAGGCAGAACGAATTTGCCTGGTCCGTCCGGCAGTGGAAGCTGGCGAATCCCTGGGCTATTTGCCTGGCGACCTCAAGGAAAAAATCGCTCCCTACCTCCGCCCCATTCACGATAGCCTGGCCGAACTGCTGCCTGCAGAAAAGCTTCGCCGTTACGAGGAAGCGGGCGCAATCGAAGTGGCTCCCCTCGCCTACATGCGCGGTCGAACTCTGAAACGAGCCTTCATCATTCTGGACGAAGCCCAGAATACCACACCGGAACAGATGAAGATGTTCCTCACACGCCTCGGCCCTCACAGCAAGGCTATTATTACTGGCGACGCCACTCAGGTAGACTTGGACAAGGGTCAAAAGTCCGGCTTGGTTCACGCCATGAAAATTTTGAAGGGCATTCCTGGAATTGCCCAGGTGGACTTTGCTGCCACCGACGTCCTGCGCCATCACTTGGTCAAGGACATTTTGCAAGCTTACGAACAAAAGGACAGATAATATGAAGAAGAAGCAAAAGAAACTTCATCTCATCATCGGTTGGGCTATTGTTGTAGTCGCAGCACTCTTCCTTTTCCCCGACAAGAACATCGCCCTTCAGGCGGAACGTCCTCACCTTGGTCAGGCTAGCTCCCGTACCATCGTGGCTCCCATCAATTTCGAAGTTCCCAAGTCTGAACAGGAAATCGAAACTGAACGTAACCGTGCGGCCGAAAAAGTAAATGCCATCTTTGAATTCAACAACGACGAGACCAAGCGCATTTATGAAGAACTGAAGACCTTCCTCCATAAGGTGGGCCAGTACGGAACTTTGCAGAATCAGATCAACCTGGCCAGCAATCAGGAAGGTGCCGATTCCACTGTTCAGGTGAAGGTTATCCAGGCTAGCCGTGTCTACGACGTTCTGAAACAGCGTATTTCTACTTCTGCAATCAAGCCCTTGAGCGTAAATTCCAAGGCTCGTGATTCCTTGCTTTCTGTGTTTAACCAGGCTTTGCAGAAGGGCGTGTCCAACACCTTCATTGCAAGTTCTGAAACAGCGGCCCAGCTCTATCGCGACAACTACAAGCTTCAGGATGATTTCAAGTACATCGTCTATAACAAGCCCACCATCACCCTCCTGAAGGATAACGAAAAGTCCTCTGTAGAAGCCGGTGGTATCCAGCCGCTCCGTCGCCGTATTGACGAAGCTTTCGCCCAGTTGCAGATGAGCTTCCCCAATGACCAGGGCTTGCTCAGTTCCTTCTACGAAACCTTGTTCGTATTCATGCTGCCCAACGTTTTCTATCTGGAAAAGGAAACCGACGCCAGCCGCGCCGAAGCCCGCCAGAAGGTGACTCTTATTAAGGGCATGGTTCCCCGTGGCATGGAAATCGTTGCCCAGGGCGCTCCCATTACCAAGGATATTCTTGAAAAGCTGGATGCCTTGCAGCGCGCTCAGCAGAAGGAAGAAAACGCAAGAACGTTCACTGCCGTCTATGGTAATGCCTTGATCTTTGTCATTATCATTACCTTCTTCTTCCTGTTCATTTTTGTGACTCCCTCCAACCGTTTGTTCAAGACTCCTCGTCAGTTGTGGAGTGTCATTTTCCTTACTTTGTTGCAGCTGGTGGCCTTCTGGGTTATGCACAATTTCTCTGGAAGCTTGAATTCCATTGACATTCCGGTATTTCCTGAAAACTTTGAATTCATGTGGCTGTATCCCTTTGCCCTGGCTCCGGTCACTGCAACCGTGCTTTACGACCACCGTTTCGGCCTTGCTTTCAACATCTTCTCTGCATTTATTTTCGGTATCTTGAACGGCTACGACTTGGCTGCTACCATTTTCGCCATCGGCGTGACTTTCGTGGCTACCATTCCTTTGGTCAGAATGCGTTATCGCGTGCAGTTCGTGTGGGGTATCATCGCTGGCGCAGTAGCAATGGCTGCAGCAATTGCGGTCATGTTCCTGCTTCGTAACCGCCTTTCCTTCGAAGCTTTCTATCAGAACGTTCTGGTGGGTAGCGCAAACATTATCGTCTGCTCCGCCTTGGCATCCGTGCTCCTGGTTCACTTGGCAGAACGTGTGTTCGGCATTACCACCGTGCTTACTCTCATGGAAATGTCCGACTTTAATCGTCCGGCTCTTAAGCGTATTTCCGAATATGCTCCGGGTACATTCCATCATAGCATTCAGGTATCCAACTTGGCCGAGAAGGTTGCCGATAGTATTGGCGCAAACTCCCTCTTGGTTCGTGTAATGGCTTTGTACCATGACCTAGGCAAGACCATGCGTCCGGAATACTTTACCGAAAACCAGAAGCAGGGCGTGAACCCCCATGATTCCTTGGATCCGGCCCAGTCTGTAAAGATTATTGTAGGCCATGTGGAACAAGGTGCCCTGCTGGCTCAGGAATACAATTTGCCGGACATGGTGGTTGATGGTATCCGTGAACATCACGGTTCTTCTGAAATCAAGTTCTTCTACCACAAGGCAAAGGAACTGGCTGCAGAAAAGGGTGTCGAAGTCAAGATTGAAGATTACAGCTATAAGGGCCCGAAGCCTCAGAGCAAGGAAACCGCCATCCTTATGCTGGCTGATATTATCGAAGCTACTAGCCGTTCCATGTCTGATACAAGTCCTGAATCCCTTTCTGCCATGATTCATAAGACCATTGAAGGTCGATTCATGGAAGGTCAGTTCAGCGAAAGCAACCTTTCTGTCAAGGATCTGTTTAAGCTGGAAAAGGCATTCTTGGATAGCTTGGATGGAACCTACCATACTCGCGTGAAGTACCCTGGACAGAAATAAAATCGGGATTTTTTATGAAAAATTCCCGATTTTCCCTTGACAAAGGTCTAAATCTTTGTATATTTGGCTTCGTAATCTTGAGAACAGGTTAAGGTAACTGATGAATAACAAGAATCTCATTCTGATTGTTGTCGGCGTACTTTTACTTGTTGTAGGATTCCTCTGCTTGGCTACTGGCCCTGCCGAAAATCCGATTTCCCTCACGGTTGCACCTCTTGTTCTCTGCCTCGCCTACCTGGTGATCATTCCCCTGGGAATTCTCTGGAAGGGTAAGAAAGAAGACAAGAAAGACGTTCAGTAATACTGAACAACCCTTTCGGGCGATTAGCTCAGCTGGTTCAGAGCGTCTGCCTTACAAGCAGAATGTCAGCGGTTCGAATCCGTTATCGCCCACTACCAAATAAAACGGAAACGTTTTGGGGTGGTAGCTCAATTTTGGTTAGAGCACCGGCCTGTCACGCCGGAGGTTGCGAGTTCAAGCCTCGTCTATCCCGCTAAAAAGGATCTCTGAAAAGAGATCCTTTTTTGCATTTATACGAAATCCCGAGGGTCATTGCGAGCCCCTTTAGTGGCGCGACGCAATTAAAGCGCTTGTTGTAGGACTAAACTCCGCAAGATTGGAATTTAGTCCTACAAAAATCCGGTCGTCATAGGACTAAATCTAGAAACACGTTGATTTAGTCCTAAAAAATACACTTGTAGTAGGACTAATCATCTAAAAAATACGATTTAGTCCTATTATTTGGCTCAGAAACATCAGTTTGTTTGCAAAAAAGCTTAAGAAACTCTAAAAAACATAGGACTAAATCCCGCGAGATTGGAATTTAGTCCTAATATGTGTCGAAACAGGTATTTTGGGGGCTAGAACAACTTGAAGTACTTGGGCTTCTGTCTTATTTCGCCGTAGGCCCTACCCTTCGCATCAAACTTACGGGGATTAACCTGCAGAATCTGCGCCTTGGCTCGATCTAGATTCCTGTAGATGGCCTGAGAGGAATCGGTGGCGGATGTATCAACCGTAGAAGTATCGACTGTAGAAGTGTCTGCCGGCGGATTCACGGTAGAGGTGTCTGCAGGAGGTTCTGCGGAAACCTCCTCAAGAATCCACACGCCAGAATCAATGTTGCGGCTACGCTGGTCCTGCACAATATTCTTGCCCGAGGGCAGCATGTAGAGCTTGCTCTTGAAATTCTGCAGGTAGAACGCATTGGGCGTATTCACCGGGGCGTTTTCCAGCACGTAGCGCTGGTGGGCTCCCGAGTTCCAGGAGTAAGTCCCCAAGATAACGCCTGCAGCGGTAGATTCGTTGGGCACGTCGATGACCCTGTCGCCATATTCAAAGCGGTAGGTCACCGGACTGTCGCCGATACTCCAGATCTTTGCCTCGGTCTCTTCCCCGGAGCAGTCCATCATTTCCAGGCCGTTTGTCGACGTGCGACCAATGCACTTGCCGTCAGTCAGGGATTTGACGCGGGCGGTCATGTAGAACTTCTCCTTGAAGATGTCCTGGTACATGGCTTCTACAATCTGGCAGTGGATAATCAAGTCTTCTTCGGAATGGAGCTCGGAATCGTAGTTCAAACCGTAGGGCCAGAAATGCTGGGAGTCGCCCTTCAGCACTGCTGTGGGGTCGCCAGTCAGTTCCTTGAGTTTTGCCTGGGCTGTTTCGCCCTGGAAAACGCCATCCTTCAGCATGTCGCGGTATTCGCTGGTGGTTCCCATACCCATGGTATGGCCCATTTCATGCATAGCGGTTCGTACGTTCATATAGGCACGGCCAGCACCAAAGCGCATGGTTCCATTATAACTTGCGTCGGCAGTCTGCACACCCGTGTTGTAGTGAACCTCGATATGCTTGGTCATGTGGGTGTACTTGTTGTACATATACACCGCGGAATCCATAGCCGCAGAGATTCTTTTGTAGGCATCCAGTTCATCGGCGGAGGGGTTCTCCACCTTGTTCAGGTGATAATCCACCTTAGCGTGGGAACTGACCGCCAGTGTCAGTGCGAAAATTGCAGAAACGGGTACAATAAGGGCTTTGTTCATATAACTCCAATCCATCACCACTAGCAAATCTATCCAAAATGTGTAATAACTTCAAGTAAAAAATTGACGTAAGCTACAACAGGCTCCCAAATCGACCTCCGAAACACTTATTTTTTCCGTATATCGTTTCCAAAACAAAGCATTTTTGCTAAATTATAGCCCGTAATCTTAAACCGGCGGCGCAAGTCGCCATTACAAAACAAGAGGTAAAAAAATGGCAGTTTCTTACAAGGAACTCGGCTTGGTTAACACCAAGGATATGTTTGCTAAGGCTGTTGCTGGTGGCTATGCTATCCCGGCTTTCAACTTCAACACCATGGAACAGATGCAGGCCATCGTTCAGGCTTCCGTTAAGCAGAAGTCTCCGGTCATCATGCAGGTTTCTAAGGGTGCTCGTAACTATGCAAACGGCACCATCCTCCGCTACATGGCTCAGGGTGCTGTTGAATACGCCAAGGAACTGGGCTGCGCAAATCCGCAGATCGTTCTCCACCTCGACCACGGTGACTCTTTCGAACTGTGCAAGGACTGCATCGACAACGGCTTCTCTTCCGTTATGATCGACGGTTCTCACCTCCCGTACGAAGAAAACATCGCCCTCACCAAGAAGGTTGTTGAATACGCTCACGCTCACGACGTTACCGTCGAAGCTGAACTCGGTGTTCTCGCTGGTGTTGAAGACGAAGTTTCTGCTGAACACTCCACCTACACCAAGCCGGAAGAAGTGATCGACTTCGCTACCCGTACTGGTTGCGACTCCCTCGCTATCTCCATCGGTACTTCTCACGGTGCTTACAAGTTCAAGCCGGAACAGTGCACTCGCAACGCTGATGGCATCCTGGTTCCGCCTCCCCTGGCATTCGACGTTCTCGAAGCCATCGAAAAGAAGCTCCCGGGCTTCCCCATCGTTCTCCACGGTTCTTCTTCCGTTCCTCAGGACGAAGTTAAAACCATCAACGAAAACGGCGGTAAGCTCCCCGATGCAGTTGGTATTCCGGAAGAACAGCTCCGCAAGGCTTCCAAGTCTGCAGTTTGCAAGATCAACATCGACTCCGACAGCCGTCTCGCTATGACCGCTGCAGTCCGTAAGTACTTCAACGAACACCCGGATCACTTCGACCCGCGTCAGTACCTGAAGCCGGCTCGCGAAAACATGCAGAAGATGTACGAACACAAGATCGTTGACGTTCTTGGTTCTAACGACAAGCTGTAATAGATTGCGAGCTCCGCTCGCAACTTTCTAACAAGCATGAAAAGGACCTGCCCCACAAGGCAGGTCTTTTTTGTATATTGAAAATATGACATGCTCAAAATACATCGCTTCAATTGCACTTGTTTTCACAGCATATTTTTGTGGAGGCTGCGACTCAAATTCCTCCACAGAAGCAGGTAAAACATTTGACCCAGAATGCGAAAAAAAAAACACATATAAAGAATGCGTGAAAAATGTAGAAGATTCAATCTTAGGTTCAATAGCATGTGACATTGCCGTAGAAGAAGCTTGTTATATCAAAGAATAAACCGAGAAATTTCCATGAATACTTGCCCCCACTGCGGCGCCGAACTTAAATCTGGCGCAACCTTCTGCCGCCACTGCGGTAGCGACAAGAATACCGGCTGGAAAGACGGCGCAGAATTTGCCGACGAAGAACTTCCCGATTACGAGGAAATCCTGGAGAATGAATTCGGTGACGACCCCAATAGCCCTTACGCCAAAAAGAAGAAAGGCATGGGCGGCATTGTCGGAACCATCGCCGCAATCATCGTAGCCCTAGCCTTTATGGCAGCCATGGTTCTGCATTAGTAACCTGGTTCTAATTTTTCTCGTCAAAAAAGAAACCGCGCGGTTACCCGTGCGGTTCTTTTTTCTATCCCAATGTCTTTTCCAAGGCGTTCAAGGTTTCTTCGGCCTCGGTAAAGTCGTAGTCGTCCACCTGTTCCTTAAGCTTCTGCAAGAGTCGTTCCTGATCCTTTTCGAAGGCGATGTTTTCGATATCGTCCAGGGCGCGTTTGCAGTGCGTTGAAGAGCAGGATTCCACGGCAGCCTTAAGCTTTTCGATGGCAGCCTTAAGCTTGGTCTGAGCTTCAGGATCCTTCTTCTTCACCGTCTGGGTATTCTGCTCCGAAGCGATGTTGGACAGGGCGTTTTCAAGACCAGCCACAAGAGTCTGCAGAGTAGATTCAAATTCATCGAATTCTGCCTGGTCGAACTGCTTTTGGCTCAATCTTGTTTCCAGACTTAGACTCAATTTCTGCATAGCGGTAGCGCCGATGGTGCCACTCAACCCCTTGATGGTGTGGGCAATGCGGGTTGCGTCTTCGTACTGGTTGTTTCCAATGAGCTTGCCAAGATTATCGGCCCTCTTGCTGTAATCGCGCACAAAGCCCTGCAGAATCTTCAGATATACGCTCTTGTTGCGGTTAGCGTGATACAGCCCCAGAGAAGCATCGAAGTCATCAATCTTCTGGAACATGGAGATGAATGCTTCGTCTTCAGAAGAAACTTCGTCATCTTCCTTCTTCATGATATTCACGATGTTATCTGCGGAAGCGTTAGAGTCGATGGGCAGGAACTTGGCCATTTCTTCGTAAAGGAGCGTAGGATCGATGGGCTTTACAATATGGGCGTTCATGCCGGCCTGCAAGCATTCCTCCGTATCCTTCTGGAAGGCGCGGGCACTCATGGCGAGAATAGGCACTTCCTTGAAGTACTTTTCTGGACGGGAACGGATGGCCTTGGTGGCGGTAAGACCATCCATAATAGGCATCTGGATGTCCATCAAAACAAGGTTGAATGCATTTTCCTTCAACAAGTCCAAAGCTTCCTTACCGTTGTTTGCAATCATGGCGGTAAGGCCCACACTATTCAGCAGGGAAACTGCAAGTTCCTGGTTCATCTGGTTATCTTCAACCAACAGAATCTTTGCTTCCTTGAAGAAGATCTTGCGCTTTTCCTTCTTGGATACTTTCTGGTAGGTCAATTCCTCTCCAGAAGCTTCCTGCATACCACTCAGCAGGGAACTGATCTGCAGCGGCTTCGGAACAAAGCTATTGAAGCCCAATTCCGTAGCCATGGTGGTGTGTGCTTCATCGAAATCCAGCGGATGCATCAGCACCTTAGGAATGTTCAGCATGGAGGCGCTCAAGCCGCGTGCGAATTCCAAACCGTTGGTAATAGGCATGGCGTAGTCCACCAGGAACAAATCGTAGGGGGCCTCGCCCGCTTCTTCATGAGCCTGCACCAAATCAAGGGCTTCATCCACAGAGTGGGCTTCTTCCACCACACACTGCAGCTTTTCCAGATAGTGGCGCAAGACATCGCGAAGGTTGTCGCAATCGTCCACCAGCAACACATTCTTGTTGCGGAAGGTCTGTACAGTAGCCCAGCGCGGTTCTTCTGCATTGGGTGCCACAGGCAAGGTTATGGTAAAGAAGAACTGGGAACCAACGCCGGCTTCACTGGAAACCTGGAGCTGACCGCCCATCAATTCCACCAGGGACTTGGAAATCACAAGACCGAGGCCGGTACCGCCGTACTTACGGGTGGTAGAGCCATCTGCCTGGGTAAAGGCGTTGAACAACTTGCCCACCTGTTCCGGGGTCATACCGATACCCGTATCCTTCACGCAGAACGAGAGCTTCACATTGTTGCCCTTCTGCTGGAGCAGCTTGACAATCAAGGTAATGTCGCCCTTTTCTGTGAACTTGGTGGCGTTGTTGATCAGGTTGGTGAAAATCTGGGAAAGTCTCAGGGGGTCACCCATCAAGACTTCAGGAATTTCAGGATCCACATCCACAATCAATTCAATGGGGCGACCGGCAATACGAACTTCTGCCAGGGCAGCCACTTCACCGATAACATCGTGGAGAACAAGCTGGGTAATTTCAAGTTCCTGCTTCTTTGCCTCAATCTTGGAGAAGTCAAGAATGTTGTTAATGATGCCAAGCAAGGACTTTGCGGCGCTGCTGATGCGGTCCACAAAGCTACGCTGACGTTCATCAAGCTGAGTTTCCGAAATCAAGTGGGCCATACCGATAATGGCATTCATAGGAGTACGGATTTCATGACTCATGTTGGCCAGGAATTCGCTCTTTGCCAAGGTGGCCTGTTCTGCGATTTCACGAGCCTCCACCACTTCGGAAATATCGATCATGGTGACCATGTATCCCACCACAGATTCCTGAACCTTCAAGGTACATGCTTCGCCACGGAACCAGGTTTCGTTCTGGTTGTTGGATTTCAGCATGAAGGAATCCTTCCAAAGTTCCTTCTTATCGAAAGTAGACTTCAAGGATTGAATAACTTCTTCAGGAATGCCAACATCCTTCAATTCCTTCAGGGAAAGGCCGATCATCTTTCTCCATTCAACACCAAGCAAATCCGCCAGCTGACGGGAGACGTACTTGATCTTACGGGCACGATCGAAAATCATGACGATGGAGTGGTCGGCAGAGGTCATGATGGTATCCAAGATGGTATCCTTCTGGATGCCACTGGTTTCATCGTTGATCATGAAGAGGTAGCGCATTGCGCCATCGTCTTCCACCAGCACCTGGAACACAATGCTCCACCATGCGATTTCTCCGTCGGTATTGCGAACAGGAACTAGAATCTTGCGTTCGCTGGCAAGCATTTCGCCGCCCATCGCCACACGATGGGCAAACTTCTTGAAATGATCCGAGGGGAAATACTTGAAGAGAATATCGCCCTTAATATCTTCCCCATCGTTCAAAAAGTCCACGATATAGGCGCTTGCGTGGAGAATGTCGAAGGAATCGTTGGTAAGAATCAATCTGAAGTTGTCGCTACCTAGCAACGTATCGAACATGGTACTGGAGCTGACACTTTCATTCAGATCCCTTTGAATAAACTTAAGGAACAAAATGTGTGCAATTAAAGCGGCAAGGCCCATCATCACAAGCACCACAATGGCGACAATCAGGAGCACCTTAGAGAGGTTGTTCTCAATGCCTGCAACAATTCTGTTCTGCTGCATAACATGGACAACGTAGAACGGAGAATTCTTAAGGGGAGCAACCATGAAAACCATTTGCTGGTGCTGCTGGTTAGCCTGTTCAAAACGGAGAACGGTTCCTGCCTTCAGAGTGTCTGCGCTATATTTGCCATTGATCAGTTGCAACAAGTTGGACACTGTATCCTGAAGCACTTTTCCGCGGCTAGTTTCATACGGAAAGTATGTAAACATGTTGTCATTTTCCGTTCCCATGAGCACGGTAATGCCACCTTCGTCTCGTGCAAGGTTGCCCATGGCCACTCGGATCTTGTAAAGGTCAAGGTCTTCGGCAACCGCACCTCTGAATTTCTTGTTCTTGTCCCAAACGGGGTAAGAAATCGTCATCACCTGCTTATTGATATCGGAACGGACTTCAGGTCCGGTAATTGCAATACCGCGCTTTCTTGAAGATTCAAGATACCAACCCTTTGTACGCACTTCCCCTTTTTCGGAGTTCTGCTTAACGCCTCGGCCAGAAAGGAATTCGCCATCCTTGTTGCCATAGTAGACGTCGACAATAGCTTCGTTGGACTGGTAGTGTCTATAGAGTAAAGGCCTGGACTGCATATCCTTGGCGACATTGGACTGCATCTTCTTTGCGACATTCATGAAGGAATTCTTGTATCGTTCAAGAAGTTCATCCATTTCATTGACGACTTTATCCTGCAATATTGATTCTGTCGCCTTGTAGGAAGAAGTCACAAGGATATTCTTTACCGCAGAAGAAAAGATAAAAACCAAAATCAATGCGGCGATAAGTACCGGAATCGTGTAAACGAGAGAAATCTTCCAACGAAGACGTCTACGTTGAGCGTTTAAAGGACTGTGGGTCACGTTAACTCCTTAAAGAGCTAAGCATCTTTAAATTTGTCGTAAATAGAAGGTAGTTCGCTTTCAATTTCCATGAAGGCGTCGACTACATCGGGGTCGAACTGAGTGCCACTACCCTTCTTGATTTCGTTCACAGCCACGTCGTGAGGGAACGGTTCCTTGTAAGGTCTACGGGAAACCAGGGCGTCATACACGTCGGCAACGGCCATAAGGCGAGCGCCGACAGGAATTTCCGAACCCTTCTTCTTGGTAGGATAGCCAAGACCATCCCAACGTTCGTGATGGTACAAGGTAATGTCTGCTGCAATCTTGATCAGGGGGTTTCCGCCAAGTTCGCGGGTAGCCCTGGTAAGCACGTCAAAACCAATCTGCGGATGTTCGCTCATGACAGCACGTTCGTTGTCATCCAGTCTGCCGGGCTTATGCAAAATTTCGTCGGGAATGCCCACCTTGCCAATATCATGGAGCGGAGCGGCGCTGGCGTAGAAATCCACATAATCCTGGCTAGGAATAGCTTCTGCAAAATTGGGGTGAACCCTCAATTTGTTTGCAAGCATTTCCACTAGGACCTGGGTACGCTTAATGTGTTCACCGGTATCTGTGTCGCGGTGTTCTGCCAAGGCACCCAAACTAGTCAAGAGCACATTGACGGTTCTACGGAGGGTCTTGGTCTGCTCGTTGACAATGTCGTGGAGATTGTCGCGCTGTTGCTTGAATTCCAGCTGGTTCTTGATACGCAGACGAACAAGATCCGGGTTAAAGGGTTTGGTAATATAATCTACAGCACCGAGATTCAATCCAATCTGTTCGCTCTTGCTATCAGCCTTAGCGGTCAAGAAAATAACGGGGGTATTATCAACGAGTCCCTGGATACGCATCTGCTTAAGGGTTTCGTAACCATCCATTTCAGGCATCATCACATCCAAAAGAATCAGATCAGGTTTAACCTTTTCTGTCAGCAGGATTGCCTTTTTTCCATTAAGGGCCACGTACATGTCATAGTCGTTGGAAAGGATACCCTCTAAGACTTCAATATTCGTCTTGGTATCGTCAACGACCAAAATTTTCGCTCTACCTAGTTCCATGTTCATAATATATGTACATAAATGCATCCACAATGAAATAAATCATTCTAGTTTATTCCAACTTGGAACAAAAAGTGGCTTTTTTAGCCTAAAAATCGGGATTTCTTATTTTTTTCTTATGCGATTTATCACATAACGTGCCCGGAACAGGCTCTTTGGAGCTTTATGAATGCATTTATGGGATCGGCGTAGTTCCAGATTCCGCCTAAGGTGGCCACTCCAGCAAGAGGCAACTTCTTGAAATCCGCCATGGTGTCGGGCTCTACCCCACCCCAGCCGATAATGGGAATTCTCGCTGGTTCCTGGATTGTGCTCAAGGAGTCCAAGGCCAAGGTCTTGACCGGTTCCAAGGCGGAAAGAGGCTGGTAGAAGGGGCCGATCAAGGCTCCGCTGACCCAGTCCGGCAATTGGTTGTATTCATCTAGGGAATTGCAGAGGGCGACGCAATTGACCCGTTTCCAGCTTTCTGGAACTTGTCCCATAAGGCTGCGGGCTTCTGCTACGCAACCGCGGACTTCCAGACGGTTTGCCAGGTCGGGAGTGCCCCTGACCCAGATGCGGTCACGGTATTCCATATTGAGGCTTAAGAGCCAGCGCTCGTACTCGTCGTCGGTGGCCCTAGGAGCCCCTCCCCTGCTTCTCTTATCCAGAATCAGGCGGGACAAGCCGCGGCGGAACATTTCCTCGATATCTTCATATTCGGCGGAAAAGCCGTCCGGGCAGGTGACAAGCCAAAGTCTCAAGTTCTTGATTA
Source organism: Fibrobacter sp. (assembly GCA_045599625.1). Lineage (GTDB taxonomy): Bacteria > Fibrobacterota > Fibrobacteria > Fibrobacterales > Fibrobacteraceae > Fibrobacter. The sequence goes on from JAZRWJ010000003.1 coordinate 129,259, forward strand.
CGGAATCCATGGAAGAAAAAGTAGGAATTAAACAATGAAATTGCGGATATGCTTTTTTATACAAATGACAAAAATAGGCTTGTTTTTAGAAAAGTAACCTTTTTGTAAGCTTTCAGAAAGGTCATTTGCCCTTCAGAACCGCAGTTTTTTGGACAGTCTTTACATAGAGTGTTCAAAAAAGTGGATTTTTTAGTGAATTTTTGAAAAATATTTCACTTTTTGTCTTTAAAAATGGGTAAATTTACCTTGGATTTTTATAAATCGCAAGTTTTAATTGAACTATCACAATAATTGGAGACACACATGGCAAAAAAGATGATTGCGTGTGACGGTAATGAAGCTACCGCTAACGTTGCTTTTGCAGTGAGCGAAGTGGCAGCAATTTACCCGATTACACCGTCCAGTCCCATGGCAGAACATGCCGACAACTGGAGCGCAGCTGGTAAGAAGAATATTTGGGGCCAGGTTCCCCGCGTGTTTGAAATGCAGTCCGAAGGTGGCGCTGCCGGTACCGTTCATGGTGCTCTGCAGGCTGGTGCTTTGACCACCACCTTTACCGCTTCCCAGGGTCTTCTGTTGATGATCCCCAACATGTACAAGATCGCCGGCGAACTGACCCCGACCGTCTTCCATGTGACCGCCCGTGCTCTTGCTATGCAGGGCCTTTCTATTTTCGGTGACCACTCCGACATCATGGCTTGCCGCCAGACCGGTTTTGCTATGCTCGGCTCTTCCTCCGTTCAGGAATGCCAGGACATGGCTCTCGTGGCTCACGCTTCTACTCTTGAATCCCGTGTTCCGTTCGTCCACTTCTTCGACGGTTTCCGTACTTCTCACGAAGTCATGAAGATCGAAGCTCTCGAAGACGGCGTTATCCGTAGCGTCATCGACGAAAAGTACGTGAAGGCTTGCCGCGAACGCTGCCTCACTCCGGACCGCCCCACCATGCGCGGTACCGCTCAGAATCCGGACGTCTACTTCCAGGGTCGCGAAACCGTGAACCCCTTCTACAAGAAGGTTCCGGAAATCGTCCAGAAGTACATGGACAAGGTTGCATCCTTCACCGGTCGTCAGTATCACATTGTTGACTACGTGGGCGCACTCGATGCAGAACGCGTCATCATCTCCATGGGCTCTTCTACCTGCACCATCGGTGACACCGTTAAGTATCTCAACGCCAAGGGCGAAAAGGTCGGTCTCGTAAACGTACGTCTGTACCGTCCGTTCCCCATGGAAGCAGTTGTTGCTGCTCTCCCCAAGACCGTCAAGAAGATCGCTGTTCTCGACCGCTGCAAGGAACCGGGTTCCGCAGGCGAACCGCTCTTCCAGGACGCTCTTACCGCTGTTTCTGAAGCCGTCATGGCAGGCCAGATGGCTATGCCCAAGATGATCGGTGGCCGCTACGGTCTTTCCTCCAAGGAATTCACCCCGGCTATGGTCAAGGCTATCTTCGACGAACTGAAGCTTGACGCTCCCCGCGCACGCTTCACCGTTGGTATCAACGACGACGTCTGCAACACAAGCCTTGCAATCGATCCTGATTTCAAGCTTGATTCCGACTTCTTCCAGGCCATGTTCTTCGGTCTGGGTTCCGACGGTACCGTTGGCGCTAACAAGAACTCCATCAAGATCATCGGTAACGAAACCGAAAACAACGCTCAGGGTTACTTCGTATACGACTCCAAGAAGTCCGGTTCTATGACCACTTCTCACCTCCGTTTCGGTAAGAGCATCATCGACGCTCCGTACCTGATCGGTGAAAACGAAGCTGACTTCGTTGCTTGCCACCATACTCCGCATCTCGAATCCGTTGACATGCTCAAGTATGCTAAGAACGGCGCAACCTTCCTGGTGAACACCCCGCACTCTGCTGAAACCGTTTGGGATACTTTCCCCCGTCCGGTTCAGGAAGTCATCATCAAGAAGCAGCTCAAGGTTTACGTCATCGACGCATACGCAGTGGCCGCAAAGACTGGCATGGGCCGCCGCATCAACACTGTGATGCAGACCTGCTTCTTCTCCAAGCTGGGTAACGTTCTCGATTCCGATACCGCTATCAAGTACATCAAGAAGTATGCCGAAAAGACCTACGCCAAGAAGGGTATGGAAGTGGTCCAGAAGAACTGGGACGCTATCGATGCTTCTCTTGCAAACCTCTTCGAAGTCAAGGTTCCGGCCGCTGTTACCAGCACCAAGGAATTCCGCGCTCCGATCCACGGCAACGCTCCTGCATTCGTTAACGAAGTTACCGCAGAAATCATCAAGGGCAACGGCGAAAAGCTCCCCGTTTCCAAGATGCCTGTTGACGGTGTATTCCCCACCGGCACTACCAAGTACGAAAAGCGCGACCTGGCCCTGAACATCCCGTCCTGGAATCCGGACGCTTGCGTTCAGTGCGGCAAGTGCGCCATGGTCTGCCCCCACGCTGCAATCCGCGTGAAAGTTGTAGACGAAGCTGCCGTTGCTAACGCACCGGAAGGCTTCAAGTTTACCGCAGCCAAGGGCTTCAAGCTGGAAGGCTCCGAAAAGCCCGTATTCGCAATCTCCGTCTCCAGCTACGACTGTACTGGTTGCGGCGTCTGTACTCAGGCTTGTATCGGTAAGGACAAGAACGAAGAAGGCAAGAAGGCCATCAACATGGTGCCGCAGGAACCCATCAAGGTTCAGGAAGGCAAGTGCTGGGACTTCTTCGTTGACCTCCCGGAATTCGACCGTACCAAGGTTAACAAGAACCTTGTCAAGCAGGCTATGCTCCTCGAACCTCTGTTCGAATTCTCCGGCTCCTGCGCAGGCTGTGGCGAAACCGCTTACGTCCGTCTCGTTTCTCAGCTCTTCGGCGACCGCATGGTTGTAGCAAACGCAACTGGTTGCTCTTCCATCTACGGTGGTAACCTCCCCACTACTCCGTGGGCAAAGAACAAGGAAGGCCGCGGTCCGGCTTGGGCTAACAGCTTGTTCGAAGACAACGCTGAATTCGGTCTCGGTATGCGTCTTGCAATCACCAAGCATGCAAACCAGGCTGTAAGCCTCCTCGAAGCTGTGAACGTTCCTGCCGAACTCAAGGCTAAGCTCACTTCTCAGGATCAGTCCGACGAAGCCGGCATCCAGGCACAGCGCGCTAACGTTGCTGAACTGAAGGCAGCTCTCGCTGGTGCTACCGACGAAGCTTCCGTAAGCCTCCGCGACGAATTCGCCGACTACCTGGTCAAGAAGTCCGTATGGATCTTCGGTGGTGACGGTTGGGCATATGACATCGGTTTCGGTGGTCTTGACCACGTTCTTGCATCAGGTCAGGATGTAAACGTTATGGTATTTGATACCGAAGTTTACTCAAATACAGGGGGTCAGTCATCAAAATCAACACCGACAGGTGCTATCGCTCA
>JAZRWJ010000004.1:0-98281 GCA_045599625.1 Fibrobacter sp.
AGCGATACCTGAACATGAAACACCTCTATGAACTTGAAAACCAAAGGGAAATTGAAACAGAATTGAAAAAAGCCAGGAAGAACCTGGCCTAGAATCTGATGTTGGAACAAACTATTTTTGCGAAAAACCCTTGACACTACCCGGGGCGTGGTCAGCATTTCCTCCCCACTCTTCATCCAGCAGTCAACTATACAATTACGGGAAAGCGTACAGGCATTCTTCGTCTGTGGTTAGCTGTCATCTTTAATTATATTGTTATCCATAGGACGCTCCTTTTTAGTTGTTTACTTGGTCATTTACAAAGCTAAAAATTGGGACTGTAAGCATCCCCATAAGGGTAGCTGACAGAACATCCTATTTTTTATCCCCTTAGAGGAATTTGCGAAAAAACAATATACGTTGTGCTATTTTATAAATCCATCTGTTACAATTATCAAAAAAAACAATCTTTATTTGGATAGCAGACAGATTAAAACTGTATCATACTTTCAAATCTTTTTGATCTTCGGGCCTTGTGCGATTTTTGATAGATGTCGTATTCGAAGACCACGTTATCTGTACCCTGCTGTTTTATTTCAATTTTCAAATGGGTATATGGTTCAAAAAATATTTCTTTTATGAAAATGCCTAAATGGGGATTTCTAATCATATATCTAATTTTTGAGGAGTCAACTATAATTTTTTCTTTTTCATTAGACATAAAAGCAGATATTTCAAAAGGCTCTTTTATGGCATAAAAGCTAATGCTATCAATATACAGTCTAAAGTCATACACATAACTTTCTTGAATGCCTTCCAAGTTATATTTGTAATCCTCATCAATTATATAATGAGTGTTTAGGTACTTTTCATTTTTCACTTCTATATTTTTTTCAATTGTATAAAAACAGTCCGATTTACAAATAGGACAGCATCCAATTATCAAAAAAGAAGTGATAAGACTAAATATTGCTTTATGGATTCGGGAACCACACATCCATCACCTTCCAAGGTAAAATATCAAGTAAAACATGAGAAATCCAATTTTGTCCATAATTGTAACTAGCATCTCCAGGAACACTATTTCCATTTTTATCAAATACAGCTGTCAGCTACCCATTTTTAGGACTGGTTTAAAGTATACAAAATCACCCAGTTCTTGCCAACCGGTATTTCATATTGCTGTTCTGAGTCGGCTAAAAACAACCATTCTTGAAATTCATGCGAAATGAATTCTGGGTCGGTATGGAATTTGCGATTGCTCTGCAAAACGTCAGTAACGGATAGAGCGGATGATTTCCGATTCGGAATGAGTCAGAATCCTGCGTGTTAATAAGAGGTGCGTGCTAAACGCTTGAAATTCGGAGGAAAAATGCCAGAATACGAAATCATGCCATACGAACAGCTTACCATCACGAGTAACTTTATGTTCGTTAAAGTGTTCAGCAACGTGGATGTGGCCAAGGACTTCCTGCAGGATGTCCTTAAGATTTCCATCGAGAAAATCACGGTTGTCACCGAAGCTACAACGCAGGAGGAAATTCCTAGCGCCGACGGCAAGGCAAAAGCGGGAAGGCAATTCGATATCGAGATGCAAGTGGAAAACACGGGAGAACTTCCGAAGCGGGCTCGTTATTACCAGGGCATGTGCGACTTGGATGCTTTGGCAAAGGGGGGTGACTACGAGGAGCTCCAGGAACAGTACATCCTGTTCATCTGCCCGGACGACATCTTCCATAAGGGAAAGTCCATTTACAGGTTCCAGAACCGCGACGAAAGCGACCACGAAATACTGTTGAATGATCATTGTTACAAAAATTTCTATATATTTAACAAGTACGCTAACATCAAGGACGAGGTGACCCGCGAATACATGCAGTATTTCGCTACCAAGAAATGCGAATCCAAGAAGATGGAGCGCATTCACGAACTGGTTGAAAAGTACCGCAAGGATCCCGCAGCAAAGAAGGCTTATATGACTCTGGAACAGGAACTCAACATCCGCGAAAAGAAAGGTGCCGAAGCCAAGAACAAGGAACTGGCTAAGGGCTTCCGCGATGACGGCATTCCTCTCGAAATCATTTCTAAGCGTACAGGCCTCTCCCCCGAGGAAATCAAGGCTCTGTAACCCTAGAACATTCTTGCAATTTAAAAGGACCGCACCATTGAAGGCGCGGCCCTATTTTTAAGACAACCCCTTTTATTAAATCACACCATGGTTCAATTTTATTCCCTTGCCTGATTGACGATTCTATCGTAGGCCTTGAGAATGGCGTCGTGGCTCAGGGTGCCGATGACTTCCCCATTGGAATCCTTGACGCAGAGTTCCTGGATCTTGTTATTCACGAAGATGCGGAGCGCTGTGTGAAGGTCTGTGGTGTCCGTAAGCATGGGTGCTTTGACGGTGCAGTCGGAAATGAGCAAATGCTGGATCAGGTCTGGAGTGGAAATGTAGGCGGTCTTCACCACGGACATGTCCAGAAGCCCGATGTAGCGGCCTTGATCGAACACGGGATAGACGTAGTTGACTTCAATATCCTTCAGCACGTCGGCCAGGGAATCTTCGGCCTTAAGGACCTTCATTTCACAATGTTCAATGACTTCGCCCACGGTGGTGATGCGAAGAATGTCCTGGTCGATGTCGCCACGGTGTGCGGGGCTTGCAAACTTGTTCTGGACCTGGCTCTTGTAAATGCTCCAGGGGCGGGAGAAGGCAATGTGCATCACGGCGGCGATGAGAAGGCCCGGCAGCAAGCTGTAGCTTCCGGTCATTTCGCAGACCATGACCACGCCCGCAATGGGAGCCTTGGCCGCACCAGCAAAGAACGCACCCATACCCACGAGAATAAACATTTCTGGATTGCGGAGAACGCCCGGGGCAATCAGTTCGATAACGCCGGCGAAGGCTGCCCCAAGAACGCCACCAATGAAAAGTGAGGGGCCGAACACGCCGCCAGATCCGCCTGAACCCACCGTAAGAGCCGTTGCGATAATCTTGGCAAGCACAATGGCCAGCAAAACGAACACGCCAAGAACAGTATGGGGCATCATGTCGTGCATGATTTCGGTGATGAACTCAAAGCCACCGCCAGCCACTTCGGGGTAAGCCCCGATAATGGCAGAAACGCAAGCACCACCCACAGCAGGTTTAATCCAGTTGGGTTTGTTCCACTTGGCAAACCTGGTTTCGGATTCGTTATAGCAACGGACGTACAGGTAGGAGAACGGAAAACAAAGAATACCCAGGAGGGCGCAAGCCAAAAGTTCCGCACCGTTGGTGAAGGGGAAAACCGGCACATCGGCAATGGCAGGGGCCGTTCCCACAAAGGCGATATAGACCGTAAAGGCAACGACGGAGGAAATAATGGAAGTGGCAAACGCGTTGGATTCAAAGTCCTCGCGGTAAAGAACTTCTACCGACGTCAAAGCTCCTGAAAGCGGAGCCTTAAAGATGGCGCCCAGACCCGCCGCAGTGCCCGCCAGGGTGAACTGCCCCCGCAGCGACCGCGGGACCTTAAAGAACTTGCAGATTGTGGAAGCCACCCCAGAACCAATCTGGGAAACAGGGCCTTCGTAGCCAGCGCTTCCGCCTGTAGAAAGTGTAATAATGCTGGTGATGAACTTGACAGGAGCCACGCGCTTACGGATCTTTCCGCCTTCGTGATGGAAGGCCTTGATCATGTTGTCGGTGCCTTGCCCCGCTGTTTCGGGAGCGTCAGCCAGCCTATAGATGATAAAGCCGACAATCAAGCCGCCAATGGCCGGCATAATGGCAAAGGTCCACCAAGGGAGCGCATCCTCTCCTGTCCACGGGCCACGAATCCACGCGCTGGTAGTTTCCAGGCCAAAATGGAAAGCAACCGCCACCAGGCCCGTTACGCAGCCAATAACCGCCGCCAAGAAAATCTTGGGCAGGTATCCGTTAATAACGAAAAACTTGGCTAGGCGCTGTTGGAGGCTTATCACAAGCGCAAAGATAGAAAATGAAAAGAAGAGAGATCCCGGGTCAAGCCCGGGATGACATAATAAAGGACGCCCGGGATGACATAAAGAAAAGAGCCCCGCCCGGCATAACCGAACGAGGTTCTTGACAAGGTATTTTCCCGAAGCGAGTTCACGAGCGACCTCGTGCCTCGAACCTCGAGCCTATTAGCTCACCAGCATCATGGAGAACACCATGACAAACAAGGCAACGGTTTCACCCACGCCCAGCACCATCAGGTAGTTCACCAGGCCCTTGCCAGTTTCGCCAAGAGCGTTACATGCGTCAGCGGCAGACTTGCCCACGTACCATGCGGAAGCAAGCATACCGATGCCACCGAAGATACCTACGCCGAGATAAGCGGCCCAGTTTTCGGGAGCGGCAGCAGACTTGTTCAAGATGTACATCATCAAGAGCATGCCGTAAATAGTCTGAGCAATAGGCGCACCCACAAAGATAAGGAGCGTAAAGAGCGCGTTCTTACCCTTGAGATAAGCCTTCTTCCAGGCTCCGATAGCAGCCATGCCGGCTGTACCGCAACCCATGGCAGAACCCATGGCAGCAAGACCGAGAGCGGCCACTGCACCGAGCTTTGCCAAGGTTAAAAGTTGTTCATTATCCATAAATAATGCTCCTTTAGGATTAAAGCACCATCATGGAGAACACGAGCACGAACAGAGCCACGGTTTCGACGATACCGAGAACCATGAGGTCGTTCACCATGCCCTTGCCGGTTTCACCCAGGGAGTCGCAAGCTACTGCACCTGCCTTACCCTGGAACCAAGCGGAGCACATCATGCCCATACCACCGAAGATACCAGCACCGAGGCAGCCGCCCCAGTTGGTAAAGCCTTCAGCAGCGGCGCTGCTCAAGATGAAGTTCATGAGAAGCATGCCGTAAATGGTCTGGGAAATAGGAGCACCGACGAACACGAGCAGAGTAAAGAGAGCACCCTTGCCCTGTGCGTAAGCCTTCTTCCACACGGTAATTGCAGACATACCTGCAGTACCGCAACCAAGGGCAGAGCCCATAGCTGCAATGCCGAGAGCAGCAGCTGCGCCCATCTTAGCGAGAGTCACCATTGTATTCGGTTCCATTTTTTTATCCTCATTAATTAGCGGGAATCATCCCTTGGTTAATTTTTTTGCTTGGCGAAAGGAGAGAAGGCGAAGCCGCTCCATTCCAGGTTCAAGCCATTTGAAAATTCAAGTGTGTTAAGACGTACTGCGTGAACGGCCACACCCATGACGGCGAGGGCGATGTTCAGGCCATGTACGAAGAGAAGGATCAGTGCTGCAGCAGCAATGCCGATGGCGGAGCCAAACAGCGGAGAAAGCATGCCGTTGAAAGCTTCTGCGATGGCGGCACCAGACATACCCACTGCAAACAGACGGATATAGCTGATCACATCGGTGAAGCTGTTCACGATATCCAGCACCAGCATGGGAATGCTAATGAAGTCCTGCTTGAGGCGGCTAGGCGGCACAGAGAACAGGAGCAGAAGCACAACTTCCACGATGAACATGGGAATTACGAAGCCAGGCATTTCGATGCCGAGCACCATGTTGCAAGCGAGGAAGAACATAACCCATGCGCCCATGAGCCAGCCCACCTGAGCCATGAAGGAGGAGGACTTGCGCTTAAAGCGGACCACCACGTTCCAGGCGTGAGCTATGCTCAAGTGAACCACTGCAATGCAGAAGCAGAACAACTGGATGTGCTGCATCTGGGAAGCACCGGCGGCCTTCGGGATAAAGGTCTGCGGGAGGAAAGTAAAGCCTTCGCAGAACTGCTTGTAAACCTCGAAGCGAGCCGGGTCCGTGGGTGCGTTACTGCGGATCCAGTAAAGCGCATTGCGGATCGGTTCCGGGAGGAAATCGTAATAGGCAATATCCAGGTAGGCGCTCCAACCTGCAATTTCCGGAGAGAATCCCAGGAAGCTTGCATTGATGACGCCCCACAGAATGGTTGCGCCACTCATCAGGTAGATGAAATGGAATGCGGCGGAATTTGCCTTAGGCATCTTCTTGCGGGCAAACAATGCAAGAGCGAGGAACAGGAGACCATATGCGGTATCGCCCACGATCATTGCAAAGAATATGCTGAAGAAGCAAAGGAACACAGAGCTGACGTCCACTTCGTTGTAGCCCGGAGAAATACCGATAATGTCGTAGAGGCACTGCATGGGCTTGGTAAGCTTGTTATAGCCCAGGAGCGTGGGAACATTATCTTCTTCGGAAGGATCGTCTACCAAGAGACCCCAGCCGTTCTTCTTGGCGGCAGCCTGAAGTTCGGCAATGCGAGGTGCGGGGCAGAAACCCTGAAGTGCAGCGACGTTACTGTCACCGACCATGCCGGCGGCAGTTTCAGCCATCTTATAGTCATCAGTGACTTCAGAAAGGCGGCCAGCAACCTGATTCTTGACACCGGAAAGTTCACCCAGGCGCTTTTCTATGCGAGCAAGCGTTGCCTTGGCGTTTTCTTCCATGCTGCGGTATTCTGCCAGGGACTTTGCCGGCATAGCGATTTCGCTATAATGGCCAGTCACTGTTGCAGGAGCTTCTCCCCTGCTGAATACGGCGTAGTAGGTACCGTTGTCGTCAGAACCAAATTCCTGAATGGAGCCTTCACCATCCACGTCGAAGGGTGTTGCTCTCACATCTGCTACGTAAAGCTTTACGAATACGCCCTTCTTGGCAAGGTCTGCAACAGTTGCAGGATCAAGATTGCCGAACTTGGAAAGCTTGGCCAATTCTTCTTGAGCCTGGTCCTTGTCAGCCTCGGCCTGCTTGGAATCTGCCATGAGCTGCTGGATTTCGTCCACCAGGGATACACCAGAAACGGAAGCGTCGGAAGCCATGGCCACGACTCCCTTGGGAGCCTTGTCAGGAACGTTTTCGAGAGCCTTCTGAACTCGATTCAATTCACCCTTGGCAGCGTTCAGCTTAGCGCCTGCTGCAGCCTGGAGCGGAGTCACATGGATGATTTCCATGGCGCGGAGTGCGCTCAGGGATTCTTCCACGGCGTCAGCTACAGTAAGGATGGTAACTTTCTTCATTGGAGTAATCATGCGGCAGCCTCCTTAGCGTTAGCGGCGGCGGCATCCTGAGCAGCGGCGCGGGCTGTAGACTTGCCCTTGGCAAGCTTAGAGCGGGCCACACCGGACGTCTGCTGGTCACCCAAGAAAATGTTGATTCTACGGATATTATCCTTAGCTTCGGGAATCTTCACCTTTTCGAACAGGTTTACGCGCTGGCTCGTGGTACGCAGTTCCATGGAAAGCAGCTCGTACTGCTTTTCGAGAACGCGGCGTTCCAGGCGGAGCGAAATAAGTCCCTGCAAGGAACGGATACCGTCATCCAGCCAAACCGGCGTGGTAAAGAAATCCGGAATAGAAATATTGAAGTCCACCCCATCGTATGTCGGAATGCGGACACCGGCGATGTTACCTTCGCCCTGGCGCACTTCCTTCACCGACAGGTACTTGGACCAATCGATAGGTTCGGCATACAGCGAAATCCAGGAAGCCATGCTCTTACGGAGCTTGTCCTCCTCCTCGCGCTTTGCCATCACCCTCTCCTGGAGCGTACGCATTTCCATCTGCAGCTGCTGCTTCTTGAGCAACAACGTGGGCAGATAGCGCTGGAAGCGCTTCAATGCATCACGTTCCGCCTTGAGGGCGTTTTTGGTTAACTTGACTTTAGCCATTAATTACCCCTTCTTGGGCCAATACTGACTAATCATCTTGGAAGGAATACCGGTTTCTTCGGGTTCGAAGCAATCAGCAAGGATTGCCCAGCCCAGATCCAGAGCCTGTTCCAGAGGAATGTTCACGGACAGGTCCATCATTTCCTTTTCGAAACGTGCACCGTACTTCAACAGCTTCTGGTCCCAGTTACTCATGTTAAAGCCCATGGACTGCTTTTCAAGGGTTTCCTTGTAGGAAGCATAGAGCTGGATCATGGTATTCATAATGGTTCGATGGTCGCTACGGGTCTTGCCGTTCACCTGCTGCTTCAAACGAGACAGAGAACCGAACGGTTCGATACGGCCCTTACGCAGGTAGAACTGACCTTCGGTAATGTAACCGGTGTTATCCGGAACCGGGTGGGTCACGTCGTCGCCAGGCATGGTGGTCACGGCGAGGATGGTAATGGAACCAGCGTCGGTGAAGTCCACAGCCTTTTCGTAACGGCTTGCGAGAGAAGAGTAGAGGTCGCCAGGATAGCCACGATTAGAAGGAATCTGTTCCATAGTAATGGCAATTTCCTTCATGGCATCGGCGAAGTTGGTCATATCGGTAAGGAGAACGAGAACGTTCTTGCCTTCGGTAGCAAACTTTTCTGCAACGGCAAGAGAAGCATCCGGAACAAGCAAGCATTCCACGATGGGGTCAGATGCAGTGTGCATGAACATCACGGTACGGCTAAGTGCACCATTCTTTTCAAGGAAGTCCTTGAGGTACAGGTAGTCGTCGTGCTTAAGGCCCATACCGCCAAGAACGATGACGTCCACTTCAGCCTGCAGAGCAATGCGGGCCAGAAGTTCGTTATACGGTTCACCAGCGATAGAGAAAATCGGGAGCTTCTGGGACACCACGAGAGTGTTGAACACGTCGATCATGGGAATACCGGTACGCACCATGGTCTTGGGGATCACGCGCTTTGCCGGGTTAACAGAAGGACCACCAATGGTAATGCGTTCGCCGTCAACTTCGGGGCCGTTGTCACGGGGCTGACCAGCACCGTTGAATACGCGGCCGAGAAGAGCTTCGGAATAAGGAACCTTCATAGGTTCACCCAGGAAGCGGACTTCGGAATCGGTAGAAATACCACGGGCACCAGCGAAGACCTGAAGGTCAACCATATCACCGTCGATACGGATCACACGGGCGAGAGAAGTACCGAAAGAGCTAGTAACCTGAGCCAGTTCCTGGTTGGCAACGCCTTCTGCCTTCAGAGAAATCACAGAACCAGCGATACGTTCAATACGATGGTAAGCAACATTATGCATTGACAGTTACCTCCTTCACGGAAGCAGTAATATTGGATTCGATATCCTTGAATTCGGCGGAATCAATTGCCACGCGGTTCCAGTCCTTGGTAGCCTGAGTGAGCTTCAGGAAGAAGGTACGGGCAACGTCCTTTTCAGCGAAGGACATCGGAGTCTTCAAGATGGAATAAACCTTGTCGAACACATACTTCTGACGGTCGCCAGTGCAGGCGGCATCGATTTCGTGGTAGGCGTCCTGCTGCAGGTAAACTGCGTCAAGGTATTCGGACTTGAGGTAAGTAATGAAGTCATCGATAGAGGTACCTTCTTCACCCACCACCTTCATCATGTTGTTGACGTCAACGCCAGCAGCAAGAATCTTGCGGGCTTCGGCAACCTTCTTAGAATCGATGATGCCTTCGTACTTGGACCAGGAATCCAGTGGATGGATTGCCGGGAAGCGGCGCTGGTCGGAACGTTCACGGCTAAGGCCGAGGAATGCGCCCACCACCTTAAGGGTAGCCTGGGTCACGGGTTCTTCGAAGTTACCACCTGCCGGAGAAACGGAACCGCCGATGGTCACGGAACCAGTGGAACCGTCCTTCAGACGGACAACGCCACCGCGTTCGTAGAAGGCTGCGATCACAGATTCGAGGTATGCCGGGAAGGCTTCTTCACCGGGGATTTCTTCCAGACGGCCGGACATTTCACGGAGAGCCTGAGCCCAACGGGAAGTGGAGTCAGCCAGCAAGAGGACGTTGAGGCCCATCTGGCGATAGTATTCAGCCAAGGTCACGCCGGTGTAAACGGAAGCTTCACGAGCAGCCACCGGCATGGAAGAAGTGTTACAAATGATAAGGGTACGTTCCATGAGGGACTTGCCGGTACGGGGGTCGATCAACTCAGGGAATTCGCGAAGGGTTTCCACCACTTCACCTGCACGTTCACCGCAAGCAGCGAGGATCACGATGTCCACGTCGGCGTAACGGCTCATGAGCTGCTGCAGCACAGTCTTACCGGCACCGAAGGGGCCCGGAGTACAGAAGGTACCGCCCTGCATCACAGGGAAGAAGGTATCCACAATGCGCTGCTGCATGGTCAGCGGCTTGGTGGGGCGAAGACGTTCTTCGAAAGCCTTGATAGGCATCTTCACCGGCCAGGTCTGGACCATCTTGATTTCAAGCTTTTCGCCCTTTTCGTTCTTGACTACTGCGACGACGTCTTCAACGACATGTTCGCCAGCGGCAACGACGGATTCAACGGTCACCTTGCCGAGAACCTTGAAAGGCACCATGATGCGGTGGGTGAACACGCCTTCGGGTACGGTACCGATGGTGTCACCAGCGACCAAAACATCACCAGGCTTTGCAACCGGGGTAAAAGCCCACTTCTTGTCGCGGGGCAGAGCCGGCAGGTACTTACCGCGCTGCAGGAAGAAGCCGCACTGTTCAGCAAGTTCAGGCAGGGGGTTCTGAAGACCGTCAAACACCTGTGTCAAAAGACCAGGTCCAAGTTCCACGGAGAGAAGTTCGCCGGTGAACTCCACTTCGTCGCCAGCCTTGAGGCCGGTGGTGTCTTCGAACACCTGGAGTTCAGCGTAATCGCCACGGATACGAATCACTTCGCTCTTCAGCGGGATAATTTCGGACTTGCCATCCTTATTCTTGGAGGGCAGCTTGGCATAAGCCACTTCGTTCTGAGATACGGCGCTTTCGAACTTGACGCGAATCAAGTTACCGTTCACACCGATGATTTTTCCGATACTAGCCATTGAAAATGGACCTCCGGTCATTCCTGCACGTAGGCAGGATCGTTTGCATTAATAACTTTGATAACGGCTTCGTCGCCGGCCTTTTCAGAAAGGCGGGCCCAACGTGCACAAATCTGGAGCTTGATAGCATAAGCGTAGACGTGCTTCACAGTACCCTCCCCTACACCGGCGAGAGAATCTACAAGCCAGAAGCGAGCCTTGTCAATGTCCTGCTCTTTTTCAATAGGACTTGCCTTGGCAAACGCATCTGAAATCATCTTGGCGAAAGTGACGTCGTAGCCAGGGAAAGAACGTTCGCTGAAACGAACTTCGGGACCCCATGCCTGTGCACGGAGCCTTCCGGAAACGTTCTTCATCTGGATTTCGTGAGCCTGGTAGGCAGAAACGAATTCATCGTCAGATTCTTCGCCATTCAAAAGCGCGTCGAGAGCTTCCAACTCAGGCTGGTCGAGAACGCCTTCGCAACGGCTACGGAATTCTTCCATAGTCAGCGGGGGCACGTCACCCAGTTCCAGCATGGGAAGCGACGACATTAAGTAAGATGGAGCGCTCATTGATAGCCTTTAATTACTTAGCCTGTGCTGCAGCGTTGACAACCTTTGCAAGCTGCGGACGGAGCAAAGCAGAAAGAGCGTCTGCCATTGCTGCGGAAGTAAATTCGTGGCTAACCTTGCCGCCATCCAGCTTGACGCGGAAGCCAAACTTGACACCCTTATCGCTTTCGACCTTGACGCCGCCGGCAACCTGCTTAGCAAATTCGCCAGTGACGAAGGAAGCGAGCTTCTTGGCATCGGCTTCGGAGAGATCAACTTCCACATCGGAAGTGTAGCTCTTGGCAACAGCAAGGAGCATTTCCTTGACAGTAGATTCGTCCAGAGACTTTTCAACCTGGAGGGAGAGAAGGTCAAGAATCATCTTTTCGAGGTTCTTGCCTACAGAGAGGAGAAGATCGCGAGCAGACTGTTCGAGGGTACGTTCGCTACGTTCTGTAAATGCTTCTGCGTCCTTATCGGCCTTGGCAAGCTTTGCCTGGGCTTCTTCTTCAGCTGCCTTCACGATTTCAGCAGCCTTTTCCTTAGCCTTTGCAATGATTGCTGCAGCTTCGTTTTCAGCTTTATCTACGGCATCCTTTTGGATGCGTTCCATAAGGTATTGCAGATCTTCTGCCATATTTTTGTCTCCAATAAAACGTTATCCATCCAAGTTCCATATATGTATGTGCACGGCACAAAACATCCCATACGGGACCCGATAGCATAAATTGACGTTACCAATATACAAGTATTTTTCAAAAAAGAACCATTTTTTTCGTTTTTTTGAAAAAATTCACGACAAAACGTCCGATTTTGCCGATAAAATGCATGATATTTCCGTTGTTTTTACGAATTTTTACTTTGCGGACACAACTTTGGCAAAAAAATGTAAAAGAAATCGTTGATTTCAGCTAAAAATCGCCATAATTCAAAAAATGTAGACTAATAAATTTATTGTATAAACCCATAATTTCGCATGATATATTTTTCGTCCATAAAAACGCCGACTTTTTAAACCAAAATAGGGGTTATTGGAGGCATATTTAATCAAGCCTTCCCCACTTATGTACGGCTTTATTCTATATTTTCGCCGTAAAAATTTTTACAAAGGGTAAAACAATGAAACGTACTCATAACTGTGGCCAGCTCCGTAAGGAAGATGTTGGCCAGACCGTAACTCTCTGTGGTTGGGTGGACCGTCGCCGTGACCATGGTGGTGTGATTTTTGTGGACCTCCGCGACAAGTATGGCAAGACCCAGATTGTGTTCAATCCGGACTACAATGCCGACGTTATCAAGAATGCAGAAACTCTCCGTAACGAATACGTGATTTGCGTTACCGGTAAGGTCTATGCCCGTGAAGAAGGCAACACCAACGAAAAGCTGGCTACCGGCGAAATCGAAGTGAAGATCAGCGAACTCACCATCCTGAACGCCGCCCTCACTTCCCCCCTGGCCATCAACGACCCCAACGAAGAATGTAAGGAAAACGACGACCTCCGCCTCCAGTACCGTTACCTGGACCTCCGTCGCCCGTGGATCCAGAAGAAGCTCATGCTCAAGAGCCGCTTCCTCCGCGCTGTCTACGACTTCTTCTATGAAAACGGTTTCGAAAACATTGAAACTCCGGTTCTCTGTAAGTCTACTCCGGAAGGCGCCCGTGACTACCTGGTTCCCTCCCGTGTGAACGCCGGTAAGTTCTACGCCCTCCCCCAGTCTCCGCAGCAGTACAAGCAGCTCCTCATGATCGCTGGCATGGACCGCTACTTCCAGATCGCCAAGTGCTTCCGTGACGAAGACCTCCGTGCCGACCGTCAGCCGGAATTCACCCAGATCGACGTTGAAATGTCCTTCGTGGACCAGGACGACGTGATGGGCATGTTCGACAAGTTCGTTACCGAAGTTCTCGGTAAGGTTTGGAACTTCGAACCTCCCAAGAAGATCCGCCGCATGAAGTGGGCAGAAGCTATGCTCAAGTACGGTTCCGATAAGCCGGACCTCCGCTTCGATCTCGAAATTCATGACGTTTCCGAAATCGGTGCCAAGAGCGAATTCGGCGTGTTCAAGAACTGCGTTGCCGCTGGTGGCAAGATCCGCGGTATCGCTGCCAAGGGTTGCGTTGACTTCACCCGTAAGCAGATCGACGAACTCACCGCCTACGTTGCTAAGTACGGTTCCAAGGGTCTCGTATGGATGCGCGTCAAGGAAAATGACGAAGTTGAAACTCAGGTCGGTAAGTTCTTCACTACCGAACAGCTCAACGAACTGCGTGACGCAGTCGGCGCTAAGTGCGGCGACATGATGTTCTTCATCGCAGGTCCCGAAAAGATCGCAGCTACCGCTATGGGTCAGCTCCGCTTGGAAGTTGCTCGCATCAAGGGCCTCCGCGACCCGAAGAAGCGCGAATTCGTTTGGATCACAGAATTCCCCATGTTCGAATACAGCGATACCGAAGGCCGCTACATGGCCATGCACCATCCGTTCACCAACCCGCTGCCGGAACACTTGGACATGATGCTCTCCGGCAACCTGAAGGATTGCAACGCTGAAGCATACGACCTCGTTCTTAACGGTGTTGAAATCGGTGGCGGTTCTGTCCGTATCCACAACCCCGAAGTTCAGGAAAAGGTTTTCCGCCTTCTCGGTCTTACCGAAGAACAGGTTAAGGAAAAGTTCGGCTTCTTCGTGGACGCCTTCAAGTTCGGCGCTCCTCCCCACGGTGGTCTCGCCTTCGGTCTGGACCGCGTTGTTGCAACCATGGAAGGTGAAGAATCCATCCGTGACTTCATCGCATTCCCGAAGAACACCAGCGCATCTAGCCCCATGGACCAGTGCCCCAGCGACGTTGACCTGCAGCAGCTGCAGGACATCCACATCGCTGTCCAGATGCCGAAGAAGGATTAGTCTTTTTTTCGACGGAACTTTTAAAAAGTCGCGAGGTTTACGCCCCGCGGCTTTTTTTCTTGCGCGTTATGAACAAATTCTTCAGAAAAAAGTTCTGATCAGCATAGGAATCCTAGAGGCAATTCAGTACAAGCATTATTTAGCCGAAAAGAGTGTATCAGCTTCAGTTAGATCTCAAATAATTTTTTGTATTATTTAGTTCGTAAATAACAACAGGTTTTCTATGAATAAGTGCAGAGTCTGTAACAAAGAATCTGAAGGCATGACCATCGTTGCAAAAGAAATGATGTTCGACAACGCCGGTGAGTTTAAATACTTCGAATGCCCCCATTGCAAGTGCATGCAGATTGCAGAGATTCCGGAAAACCTGCAGGATTTTTATAGCGACAAATACTACAGCTACGCCAAGCCTACAGATACCACCACGAAAGGTGAGCCCAAGGATTCCAAGAGAATTCTTGACGTAGGCTGCGGAGCCGGCGCACAGCTTTGCGCTATGGCTGCAAACGGCGTCAAGGATCCTGTTGGCTGCGACCCGTTTATTGATTCCGATATCGTCTACGAAAACGGTGTCAAGATTTACAAGAAGAGCATTCATGAAATGGAAGGACAGTTCGACATTATTATGTTGAACGATTCTTTTGAGCATATGAGTGACCCTCATGAAGTATTCGATTCTCTGAAGAGACTGTTGGCTCCTCAAGGTGTTGTACGCATGACTCTACCAGTCTACCCTAACATCGCCTTTGACATGTACAGGGAAAACTGGTACCAGCTGGATGCGCCGCGCCATATTATTCTGCATTCCCAGCAAAGCCTGAGACTCTTGGCTGAACAGCACGGCATGCGTATCGCACGCTTTGTCTACGATTCCAACAACTCCGCTATCTTGCGTAGCTATTTCTACAAGAAAGGCATAACCTTCTATAAGCAAGATCCCAACGAAATCTTTAAATACTTCACCAAGACTGAACTTGTAGACATCAATAAGAAAATTGCCTTGGCAAACCAGAAGGGACATGGAGATCACGCAACCGTGTTCTTCGGTCATAAGTAATATTGTGACATAGTTCACACGCCGGGACTGGTTTTGAAACATCTCGTTTACATAACCAATTTTGGGCAATTCTGAAAGTTCAGTTTTCTACTTTTGCATCACCAAACAAAATTCCGGTATACCGGAAAACCTCAAGGAGATGTAAAATGAAACTTTCTACTCGTGCAATTGCAGAAGCAATCGGTACCTTCTGGCTGGTGTTCGGCGGCTGCGGCGCAGCTGTGCTCGCTTGCGGCGTTCCCACCACAGGCATTGGCTACGTTGGCGTTTCTCTCGCCTTCGGTCTTACTGTGCTCACCATGGCATATGCCCTGGGCCACATTTCCGGTTGCCACCTGAACCCAGCTGTTACTCTCGGCCAGGTTGCTGGCGGTCGTTTCCCGGCTAAGGAAGCTCCGGCTTACATCATTGCACAGGTTATCGGCGGTATCGTTGCTGCTGCAGTTCTTTTCTGCATCGCTCAGCCGGACCTGACCAACGCTGGCATTGGCGCATTCGCTACCAACGGCTGGTCTGATTCTCTCACCAACGGTGTCAATGCATTCGGCGGCAAGACCTTCGGTATGTGCAGCGCCTTCCTCATCGAAGTGGTACTCACCGCAATCTTCCTGTTCGTGATCATGGGCGCTACCGACGGCCGCGCTCCGGCTGGCTTTGCTCCCATCGCCATCGGCCTCTGCCTCACCCTCATCCACTTGATCTCCATTCCGGTGACCAACACCTCCGTGAACCCGGCCCGCTCTACCGCTGTTGCTGTGTTCGTTGGCGGCACCGCTATCAAGCAGCTGTGGCTCTTCTGGGTCGCTCCGATCCTCGGTGGCGTCATTGGCGGCTTCGGCTACAAGTGCTTGGCAGAAGGTTGCTGCTGCAAGAAAAAGTAAGGTGAAATCCCGGTCGACCCGGGATAACATTTTGCAAAAGATTTTTTCTCAGGGAGGCCAGTCGGATTCAATGCCGGCAGGTCTTTTTTATAGACATTTGCCGTTGTCTAGAAAAAATTCTTACACGCAAAATATGCCTTTTTTATAAAAATTTTTGGAACTTTTAGTTCCAAGTCATGTGATTTACACGTCATTTACACGTCTTCGTGTAAACATTGGATTAACAAAGAATCCATAAAAAAAACTGGATATATATTTGGCTTTGTGTTCGGGATTTTGGATTGATTTCTTTTTTTTTCAGGGAATTTCATGAATAAAAAAATCATCCGTTTTTTGCCGTTTGTTGCAACGGCAGCAATTGTAGGCTGTTCCGGAGAAAATACTCCCGCTGATCCGGGAACCGGTGACGATCCCCTTGGATATCTTAGTTCTTCTAGCGATTATTTTGACCCTAACGATCCTTTCGCAGGCGTATTTAGCAGTTCCTCTAACTTGAATCAAGGTCCTGCCGCTGGAATTTCCAGTTCTACCCCCACTACTCCTATTGGCATGAGTTCTTCCCAGGTTCTTCCGGGAATGTCCAGCAGCTCTTCCGCAAAGGCTCCTAAAAGCTCCTCTAGCGGCCTCAAGGACTATGATGACAACCATTTGCCGAAGGAAAGCTATTTGCCCAAGGCAGGCTTCTATTCCAACCTGACGATTCAGCCTCTTTCCGGAAAGCAGGGCGGCCAGGTCAAGTGTACTTTTGACGGCTCCTTCCCTACCCAGAATTCCGAAAGCATTACCGCAGCAAAGCAGATTACCCAGAATACGGTTGTCCGCTGCTCTGAATTCTTGAACGGCCAGGCCTTGGATACCACCACCCAGACTTACTTCATAAACGAAAGGGTTTCCATGCCGGTGGTGGCATTGACCGTGAATCACCACGACATGTTCGACTCCACTGATGGTCTTTATGCCACTGGTAACCTGACCAATAATAACCAGGGCGGCGGCATGTGGGGCGGCATGGACATTGGCGGTTTCGGCAATGTTACCGACAATAATAACCCCAAGTGTTCGGAACCCTGTAAGCAAGCAAACTTCTGGCGTGAAGACGAATTGCCGGTTCATGTGGAATTCTTCGAAAACGGAAGCTCCACCACCGAAAAGAACTGGGAAATTGACGCAGGTATTTCCATTATCGGTAACTACAGCCGTTACAAGCCCAAGAAGAGTGTTGCCATCAAGATGGACGACGACATCTATGGCGACAAGACCTTGAAATATTCCTTGTTCAAGACACGTCCGGAAGCCAAGAAGTTCAAGGCATTCAACCTTCGTAACAACGGTAACCGATTCTGGACCGACTACTTTGGCGATGCCATGCTCACAAGTCTTATGGAAGGTACCGAAGTGGATTACCAGCGTAGCCGTCAGGTGGTGGTATTCTACAACGGCGAATACTTCGGTATCCACGACATGCGCGAACGTTTAAACCGTAGCTATGTGGAAACCAATTACGGCATTGATTCCAAGAGCATCAACGTGGTAAAGAACTGTAACGAAGGTACCAAATGTCAGAACGGCTGGGAAGCCAGCGGCACCAACGGTTCCTCCCCCAACGAATTTGCCCAGTTGGTAAACGAAGTCGGCAACGGAAACTTTGCCGGCGAAAACAACCAGCAGTACCAGCAAATTAAGACAAAGTTGAACGTTGTCAGTTTCGCCCAGTACATGATTGCGGAAATGTACATCCACAACGGCGACTGGCCCAACAACAACATCCGTTTCTGGGGAAGCCCCAACAATGGTCACCCCTTCAAGGCTATGATTTTTGACGTGGACCATGGTTATGGTTTCACACCGGGCATCATGAATTTTGACGTGAATAGCCAGAACATGTTCCAGTGGGTTTTGGGAAGCGAAACCATGGACAACAACGGCGGCAACCAGGGTGGACAGCAGCCTGGCATGGGTGGCGGCTGGGGCGGCGGCTTTGGCGGCTTCGGCGGTGGACAATCAAATTCCGCAATCAGCAGAATGCTGAAGCAGCTCCTGAACAATCCCGAATTCAAACGTATGTTCATTAACCAGGCCAGCATTCTTTTGAACAACTACCTTACCTACGAAAAGGTGCAGGTAGCAGTCCAGAACATGATGGCAACCATTCCTAGTTCCGAACAGAGCCGCGATGTGCAGCGCTGGCCCCGCAACCAGAGTTCCTTCAACTGGGCTCCGGATGGTAGCGATCTGTTGAAGTTCGCACAGAACCGTTCCCAGACCTTTAAGCAGGAACTTGCAACCTACTTCGGCCTCTCTGGCGAAGCTTCCGTCTCAATCAATGCTAACGGCAAGGGCTCTGTCTATGTAGATGAAATGGCTCTCCCCTCCTCCAATTACAGAGGCAAGTTCTTCTCTGGAACAACGATGAAGCTGGAAGCTATTTCCAATTCTGGTTCTATGTTTACCGGTTGGTCTGACGGCAATATCGAAAACCCGAGAATTGTCCAGGTTACCGAAGGCGCAACCTTCACCGCAAACTTCAACTAGAATGCGTTTGATACGCAAAACAAGTTCCTCCTAACCCCCAAAAGACCTGCAGCGATTTTGTTGCAGGTCTTTTTCTGTTGTAGGGGTCTTAGGGGGTGAGTAATCACACACCCCCTAGGAAAGGGGGTAGCGAACAACATAGTGTGAGCGAGGGGGACTTTTCCCCCGCCAAATTTTTTCTATATTTTACGGCGTAGATTTTTTAACCCGTCCGCTTTTTGGTGGACTTAAATCCAAAAGGAAGAAACAATGGCTGACAATCTGTCCGTCCTCGGCAAGGCTCGCAAGGCCTACCAGCCGAAACTCCCCGTCGCTCTCCGCAAGGGCGCTCTCAATGTCGCACTCAACAAGGGTAAGGCAACTGAATCTGTCCGCGATCAGAAGAAGATCAAGGCTCTGTTCCCCAACACCTACGGTGCTCCCTACATTCAGCTGAAGGCTGGCAAGGCTGCTGGCGAAGCTAAGGCTTTGAACGTTGGCGTTGTTCTTTCTGGCGGTCAGGCACCTGGTGGCCACAACGTTATCGCAGGTCTCTTCGACGGTATCAAGTCCATCAACAAGTCCTCCAAGCTTCTCGGCTTCCTGGGTGGTCCGTCCGGCCTCGAAAATGGCAAGTTCATCGTGATCAACGAAAAGATCATGGACTCCTACCGCAACACTGGTGGTTTCGACATCATCCAGTCCGGCCGTACCAAGCTGGAAACTGAAGAACAGTTCAAGAAGTGCATGGCTGTTGCCAAGGCTCAGAAGCTGGACGCTATCGTGATCATCGGTGGTGACGACTCCAACACCAACGCTGCTGTTCTCGGTGAATACTTCCAGGCTAACGGCGCTTCCTGCGTTGTTTGCGGCTGCCCCAAGACCATCGACGGCGACCTCAAGAACGAATACATCGAAACCTCCTTCGGTTTCGACACCGCTGTGAAGACCTACTCTGAACTCATCGGCAACATCATGCGCGATGCTAACTCCGCTCAGAAGTACTGGCACTTCATCAAGCTCATGGGCCGTAGCGCTTCTCACATTGCATTGGAAGCTGCTCTCCAGACCCATCCGAACATCTGCTTGATCTCTGAAGAAGTCAAGGCTAAGAAGATGAAGCTGAAGCAGGTCATCAAGTATGTTGCAGACATCGTTGCTGCACGTGCTGCTGACGGCAAGAACTTCGGTGTTGCCCTCATTCCGGAAGGCCTCCTGGAATTCATCCCCGATGTTGGCGTTCTGATTTCTGAACTTTCCGAAGCCCTCGCTCACCACGAAAAGGAAGTTGAAGGTCTCGACACCGCTGCTAAGGTTGAAAAGCTCTGCAAGTGGGTTTCCAAGGCTTCTGCTGAAGTTCTCGTTTCCCTCCCGGCATTCGTTCAGGCTCAGCTCATGCTGGACCGCGACAGCCATGGCAACGTTCAGGTTTCCCTCATCGAAACTGAAAAGCTCATCATCGACATGGTGAAGAGCGAACTCAAGAGCCGCAAGAACTTCAAGGGCAAGTTCTCCGCTCTCAATCACTTCTTCGGTTACGAAGGCCGTTGCGCAGCTCCGTCCAACTTCGACGCTGACTACTGCTACAGCCTGGGCTACACTGCTTCCGTTCTCGCTTTCAACAAGATGAACGGCTACATGAGCTCTGTTCGCGACCTGACCAAGGGTATCGAAAAGTGGACCGCTGGTGGCATTCCTATCACCATGATGATGAACATGGAACGCCGTCACGGTGCAGACAAGCCGGTTATCCAGAAGGCTCTCGTCGTTCTCGACGGTGCTCCGTTCAAGTTCTTTGCCGCTAACCGCGAAGAATGGGCCAAGACTGAATCCTACACCTATCCGGGTCCGATCCAGTACTGGGGTCCCAGCGAAGTTTGCGACGTTACTAACTTCACCATCAAGCTGGAACGCGGCGCCCTCAAGGTTGCTGCCCCGAAGGCTGCTAAGGCTAAGAAGAGCAAGTAATCGCAAGGCGAGAGTTGCGCGGATGCTTGCATCCGCATAACCGAGCCGTAGATTACTGCACACGAAGTGTGCCAGTAATTGTCGCAGGCCACAGTCGATTAAGTTCGGCGCGACCGCACAAGCTTAAAGAAAGGTTCCCTCGCTACGGCGCGGGAGCCTTTCTTTTTAGGGCAACTCCAGCTCATTTCTAGCTCAATTCAGGCTCTACTTCAGCACCGCAAAGGACTAAAAGTTAAATCAAAAGAATTTAGTCCTTTGCTAAATAAAATTTTTGGCAAAAAAAAGCCCGATTAAATTTCCATAAAGGACTAAACTACCAAGCAAATTAGCTTTAGTCCTTTTTTACATTCAAAAGCAGCCTGACACACGCGCACTTTTCTACAGACAACGTAACAAAAACGATTTTTCAAAGGACTAAATTGCCATTTTTTTTGATTTAGTCCTTCCCACCCCTAAAAAATTATATCGTTCACGATTTATTTTTGTCGCACACGATATATTTTACTATATTTATGCACAAAGAAATTCATTACTATTTGAGCTATGCACGAATCTTTGAAACTTGACAATCAGCTATGCTTTAGGCTTTACTCGGCGTCTCGCCTAGTGACGCAGGCCTACCGCCCGTTGTTGGAAAAGCTGAACATCACCTACCCCCAATACTTGGTGATGATGATTCTCTGGGAAACCGACAACGTGTGCATCAGCACCATCACGGAGCGTTTGCTGCTCGAAACGAACACAGTCACTCCCCTGCTGAAGCGTATGGAAGACGAAGGACTTCTCAAGCGTAAGCCCGGCAAGGACGACGCCCGCCAAAAGATTATATCACTCACAGCCAAGGGCAAGAACCTGCAGAAAAAGGCTGTGGATGTTCCCGCTTGCCTCGTCAAGAACATGCTGGAAAAGCAAATCAACATGCAAGAACTGGGCTCCATCGCCCCGATCCTCGACAAGCTTATCAAGGCACTTCAATAAAGGAGAATACCATGGGTTGCGCAAACTGCAAAATCAGAGCACACTACGACAGAGATCCCAAGTCCCTCATGGGTCGCATCTGGCGTTTCCACATCAATTTCTGCCCCGGTTTCAAGAACTACCTGAAGAACCTCAGCGAAGAAGAACGTATCGAAATCTGCCAGAAGTACGATATCAAGTAATTAACAACCCGTCGCACGAAAGCAGCCCGCGACTATCGTCCATTATTCCACCGCGAGACCCAAGGAGCCCCGCCTGTGAAAAAAGTCCTCCAGAAAATCAAGGAACAGCTGGCCAAATTGTCCTTCAGGACTGGCGTCGTTGTGCTGCTTCTTTGCATTCCCTGCTACATATTCTCCTTCGCCCAGATGGCCCTAGATATTGATGCATCCACCAAGGGTGTGCTTTGGGTTGTATTCTTTGGACTAGCAAAGACTTTCCAGTACGGAGGCCTCACTATTCTCGGTGTCGAAGGCGTGAAGCGTCTGAAGGCAAAGTTCAAGAAGAACAAGTCGGCAAAAGAAACTAATCTCGTCGAGCCCACTGAAACGACGGTCAAAAGCCAGCAGAATTAAGACTTTTTAGAATCGAAGAATCAAAGGCCCCCGGCGCATTGCCGGGGGCCTTTTCCGTTTGAATTTCGCGACAAACTTAACGATTGACGTAACAGCGTTCGAAACTAACCGTTCTGCTGCTCGCTGGTGCTGAGCAGATAAGCGTTAATAAAGGGCTTGATCTTGCCGTCGAGAACGCCTGCGGTGTCGGAGGTTTCTACGCCGGTACGCAAGTCCTTCACCATCTGGTAAGGCTGCAGCACGTAGCTACGGATCTGGCTACCCCATTCCACCTTCTTCTTCTCGGCCATGCGGGCGTCGCGCTTGGCTTCTTCTTCCAAACGGTAATGTTCAGCCACCATGGTCTTAAGCATCTTGTAGCAGGTTTCGCGGTTCTGGATCTGGGAACGTTCCGTCTGGCAGCTAGCCATAATGCCTGTGGGCAAATGGGTCATACGAACTGCGGAGTCCGTCTTGTTGATGTACTGACCACCGGCACCGCTACTGCGGTAGGTGTCCACACGCACGTCAGCCATATCCAGGTCGAATTCCACGTCTTCGTGTTCCGGATAGAGATAGACTGCAGTAAAGCTTGTATGGCGACGTGCGTTGGCATCAAAGGGACTGATACGCACCAGACGGTGCACACCGATTTCAGAACGGAGCAAGCCGTAAGCGTTTTCGCAAGTCACTTCGATAGTTGCACTCTTCAGGCCAGCGTCTTCCGCTTCCTGGAAGTCCACCACCTTGAAGTCCATCTTTTCGCGTTCAAAGAAGTGCGTGTACATGCGGAACAGCATCAAGGCCCAGTCCTGGGATTCGGTACCGCCAGCACCCGGATGAATAGACAAGAGGCAAGCACAGGCGTCATCGGGGCCGTTGAGCATCTTCTTGAATTCCATTTCCTCGATCTTTGCCTTCAGTTCGGCAATGTCAGATTCAATGGACTTGGTCAAGTCTTCGGACTCCTCGTCCTTGCTCATTTCGTAAAGTTCTGCAAGATCGTTGCAGGTATTGGAGACTTCATTCCACTTGTTCAGAAGTTCGCGCAAGTTGCCGATCTTCTTCATCATGGACTGAGCCTTTTCCTGGTCATTCCACAGGTTGGGGTCGTTAGAGTCCTTTTCAAGAACGTAGAGTTCTTCTGTCTTAGCCTCTAAGTCAAAGATACCCCCAAAGCTTATCTACGCGTGCGCGCAGGTCAATAAGCCCGGTATGTGTAGTCTGAAACGCCATTTAAATTCTCCAATTGAGGTACGAGGCTCGAGGCCCCAGGTGCGAGGTGCGAGGCTCGAGGTAAAATAAGACTGGTAAAGAAAAAAGCAACGGCATTAAGTCGCCGCTGCCTTTTTCAAAAATGTAAGCGGTTTAGTTATTGCCGCCGATTGCCTGGGGCGGAGTGTACTTAGCATCGAGGTACTGCACCTTGTAGGTCTTGCCAAGCTGGTCAAGGTAAGCCTTGAGCTGAGCCTGACGGTCCTGTTCGGCCTGCACGCGGAGGATGTAGTCGATCTGGTGCTTGTAGCTTTCGTACTTGCCGTCGTTCTTTTCGGTAAGCATGAAGATTGCCACCTGGTCCTTTTCAGTGTAGACGTCAGTGATTTCGCCGACCTTGATCTTAGCCACGGCCTTTGCGAAAGCGTCACCCTTGGACTTGCCAACAAACTTGGGAACTACACCGCCGTTCTTCTTGGCAGCCGGATCGTCACTGTACATGGCAGCGAGCTGAGCGAAGGTTGCCTTCTTGGCACGAACCTGTGCTGCAAGACCCTTCAACATATCCTTAGCGTCGGAAATCTCCTGAGCGGACTTGCCCTTGGTCTTGATGATGATCTGGGCACCGCTGATGGAGTCGTTAATGGCAACCTTAGTCTTG
The DNA here is from genome assembly GCA_045599625.1 of Fibrobacter sp. Taxonomy (GTDB): domain Bacteria; phylum Fibrobacterota; class Fibrobacteria; order Fibrobacterales; family Fibrobacteraceae; genus Fibrobacter. Next base: position 23,988 of record JAZRWJ010000004.1, read on the forward strand.
TTCAGTTCCCAGAAAGCTTCCTTCTGCTTTTCGGTGGGATCCTTAGGATACGGAACCTTCTTTTCCAAGATGATTTCGCTCTTCAGCTGATCTTCGATCTTTTCCTTGAACTGAGCCATGGTGGTGTTGGACTTCTTGAGTTCCTTCTGGAAAGCGTCTTCGCTGGGGAACTGAGTCTTGAACAACTTGGTAACACTGTCGACCTTAGCTGCGGGAACCTTGATGCCCTGCTTCTTGGCTTCCAGCTTGATGAGTTCCTGACCCACCAGGTTGTCGATTACGGCATAGCGGAGCTGAGTCATGGTATTATCATCAATCTTCTGGCCACGGAGCTGCTGTTCGCCAAGCATCTTAGCCAAGCTATCGATCTTACCAGCGGAAATGCCGGTCTTTTCGACGCGGATTACGTCAAGGCTCTTAGTATTCATCAACTGAGCAGAAGCAATACCTGCAGTCAAGAGAACTGCGGCAACACCACGAGAAATCAATTTGAGGGACATTATTCAATCCTTGTTGAAAAAATTTACACGTATAAAATAGAAAAAATGAACTGAAAAAAGTTAATGTAAAGGGACGTAGAACACCAGTTTTGGCGAAAAATAACAACAAATACAAAAAAAGACGGCCCAAAGGCCGCCCTTTCTATTCGTCAAAAAGATTTACAATCTCATTACGATTTGGTCAATTTGACCTTCGTTGCAGTATTATACCAGCCAAGCAGGAAATCGGCATAACTTGGACTTTCGGGATCGATAATCAAGATTGTGGTTTCGCCATTATAGTACCCAGCGGCACACTGATAATCGGCACCATCATGCTTAATCGTCTGGCCGATATTTGCCACAACGCAAGGCTTTTCAGCTTCGATTTCATCTTCTTTAGCTTCACGCCAAGTGTAGTAGAGAACCTGCTTGTCCTTCTTGACAGCGCCGGTGCAAACGTAGCTGTTCTTGCTCTTGGAGACAATTTCATCTGCAGGGCATTCGGTTTCTTTCTGCATGACACTATTAGCCTTTGTGGAGGTAACCCATGCAAATCCAGAACCATAAGCACAACGCTTGTAATTTTCGGAATCATCCTTGTTTACAACAACCTTGCCAATGACATCCTTATGCTTGCCATCGCAAACGCCGTCTTCCATGTCATAAATGGTCTTGGTTTCGTCCCAAGCCCAAGTTACAGTACCTGTCGAGGAAATAGTACTGTCACAGAAGAGATAACGCTTTACCTTGTTCACTTCGATTTCGTGAACCTTGTCGTCGAAGGTACCTTCACCGCACATGCTTCCCATCTTGTAGACAAACGGGTCAATAACATTCCACTTACGGTTGCTGCAGCCCCAAAGTGTGGTATCGTTGTCTTCATTGACAGTCATCGTAACGGAGTACTGAACGTCTTCGTAATCGGTGCAGGCAGCACCAAGCCACTGGTCAAGAACCAGGGAATCGGCCATCTTGCCGTCAGCACGACCTACGTCCCACATGGCGGTTTCAATGGGAAGCCAACGAACAGGATTACCGGAGCCAATGCCGGTAGAATCGAACACATAGAGCTTTTCGCTATCAACGTTGCCTTCCATGATGGTGCCGTCAGTAACATTGCCAAGGCCAACAGTATCACGTTCGAATTCGTTTGCAATGGCCCAGGCACTGGACTTACAAATAAAGTAAGTTTCAGCGCTATCGCTCTTATCATCCTGGTTCTTGATCACCACAGATGCGCGGGTTGCGTTGCAAGTGCCAAGACCATAGGCGGCCTGCCAGAACTTGGAAATGAAGGCTTCGAAACCAGGAACCTTGTCAATGCCGAACTTTGCAAGATTCTTGCGAAGTTCAGAGTACTGTACAGAAAGTTCATTGGTTTCATCATCGTGAAGCTTCTTGTTTTCGACTGCATAGGCGAAATCGGCAAAAGCAGTCTTGGACTTCTGATCCTTCCAGGTACCGTCTTCGGCAATGGATTCGCCAAAGGCCTTCATGGACTTGGACAATTCCTTTACATCGCCCAAGTTGCGGAAGAGGATAGATGTAGCAAGAACTGCAGCATCGATTTCTTCGACAGAGCTTCCAAAACCAAGGGAAGAAAGAACTTCATGTTCGGCCTGGATCTTTGCTGCGGAGAATGCGTAACCATCCTTCACAAGCTTCTTGATACGAGGAATTTCAACTTCGCTGAAGAGGTCAACCTTGACTTCATCATCGCTGGAAACATCCACGAGGGCACTGAGCTTGAGAGTATCCTTGGAAACTTCACCAGTCCACATGTCCTGATAAAGGCCGGAAACTTCAATAAGGGCGTACTTGTTGGTGAGGCTTACGTTAGAAATAACAAAGTCACCATCGGCAGATGAAATTTCATCGTTGAAGGTGTTGCCGGTTTCCTTAAGCCTGCCATAGCTATCGAACTTAAGTTCACGAAGAACCACCTGGGAACCGATCTTGAAGAATCCACCCAAGGAAGCCTTACCGATAACAGTTGCGCTATCCACCATGAATTCCTGGTTGCTGTTGCCAGAAACCGGTGAAGCATCGGAAAGAACCCAGCTATTGCCCTTACAGAGGTAGTATTCCTCTTCTTCTTCCACGTAGAACTTCTGACCGGCGTAGCTTACACCCACATAGTTTGGTGCAGTAGAACAAGTCGGCAGGTTTTCATAATTAGAAACAACGTTGCTGTTGCCTTCGTCGGTGGAGCCAACGGTACAGGCAGACATCATCAGAGCGGCGGCAGAGCCAAGCCCAAAAAGTGCAAAATTTTTCATTATTCAATTCTCCTCATTACTCTGCGTCTTCAGAATCTTCTTCAGGAACAACTACGTCGGCGGGCTGGTCAACAGAAGGCATCATAATGGGGCCTTCGCCAGAAGTCAATGCGGAACCAGAACCGAAGTCATTGGTGCAGGCAGCAAAGAATGCAATAAACAAAGCGGCAAGTGCTGTAATAATCTTATTCATGCTACGCCTCCCTTAGAAAAGAATGAAACCGCCAAAGGACACGAATACGCCCTTGCCGTTAAAGATGGATTTTGTATCGGAGAAGAAAGTATCACCCAGGGCAAATTCGCAGGCAACAAAGTCCTCGTACTGATAACGGAGGCCGATTGTTGCGGTGGACTTGTTCATCTGGCTCTGGAGAACGCTGAATTCGTTGCCGTTTTCATCGGAGCCATTGCCGAAACTAAAGGCGAGCCAGTCAAGGTTTGCTTCGCCGAACACCAGCAGGTTTTCGCGGATGGCGACTTCACCAAGAACATTGGGAGAAAGCTGGAGGCCAAGTTCCATCATGGATTCGTCAACCTTCTTGCCCTTCATGTTGCGTTCGTAACCATCGAACAAAACGACAGGCAAAGCCGCATTCACGCCGGCATAGAAGCGGGCACGTTCAGACTTGAGGGCCAGAGCGCCAAAGTTGAAGTTGGGAGTAATCTGGATGTAGGAATCGGCGTTTTCGTCAATGACCTTGCCGCCGTTTTCAGTTGTACTTTCGTGACGGAGGAAGGAAACACCAGCAGACCAGCTGGTACCCTTTGCGCTAGGCGTATTGGAAATGCCCAAGGAAACAGAGAGGTTGCGGAAGTTTTCGTCGGTGGAGCTACCAAAGGCAGGTTCAACACCTTCTTCGGATTCATAGGTAAACCAATCCACGTTTGCAGTCAACTGGAAACCACCAATAACCTTGGAAACTACAGCGCCAAGATCGTCGCCAGCTTCGGTGTTGTACTTGGTACCTTCATCGCCGCTAAAGTAGAACTGGCCAAGAGATGCGCGCACGGCAACACCAAAGCCAGGCACAGCATAACCGATGGTTCCACGACCCAGGTTACCAGAAATATCCACTGCGCCAAAGATGCTACCAACGGAGAACACGCCGCGTTCTGCGGAAGGTTCGATGTACAAGAACTGGCGACCGGCAAACTGATCCGGAGTTGCCAACAAGTCGTTTACATTGTAGGCGGCTGCGGCGTTGCCAACGGAGTTATAGGCAGAACCGTGAAGAACGTCGAAGGGGCTCTTTTTGGTGGCCGGAGCAACAGAGTCTTTTGCTACGGAAGCAACTTGTTCGTTTTTTGCAGCTTCGGCAAACCAGGCATTCTGTTCTTGTGCAACAGGAGCGGCAGGAACAGCAATCGGTTCATCCTTGGACTGTTCTACGGCTGCGACGGGAGCAGCGGTGGAAGTTTCAGGTGCTGCGGCTTCAGGAGCCTTTGCAGAATCAGCGGGAGTTTCTGCAGCAACAGGAGCAGCTGTTTCAGGGGCGGCGGCAGGCTGGGCAGCAGGTGCTGCTTCCTGGGCAAATGCGGCACCCAGACCGAAAAGTCCAAGGCCAATTACTTTCTTAAGGTTCATCTTGTTTCCTTCTTTTTTCCTTTAAATTTTTTTCAGTCGAGCCGACATCTTGAATTGCAGTCAAAGTTCACGACCAAGCATCAGTCCTTGATACAACGGACGGACAACGCGATATTCTTATTGAAGTTTTTCCACGTGGCGGCACTGCTTTTGTAGTACAAGTCCACGCTCCAGGCGCTTTTGCTACTGTACTCGTTCTGAGTGGTAGACCAGAAGTAGGTGATGTCACCGGCTTGTTCAAATAAATAGCCATTGTTGGCCCTCAAGCCTGCAGGGAACGCGGAGAAGCCGTAGGCATTCGTACCGTTGCCATTGCTATTCCAGCCGCTGCTAGACTTAAGAATCTTACCTGCGGTGCTGGAATCACCAACAGCCTTGAACAATTCCCGCCATTCGTCATAAGTCGGCAAGTGCCAACCAACGGGGCAAACACCACGGTGGGGGCTGTTGGGAGTGCAGGTTTCACCTAAGCCACACTTGGTTCCAATATTTCCGCTGAACTGGGCTGCACTATCCATCGCTGCGCTCCAGGTATAAAGGCGCCCGTACTTTTCGCAGTTGAAATCCTCGTTTTCGTAGCACCAACTGGTGGAGTTGAAGTTTTTACCTTCGTAATCATACTTCACGCCCCTGTAGTCGTAATTCAAATTTTCTGCCATCCATGTTTGGGCGCCAATCCTCGTGATTCTATAAACCTGATCATCTCTAGAATCCTTTATCGTCTCGTACCATTTTTCCTGGAAACAGGCAAAAGTTTTCTCAGAATAGGTGACTTTTCGCCCTTCACCACTATTAGAACATGTTTCATTTTTCCTGAACATGTAAACATCGGCATAGGTGCTTGGAATCCATTCTCCATTTTCGCACTTGGCATAAACCAGATCCGGTCTGTCCCCGTAATAGATACGCTTCATATTTTTACAAAGAGTAAGAGCCTCACAATTTTCAGGCCATTTGTACGCAGAATCACCCGGATTTTCATAAATAATGGAATTCGCATCCTTATAAGCTCCCTGCATAGACTCGTTGCAAACACCATACAAGAAGTCGGGTCTTTTTGAATCAACCCACTTGCTGCCATTACAAACAAGGAATTGACCTTCCAAATCATCGGGATCGGGCAAGGCACCTACAAACACTCCGGTCCAAATAACGGAATCCTTGATAGATGGTTCACAATAGCCAAATTTATATTCAACATCGTCAAGTTGGCGCCAACCATCGGCTTCGCAGACGTGGCCCTTTTCGTCATCTTTTACAATTGTGCCGTTGTTACCTGAGGTACAGAGTTTCTGAAGATTATATTCATACTCAGTAACTTCCGTCCAAGAGTTTGCAGCACAGTTATAGTAATTACCGCTGCTGGATTTTTTCCACTTGCCTGCAGTACTATCACGGCAAAGGCCTACAGACAATTCAAGCTCAGTCATCGCTTTCCACTCTTTGTTTTCACAATAGTACTTAGAACCTTCAAGAGCAGCAATCTTACCTGCGTTACTTGCGTTACAATAACAGCCTGCCGCAGCTTCGATATCAGAAGCCTTGCGCCATTCACCGGCAAGGCCTCCGTTAAGGCATACGTAGCTGGTCTTGGAGGTTTTGGTAACTACAAGCTTTTCATTATTTTCGGCATCGCAATCTTTCAATTCAAATTCATCGATGGTAAGCTCTTTCCATACTCCGGACTTGCAAACAAAGTACATATGGGTTTCAGAGATTTCACCTTCATTGTACTGGCCTTCTAATTTTGCAGTGCAAAGGCCAAGTTCAGCATCGATTTCGCCAACCTTGTGCCAGCGGGAACCGGTGCAGGCAAAGCCCGCACCATAGTTTGCACTTTCCTTGTTTTCAACCTTCTTGACTTGTTCCTCAAGTTCGCTGGTGCACTTACCTAAGCCATATTCGCTGGTCCAGAAGTCGCGAAGCACGTTGTCGCGAGCATCGGTCTTGAGCGCGCCGGCGGAATCCAAGTTCTGCACCTTGTCGGCCACAAGGGCTCGGGTCTCAACATCGGTCCAGGCTCCGTTCTGGGCAAAATCGTCGGCAATTTCGGCAATCAGGGAATTGGACTTGCCGATAGTCTGGTTCGCGATGACCATGACGCTTGCTGCCTGAAGGGCTACGCCTGCAGCGTCGGTTTCATCCAGGCTGATAGCTGTGGCAGATGCGATATCGGAATCCTTGACTCCGAAGGCTGCCAAAATTTCCTGGGTAGCGCGCTTCTTGGCGGCAGGAACATTGAGATTCTGCTTCACCAATTCAATGACACGGGCCTTTTCAAATTCAGTGAAAAGGTTGATGTTTGCCTGTACAGACTTTGCCTCGCTAAGGTCCACCAAGGCGGTAAGCTTTGTCTTGGTACCACTGGTAGCCTTGCCAGTAAGTTCGTTCATGTAGAAGCCGTTTGCTTCAAGTTCAGCGTACTGGCTTTCGACAACGATGTCAGAGATTGCAAACTCGCCCTTTTCACCGTCAATCTTGCCGGTAAACTTTTTCTTGGTATGGGAAAAATCCTTGTCCAGTTCGTAGAGGGTAACCACGGTACCGCTAGCATAAGGACCCTTCTGGGCAAGGCCTGTCACCTTGGCAGAATCCACCTTGACCAGCTCCACCTTGGCGGTATCACCTTCGGACACGGCAATGCTGCTGGAACTCTTTACGTCATCCTTACGGGAGCTGCTGCTTTTAGCAAGCAATTCATCCAGGCGTTCGTCATCCACAGGAACCCAGTCTTCGCTGGTGCATTCATAGATGGAATCCGAATCAGCCACATGGGCAAGTTCGCCATAATGACTTTAGGAACAGTGGTACAAATCCTCAAAAGTCTCGTACTCGGCAATGCCGTTGGAATCCTTGTTATCGTTGCCGCTGCTGGAAGATCCGCCGCCGCAAGCCACCAAAGACAAGCCAAAAGGAAGGGACAGCGCGACTAGGGCTGTTTGAGCTAGGGAAAAACTGCGAGGATGTTTCATCTAAAAATCCTTTTTTTACACTGCGGGCAAAAGCCCAATTTTACAAGTGAAAAATAGGAAACTATCAGTACTTTGGCAATAAATTGTAAGTTTTAGTCTATGGTTTTCCTACAATTATGAAATCTACACCATCACGGGTAAGTAGGTTTTCTACTCCAGCACCAAGTGGTACGTTCTTCGTTTGGCGGTTTCATCGTCGCACTCGATGAGGCCTTTCCCACATAGGTCCTGCAGGTCGCGGTTAGCGGTATCCGAGGAGCATTTGCCAAAGTTCGCACAGTTCCTGGAGTTCATCTTGCGACCTACTTACCATCGATGCCAAGCCAAAGAGCCGACCGTAGAGATGCCCCTGAGCAATACGCACCTTGTCAACCAGGGGCGTGACCTAGTCCTTGTTCCAGTAAAAATCAGTCCAATGCAGCTTTTCATGAATATACATAGCGTTACCGCCATTAAATACACAATAATGACGCATAATTTGCGGCATTATTAGAGAAAAAATGAGGCAAACCTAATGAATCGTTTCGTTAGACGCAAAAAAAGAAGCCCGTCTTTGCAGACGAGCCTCATTCCCTAAAGGCAGTGTTTCTGGATTTCTGCGATGGAGAGGCCTGTGCCCTTGGAAACCTGTTCCAGTGAAAGGCCCATGGCGAGGAAGTTCTTGGCGGACTGCACAAGTTTAGCAAAGCCCTTCGCAAGGCCACGAGCTTCGCCAATTTCTTCACCTTCGGCGCGAATCACATCGGCAACAGACACGAAGCCGTTGCGCTTGCGTTCTGCCATGATTTCTGGACGGTCCATGATAGCCTCCCTGTATTCCGAAGATGATTCCTCGCCTAAGTATAGCAAAACTTCCTGGATAAAGTTTGCGTCGATTTTATTTTTCGGGTTCGTAAAATATGCCACGGCCTTGTCCATGAGGGGCTTATACTTTTCGGCATTGAACACATACTTCATGGCTACAAGGGCTAGCGAAACATACGGATCCAGCCGGTAAAAGTCAATGTTCCCGACCTCATTACCCACATTGATCATTTCAATCTTAAATGGGTAACCGATGTCGTGAAAATATTCCGGGTACTTGGCGTAGAGTTTTGCCTTGAGCGGGTTCCACGTGATTTCGCCGTTATAGACGATTACCGCCACCATTGGGCAGTCGGGGCGGCTAAGGCGGAACAGTTCGTAAAAGTAGTGTTCCAGCTGGGAGACAACTTCGCTATCGGGGTACGACTTGTGTTCCAGAACGAGGCCTACAAAGAGTTTCGCCTTGTTGTTGGAATTCTTGATTTTGAGGGTAAAGGCAAGGTCTGCGGAACCTTTGAGGCCTTGACGGTTGCTTTCGGTGCGTTCAGCGCGCATTGTCTTGAGGTCAACCACCTGCAAAAATCGTGCAAGGCTCTTATTCTTTTTTGCGGCAAGTTTAAGCAGCGAGGCTGCGCGTTTGGGTTCCCTGAAGGCAGTCTTGAAGATGCCATCGTGGTCTTTTACATTCATAGATTTTCCTTTCCTTGCAAACAAGCGGAAACTGCAAGGCATGTTGAGTTAAGTGCGTGCGAGAATTTTGCACGATGTGTAATTTAAAACATTTCAGCGACAAAAGATGACATTTGGAGAAAATGCTGTAATTTTTTGTTGTACTTCCGTTGCATTTTTTTAATAGTGTGCCCTGCGCAAATACATGTGTATGGTATTCGTGTTGCCGGTTTCATTTTCTAGCACACGGGAATTTGTGTAGAGTGTTGGTTGTTTTTCCATTTGGCTTCCTTTATTTGTATGTAAAAAAGAAGCCTTGGGGCTTGCGCCCTTGAGGCTTCTTTTTTTGGGGAGGCCGGCTCTCGCCGGCTTTTGTTGTGGTGCCTACGGCACCTTGGTTAGGGTTTGAGGCCCTTTGGGCCTGGTTAAGGTGAGTCCTTGAGGCAACGCAAACTTTGACCGTTGTACTTGTTGCTGTTAATCTGGTACACGTTGTCGCGGTAGCCGTAGAAGTCCTGGTACCACGCGTTGCCGCTATTGTACTCAGAGGCAGACCACAAGTAGGCGACGTAGCCCTCACCGTCGAAACTGCCATCGTAGTCCCTGAGACCGGCGGGGAGCACCGAGAAGCCATGCTTGTCGGTACCGTTACCGCTATTGTACCAGCCGCTAGTAGATTTCAACATCGTACCGGCAGTGCTGGTTCCACCTATGTAGGTGTATAGGGTGCTGTACTCCTCGTTCGTGGGCACATGCCAGCCCTCGGGGCAAATGCCGCGGTGGGGGCTATTGGGGGTACAGGTCTTACCGTAGCCGCATTTGGTTCCTGCGTTTACGCTGAACTGGGCCGCACTATCCATCACGGCGCTCCAGGTGTACAGGCAACCATACTTGTCGCAGTTGGAAGCTTTGTTATCGTAGCACCAGCTGGTGGAGTCGGAAGTGTAAATGCCGTAATTGTACTTCACGCCGATATAGGCGTAGTTCAAGTTCTCCGCCATCCAGGTCTGGCAGTTCTTGTTGTCCTTGTCGCAGATTACGACGGTTTTGTACACCTGGCCATCACGAACATCGGTTAACGAACCATACTTGATGCTGGAGCTACTTACTACCGATGAAGAGGACTTCGCAGAACTGGAGGAAACTACGGAGCTGGAACTTACTACAGAACTACTGGATTGCTTCGTTCCCGAGGAACTCGCAATGACACTGCTGGATGAACTGCCAGGATCCTCGGTCGTGGCCGAGGATGACGAGAGTGACGGGGCCGATGACGAGGTTATCAAAGCAGAGGACGATGAAGCTGTCAAGATTGAAGAAGACGACACTTCAGCGGGAATTTCATCCCCGGGCGAACTATTTGCAGAAGTACTGTCATCGCAGGCCGCAAGGCCCAAAGCCAGCGCAAACGCACAAGTTCCAAAAGCAAGGAAATTCTTTTTCACAAGCAACCTCAATCCAGCAATTTCAAAAATATTCTACAGACAAATCTATAAAAATGCAGTTTTTCATGAATATACATAGCATTAGCGTCATTAAATGCTCAATAATGACGCACAATTTGCGGCATTATTTAGAGAAAAATGACGCAAAACAGGAAAACCCCACTGTACGCGGGGTTAAATAACGCTAGGATTCCAGCCAGCGGGATAAAAAGACATTGTACACGCTATAGGAGCGGCCTTTTTCGGAAACTTCTTCTAGCAAAAGTTCCTTATCTACAAGAGATTCGAACATCCGTTTTACGCTGGCAGCATTCCCCAGACGATGCCTCATCAGGAAATCGCCAGAAGTGGGCTGAGTAACCACGCCATCTCTGGCCACGGCCTTCAGCACAAGCCACTGCGAATCAGTTATCAGGTTCCGACGTTCCAGAAATCCGTTGACGTTTTCGTACAAAATCTGGGAACAAGCAATTTTCACTTCGGCAAGGTTAATTTTCTTGTTACCGTTCAAAAAAATTCTACGACACAAATACTGGGTATAGTAGGTGTGACGCTTTGTCCATTCCAGAATAAACTCCACGGACTCGTCATCTATTTTTCGTCCGCCCTTAGCAAACATCCTCTTGATAAAATCTGCGTAGGGGGCTGGCTCAATCTTGTCTAAATATACAGGCGTGGTACTTTCGTAAAAGGGGCGCTTTTCCCCAAGAAACATGTCCACCATTACATGCTTTTTACTTCCGCAAAAGACAAAAGAGACATTCTTCAGAGGTTGGATATAGGTTCGTAACAAAGCCTCCATTTTTACATTCGGGAAAGCCCTTATCTGCTGAAATTCATCAATAGCAACGACAACCTTATTTTTTTGACTTTCTAGGAAATCAAAGATTGACTTAAGGGTTGCAACCTTCTGGTTTTCATTTTGATAGGCTATACTCACTTGCGGCGACCCCGTTATGGAATCAAAGCTTAGCAGGGGGCGAACTCCACCCATAGCCGAAAAAAACTTTTTCACCAGGGAACTTTCCTGGACGCTGGCCACAACCGCTTCAGAAAAGAGTTTTACAAAATCATCTAAATTATTTGCCGAATAAATATCCACATAACAGGTGACAATCTTACGATGCTTTGATTTTATCTCATCAAAGACTCGACAGATTAAACCCGTTTTACCATACCTGCGGGGAGAAATCAAGGTCACGTTGTCTCCTGACAACAATAGACTAGACACGTGAGCAGTTTCGCTCACTCGGTCACAGAACAATTCACTAGACTTATAAGGCTTTACTACAAACGGATTTTCCATAGCGGCTCCATTTTACAAAATGCATTTTACAAAATGTAAAATACAAAATGTTTAACGGAAAGTCAACTTTTCGGGGACAATCATCATACAAAAAAAGAAAGAAGTCCCTTTCGGAGCTTCTTTCTTCAAATCTATCTGATTTTGAGAATCTGAATAGTAATATTCAAATTCAAAAATCACAGATAACCTAGCGAGAGAAGGAGCCGAGCCCCTATAGCGTACAAGTCGTACGTGAAGGGGCGAGCGACGCACTATCGCGACGGTTAGATGCGATTTTACTACCACTACGTGGTAGATTGTTCTTCGGCTCAGTCATACCCAAGCAAGCTTGGGTGCGACATTCGCCTTACGAACAATTAACCCAGAGTTACTTCGACCTTGTGGGTGCCGCTAGTAAACACCGGTGCGACGTTGGAATCGATTTCCTTGCCGTCCACAACCATCTTGGCAACGCCCTTGCAGACGTGCTTCGGGTTCTTCACGGACACTTCGTAGGTAGCACCACGGAACTTACGGGTCACCTTGAATTCGCCCCATGCGGAAGGAATACAAGGATTGATGATCAGGCCCTTGAAGCTAGCGCGAACACCGATGATGAACTGGGTTGCAGCCTGGTAGGTCCAGGAAGAGGTACCGGAGAGCCATGCGTTACGGCCCATACCGAACTGCTTGTGTTCGTCACCGAGGATGTTCTGCGGATAGCAGTACGGTTCGGATTCGAATTCGTCCAGCTTGACATTCTTTGCAGCGGGGTTGATCTGGTTGTAGTACTGGAATGCCTTGTCGCCACGGCCAAGGATGGTTTCAGCGATCATCACCCACGGGTTGGTGTGGAGGAAGATACCGCCGTTTTCCTTTGCTCCAGGAGGATAGGTGGAGATGCCACCAACGGTCGGATCGAAGCCGCGGTAACCCGGAGTAGAGCTCTTCACGCCGTTAGCAGTGTTAAGGAGCTTGTTCAAGCTGTCCATGCCCTGTACTGCGCGATCGCCGTAAGCGATGCCAGAAATCACAGACCAAGACTGGCTATTGCAGTAGATCTTGCCGTACTTAGCCTTGTTGGTACCATAAGCGGTGCCATCCTTGCCGAACCAGCGGATCCACCACTTGCCGTCCCAAGAAGAGTCGTTGAAGGCCTTCTTGATTTCTTCGTACCACTTCTTGTACATTTCCAAGGACTTCTTGTCTTCGAGAGCTTCGCAGATGTCCATCATTTCAAGAAGGGCCTTTGCATACAAGCCGGAGTTGAAGTTGGATTCAGCACCGAGCGGGAGATTCATGCAGTCGTTCCAGTCAGCGAAGCCGAGGAGCGGAAGACCATGCTTACCCATGTGAGAATGGGTGAATTCGAGAGAACGCTTCAAGTGTTCGAGAACAGTGCCCTTCGGGCGGTCTGCGCGCTTCTTGCCAGCGACGTAGAACGGAATTTCTTCCTTGAGGAGTTCCAGCTTGCCGGTTTCCTTGAGGTAGTTGGCAACAGTGAGAACGATCCACAGATGGTCGTCACCGTACCAGTCGGCATACATCGGATTGCCCTTTTCGTCCTTAACGCCAGCCTTTTCACGGGAGTCACCGGCGTTAGCTTCGTTGCCGTTGTCTTCAGCAAGAGCGAGCGGAGCGTACTGGTGCATTGCGTTACCTTCGGGGCGCTGTACGGAGAGAAGGTTCTTGGCGAGTTCCAGAGCTTCTTCCGGCATGTGGCTCATAACGCCCATGAGGTCCTGGCTGGAGTCACGGTAACCGATACCGCGGCTGGTGCCGTAGCCCAGCTGGTAGAGGGACAGGTAGCGAGACCAGTTCTTGGTGGTGTGGCACTGACGGGGGTTGTGCACGTTCACCATGGAGTTGAATGCTGCATCCGGGGTTTCCACCTGAATGGTAGAGAGGTACTTGACCCAGAACTGAGCCAGTTCTGCGAAAGCCTTGTCAACATTCTTGAGGTCACGGTACTTCTTGATAGCCTTGTTAGCAACCTTGAGAGACTGTTCCTGACCCAGCTGAGTGCAGGTACGGAAGGTCTTGCCGGCAGCAACCTTACCAGCGTGAATCATGAGAGCAGCGATGTTGTCGCCACGGTCGCATTCAGAGTTGGAAAGTTCCTTGTTAGCGAGAGAAAGCGGAGCAGCCCAGGAGCCCATTTCGTTGGAGCCGAGGAACACGCGACGGTCGCCATCGAAGGAGGAAACCTTACCGTTGGCGGTAACGTAGTTCACGGCGAAGTCACGCTTCATGTAAGCGTACTGTTCGAGAACCAGGCAGCCATCCTTTTCCGGATGAGCCTTGAGGGTCATGGTCTGGGGAACCCAGTCAGCGTTGGTGAGCTGCTTTTCAGCTTCGAAGTGGCTGAATTCGTAAACGGGAACAATATCAATTTCCTTAGCGGCCTTAGAGATATTGGTAACCTGGATGTCCTGGAGGAGGGTGTTGGATCCGGTCGGAACGAAGATAGTGACCTGAGTGCGAACGCCCTGACATTCAGCAATCCAACGCATGTAGGACAGACCTACGTGGCATTCCCACTTGTCCATCTTGGTGAGGGTCGGAACCACGAACGGAGAGAACACGCTGTAGCCCTTAGCATCCTTAACGCGGATGTAAACAGTGCTTGCCTTGAAGTCAGAGCAAGGCATCTGAGCGATGTACTTGGTAATACGGTTCAGAGCGGGGTCGCCCTTGCAAACCAGGGTACCACCGGTAGTATCAACGATACCGCCGAAGTTCAGGGTACCAACGTAGTTGCACCACTTGATCGGGGTTGCCGGGTTGGTGAGAACGTATTCTTTAGCAGCGTCATCGAAGTAACCGTACTTGGCAGCGGTCTTTGCGCTAACCTTAGCAGCCTTGGGGGCAGCCTTCTTTGCAGCGGGCTTCTTTGTCTTTGTTGTAGCCATTGTATCTCCGTTAGAGAGGGGTTGTGATATAAAAGGGGTTAGGTTCTAGGGGCTAGGGGTTAGGGAACGCGGTTTATTTCGTTTCCAGAGTTCTCTAGCGACAAAACCTCTTTTCTTTGTTAAAATTTACAAATAAAAAAAGGCAATGGGGAAAAATTTTTCCCTATTGCGTATACATTTGTTCTACTTTTCGGCGGAACCTGCGCCTTCGAGCTTCTGGTTGAAGTTTTCGAAAGGACGATTACCGAAGTTGATGTAGAAGTAGCCATCCAGTTTCTTGTTGCGGATGGGATCACGCAGGATGCCGATAGCGGCACGGACGTACTTCAGTTCCACCAGAATGTGGTCGCGGGACATGCAGTTGAGGAACGGCCCCTCGGGATAAAGGGTGGGCTTCGGTTCCTCGGCGATCATCTTCTCCAAATTTTCGATTTCTGCAACCAAGCGGCGTTCGTGAGCTTCCAGGGTACGAATCAGCTCCTTATTGTCTGCGCCGAAGAGGAATGCAAAACCCAGGGTACGGGGATCGTCGTTAAAACCAGTCAAGTGCTTGAGGACTTCCTTCTTCAGCACTTCCCTACCCTTTTCGGTAATGTTGAAAACCACGCGTTCCGGACGGTTGCCGTCACGTTCGGTGCGGCCCACAATGCAGCCATTCTTTTCGAGAGTGGTCAATCGATTATAGACGGTAGAAGTGCTCAAGTTAGCCCAGCGGTCCAATTCGCGTTCACGCACTTCGGTAATAATGTCATAACCGCTGCGTTCATGTTCAAGAATAAGACCCAATAAAACAAGGTCATAACGATTCATAAAATCCAATTCCTCATCTATCAACTCTTTTCTCAAGAGTATTCCAAGTTGGAATAGTTTGAATATACACCTTTTTTTGACGATGGAACATATTTTTTTCGTTTTTTTAAGATAAAAACGCCGTTGGACTGCCCGCGAGCCACTTTTTCGGCAATTTTTTTAATAGAGGGCTTCTCTTACCCTATTATCAAATCACGCCAAAGTCCAATTCCCGAAATAATTTTTTTTCAGCACATCACGGTACATTATCTTACCAACTCAATCATAAGAATTTTTCGTTACGAGCGGACTTTCGTAAACAATATTTTTCTACAAAAAACGGGCACTTTTTTCTGTTTCCTGCGTGTTAATAAGAAGAACGCGCGAAATGCGCAAAACACGGAGGAAAAATGCCTAGAAAATATAAGCCCCTGGAAGAACTCACCATCCGCGACAACTTCATGTTCGTGAAAGTTTTCAGTGACGAGGCAATCGCAAAGCCCTTTCTGAAAGCGTTACTGAAGGTGGATATCGAACGAGTAAGCGTCGTAGGCGAAGCCCACCAGCAGGCAAACCCTAGCAAGAAATACATCCGTTTTGACGTTATGGTCAAGGAAGATGGCAATGGAATCGGACGCGTTTTTGATCTGGAGATGCAGATGGTGGATACCAAGGAATTGCCGTTGCGCGCCCGCTACTACCAGGGAATCTGCGACACCGAAACCCTAGGAAGTTCACACAAGTACTGCGAACTGAAGGAACAATACATTATCTTCCTATGCCCCGAGGATATCTTCGGGAAGGAACGCCCCATCTACGAATTCGAGAACCGCGATAAAAACGACCCACACTTGACATTAGGCGATCTAACTTATAAAATATTTTGTAATTTTAGCATGTACGAGGATGTGACCGACGAATCTGTTCGCGATTACCTGAAGTATTTTGCAACAGACAAAGCCACATCAAAAGCCACACGCGAAATCAACGAAAAAGTTGAATTCTACCACAAGGACCCTAAGACAAGGAGCGACTACATGACGTTTAAAGACATGCTCGAAGACGAACGTGAAGAAGGTCGCGCAGAAGGACTCGCCGAGGGCGCTAATACCAAGAACAAGGAACTTGCCAAGGGTTTCCGCGACAAGGGTTATGACATTAAGGATATCGCTGAAATTACAGGCCTTTCCCCCGAGGAAATCAAGGCTTTATAACCATCCTTTGTCATCCCGGCGAAGGCCGGGATCTCCATTGAAAAAGACTCATCAAAAGATGAGCCTTTTTTTCATTATCACACCATAGTCCAATTTAAAAATCAATTGCCCGTCAAAGTGAATTCGCCATCCTTGTACACCAGGGTGACGCTTGTTGCATCGATTTCCTTAACGGTCACGCCCCAGATATCCTGGCCTACGCTTACAACTGCACTTTCACCGCGGAACTTGAGAATCGCGACAGGATTAGAACCGGGCAGGATTGCATCCAGCGTGATGGAGGGTGGCGGAGCCTTGCGGACAGGTTCTACGGGAGCTACAACCACGTCTTCCTTTTTCACGGCCCTTACAGGAGCAGGGGCCTTGGGGGCGTATGATTGCGGAAGCGCGAATGGGTCGCGACTCCCCCGCTCTATCTTGGTCTGGGCATCCAAATTCTTGAGCAGGCTCTTGAAATCCAAGGTTCGGACTTCTGCAACCTCGGAACCTGAACCCTTGTTTCCGTTTACGTTGTCAGCCATGCGGTAGAGGAACACACCCCAAACAAGCATGGTCGCGGTAACAAGCAGGACGATAAACTTATTCATTGCTGCCTCCTGCCTTGCCAAGGATGGACATCCTTACGGACGCAGTCACCAGGTTGCCCTTTCCCGGCTGCACGTCGATGGAGGAAATCTTCAGGCAATAGATCCCGTTTTCCAGATCCGTCACGAAGTCGTGGAAATCGTGGTAGCGCCCGCTGGCCTTGAAATTCACCGGGTACTCTGCGCGGTTTCCCTGGAGATGGCGCTCGGCGGTCGTAAGGTCCAGAAGCTGAATGCTGTCGGCAGCTGCGGTTTCCAGGATGCTCCTGAGGATTCCAGAGGCAGAGACCTCCACATTGATCCTGGATTCAATCTGGCTACTGATTTTCCTGTAGTCTGCGATCAATTCGTCGGGAGACTTCGCATCATCCTGCAAAAGGGTGGTCTTCTGAGCTTCGGCGCGAATCGCCGTGAACTCGCTCACCGCGGTTATCCCCTCGGGTACCAGGAACTTGGCGATAACGGCAATAACCATGACGATCGTCAAGATGGAATAAATCACAAATCGATTTTTCTGGAAAAAGAGGCTCATCGGTTATCCTCCACCAGAATTTCAAACTTGACCACAGGGTTCCTGCGGTAGGTCGTTTTTTCGGTACTTCTCAGGCGGGCGTTGAAAAAGCCGGGCGTACGTTCCAGGGTCTGCAGCATCAAGGAGACATCCCCGGACGTTGAAGCCAGCCCCTGGATTATATGGGCATGCTCATGCATACTCCATTTGGTAATCCACAGGTCCGCAGGAACGGCTGCCACCACATCTTTCATGGACGTGGCGTAGCGGCTGCGATGCGCCAGGAACACCTCGGTCTCGGCCCTGTCCTTCTCTAGTTTAGCCTCAAGCTCCGCCAGCTGCTTGCGCTTTTCAAGCTTCTCGGCGTACTCCTGGATCTTGCCCTCGTTGGAACGGCCATAATAGACCACCCCGCAACGGAAAAATGCAACCATCAGCAAGGACATTACCAGGATGACTGCGCATGCCTTCAGTGACCTGCGGAAAAGGGCGGACTGCTTTATTTGGGCAAGGGCATCACCAGAAGTCGGCGACGTAAAGCCACTCATCTTGTCAGTATGGAACAGCCAGAGATCTTCAGCAGCGGCACAGGCGACACACGCCCTATCCCGAACATCTACGGACAATTCCTTGACAAGGAAATTCTCACGGATGTATCCAGCAACCTCCTGGGCCTTCTTTTCAATCTCGCCACCCGTCAGGCGGTAATAGGCAACAAGGGAACGGTCCTGCACAAAGTAGAAGTCTGCACAGTCGCTCTCTGCAAAACAAAACAGGGTACTTCCCTGATTATCCTTTTGAACGGAATCGGCCACATAAAAAGCCGCAGGGACATGTTTTAGAATACTGAAACCGATTTTACAGACCTTATCAGCAGCATTTTCCACGGAATCCCTGGAAGCACCAATCTTACTTATTCCATCAATGGAATCCACATTTTCAAAAAAGCTTTCCTTATAACCAGGAATAATAACGCTATCCGCTTCGCCAAGAACTTTGATATTGGTTAATCCATCAACCAATATAATGCCATCAGAAGCACCACCATTTTTCAGCTGAAACTGACGACATTCTTCCAGAGGGCCTTCAAAGCTAATGTCCACAAGGCCTCTCCCCCTTTTGCGAAACACTCTTGAAATACGGGCAAAATCATAGCCTAATTCCAGGCACCAGACATAACGTCCAAGAAATACTGTAATTTCAGAACCAAAGGACATTACTTCTTGGCATCCTTTTTCTTGTCTTTTTTAGGAATAATCGGACCCTGAGCCTTTTCCAGTTCATCAGCAACATCCACACTAGCATCGGCACCATAATAAATATGGGGTGTCACAAAAATCAAGAGCTGGCTCTTACTTTTAACACGTTCCACGTTTTTGAACAACCATCCAATCACCGGCAAGGATCCAAGGAACGGCACCTGGTTATACACATCGTGCATACTTTCCTTCACCATGCCTCCAAGGACAATCGTCTCTCCATTGCGCAAACGAACAGAAGACTTCACGTATCGTTTGTTAAGTGTAGGAGGAACACTGGAGTTAAAGGATCCTTCGGGTTCAGAAAAATCCGGTACGATTTCACAAGTAATTTCACCTTCGCCAGTCACATAAGGCGTAACCGTAATGTTGGAATTCGCCGCAATCTGTTCAAATCGCTGAGTGGTCTTATTAGTAACCGCATCCCCCTGGTTGTAGTCCACTTCGGAGGTAAGCATATAGTACTGAGTTTGGCCGATGGTAAGCACAGCAGTTTCGCCATTCAAGGTAGCAATCTGAGAACGAGCCTTCACATCCAGAATCTTTTCTTGTTCCATAGCCTGAATTTTTGCAACCATATCCTTGGGTACAGAAATTATTTCTCCAAGACCAAGTCCGTTGAAAATACTCTGCGTCTGTTTTGCATTCAGCGTCTGGTCAATATTTGGGAACAAGGCTTCGGACCCCATGTTCTTGGAAGCCTTGCCAAAAAACAAATTCAGACCATGGCTATGTCCCTTTTCAATATCCATATCCACCACGAGGACTTCAATTAGAATCTGAGCCACCGGCAAATCCATTTTTTCAATGTACTGGGAAATTGCGTCAAGAACATCATAAGAACCAACCGCAATCAATGCGTTCTGTGATTTTACCACCTGAATTTGAGTGCTCTTGGTAAGGCTAGAGGGCAGAAGTCCAATAACAGTTTCTGCCTTCAAATGTTTCAACTTAATCAACAGGGAGTTATCCGCAGTCTGCATTTCATGGGGACCGATAAAGTAAACACCATCACGCTCCCAGAAGGTGTAGGACGTTCCCTGAAATAAATATTTCAAAGCATTCTGCAAAGAAACATTAGAGATATGGGCAGTAATGTTTCCATCTAGTTTTCCGTAAACCATAGCGTTCATCTTAGTCTGAGCCAAAATTTCACTAACGATATTTGCGAGAGGCGCATCAACAGCTTCTACACTGAGCAGAGAATCCTTACCATAGCGAACCTTGTACTTACCATCGCTAGCATTATTACCGGAAAGATTCCATGTAGGCTTCTTGAAGGTTGCCACACCATCCTCTTCCTCATATTCCAAATCCACCTTACCCGCAATGAAATTCATAGCCTTTTCAAAAGGCAAATCCTTAAAGAATAAAGTCACATTCTGTGTAGGAGCAACATCATTGATAAAAATATTCTTACCCGTAGACTCAGTAATCTTGCGGATCAAATTTGCAAGGTCGGCAGCATCCACATCAACACTTAACTTTTCTGCATTCCATTCCACGACAAAGCGTTTTTCGGGAGCCTTCGGCTTTTCGGGGACAACAGGAGCAGGTTTTCGCACATAAATGACTCCACGTTCCAAGGCGTACTCATAGCCATTGCCCGTCAACAGCACGCGCAAGGCATCCTTCAGAGGCTGGTTATTGAAGTTCACTGTCACAGGGCCATTCACTTCCGGAGCTAGGAACAGATTCAAGCCATACTGTACAGCCATTCCTTGAAGCAAATCCCTGATTTCCGTATTCTTCACATTCAGTTTCTTGACTACGACGGAATCCGCAATGGGCAATTCCGGAAGCTGAGCAAAAGCCCCTGTAGCCCACAGGCACATCATAACAACGAATAGAAATAATTTTCTCATTTAACCCTCAATTATATCACCGCTTCAGCGGCAATCTCCGATTCAGTCGTCAAACCCAGTTTAACCTTTTCATGACCATCTTCCGCCAGGGTCTTCATCCCTTCGGCAATGGCATGCTTCCTTAAATCCGATGTAGAAACGTTCTCGTGGATTCTGTCACGCAACGTCTCGCTCATCTTCATCATCTCAAAAATACCGACACGGCCCTTGTACCCGCTACCGCCACAGGCCAGACAGCCCGGGTTCTTTCCTCCGCACTTAGGGCAGATGCGGCGCACCAGGCGCTGAGCCATGATGAAGTTCACTGCACTGGCCACCAGGAACGGTTCCACGCCCATGTCAATCAGGCGGGCAATGGCCGAGGGTGCGTCATTGGTATGCAAGGTGCTAAACACCAGATGGCCAGTCAATGCGGCGCGAATGGCAAGCTCCGCGGTCTCGCTGTCACGGATTTCACCCACCATGATCACGTCAGGATCCTGACGGAGCAGGGTTCGCAGCGCAGACGCAAAGGTAAGGTCGATCTTTGTATTCACCGCGGTCTGGGTAATGCCATCCAGCTTGTATTCGATAGGCTCTTCGATGGTGGATATGTTCAGCTTGGTGCTGCGGATCATCTGCAGCAACGTATAAAGCGTAGTGGTCTTACCGGAACCGGTAGGGCCCGTAATCAGGAACATGCCGTAAGGCTTATGAATCTCAGTCTCGGCCATTTCAATCTGGTTAGGCAACATCCCAAGGGAATCCAGACGGTGGATTATCTGTCCCTTATCCAAAAGGCGCAGTACCATTTTCTGGCCATAGTCCGTAGGCAGCGCAGATACACGGATGTCCACCGCCTTGCTACCGTCATCAAAATGAATACGACCATCCTGGGGCCTACGGTGTTCCGCGATGTCCATGCTGGCCATGATCTTGATCCTAGAGACAGTCTCCGAAATCAGGCGCACCGGCAGCTTGCGTACAACCTGCAGCTCGCCATCCTTGCGGAAACGGACCAAGAACGCCTTCTCACCCGGTTCAAAATGTATATCCGAAACGCCGGTCTGCATCGCCTCCGAGATGATTTCATCCACAAGCCTTGCAACGGCAGAAATAGCACGCCCATTTTCCTGTTTTGCACCAAAGGTTGACTCGGAATGAGCCGCAAAGGTCTGTACCCACTCGGCTATGCTATCGGGATCAGCCTCCACAGGCTGCACCAGGATACCCGTCGCCATCTGAAGTTCCTGCACCAGATCCAGGTCACCAGCCGAAGGCATGGCTACAGTCAAGCGACCCGTATTGCCGTCATATTCCACAGGCAATACAGAATAGCGCTGCATGAGTTCCAGAGGCAAAAGCCTTAGGCATGCGGGGCTTGGTGGATTCTTCAGCTGGAAGGCCATAAACTACTTGGAAACAGAAGGTACCAAGAGAATGCGAAGAGTCTGCAGGACCAGATCGTCGGATCCGCTGGTGTCCGCAACGACCAGAGTGTCTACAGGGGTAAATCCGGAGGCAGATACACTGAAAAGATTCTGCTTCGAAGGGAGCGAATCCAGGATGGCACGGCCATTCTTGTCCGTGGAGGCATCAACAGCCTTGTGGTTACCGGAAGTCACTGAAACATTCGCACCGGAAATCGCATCCATGGTAGTCTCGTCAAGTACGGTCACCGTATAACGGTAGTATCGTCCCGTATCGGCTTCCGTCACACCCTCGGGTATAAGGGCCAGGTTCAATGTACGTAGCATCAACGAGTAAGATGAATCGGCCGTGGTCACGACATCGACCGTATCCGTAGGCACGTAGCCATCCATGGTGACAATCACCTGGTTCACGTAACTCTCGGCAGACGGGAACACCACCTTGCCGTTGGAATTTGTCTTGAGGGTCTTTGCCACTCCATTTTCGGAAGTAAGTTCCACGGAGGCATCCTTCACAGCCTTGCCGGTGACCCCATCGCGTACCAGCACAGTGTACTGCACTGGAATACGGTCCAGGTCTTCGTCGTCATCCTGAAGACAGCCCCAGAAAACAAGGCTGGATGCAGCAATCAAAATAGCAAGGAACTTGTTCAAAATGCCTCCTTAATAAATCGTGGGAAAAGATAGCATTTTTAGCTATATTATCCGACGAATTAACCTCCCCGATTTTGTAAAATGAACATGACCCGGCTCAATGTAAAAAATGGTTTTACAATGGCAGTGACCATGGTGCTTCTCAGCATTCTTGGCATCCTATCCTTGACCATTTATGGCATGGTAAAGGCGGAACGCATCGAGTCATTCAGAAGGTTCCAGAAAAGCCAGGACGAGCTTTCCTTTGAAACGGCCATGGATTATGGCTTTTACCGCATGGAAAACGAAAAGGCCCCCTGGAGAACCGATAGCCTAAGCTATGCAACCAGCATGGGGAACATCAAGTTCAACATAAGCCACAAACAAGACGGTCTTTTCTCAAAGATTACGGTTTTCAATCCGGATTCCACAAAAATCGGTGTGGACAAGGAAATCCATCCCGGGTTTATCCAGCCCCCGTTCCCCGCCATTACCCTTTTAGCCCCAAATGCGGATATTGCCCTGGTCGGCGACGCCCAGATACGAGGAGGCGTGGCACTAAAAAACGGCAGGATCTCGTACAGTACCCACTACAAGATGCCTGCGACTAAGAACGCCTTCGCCGACTCCATCCGATACGACAACACCTTTCCCTATTTCGATTCCATCGGCATTTTCCCGGAACTGACACGAAACATTTTTGTACAGTCTTTTGAAAAAGACCGCTGCACCTTTGACGCCACCGACATTGTTCCCCCGGAACTTTCCTGCAAGACCGTTGTCCTTCGCGGCGACAGCAAGTGCAATAAATGCAAGATCATCGCCGACAGGCTCTTTATTACCGAACGCTCCAACCTGCAAAAGGCCAACATCATTTCCAGAACCATTTCTATGACCCAGCAGGCCCTTGTATCGGGAGCATTCCTTGCCCAGGATTCCCTGGAGGTAAATCTATCTAAGCCCCAAGGTGACGCGCTATGGTTAGCCCTGCAGGGGCGTAAAACCGGCGACGTTGATTATAGCGGACACATGGACATTCAACGGCTCTCCGCAAGCAACGCGACCATCATCTACCTGGCCGACAACTGGGACGAGACACTCCGCAGCCAGCCTGTCAAGATCGGGCAGAATACCGAAATTAAAGGAGCCATCATCAGTAAAGGCTCCATGGATATGCAGGGAAAACTCCAGGGCGCGCTTATGGCATGGTCCTTCGCCTTCTATGAGGGGCAAACTCTCTGGAACGGATTCCTGCGCAATGCAAAGATTACAAAGGACACAACGCTGCAAGTCTTGACCCCCGATATCGTGCAGATCGGAAAGGAGGCCTCCGTTGCCTTCTAACAAGTATAAAAAGGGCATGACGCTCGTCGAGGTCCTGCTGAGCTTTGCAATCCTCGCCACCACCGGTGCAATGCTCATGGGATTCCTCTACCCCAACAAGATGACACAGAAAGCATGGGTCGACGACTATGGCCACAATATAAGCAAGCAGAACCTTTTCCTGAACGAAGGACTGGAAAAGGACACCGTCATCGTACAGAAGGATTCCATCGGTGTTGAATGGGAAACCGTAATAACGGCACAAAATACCGGCGACGAAACCTGCTACAAGGCAACCTCCATCCGCAACAAAGCCGACACAACCCGCGCCCTCTACAAATGTGAATACCGGAGGCACAAATGAACCGCAGCCTCACCCACAATGTCATCCCGGCCTTCGAGCCGGGATCTCAAAAGAATGGTTTCACACTCATCGAATTAGTCGTTACCATGGCGGTCTCCGGCATCTTCTTCACCCTCGCAATGAACCTTTACACCCAGGCCGTCAAAGGCCAACTAGCCTTCACAAAGAAAGACGCCGCCTACATGCAGCGCTCCATCGACATCGCCAAAACAAAAAGGATGCTCCAAGGGCATCCCGGTAAATGTGTTGACGGAATTTATGTCCTAGATTCCACCGACAACGTCATCCCTGCCTCTACCCACCCCTTGCAATGCAAGGAATTGAAACGAGCCAGAGTTGTAGTGTACAACAATCTCGGAAGCTGGGTTGTGGGACGATAAAAAGGTCTCAGATAAATCGAAGGGTCGCTCCAGTGAAGGCGCGGCCCTGATTTTTGTTTCTACTTATGGTTCCCTTTATTTTTCGTGGGGATTACCACTCCAATCATAGGAAATTTTCAGGGACTTGGAACGGTCCTCGATGAGATTTCCCTCGGAATCGTAGACGAAGTTGCCGGACTGCAGCTTTTCAAGGAAATCTTTGTCCTCGTTAGTTAGTCGAGTTTCAGAACTTGCAAGACATCAGTCTTAGGAACTGTTTCTCCGTTTTTTAACGGAATATTATAATCTGAAATTAATTGACCATCAGCACTACACTTGGGGATAAATTCCTGTATTCTTCGCCAAGCTTTTGGTAAATCAAGTTTGTGCATTGGATAGATTTCCATCACAATATTTTTGCAATACACAATCACCGGATACTCAATAAGATCTGAGGAATAATAAGCATAAATATGTCTATCATTAATTGAGTCGTTCAATAAAACAGAGAATTTACTCAAATCATATTGATTAAAGGTGTACTCTTGATCAACAGGCTTTTTTAAGAACCATAAGTTAAATACATAATCATCAACACTAACTCCTAGAAAATGATAACCAACATCCGTCACGTAAGAACTTCCAAAACCAAACCCATAATGATGAACTAAATCTGTATAGTCATACTTATTTATCTTATTTGTAATCTTCATTTTAAGGACTAAGGTATATAATGAAGTTGTTGTGTTAAAGAAAAGGAAATAAGCCAATACAACCAGAAATAAAATAATGCCCGAAATAATTTTTAATTTTCTCATTATTGATCCTCAGGGATAGTGGTTTCGCTAGCTGTCGGACCCCATAAAAGATCCTTAAAAGTTCCCACAATTTTACCAACAACGTTTTTTAATGATTCCAACTTACTTCCTGTTTCTTTCTCATCCTCATTCACTTCTTCTTTTATAGATCTCTTAATCGTGCCTTTAATTGGGTTGAAAACACCACCTGGAGTAGCGTTGCCTACTATTTTTACAGCAGCCTTACCAGCAGAATTTCCAACATTAGCTACAGATCGATTGTAACCTTCATAAGCTTCATACATCTTTTCAACATTGTCACCCATAAAAGCTTGCTCTAGCTGATTATTTTTTTCATAAGCATCTTGCATGGATTGATATGTTTTCTTAGCGTCTTGATATTGATTCCCATCCGGATCCACACTGTTCACGGGATTCACCCCATTCCCCGCATACAGATACGGACTTGCAAATTGTCTCTTGGGATCCACAGAAATCCACAATCCAAGCATGGGGTCGAGATATCTTGCGCCGAAGTAGTTCAGCTCGGTCTCGTCATCCTTTTCCTTGCGCTCACGGGTCTTGGACACGCGTCTGCCGGAACCGTCGTATGCCATCAGCACCCTGACGCTGTCCCTGCTGCAACTACGTGTATTCTCAAGTACGATTCCTGATTTGCTTTCCATCCTGAACTCTACCGTTTTTTAGTTCGGATTTACATATGTTCCGATTAAACAAAAAAGAGAAAACAACACAAGAAAAAAATAAAAAACCAGATATATTCTATATGTTTTTGGATGATTTTTTTTTGTAACAACAGAACTGCCCCAAAGTCTTGTTTCTTTTTTTACTAGAGCATCTATAAAAAAATACAGTGATAGGATTAGTAATAATATGAACATTTTTGACTGTCATCTCACTTCTGTATTATCCAACGGAACTTCAGGATATTCAATCAACTTTTGATCAAAAGTTCTTATAATCAAATTCTCGTTACTAATATTATCTTGAATTTCATTGCCAAGGCATTCGCCAAAAATGGTTTGCGCAGCATTTGATATTTTATTATCGGGAAGTTTTTTACCAACAAGAGAAAGTCCTAAGTCAAAAAACAAAGCATAGCCTGCCCCACGTAAACCATTTTTTGTAGCGCCATCAATTACATCTAGTGCAATTACGGCTGGTTTTGCAGCAGGATAAACAACAGAAGTAGCCTCTAATGCATATTTTGCAACTTGAGCCTCGGCTTCTAAAGTTTTCAATGTTCCGTTCCACACTGTTTCATTTACAGTTTCCATTTGAGGTTTTACAGTTTGGATCATGAACATTCCTATAACCTGATTTTTCACATCATTCATGATAGCATTTGCATCTTGATTCCCATCGGGATCAATTCTCATTACGGGATTATTGCCTGCATACAGATACGGATTCTGGTACTGTCTAGCAGCATCAACTGAAATCCACAATCCAAGCATTGGATCCAGATATCTTGCGCCGAAGTAGTTCAGCTCGGTCTCGTCATCCTTCTCCTTGCCCGTGAAGTTCTCGGTCACCTTGTCACCTTTCTGTTCCAAATCTACCTGTTCGCCGAAGGCGCGGTAGTCGTAGGCTGCCTTAAGCGTGCTTACAGCCCCATTGTCCATCACAGCGACCGTGCTGCCGAGGTGATTCTTGAGGTAGAACTCGTCAAGGGCCACATTCGTCGTGCCCTGCTTGCGCTGGCATGTTTCACCAGAGCATTCTAGTTCTTCAATGCCATAGCGGCCCATGCCCTGCGGCATATTGACCACGACCTTTTTGTTAAAATCCTTGTCCACACGAAGCTCCGTGCCGATGCCGGAGTAGTGAGTCGTATTGTCGACTATCCAGTCGCTCTGACCATGAGCCTTAAGTTCTCGCTGCTTCAGAATGCGACTACCACCACCGTCGTAGGCCATCACCAAGCGAACGGAGTCTCCCTCGTCATTTTTCTCGCGTTTAAACTCTACCGGCATGCCACGCCAGTCATAAGCGATGGACAATTTTTTCGACAAATCCGCAATCAGGTTGCCATCTGCATCATATTTAAATTGTTCGTAACTTGCAACAGGGAACCTCTTATCAAGTTCAGAACCACCGCCTGGCGTTACTGTAAGCAATTTATTGCTATGAGTAATGTAGTTATACTCGGCCCCGGAAAGTTTGTCCAAGTTTACCCCGCGAGCCTGGCTTACAATTCGGCCCTGCTCATCGTAGCTAAACATCTCATCGAATTCATCACTAAATTTTTCGTCAACCTGATTCAGTCGGTTAAATACGAGGTCATAAAAATAATTAACATCTCGATTTCTAAGATAATTTCCATTAGAATGTGCTAAATAGTGTACCATTCTGCTGACATTTCCATTATACTGAGCTGAACAATCATCGCTACCGCAATCTTCATAGAACAACGTTTCCGAATAAATGGTCCCTTCATTTTCCGTTTTGACATTTCCTCCAGAGGGCAAAGTTCCTACAATGGAAGAACTAGAACTCTTATTATCATAGTACTTACCACTATAAACGGCTGTTTTCACAGCACCCGAAATATGATAAGTATAAGTCAAAGTGATGTTGTCACCCATCTTAATAGATTTGACGTTTCCAATCGGATAATACTCATAGGAGGCTAAAACATGTTCCTCACCATCGCCCTTTTGTACAAATATTTTTTCAACACGTCCTAGACGATCATAAGCGTATCGTTCCTTTATGGAACGTGAATCATCATTCGTAACGCCATAAGGTAATTTGGTTACACGAACAACCTTGCCACCTAAGTCGTATTCATTCCTGGAAATAACAAAACGCAAAGAAGGCTCGTTAACATTTCCATCGTATATGTAGGATTCAAGTACACGACCATATTTGTCATATTTATTTGCCACGGAACGTCGCACAACAGTCTTCGTAGCCTCATCAATCTTTACGTCTGATACAGACGCCATCAAAAAGGTTTTAGTGTATTTGAAATCAGAAGGTTTAACGTAGGACGGGTATAATTCCACGCCCAAAGTTAAACGATTTGGCATTTCATCATAATAATTCCTGGCAATTGTACCCTTGGTAAGCGCACCTTCAGGAATTTTAAAATCTTTTTGTAAGAAATACTTTCTTAAATCATCTTCATTTTTGGACTCTTCAAATTTCCATTCACCGCTATATTCTACTCGGCCAAGGTTATCATAAACAGAGACTGTTGCAGAATGGTTAGTAATCTGACGTTGAGTTTGCGTAGCGCACACTCGACCCATAATGTCATAGAATGTACGAGTATGATTAGCATCAGGTTCGTTACTTTCTATAATACGTCCTTCCGCGTCATAAACATATGTGGATGGCGAAACACATCCATTATTTTCATTCATGTCATTATAATCACAGCTTTTAGGAGGATGACTCTTAATCAAGAATCCTCTTTCGTCGTATTCACTAATACTGCGAGTTAGCAACTTTCCGTTTTCATCCAAAGCGCCTGCAATTACAATACGGCCCTCACCATCCTTAACAGTAAATGATTTTCGACCATCCTGGTCAACACTCATCTCCCAAAGATGTGTCGGATCAGAGTCTATCGAAGCGCTAAAGTTTTCTTTAGAATCATAAATACGTTTTTGGTTGTTTATATTAATAGAAACAGCATCCGACAGTTGATCAAAATTCATCAAATCAACATTTGTAAGGTTTATACCTGATGAAAATGATTTGACAAGATTTCCAGATGAAAGACTAAACGCTACACCCGGTGCTCCTTCAGCATCCTTTGTAGTAGCCTGATCAGGCTTCCAACTAGTTTCTGTATATGCAACGCCTTGTGCATCTGGATAATTTGGGTTATCAGATGTATAGTATTTATTTGCATTTGCAGGATTTGTTGCGGACGAATAACTGGGGTTACAAATCACACCGTCGCTGCACTTCATTGCATAAGGTAAATATTTCTTTAACGGGCGACCCATATAGTCACGTTCTGAAGCCGTCACTAGCATCTCACCGGCACCATCAAAAGCTCTACTTTCAATTTCTTCATGCTGTGTGGTTGTAAAACGTACCGCATAGTTTTCTATTGAGGGTTTGGAACTTAATGTCAAAACCATATCATCGAAATCAACCTGACTTGTTGTAGCAATGGAAAGTTTATTGATGAAAATATAGCCAGAAGGTTTTCCAATGCTGCAATTTTTACGACGCCAGCTTCCATAGGAAGCCTCATTCTTACAAGAAACAGTTTTACCATTCAAATCAATACTAAAGTCATCACCCCTGTGCATAAACGAGAGTACCGCTCCACTATCAATAAACATTTGTTGGGAAATGCTTGGCAAATCTTGAGAAATTTTTCCATTAGCTAAAATTCTGACAAATCGCGATCCTTGAGGAGCCGTGCCTCGAATGCTTTTTACATTACCTTCTACATTCCATCCACGTAAGGTCTCATCTTCAAAATCACCATTTGAAAGAAGTTGGCCCATTGCAAATGTAATCGCATCAGTACGGTTGGGGTGCTGTATAGGCTTTTGGAGCATATCAGCATTCAAAGTTACTTCCTCCTCAATCTTCTGTAACTTTATTGCTATTGAAGGAGCCGAAACATCAGCTTCACCAACCAGTAATTCATCTTTATTGTTGTAAACAGTAACATGATTGGTTTTTTGCAACGAATAATCAGGCACATCATGAGACCAGTCGTCATCAAAATTCCAACTATAGCTCTGAGCAATACCATTACCATGGCAGTCATAAAGACAGCCATCATAAAGTGTAAAATTCAATGTTTTTTTCTGGCCGCCCTTAAGTCCACCTTTAACTAAGAAAGTAAACACATTTTTGTTTCCTGTGCTCTGTTTTAAAGCATACAAATTTTGATTTTCAAGAGTGACAAGATCTCCTGATGAGGTAACAAGAATGTTATTATAATCTAAACCAGCAACTTGACCGGACGGATGCGTCGTGTAATAGTTTACTAAGTAATCCCCCTCAAGATCAACATTCGATATATTTCGAATTTCCAAGGAAACGTTACCCAACTTAAAGGTTGCAGAATTAACTGTTTTATATGCATATGAAGTCTGTTCATAAACTTCAATTTTGGGTTCTTGTTCTACATACGGATTATCACATTCCCATTTTTCATACCCAAAAACGATGTTTCCATTAGCATCAAACAAAGCCATATTTTCATTAGCAACAGGTGTTGAATAATCTATCCAACTTGCAAATGTAGTTTTATCGAAAATGTAAGGATAATCCGAAACCAAAGCATGGGAAATTGCGCCATTTTGGGGATATGTTGATTTTGGGGAAATGAAAGCCTTATCATCTAATTTTATTTTTAATGCATATTCATTTGCAGAGCAACGTTCCGTTGTTGCACTGAATTCAACCCCACCATTGTAATATTTCTCATATCTGGCATGAGAAACATCTGAATTCTTTTCATTTTGATAATAGAAACGAATTTCAAATCCCGCAAGAGATAGGTCATAATCACTTGTATTCTGAATAAGTGTTTTAAAATTTAGGTTTTCTTTTGCATTTGTAGAGTTTGCAAACAACACCTTCAAAGATCCAAATTTTGCAAACAATTCCTTACTTACTTCACTTGAAGAAGATATCGGCACTGAAGAGCTTTGATTTTCATCAGTTTGTTGAGAATCACTTGAAGAAGCTGATGGTATATCAGATTCTTTTTCTTCTACTAGCTTGCACTCCTTACTCCAGGATGGTTCCTGTGTACCCCACAATTTAGTTCCATCACCATCATACAGAAGAACATTTGGAGCATAAGTTCTACGACGAATAACGTCATCACTTACATAAGAATAGTCATCGTTTTTGTCAAATCGAACGCCAGTTCTATAAACAATGCCATACTTGTTATCAAAATTTGACCGATCATAGAAAAATGTAAACGAGCCATTGTATTTGTGTCTTATACGAAACCTATTTTCACCACAGTCATATTTTTGTATTTCAAAGTCATTGTTTAAATACCATTCTTTTGAATGAATGTAGTTGCTACGCGACTCGTAGGTACCATAGTAATCATAATAGAAATTCTTTAAATCTTTCGTTTTATTACTATAATTTACAATTCCAGTGGCGATATCCATCTGATACTTTCTGAACCAGGTTTCATCACCCATAAGTACGGCAAAACCATTTTTAACAACACCCGACAAAGAATATTCACGACCATCTTTTACGACTATACGGCGACGTTCCACTCTTGAATCTCCGTTAGTACTGGTAAAGCGAAGTGTGTAATAATAGTCACCCGTTTCGATGACATCTTTTTGACGAATATCCTGATTTTTAGAACGAACATACGTTACATTTTGATATTTCAAAACGTGAGGCCAGTTGTCAACATCATAATTAGAAGGAGTTCCGATTTCAATCCAACTGGGAGCGCTAACTAGTTCAACTTTTGCATCTGCACCCATATCGGTATAATCAGGAATATAAATGTAGTCTTCACCTTCATATATCACATCTGTATTTGAATTATCGTAAGAATCACAAAAATTCTTTTGGTCGGAATCTCGAGAAATAAAGTCTACCCCATTATATTTTTTTCCATGAGTAGCAAGTCTGCAACTTGAAAAATTCCAATTGGGAACAGATCCAAACAACAAGTTTCCGTTTTTCTCATACAGAGCCATTTTATTGTTGTAAAAAGCATTGCGCATTACAGCTTGTGACTCATAGCCAAAAGCCGCTATATAAGAAGGATCAACTTCATTATTCTTTGAAGTAAAAAGTGAATAGTTCTTTTCTGGAAAATCACCCTCAAAGTCCCCATCCGGATTATGCCTATAACCAATTTGGAATTCACCAGATTCACCATTTGCAGGCAAATCTAAATCACCCAAATAGCGATGTCTAACAATGAAGTTGTTTTCATTATCATCACAGACATAAACTTCAACACAAGAGGGAATAGGATCATTTGGCAAATTCCATACATCTATTACAGGAACATTATCTTGTCCCTTGTTTAGGAAGTAATCAAAGTAAGGTCTCGAAATTGATACTCTTCGATTATTAAAATTTTTAATTTTTGTATTAATTTCAATTTGACGTGGATAAGCAGCGGCAGTATCCCTATACAATAAACCAAATCCTGTAGTGGCATGATCTAAGACATTTAAAGTGAATTCACGAGAACTCAGGAATACTTTGTTTTTATAAACTTCGATTATTCCAGTATATGTACCCGTATTGTGAGGATAGCCCGCAGCTTCAAGCCAGTTATCCTGTCGATTCCACCAAGACCAATAGTCATTACCATTATTTGTTCTATCAGGCAATACTTCTTCCATCCAAGACAAATCAGAACCGTTTGTTGGTTTAATTTTTAAGGAATATGTTCCATCAACAAGATTACTTCCATATTCATTGATGTCTGAAACAGCAACAAAAGCCTTTTCTCCCAGAACGAAATTATCTCTGGTATAAATTTGAACACCCGCATAAATATTAGAACAGATGAAAAGGCAGATAAATAAAATTGGGTGCAAATAATTAGTCATTGGTGACCTCCACTTCGTCGCGATCATCATTCATAAACTCACGATGGTGAGACTTGAATGTCATACCGTCATCATCACGGCTTTGAGAAAGTTTTCCGAAGGAATCAAATTCATAATACGTAGATGTATTGGTTTCAGAAACCATCTGAATCATGTTTCCATAATTATCATAAATAAAAGTCTTAGCTTCAGCATTGGATGGATAAATTCGTAAATAATTCAAAATACTTCCAGATGAAATTACAAATGAGTCATAAGGAATTCTCTCTGTTTTCCAAATTCCTTTTTCATTTATACGATATTCAATAACAGAATTTTCATCACACTTGTTACACTTAATTTGAATTGATCCATCAGCAATCAAGCCTTCCTTTGCATTTTTAAAGGATCCTCCACTGACATCACAATTTGTCACATCAAAACCATCCATATAAGGGACAATTGTGCATGTTTGATTATAATCAGCCGGATAAAATAGGCCAACCATAAACATACCGTCGTTTGTATAATGTGAAGATTTTTTCAAGCCAAGAACGTTTTCTGTTTCAAGTACTTTATAGTCTGTAGAAACATTTGTGATATACTCACCATTATACTCAGTAAGAGAAGGCTTATTTTCAATATTTTGATGTTTCTTTAGATTTTTAAGAGTATAAAGATCCAACGAAGGTTCTTGCTTTGTCGAAAAAGTTCCATAAGCCATTAATGGTTTTTTGTTACTACCTAATTTACTAAGGTCGAGGAATCCATATGGAGAGACAGAGGCACTTCTTTGGTATTTTTGATTATCAACCAGATTTTTCCAATCATAAAGTACTTCATCATACTTTTTGTTTTTCTCGTTAGGAACAAATGTTGCTGAATAAACTCGCTCAATAAATTTTTGAGTCAGCATATTACGTCTAAACATTTCATCTGCAATAGAGGTATCTCCATCTTGCACGTAGTAATGCGGCAACACCTGAGTAACTTTATGCATAATTCCGTCATTACTATTAAATGTCGCTACAGTAACGGATGGATTACCAGTTAGTGGATCAAAATTATGATTTTCAAGTTTTGTAGTGGTAAATCTATTGCTATCGTCTTCCTTATAGTTATCAAAGCCTGTCAAAGAAACAGATCCAATCTGGAAAGCCGGATAACGGATGTATGTAAATTTTTTAGAGATGGTTTCCTTAACATTCGATGAATTACCAGACTCTTGAGACTCAGAAATTTTATTTTTTACAGAGTACTCATTGAACAAGATTGGATACTCTTCCTTACACTTTTTGTCTTCATGACAATAGAAATCAATTTCGCTATTCCAATGCTCAACTTGATGACCAATTTTTTCATTCACAGAGCCATCGTCATTGTCAACAACCCCGGATAAAACGTCTGGCACGGTAGTGAAAAATAGAGTACTATCCTTTTTTATTGGAACAACATTATCCCCATTGCCTCGATAGAATGTGTTAACATAATTTAAGCCAAGGAATGCAGACAAATCATGGTATGTTATGCGATCTTCAACCACTTCATCTTCGCCAACGTATTCTACATACTTGTAAAGAACAGGATAGAAATTTTCTTTTTGGCTTCGAGCCCAAACAGGTGTTGCATTAAGATCTATGCGAATTGTTTCATAGTCAAAATTTTCATTGAAAAAAGACATTAGCAATCCAATAGAAATTTCATTATAATCAGTAAGGGTATAATCCTTCAATTCAGAAAGGTCAATCACAGCCGTTTCGCATGGGTAATCCTTTAATTCTTCCGTTTTATTGAGATCTACAACTATTTTTTTTGCTTTTCTGACATCATCATCATAGAACCACAGTGAATTTGTTGCAGATCCATACATTCTTTTTGAAATGGGTTTACCTATAACGTCTCCATTATCATCCTGCAATGAGAATGTGAAAACAAATCCTTCCCTTTCTAATTTTTCAATAGCAGAATTCATATCTTTATCGCTAATTATTAGAGAAATAATTTTATTAATTGCAAAGAGTTTTAAATTTAACTTTACAAAAGGTTTCAATTTTGACGCAGTCTTTGCATCAACATAATCAGAAGGTATACCAGTCTCAGGAGTTATGTATTTAAATTCTGTTGCCCCATTCTTTTTATTGCCATCACCAACCGTATTCTTAACGGTAACTGTTGGATATGAAATTTTAGAACCAGGAATAAAATACAAATCATCGTCATTAATTCCAACGACTCTTGATTTTGGAACCAAGTTCATATCAGGCAGAGAGTAGTTAATCTTATTAGACTGAAAACGAGTTCCTAAAACCGTTGTAAAGGCAGAATCTGGTAATTGACCCATTTCTCCTGGAGCATATTCGTATTCGGTAATTTGCGTACGACCAATATCATGACGAATCAATTTGGTAACACGCAGATCACCACCCTTCATGTAGTCATAATGTTGTTTTGCCCAAATTCTTCCAGTTCGTCCTTGTTCTTCCAAGCGCCAAGATGGATCACCAGAAAGCTTTCTTCCAGCACGATTTATTCCAGCCTCAATTTCATCCCATGCTCGATTTAAAACCAAAGCTTTCATACCAGAACCTTCGATTAAATCTACATATACACCCTCACCAAACAAGCCTACTGTTCGAGTACGAGAACAGCGACCCAGCCCGAATGCGCCACACTTAATCTTTGTCACCAAATTTGCTGCAATATTAAAGAATATCGTTGATCCGTTTTCAACTTTCATTGAATCAAGGTATTCAAAACCAGATCCAATAAAACCAACAGGCATATTTTTATCCCAGAACGCAGACCTCATTCCAAGACATTGTTCTCGCCAATACAATGGTTTGAGTTGAATACAGGTTAAGCCATTATACTTACCGTCAACATTTCTATCAGCGTTTTTTACTTCATCAAGAGATTCACATTTAGCAAAACTATAAATATCTACAAATTTTCTTTCGTCGCTATAATCTTCTCCGTTTTGATAAACATCTCTTTCATAAGCAATATCAAGAGTGCCACCAGCCGGATCAGTAATACGTTGAAGACTCCAAGCAGATCCGTCATAATCAGCATAATATGGTGTAATCTTATGATTTTCAGATGTTGCCGCTTCATTCCAGAAACCCCAATCATCTATGGTATTTGAACCGGTTACGATTGTTGCGTCAACATCAGTTAAATTTTCGTAGTATTCATCAGAATATACATCGTTTTCTTCGTCATCGCCATCTTCATTTTTAGGTACGTTTTTACCTTGTGAATAGGATTTATAAGAAGCAAGAGTACTTTGACGATATGGAGAAGCTTCAGGAGATGTATATTCAAATTTAAACGGAGGCAAAGAAGCACAACGTCCTCCTTGACAACCTATTTCAGTAATAGTTTTTAAAGTTAATTTACCATAAAGATTGCGATTTTCTGCACTACCAGCACAAACACCTTCTGGTGCACTATTTGGAGATTGGTTTATATCTTCAACGTCTCTTGGATAATAATTTTCAGTTCCTTTTGAACGACAATAGGAGTTAAATGTTTTGGGTTGCAAAGAGTAATCGTAAGCAAAATTAAATTGACGATAAACATTTTGCGGTTCTTTTTTGCTTTTGTAAGATACGCTTTTAAGGTATCTCATCGTATTGGCAAAGGGATCGTTATTAATATCAGACCATATAAACTCTCCCCAATCTAATACAATAACTTGATTGTATGTCTTGATATCGCTACTCTCTCCAATAACTAATTCGTCTGATTTTTCATCAAACACAACAACAGGTTTCTCGTCAGTAAGAGACTGAACAACAGGAATTCTGTACAGTCCATATTGATTCTCTTCGCCTGTAGTTCGTTCAAATAAGCTTTGGTTTTCTGAAGCAGAAACAATTAAAGTGATTGAGGATGGAGAGGTATTTGGACAAGCAGAAATAGACCCTACCTGAGGGTTATGAAGATAATATTTACTTGGGCATTTAGAATCAAAACCTGTAACTACAATTTTTTTCCCATTCAATTTTTCAATAATTTGATCAGGAAGTTTCGAATTAACATATACATATTCAGGCTCAAGTTTATTCATAACACCATTAGAACCATTGTATGTAAAAGATGTTCCTTCTTTCGTTTTCTTAAATTTGATATTTGTTTGAACGACAATTGGAATTTGAGACTGAACTTTTGAGCTTAAGGCCGTTTCCCAACCCTTTCCATCAACACGTTCTTCTTCTTCGGTGTTTAAGTTAAATTCGGCTTTATGGGTTGCGGTTTCGATAGATTCCAAATACACATATTCCTTTAGTCCAAAGGATGCTTGATACATACGAGAGTCACAACCCTTCGGAGTTGAGCCGTCCCTAGACAATCTATAGTTCGGTAAATCTTCAAAATTTATATTAGGACGTGCATAGGGCGAACGCCATCGATAAAGAGACGGTTTTGTATAATTAAATTTAACATTGTAGCCCAAATTCTCGGACATATCTCCATTTTTACTAAGTTCAACAAAATCCGGACCCTGAATTTCTGTAATCAACCATTGGGTTGCATGCGGATTCATTTGAATCTGGTACGAGAAGAAATAATCATCATCTTTTTTATTATCAGCGCTACAAGTCTCTTTTAAACTACCTTGGCTAAACAAAAAATTTTTAGTGTATTTCAGCACCCCCGGAATTGTAGCCATTTCAAGGCTCCATTTTCCAAATTCATACAACCCTTCTACAAGATTTTTAAAGAAATCTTTACCCTCATAGCCCTTCTTATCAACAAAGCTTGGAACCCCCTTTTCACGATTAATTGTATAGTCAGCCTTTAAATAAGACTTCACAGATTTTTCAAAAATATATTTGCTTCCGTCTGCAGTTGTAATTACAAAACCCTTAATTTTACCGACAGGGCTATTATCTTCGAGAATGGGTTCTACTTTCTTTGAACCATACAAGGCATAATGATAATCGCCATTTTTTAACTTTCTACTAAAGGCTTTTGAAGGTGCAAGATGTTTATCCCCAATAGCCCTGTTATCCTCATCTGCATTTTCACTTTCAAAATAGCCAGAACCATCACCCATAAAAATAAAATTCATGCGACTACGAGTTGTATCCGGATTCTCTTTTCTTGTACGATAAACAAGACGACTACCTTTATTTAAGAATTTTGTATCCTTATCTGAATAGGGAGAATGCTCAAGTCCTTTAACATAGTACTTATAAGCAGAGTATATGTTTTCACCATCGGCAAACTCATCCGTTTCTTGCCAATGATCATTTTCATTTTTATCCAAGATAAAACTAAAATCCTGGAAAGCATCTGATTCCTCTGTACTATTTATTTTCTTGTTGGATATCAGCTTATGCATTCTATGCGTTTCTGCAGCAAATGGTCTAAACGAACCAGAAACACCTTCAGACGCAACTGAGTACACATCATAAGCAGGAAGCATATAATCTGAGCCAGCATACTCGAGGGATCGTCCCTTCATATTCCACTTCCATTTTGAACTCGCTTGTTGTGTAGCGCCGTCAGCTTCGACCATTCCTGCAATTTCATTGACATCATCAGAAACCACAGCTGGTCCTGCCTGATACATGTAACCATAGACATATTCAGAAGTTGCCTGACGCAACCAATATTCATACAAAGATTGACTGAAACCAAACGAGAAAACACCCACATATGTTGGAATAATAATTCCAAAACCTGTTGTTGATGTTTTATCCCCCCCCTTACCAGTTGTGTTGCTAACAGAAAGACTTGCACCACCAACAGATACCGAGGCTCCATTTTTACCCGCTTTTAAAGATACAGCACCAACCTTAGCAGATGCCGTTACACCATTAGGAGAAATAGAAACACCCATACGGGCATTCGTTCCATTGCTAATTCCAAAACCAACATTTGCAGAAACTTTTTGACCAGGAGTGTATTGTACTCCCGCAGAAGCCTCTAAGCCTTTACCTGCTGAAACCCCTAGAGACATTGTAGGGGTACCATCTTTCGCAGAGAACATCAAACTTGCATTAAGTCCTACACCATTTTTACCAATTTCCGCAGTAATTCCAGCGCCATCTGTTCCTACAGTAAAACCAACACCAGCAATTCCTTCAAGCTTCGGACCAATTGTTGCTGAAAAACCTGTTCCACCGTTACTTGTTGTTGTTGTACCTAAGCTTACTACACCATAACTCCATCCTGTATTAACACTCCAGGATGACATTGAGGCATATTGGTATATATAGCCAAGAGTTCCTCCATGGAACTGATCGTCAGGAACTCCTCGAATATCTCTATTAATTGACCCCGGATTCAAAGTCCAACCTAAACCAACCCAAGTTGCTTCCTGATTTGGAGTGATTCCTGCGTGATAGGCAATACTTAAAGGATAACTACCAAAGGGGCCCGGAATTTCTCCAAGGGGCAAGGAATATGCAAAATCGCCAGTTTGCATACTAACCATATCCTTCATATCTGCAGGTTCAAACTGAAGATAATCGGGTTGTACAGGACCACCTTCCAAAGCGTATACGCAAACAGAAGAAAATACTGCGATGAGAGATAAAATAGAACTCTTTTTTATGATCTTCACTTCTTTATCCGGATATTTTGACAATCTTTAAGCAACATTACAACGTTGCCGACTTTATCATTATAATTTTGAACGTGAAGCTTGGCTTTTTTTACACCTGTAGGAAATGCAATGACAAAAGAATCTGTATTTCCCATTTCAAAAAGTGGAATCTTGCTAAAAGCCAAATTCTTAATTGTATCTTGATCTGATGTTAAAAAGACTTCTTTAAAAAATCCTTCACTACGTGGATACACCCAAAACAGGACTCTCTGTCCAGAATCAAGTGGCGTTCCCCATTTTATCATCTCATAGTCAGAATTTAAAGCCATAGCCTTAAATTCAAATCCACCCATATTTACAGTTTGTGTGCAATGAGAATCGTAGTATGTAATGTAATTTTCTTTTGAAACATCCGTAGAACACGAAATAAAACTAGATGCAAAAAAGCATCCAGCGATAATTAGACATAAAAATCTAATTTTTTTCATCACTTAAATCTATCGTTAAGAAACGCTACAAATTCATTTGTAATGTCTGCGGAGGTGCCGTTTCCATAGACAATACTTCCGTTACTCGACGCAAATACCACATCCAAACCATTTTCAGTAGCATAATCATTCATTGCAATATTAATTTTTTGGTATATCGCCCCTAATTTTTCAACTTGCATATTTTGAATTTTAGTACCAAAGGCATGGTTGAAACGATTCATTTCTTCAATACGACGAATCTGCTCTTGCTTAAATTCTGTTTTAGTTTTTACAGAAGCTGTATCATAAACCGCAGCAAAGCGCTCTTCAAAAGCTTTCAGAGAATCTTCGATTGTTGTTCTTTGATTCTTCCAATTTTCTTCTTCTTTGTGAATTTCATCCAACGCACGACTAGATTCTACAAATGAGTTGAGCAATGTTTCTGTGTTAACAAAGGCATATCGAACTTGTTTCTGTTGTGCTACATAGAGATAGCCTGCACCAAGAAGCGCAATAATGAGAGAGAAAATGGAGATAATTTTGCTATTCATTTTTATTTTTCCAAGTATTTAATGAATTTTTCTGTTAAGTCAGCTTTCTTATGGGACCCATACACAATAAAATTTCCTGTTGTCCCAAAAAGCAAATGAATGTTATTTTTTTTGCAGAATTCAGCAGCTATAGCATTAAATGATTCAACAGCATTTTTCATTAAATCCGACGCAACTTTACTTGTGGAATCGATCATTTTATGTCGTTGAACATTGCTTTCTAAATTAAGAAGACTAAGTAAAGATTCTTCATTGCCTCTGCGAATAGAAAGAGAATCTATCAAGCGGGATAAGGAATCTTCATAAACTTTCATT
This sequence comes from Fibrobacter sp., assembly GCA_045599625.1. Taxonomy (GTDB): domain Bacteria; phylum Fibrobacterota; class Fibrobacteria; order Fibrobacterales; family Fibrobacteraceae; genus Fibrobacter. The sequence goes on from JAZRWJ010000004.1 coordinate 64,961, forward strand.
TTTTCATTGATTAGCTGATCTTTAAGTTTAATAGATTCGTTTGCAGCAACCATTGGCGAATATTTTTCCAAAACCACATCGGTTTCAATGAAATAGAATGGTTCTTGTTGAAAAGAAGCATAGTGTAAAACACCTGCTAAAAACGCAACTGAAATCACCAATGAAAAAAATGTCAATAACCGAGACATAGCCACCCGAAATAATTAAAGATTGATTTGGGCGCAAATTTAGAACCGTCCAGTCCATGTGACAAGGCTCACATTGGTATTTTTTTAAAACAACCTTCTAGTAAAAAAAACAAAAAAAAGAAACTACATATTTTTTAACAGACGACGACATGTAACTCATTGTATATTGATGAAATACAAATTGCATACTTATTTTTACAAATCGCTTTGCCATTATTCGTAAAAAATATTTTTCTTAAAAGACGTTTTTTTAATGCAAGTATAAAAAAGCCTCAGCAAATAACTGAGGCAATATATAATATTGAAAATTTTGTTAAGGAGGTTCCTTATTAACTATTCAAATTCATAATAGGCGAATTCATAAATTGTGTAATCTTCTTCGGAATCTTTAGAGCTATGGGTTTTGATAACCAACTTGCCATTGCTATTTTCAAGAATTTCAGCTTTTTCACAAGAGTTTTCCATAACTCCATCATACCCACTAATCGTGCAGTAACTCACTTTCGCAAATCCCCAAATATTCAGCGGATCCACCCATTCCTGCCTGAACGCTCCGGTTTCATATAAAATAAGGAAACCATCTTTATCAACAATTCCAGAAGAGGGAACCGTCTCGTCCGTCCAAACAGTCGTGTACCTGGTAGAACCATCTTCTAGAGGTTCAGCCTTCATTTCAGGACACTGTTCAAGCTTAGCATACCCCAACTTCATTCCATCTCCGGGACAGAAAACGATATCATATTCGTCCTCATACCTCAGATTTTTTACATGATAACCATCCAAAGTAACAGTATATTCTTCAAGAACATTGTTGGATATGCCGCCATGAAGGTATTTCAGGGTATGTTGAGTCGCAACATATTCACGACTTGATTTTATCTTCGAATACTCAAACGTATAATCATAGTCAAGATCTTCGCCTAAATACTTTGTTCTTCTTGTAGCCATATAGGCACCAGCCTTCTTAGCAGGTTCAACACTTGAACTGCTTTCGACAAGCACGCTACTGCTCAAGGCGCTATCACTGCTGGAGCTGATCGTTACTGATTCATCAGGAGAGGAAGGATTTCCAGAGCCATTAGAACAAGCGAATAAGAAAAATGAAAAAGGAATTGTCAGAAAGAGCTTTTTCATAAGTCAACCTCGTTATTAAACGATTCAAATATAAAAATAAATTTGTTCCGCCAGTTCCAATCAAGTTGAATTTGAACATTTTCGTTCAAAGATATATATTTTTCTTTCTTCTACTTTAGGCTCTTTACAGAACGCTGAGTCAGCCACCCATTTTTAGAACTTGTTTAAAGTATATAAAATCACCCAGTTCTTGCCAACCGATATTCCATAGGGGCAAGATGAGTATTCCGACGAAAAAAAAACGAAATTCCGGAATGGTAGAAACCGCCAGACCGGAATAAAGGCGACCTACTTCTTAGGCATGTAGGCCTTGGCAATGATCATGAAAAGCATGGTCAGAAAGCCGCCCGTAACCAGCATGATGGAGGCGCTGACCGCAATATCGCCCATACCAACGATGGGGCTTGCGATACCGCCCATGAGGAAGCCCGCGGCACCCATGGCTGCAGAGGCGGTTCCCGCATTCTTGCGTTCGGCATTCAAGGCCAATGCGCTGGCTGGCGGCTGCATCAGACCGAACATGAATGTGGTTGCCATAAAGCTAAGCTGGAGCAGGGGTAGCGGAGCGTGAGTCAAGAGGCAAGCCGCCACGGCGAGAGAAGCAATAAATACGCCGAAGCCCGCGATTTTAATGGCAGTGCGGTCGCTGCGGATCTTGCCGGAAGTGGCGCATCCAATAGCTGTGCAGAGGGCGATCAAGGCAAAGCAAAGACTAAAACCGATGGGGCTCAGTCCATAAAGTTTCTGGAAAATGAAGGGCGATGCGGCGATATAGCCGAACAGCACAATCATGGAAGCAGAACAAACCAGGAAGTAGCGGACGAATTCCCCATTACGGAAAACATCACCGTACAGCGTAAAGCTAGCTAGAATAGACTTCTGGCTGCGACGATGGACCGGCAGGGATTCCTGAAACTTGCCCGCCATGAATAGCAACACAAATCCATAGAGAAGCAATACAGCAAAGGTTCCCTTCCAGCTCATAAAGTTCAGCAGGAAGCCACCCAGCACAGGAGCCACAATGGGGGCAACGCCATTCACGGCGCTGACCATAGCAAGGAACTTGGTAAGCACGGGGCCGCGGTAAGAGTCTGCGGAAACAGAACGGGCAATCACAATACCGCCAGAAGCAGCCAGCCCCTGAACAAGACGGAACGCATTGAACAAGGCAATATCTGGAGCATAAATGCAGGCGCAGGTACCCGCCACAAACAGGATGAGGCATATCACCAGCAGGCGCTTACGGCCGTACTTGTCGCTCAGCGGGCCGATGAACAGCTGGCCAATACTCAAGCCCAGCATGCTCATGGTTAAACTCAGCTGGGATGCCGAGGGCGTCGCCTTGAAATATTCCGCCAAGTTAGGCAGAGCCGGCAGGTAGAGGTCAGTAACGAAGGGCCCGAAGGCAGAAAGCATTCCTAAAAGGAACATCAAGAACGTGAATTTTGTTTTGGAACTCACGAATTTATCCTTATAAAAACAACAGGAGCCTTACACCAAACAGCGGTTTCTCGTTGATTTCGCGGGCCAACGATAGAAATTTTCAGAAGTTCGTTCAAGGGGATTGCGCAGCGCTCATCACAAACTCAGTTCTAATGCCCTTCTATAACACGAGAATTCACCCCTAATTTCTCAGTTTTTCGACCGTTATCTAGAGGCGTAAAATCTACAACTCGCTGAACAACTCTATCTAAAACATTTTCCCAGTTCACCCTATCCATCGCAAAGGCAAACGTATCGTCAACTCTAGCATTGCCATAAGCCAACAAACGATCATCCTCTATCGAGAAAATGCTATAGAACAGAGTTGCGTTCAATCTTGGCTTACCCGCGTAGTTTTGCCTGGCGTTGGGCTCAACATCCCTCCAAAAACGTAGGGAGTCAATAGTGACAACAAGTCCAGAAAGACTATCTAACTTGTCCCGCTTAAAATATGGGATTTTCATATCCTTGCCGTCCCAATTTACAAGTTTCGGCTCCACATCCTCATCAGAAACAGACCTAACATAAGGAGTCGCAGCAAAATACTGATTAAAAGCCCTTTCCAGATAAGACACGTACCATAGCCTAAAGCTTTTAAACGAGCCAAAATCATCCAGAACATCGCTCTCGTTATCCACAAAAGGTTCCGTCGCAAGAATCGTAATAGAGCTGGGAGGAGCAAACCAAGCGGGATCAGCAAACTTCCTGGAAGATCCGCCACACCCCGTAAAAAAAACAAGCGCAAAAGAAACCAACAAAAGGAAAGCACATTTTTTCATCACCCAACAAACCTCTTATGGATTTCTGCTTTCCAGATCAACCCGAAAGACAAGATGTGAATCAACAACATCCTTTACAACAGGGATTTCCATTGACTTCTTGAATAAAATTTTTGATTCGCTAACATCGCTATAAAGGATTGCCGTATATTTTTTGTCACTCCTGTTATAAACGATAGAAAGCCCCTGATACGGGACGCCGTCTCTATACCACAGAATCATGTCATCGTCGTATTTAGATTCTTCAAGAGCGTTCGACGGGCGGGTGATTTCTATCCGGCGCACAGACTGTTTCAGAGAATCCCCAGAAACTTCCGGTGTAGCCACATCAAATCTGCTACCGGAAAATACAATTTCGTCATTTCGGGATTCGTCCTGAACAGTTTCGTTCACAACAATTCGGAAAAAATTTCCGTATTGACTGCTGCAGCCCGACAACAGGGCAATACAAGAAAATAAAGCTATAACACCTAACCGCATGTACACAATATAAAAAAAAACGGCTCGCAACTGTCAAGCAGCGAACCGTTTTATTTGGCTAGATCCTTCGCCTTACGGCTCAGGATGACTCCTAAGACAATTAAGCCTGGCGCTCTACGAGCGCAGTCATAACGCCTCGGTCATGCCAATTCAAGCAAGCTTGATCGGCGCGACACTCCGGCTAATTATGCCTTATTGAGACGATCCTGAATCATGTCGATGATGTCAGAGAGTTCCTTCGGAAGGTGTGCGCCGAACTTCGGATAGTGATTTTCCTTAACGTCGACGAGTTCCTTCTTCCAGCCTTCAACATCAACGGTGGTGATTGCGGGGAGAGTCTTCTTGTAGCATTCGGCAAGGCCTTCAACATTGAGGGCACCGTCTGCCGGCATCAGACCAATCGGGGTTTCCTTAGCATTGTCCTTGCCGTCGCAACGGTCGAAGATCCAAGCGAGGACGCGGCTGTTGTCGCCGTAACCCGGCCACATGAAGCCACCCGGAAGTTCTGCGTTGTTTTCGTCCTTACGGAACCAGTTGACGTAGAAGATCTTGGGGAGCTTGTCTTCGGTAGACTTCTTACCGATTTCGATCCAGTGCTTGAAGTAGTCACCCATGTTGTAGCCGCAGAACGGAAGGATTGCGAACGGGTCGCGACGGATCTTACCGACTTCAGCAGCGTTAATGGTGGAAGCAGCGGTGATTTCGGAACCAACGATGGAGCCGAGGAACACGCCGTGGTTCCAGCTCAGGGACTGGTGAACCAGAGGAATGGTGGACGGACGACGGCCACCGAAGAGGATTGCGGAGATAGGAACGCCTGCCGGATTTTCCCATTCTTCAGCAATGCAGGGGCACTGGTATGCCGGAGCAGTGAAGCGAGCGTTCGGGTGAGCCATTTCTTCGCCCTTAGGAGCCTTGTCCTTGGGGAGAGCGTCACGGGTATTGCCCTTCCAGTCAACCAGCTTGCCAGTTGCAGGATAGCCGATACCTTCCCACCATACGTCGCCATCTTCAGTGAGAGCGCAGTTGGTGTAGATGGTGTTCTTTTCAGCAGAGATAAGAGCGTTCTTGTTGGATTCTGCAGAGGTGCCCGGAGCAACGCCGAAGAAGCCAGCTTCAGGGTTGATGGCGTAGAGACGGCCATCTTCACCAAACTTCATCCATGCAATGTCGTCACCGATGGTTTCGACCTTCCAGCCCGGGATAGTCGGGATGAGCATAGCGAGGTTGGTCTTACCGCAAGCAGAGGGGAATGCGCCTGTTACATACTTGACCTTGCCTTCCGGGTTGGTGAGCTTGAGGATGAGCATGTGTTCAGCCAGCCAGCCTTCGTCGCGAGCGAGAACGGTAGCGATACGCAGAGCGAAGCACTTCTTGCCGAGCAGAGCGTTTCCACCGTAGCCAGAACCGTAGGACCACACGAGGTGTTCTTCGGGGAACTGGGAGATGTACTTGAATTCAACGTCAGCGCAGGGCCATACACCGTTGTCCTTTTCACCGTTGTTGAGCGGCTTACCCACAGAGTGGAGGCAAGGAACGAAGTCAGCGTTCGGGTCAGCATTGAAGATGTCGAGAACCTTCTTGCCAGCACGGGTCATGATGTCCATGTTGAGAACGACGTATTCGGAGTCAGTGATTTCGATACCGTTCTTGGAGATTGCAGAACCGAGGGGGCCCATGCAGAACGGAATCACGTACATGGTACGGCCGTGCATACAGCCCTTGTAGAGACCGGACATGGTCTTCTTCAGTTCAACCGGGTCAATCCAGTGGTTGGTCGGACCTGCGTCTTCTTCCTTAACGGAGGAGATGAAGGTACGGGATTCAACACGAGCCACGTCAGACGGGAGAGAACGGAACAGGTAGCAGTTTTCCTTCTTAGCGAGCTTGGTAGCGAGACCTGCGTCAACGCACTTCTGCATAAGAGTGTTGTATTCTTCAACGGAACCGTCAGCAACAACAACGTTGTCCGGTTCGCACATTGCGATAACTTCTTCAACCCAAGCCTTGATCTTCGGGTGCTTGATGTCGTTCAGAGTAAGAGACATTTTTAGCTCCTATTTGGTTAATGTTAAGGCGACTACATGACGCAGTCCACCCTTTCGAGAATTTTCGAACGCTAGAAATGTATAAAATTTTCTTGAACATGAACACCAATTATTTGGAAAAACGTTCAAAAAAAACGCCGTCTGAACAAAGCCCGACAAGTCTAACTGCCACAGGAGGACCACCGACCGCAGTTTGACTAGACTAATTGAAATATTTTTTATGATTTTTTTCGTCTTTTTTCCCTTTTTCCTAAAAAATTGATAGATTATGCCTTGTAATTTTTTTGTTTACCAAATTTGAGGGTAATATGAGCTGGTCCTATTCTAGAGAACACCAGAAAAACATTCTTTGTATGATCATGGCAGGTGGTCAAGGCAGCCGTCTACAGCCCCTAACTCGCGACCGCGCCAAGCCCGCCGTCCACTTTGGCGGCACCTACCGCATTATTGATTTCGTCTTGAACAACTTCATCAACTCCGGCATCTTCAAGATCAAGGTATTGACCCAGTTCAAGTCCGACTCCCTGAACAAGCATATTTCTGCCGCATGGAATTTGAACGCAAGCCTGGACCAGTATGTGGACCTGGTTCCCGCCCAGATGCGTACAGGCGACGAATGGTACCGCGGTACTGCTGACGCCATCTTCCAGAACATCAATTTGATTACCGACGAACGCCCGGACTTGGTGGCCATCTTCGGTGGAGACCACATTTACAAGATGGACATCAATCAGATGATTGATTTCCACCTGTCCCGTGCAGCACTTCTCACCATCGCCGCCATTCCCGTGCCGGTGAAGGAAGCAAGCGAATTCGGCATTATCGAAGTGGACCAGGACAACCGCATGATCGGCTTCGAAGAAAAGCCCAAGAACCCTAAGGAAATGCCGGGTCGTCCGGGTTGGTGCCTCGCTTCCATGGGCAACTACCTGTTCACCAGTAAGTTCCTGGTCCGCGAGCTGATGAAGGGAGCATCCAACGGAGCAACCGACTTCGGCAAGCATATTATTCCGGCTTTGTACCACGACTATCCAGTGTACGTCTACGACTTCAACACCAATATCGTTCGTGGCGAACAGGCAAGTACCAAGGGTTACTGGCGCGACGTGGGAACACTTGACGCCTTTTTCGAAGCAAACATGGACCTTTGCTCCGAAAATCCGCCCTTCGACCTGTACAACAACTACTGGCCAATCCGTACCTACAACTGGAACCAGCCACCTGCACGTTTCTTTGCGGGCGATAACGAATCCCATCAGGGAGCAGCCATCGACTCCATCGTCTCTGCAGGCTGTATCATTGGCGGCGGCACCGTGGTGAAGAGCATTCTTTCTCCTGGTGTTACCATCCAGAAGGATGCCATGGTGGAAGAATCCATCCTCTTCCCCAACGTGACCATTGGACCTGGTGCCAAGGTACGTAGAGCCATTATCGAAAAGGGCTTGCATATTCCTGCAGGCTTCCAGATTGGCTACGACCTGGAACGCGACAAGAAGCTGTTCCATGTAACCGAATCCGGTATCGTGGTTCTCGCCAAGGATACGATTATTAAGGCCTAACAAGGCGAGTGAAGCGAGAGCAAATTTATTTGCTCTCATTTCCGAGCCGCAGAGGCCTGCGTTCGTAGAACGCCAAGCGTAAAGCTTAAAGGTTAAAGATTAAAGGATGCCCCGCGAAAGTGGGGCTTTCTTCGTTCAAAAATTTAAATCTGCAAAAAGGCGGGGTTTTAATGAAAAAATAAGCCTCAACCCCGCTATAAGCAATTCATCTGCGGAATTTTTTCTTTAGCCAAGCGGGGGTATCAGCAAATATTGCCCAATAACCCCGCTGTCTGCACCAGCAAACGCCTCCCAACAAAGCCCAAAGGCAGCCTACACTACAGACAAAGGAATAATTTAGCGGGGGCGTGAATATGTTTTTTGTACCTACCCCGCTTTTTAAGTGATTTTAAATGTGACATCTTTTTTATTTTTCTAAATTGTACCTTGTATGAGCGAAGATGTTACAAGCACACTTTCCCAGAAGGTGCAAGATATTGCAAAGTCCCCCAAGTACCGTGGGGCAATATTCCAGATTGAAGCTGACGAAAAAGGCCTCGCCCTAGTAGATGTAAAAGAAGCAAGCCTCAAGGTCTACCTGATGATCGACCCTGACTGCGACAAGATTCTGGAAACCAGATTCTTTACCTACGGTGGCCCAATCTTTACGGCCCTTGCCGATACGTTCTGCAAAAAAATCCAGATGGCAACCATCGATGACGCTTGCAAGATTACTGCAGAAAGCATCGAAGAGGAACTCCGCGACATTCCCGAAGTCCGTGCCATCCCGGCAGACGCAGCAGAAATCGCCCAGATGAACAAGCTGATAGCAAAGGTCCTTGAGGAGTACCCCGAGAAGAAGGCTACCGCCATTATCGTCCGCGAGAAGATGGAACGTATCAAGTACCGCACCCAGACCGCAGAGGGCCGCGCCGAGGCAGATACGGAATGGAACGCCCTGACCAAGGTGCAGAAAATTGAAAAGATCGAGGAATGGCTCCACAAGTCCGTCCGCGGAACATTGCAGGGCGACGGCGGCGACCTGGAAATTTTGGATCTCACCGAAGACAACCACCTGAAGATCCGTTTCCAGGGTGCCTGTGCCGGATGCGGCAGTGCCATGGGCGGAACCTTGTTCTACATCGAAGACGAACTGCAGAACAACGTCTACTACAACCTGGTGGTAGACCCGGAAGACCCCCTGGACAACATCAACCAGGAACCCACCGTATTCGGCGGAGCACCCAGCGAAACTTAATTGAGAATTGATAATGGAGAATTGATAATTAAAATAATCGCAGCGAAGCTGCCTAATCAAAAATCATCCATCATCAATTATCAATCATCAATTTTATTAACTAACCCCAAAGAGGATAATATGGCTAAAGAACCCAAAGAATTGAAGCTGAAGTTCGTTGACCCGCAGCCCATGCGCTACGGTGAAAACTCTCACCAGGCTGCCGTTTTCTACCGCGACCCCACTTGCACTGAAGCAAGCCTCGCTACTGCAAAGCAGCTCCACGGTAAGGAACTTTCCTACAACAACATCGTTGACGCAGACGCCGCTCTCGAAATGGCTCGCGAATTCGCTGGTGAAAATGCAGTTGTCATCGTTAAGCACATGAACCCCTGTGGCCTCGCTACCGGTAAGACTCTACGTACCGCTATGGAAGCAGCATGGGAAGGCGATCCGGTGTCCGCTTTCGGTTCCGTTATCGCTGTTACCAAGAAGGTTGACCTGAAGACCGCAGAATTCCTGAAGGGCAAGTTCGTTGAAATCCTTCTGGCTCCTGCTTTCGACAAGGACGCTCTTGAATTCCTGCAGAACAAGTCCAAGGACATCCGTCTTTTGGAAGTTGGCGAAATCAAGAAGGCCACCAAGATGAAGGTCTACAAGCACGTGATCGGCGGTATGCTGGTTCAGGACCGCGACGTTGACGTTTACGAAAAGTTCGAATGCGTCACCAAGAAGAAGTTCGCAAAGAACAAGGAAGCCCTCGCCCGCTTCACCTGGATCGTCACCAAGCACACCAAGTCCAACGCAATCGTCATGGGTTACGAATACGCTCGTGGCTACTTCCAGGTTCTGGGTCTTGGCCCCGGCCAGCCCAACCGCATTGACAGTAACCTCCGCCTTTGCCAGCCCCGCGTTCGCGACAACGTTGCCCGCATGAAGGCTGCACAGAAGTTCTTCAACGAAAAGGGCAAGTGCATCGACAAGGCTGGTCTCAAGGCTCTGGAAGCTAAGGTATTCAGCGAAGTCGTTATGGGTTCCGACGCATTCTTCCCGTTCCCGGATAACGTTGAAGCCGCAGCTGCAGCCGGTGTCCAGTACATCGTCCAGCCGGGTGGCTCCAAGAAGGATGACCTTTCCATCGAAGCTTGCAACAAGCTTGGCGTGGCAATGGTCTTCACCGGCATGCGTCACTTCCGCCACTAATTCTATTCATCAGTCGCGTCGCCTTGGGCGGCGCGGCTCTTTCGAGTTTTTATAGGTATCCATGATTCAAGCTTCCCAAAAGGAAATCAATCAGAAAGAAAAAGAACTGTACTACACCGTACTTTCTTTTTTGAAGAAGATCCGCAAGGCCGGCAAGACAACCGACAAGGAATGGAAGGAATACCGTTCCGAACTTAAGGGCATTGCCCTCTCCCCCGACATGGGCCGTGCAGCCGATATGTGGACCATGGACAACCTGGACCAGTTCCAGCCCGACAACACCATGCTGCCGCCGCTGAACGACATGGAATGCATCGCCCGCGTTTCGCCGGCATTCCTTTCCCAATTGATTGAAGCTCTCTACTACGGCATGCTGAACCTGACCCAGGCCAACATGATTTCCGACGAAATCCAGGACGCAGATCCTGATTGCGTCACTACAGCATCTCTTGAAGAGCTCCTTGTAAAGCTCTGGATAGGCAACGCCAAGACCTACAAGAAAATGGTGGTCAACTAAAATTCCAGAATTACAGGAAATCCATCCCGATAGTCTTTGACAATGTAAGGATGAGACAAAGCGTAATCATAAATCTTTTGACCTAGACCGTCTTTAACCAAGGCGGTCATTTTTTCATTTGGAGCCGCACCGATAGCAGGGCACGTAGGCGTCAGTGCTATCACAAGCTTACTGTCCTTGCGCATAATGCGGAGCGGCCAGATGCTGCAATCAAAGGGCTTGTCTTTCCCTTTCAGAATGCAGCCTTTCCGCGGATCCAGGAATGTGCAGGGGACTTCTTCTTCGGGGTCGGCGGTCTTGTAGAGATGGTCCAACTGGGTCTGACGGTTCTTGAAGCAGCCTGTTACGTTGTACACATTTTCGTCGGAAAGTTTCTGGATGGTTTCGTCGTCGAACAAGGGCGTTTCCCAAAGGCTCTGCCTGCGGAAGGAGCAGCAGAATTTGCACTGGGCGCAAGTGGACTTTGAAAGAACTTTAGAAAGCATTACAGGCTCTTTATGGTAACGTGGTATTTGTGGAGAATGACCAGCGGGTAGTAAGAAAGCTTTGCCTTGCGGAGGCCTTCGATGTTGATGTCTTCTTCGCGGTTGATGAGGCCTACCCCACCGAGACTTTCGGCGAACAGCTTGTTGATGGCAGTGTAGCCACCGTTTTCGGCGTACTCCCCAATGACTTTTTCAAAATGGATGTCCCAGACGCCGGAGCTGATTTCTGTTGCCATAGTCATGCCGGCAGGATTTCCATTGATGTATAGAATGGCGCCCTTGAAGCCCAATGCATCCGTACGATACAATGCTTCGGCGATGGCATCGAACTCGGCGCAACGGGACTTGCGGTCTTCGCAGCATTCGGCGGTGGCGGCGTCGGAACATTCGTCTACAGCATTTTCATTTGCGGGAACAGATTGCGCGGAATCTTCACAAGGGTGAACTGTAGACGCACAAGGAGCTGCGGCCGGTTCGATGGTTCCGCTTTCAATAAGCCAAAGCTTTTCTACGTCCAAAGCGTCTGCGGAATTTTCTGCGGTAATGGGGCACAGTTCATAATCGCTGTAGGTGCGATTAAAGCGGGAAAGATGATTACGCTTCTTGCGGTAATCCTTTCCTTCAAGAGTCGCCAAGCTTTCCGCAGAATAGATGTAGTCGCTATCGCCGCGGTTCTCCTCAACAATGGCACGGTCACCAAAATACTGCTGAAAGATTTTTAACTGTTCATTTGTGACAAGGCAAAATTCCAGAGGGCGATTGCTTTCGGCAGCGTGCTGTTCAATCAACCGAATCGCGTCACCCACATCAAGTGCACCACCCAGAGGAATCGTGTAACCACGACGGCTTCCCTTTCCGTTGTAGTAGCGGAACAAGGTTCCATTTTCAAAGGCGATTTCAGTGCCGTACTTTTTACGCAACAAAAAAAGATTACCAAAGCTGGCGTCGCTGCCTACATAAGAGGCTTCGCCAACAGCCTTGCAGACGGCTTCGCGATCGGAAAGTTCTGGGGACTTGAATTGCAACATGTTTTATAAAAAATTCATTTATTGGTAACTTGGGAAATTATAGCAATAATGAAAATACAAAATACAGGGTCAACGCATTTTTCTAGATTTGGGCCATGACTCAGAATGTTTCTGCACAAAAAGTTCGTGTAATTGGTGGCGGTCTCGCCGGTTGTGAAGCCGCATTGCAGTTGGCAAGCCGCGGTTTTGACGTTCATCTGTACGAAATGCGCCCGGTAAAGCCTACCCCCGCCCATCGTGACGGCCACTTGGCTCAGCTGGTCTGTTCCAACAGTTTCAAGGCTCTTGGGGTTACAAGCGCTCACGGACTCTTGAAGCAGGAACTGAGAATGCTTGGAAGTTTCCTTATGGAATGTGCCGCCGAGGCTGCCGTTCCTGCGGGCGATTCCCTCACCGTCAACCGCGACATTTTCAGCGACCTTGTGGAAGTCCGCATCAACGCCTGCCCCAACATTACGCTGCACCGCGAAGAAGTTACCAGTCTCGCCGGAGACTGCCCCACGCTGGTTGCCGCAGGTCCTTTGGCCAGCGACACTCTGGCCGACGACATCTTCAAGCGCCTGGGCAGCGACCGCCTGCATTTTTACGACGCCATCGCGCCTGTGGTGGAAACGGACTCCATCGACTTTGACCACGCCTTCTATATGAACCGCTGGGAAAAGGGCGAAACCGCAGACTTCATCAACTGCCCCCTGGATCGCGAAACCTACGAGAAGTTCGTAGCCGCTCTGGTGGACGCCGAATCTGTGGAACCCCGCCCCTACGAAAAGCATGAACTGTTCGAAGGCTGTCTGCCCGTTGAAGAACTGGCACGCCGCGGTTATGAAACATTGCGTCACGGTCCCATGCGCCCCATCGGTCTGGGCCTTGGCAATAACGGCAAGCTTTGGTACGCCGTGATCCAGCTCCGTGCCGAAAACAAGCAGAAGACTTTGTACAACATGGTAGGTTTCCAGACTCGCCTCAAGTGGGGCACCCAGAAGGAAATCTTCACCATGGTGCCGGCCCTGAAGAACGCGAACTTTGCGCGCCTGGGCTGCATGCACCGCAACACCTTCATTGATTCTCCCAAGTTCCTGGACAAGACCTTGCGTCTGCGCCCGGAACTGGACTGCGCCAAGGACTTGCCGCCCATCTGGTTCGCCGGCCAGATTACCGGTTCCGAAGGCTACACCGAAGCTGTGGCCACCGGCTGGTATTCCGCATGGAACATGGCACAGACACTGTTGCACGGACACGCCGACCCGCTGCCGGATGAAAGCTGCATCGGCGCCTTGATGAACCGCCTGGTAGAAGAAAACGAAGACTTCCAGCCCATGAATTTCAACTTCGGGCTCCTCCCCCATCACGAAGGATTGAAGAAGAAGAACAAGAAGGAAATTCTTGGAGCCGCTGCGGAACGCGCTGTGCGCCAGTGGATCGCAGACAGAACCATCGGCAATGCAAGGTTTATTAACCCGCAAGCCGACGCGGAGTGCGAAGGTTAGAGACGGATCATAGTCTCGTTAATATCCGAAATCTTGCGGGCACCGCACATGTACATGGTATCTTCAAGTTCGGCCTTGATTTTATCTAGGTAGATTTCGATGCCTTCCTGGCCGCCACCGTAGTATGCGATAAGCACTGGGCGACAGATGAGGCAAGCGTCGGCGCCCATGGCAAGAGCTTTGAAAACGTCTAGGCCGGAGCGAATGCCGCCATCTACGAGAATCTTGGTCTTACCCTTGACGGCAGCAACAATTTCCGGCAAAACTTCAGCAGTGGCGGGAGTATCCGAAAGAACGCGGCCACCGTGATTGGAAACGATGATAGCATCGGCACCGGCTTCCACAGCCTTCAGGGCGGTGCGGGCGCTCATGATTCCCTTGACGATGAAAGGCACCTTGGCGTAAGCCTTCAGTTCACGCAGGTCCTCGATGGTCTTGGTACCGCCGCCCTTGCCGTTGAAAGTCTTCAGGTGCGGAAGACCTGCACTGTCCACCACCACGCACATAGCCTGCGGGAGGCAATCCTTGTACAGGTCCATCAGAGCTTCGATGCCTTCGTTGGTGCCGGGGTTAAAAACAGGAATTCCGTTGTTGCTGTGAGCCTTGCCCGATGCGATGGCACAGTCCCAAACACGCTGGTCGCGGCCATTGCCATAGGCGTGGAAAATTCCGCGGGATTCGCAAGCGGACATGCACTTTTCGTTAAAGTCCGCCACGTCGTCGGTGGGGTTAAACTGCATGGCGATGGAGCCGATGGGAGCCGTAATCAACGGCATGGCAAGTTTCATTCCCAGAAGTTCAATGTCCGTGGTGATGGGCGTGTTGGGTACGAAGGTGTCCACGTTCAGCTTGATGTTTCGCCAGGCCTTGTAGTTGTCGTTGGCACCGTTGCCCGGAGCCTTGGAGCCGGGGCCCGGCATGGTATTGCCGCAAGCCAATCCGTTACAAACGGGGCAAACTTTGCAGTTGGGGCCAATTCTCTTCTTAGCGTTTTCAAGAACTTCTGAATAATTCATAATTACCTCAGCCACAATATATGAAAAAAGCTCCCATAGTGGGAGCTTCATACAAGTTAATACTGTTCAAACTCGTAAACACTGTCGAAGCATTCTTTGTTGCGGCGCTTACCTTCTTCAACAGAAACCGTTTCGCCATTTTTGCACATATAGGACGTGGGTTCGCTACCTGAATTTGAACTATCGTACACGGGACTGCATCTAAGCGCAGGGTCGCACGTTTCTTCGGGGCATTGGCCGCTGCAGCCATAGGCACAAGCAACATGCTGGATTGCCCAAAAACTGGCAAACAAGCCCAAGAAAAGTCTTTTCTTGTCGGCCCACAGAAATGCAGTAAGACCGGCAAAAATCTTGCTAATTAAAGAATGCATCTTTTCGATTCCTTTCACCAAGGGGGATTATATCA
This sequence comes from Fibrobacter sp., assembly GCA_045599625.1. Classification (GTDB taxonomy): domain Bacteria; phylum Fibrobacterota; class Fibrobacteria; order Fibrobacterales; family Fibrobacteraceae; genus Fibrobacter. Next base: position 79,989 of record JAZRWJ010000004.1, read on the forward strand.
GCCCACGAGGCGATTCAATACTAAGTAAAAATATATAAAGAGGATACCGAAGAACGTAGAAACAGGTAAATTTTTTTTTGTCACTATATTCATATACTTTCTCATTTAGTGGCATAATTTTTAGTTTGTTTGTAGGATAATAAGCAAAAGTCATTCATTTTAAGATGGTTTTATTAGCAAAATTCAAGAAAACACCCGATAGCCAACACTTTGGAGGCAAAAACAATTTAATTTGTTCAAAAATTTTGTCACTAATGTTCATATTTGCAATGTTTGGTGACACATTTTTGAAAAAAAGCCATTTCAGAAACGACGAAATTACCTACGGGCAACCCTCTACCGCACTTTCGTACTCGGGGTAGCCAGATTGTTCTCGTCGCTACTCGTCTTCGACGAGCGACTTCGAACCCTACGGGCTCCGGCCTGCGACCGGAGCTATCTGGCTACCCTATGTAAAAAGAAAAGGGCCCCCAAGGGGACCCTTTTCTTTTTATCGGGGTAGCCAGATTCGAACTGACGACATTCTGCTCCCAAAGCAGACGCTCTACCAGGCTGAGCTACACCCCGATTACTCATAATTTAAAAGGAAAAGGCCGACCCCGATTACTCGGAGCCGGCCTTTCCTGAGCTATGAAGGACTCGAACCTTCGACCCACGCCTTAAAAGGGCGTTGCTCTACCAACTGAGCTAATAGCCCGAGTGAACCCAAATATATTAAAGCTTTCCCATTTTGTAAAGGCAAACGCTCGGTTTTTGCCCTTATTTGAAGTAAAATCATGGTAAAAAATGCATTTCCTAAAACATTATTTTTTAGATTTTAGACATGATTTTGAAACGCTTCATTCCCCTTGCCCTGGCCTGGATGGTGGCTCCTGCCGTATGCCATGCCTATTTTACCCAGGGTGATACCGGCCAGGAAGTGTTTTCCTTTATCAATACCTTTGACAGCCCCCGAAATTCAGCCCTCGAAAAGTCTGCCGGCGCGGCTCCCTCAACCGACCCCACCATCGCTCAGCTGAACCCCGCCGCACTCCGCTTGCCCGAAGGCAAGAACCGCGTGGCATCTATTCACTGGCAGGGTGGCGACATGGCCTCTAATCAAGGTAGCCTGAATTACACCACCCACATTGAAAAGTACATCATCCAGGTGACTTACAACTGGCTGGACTACGGCACCATCAAGGGCTACGACGAATACAATAACGAAACTGGCGTAGATTACCAGCCGTTCAGTCAGCTGACCACGGCAACAGTTGCCTTCCCCATGAAGCATTTCCAGTTCGGTGCAACGGTCAAGTTCGCATCCGACAAGCTTTCCAAAGACAATGGCGACCGTACCGCATTCGGTGCTGCCTTTGACTGGGGTATCGCCTGGCAGTCTAGCACAAACCAGTTTGGACTGGCTCTGGCAGCCCGCGACTTCGGCGCTCTGTTGCGCGACTATACCGACGACGGCGAAGACGACTACTACCCCATGTCCCAGACTTTCGCAGTTTCCGCCTACTTCAAGCCGGTTTCTGTCCGTCGCCTGACCATGTATGCCAGCAGCGATTTCCCGCGCTACCAGGAAGCCTACCTGAGCTTGGGTGGCGAATACTTCCTGGGCGAAAGCTTTGCTGTGCGCCTGGGCTTCTCCAGAACATGGCTGGACCTTTACCGCGACGCCATGGAACTTCTGGCATCTGAAAAGAGACCCGACGAAAACAACCGCGCCCACATGCTGAGCGCAGGTCTCGGCTACACTTCCGAACAGTTCGCTCTGGACTACGGCATTTCCTACCTGGCACAGGGCCTCGGTTTCGAACATCGTTTGGGCCTCAGGGTTAATTTCTAGCCAGGCATCCCATGCGACAGTTCGACGTATTTGTCTTTGACGACACTCCCGATTTTGACAGCTGGACTCCCCTATTCGAAGATCCTGCTTTGGGCTGGTTCCATACGAACAACCTGAATTCCCAACTCAACGAGTTGGAAGCGGAATGGATTGTATTCGCCCATCGTTCGATCAAGGTGGACCGTGAATTTCTGAATGAGCTTGCTCAGGTAACCGAAGGTTTCCCCATGGCGGATGCGTTTGCGCCCCGTGTCAAGATGGGAGAACGTTTCGTTGGCGGTTTCCTTTTCGACGGTGGAAAGGGATTCGTCCGAATTTCTGAAAACGAGAAGATGCGATTTGTGGCGGCACCGAACCCGTTGGTAGCGGTGTTCTCCCGCAGAATCATCCAGCGTACAGGGCTGTTCGATACAGAACTTCCCCTGGAGTTGCAGTTGGCCGATTACGCCGCCCGAATGTTACATGCTGGCGGAAAGATGTTCAGCGTTCCCTATTTGGTGGCGGAACATGAAACCGCGAATCAGGCTAATGCACTGGAGCCAGCATTCAACTACAATCTTCAGAATGTGGAAAAATCCATCTGGGACATTTTCTACATGTGCCTGCCGCCGACCTACCTGATTTCCTATACGTTGCATCACCTGTCTACATTGGGCAAGTGGTTCCAGAATAAGAAGGTTTTGCAGATCAAGCGCTTGAAGGCTACGGATTTGTCGAAGCTTACGGATAAATTCCTGAAAGATATTACTAATAAGTAGCGGAACTATACAGCTTCGATTGCCACGGGCCTCTGGCCCTCGCAATGACAGGCACGAAGTGCCAATGACATACTAGAAGAAGATCCAGGTGGCGATCCAGAAGACCATCAGGCAGAATTCCATTTCCTTGGAAATCTTAGATAGCAGCGAACTAAAGAACGCAATTCCTGCAATGGCGATAATGCGTGTCCAAGCCACGTCGAAACCGCGGTAGAACAGCGATATACTGCCAAACAATTCAATCCACAGCCAGAAGATTTGTGCCAGCACCATATAGCGGCGGCGACGCACCTTCAGCGACGTTGTGGAAAAACAAAGACACAAGGCCAGCATCTTGAAGGGATAATGTTCCAGCACTGGCTGGCAGCCGCCTTCAAACATATCTCCACCGAAGAATGTGAAAATGCCGAACACCAGCATGGATCCAACCAGCAGCAAGCTATTGCGATAGAACGAAGACTTGTAACGCCACAGGAACATGGCGGAAGCCAGCGAAAGCAGACAGGCAAGAGCATTTACAAAGGGAGTCATGGAGCCTCCTTTGCAAGAGTCTGCATGTATCGGGCCAGGCCGCGGGCCTCCGCGGGAGACAGGCGGTTCTCATAGGCGTTCATATTGACGCGCCCTCTGAGAATGACGTTTACCAAGGAATCCAACCCGACGGAGTCAATGCGAGCGGAGTCCAGTTTCTGCGGTACCGGATAATACTCGCGGACAAACTTCTGATTAAACTTGCCATCGGTTCCGTGGCAAGTTGCGCAACGGGAATTCCAAATGAGTGCGGCCCGCGGCGCTGTAATTTCAACAGCCTGCGGATCGTCAGCCTCGACCTCGGAACTTTCAAAATTATAAGGCTGGGCAGAAATTTTCTGATTGCTGGGTTCGGAACTTCCACCTGCATAGAAAGCACCCATCAACCCGCCAAACAAAATCAGCAGAACAGAAATAACTACACCCAGCACTTTCCTGCGCTTAGGTTCCAACTTATGGATATTGGGTCGGACTTCCTGCACATAGGCCTTGCCGCAGACAATGAATGCTGCCACCAAGGCGGCAATGGGATAAACCAAGGGAATCACATTGGCCAGGGAAAGTTCCATGTTCTCGAAGTTCAGCTGATTGGCACACCAGATGCAGAAGAATGTGGCCACGGAGAATCCCACAAACAAGGGGAAACGAAGTGTTCTTGTTTCCAGAGATGTCCAAGGTTCAACATATTTATCTTTCGCCGGATTCGAAGGATCCGCGGGCATTCCATCATCCGATTCTTCCGAGCCGTCTGCAGTGGTCGCCATGTCGCTACCATCCACTTCACCAAAGAAGGTACTCTCCCCTTCCATGGCAGTTCCCAGCCCGCCACGAACAGAAGTGAAAGCCAAGATAAAAGCGCCTGCGCTAAAGGCGATGAGCCCCAGGTCCACCCAGCCAAAGCTTGCGCCGCCAACGGTACCCAGCCCAGGAGAAACCAGGAAAAGGCGTTCCAGCCAAAGACCTAGAAGAACCGAGAGGTAAATGCAGAAACGTCCGATACGAGTTTCGCGAATGCTTTCTACCCAATAAAGTTGCGGCAGGAGCCCTGCGAAAATAAATGCGGAAGCGCAGAAGGTTCGTGTTGCCGCAAAGTTCCAAAGCCAGATAGCGCAGATAATCCAGGAGCTGATCATCAGGAGCTTTTCAAGCAAACGCATGCGGTAGCCTTCGAACCACAGAATAAAGCAGACCAGGGCAATCCCGGAATAGACCGCGCCTACAATAAAGTACACCGGGAAGAACGCGCCGGCCCATTCCGGCACAAAGGATGCTGCAAAGTCCAGGCTCACTACCGTATGGACCCACAGCACCAGCGGGAACAGCAGCCAGGCCAATGGCTTTCGAATCTTTTTCAAGCCGGAAAAAGTCTTTGCCGCAAGGTGGGTGGCGAAGAACACCAGCGAAAGCACGCCGTACACACCAATGCAACAGAAGTCCCAAACCAGAGGCGACCTGATGTTGGAAAAACCTTCGCGGGCATCAGCAAGAGGCAGCACCATATAGAATCGGTCAATGACACCCAAGTGCATCAGCGGGAATATGACCGCAATGGCCAAGCTACACAAGGTGGAAAGTTCTGCCATCATGGCGGTACGCTTGTCCATCTTAATATCAAGCGCAAGGAAAATCACCGACAGCAAAGTTCCCGCGTGGGCAAGACCAATCCAGAAGACAAATAGGCTGATGGGCGTTCCCCAGAAGGTGCCCGAATCTACAGCCCAAGCGCCGGGCCCTTGATACACCGAGTAACCCAGAGCGCAAAGCCCCGGCAAAAGCAAAAGCACACCGATGTACCTGAGGAGATTGAACATTAACGCTTCCCCATCATAAATACTACAGCGGGGTCAAGAGCAGCAAGCTCCCGAGGCGCATACAGTTGCCTGCCCTGCGTAGCCTTTACCAACGGCGATTCCGGATCCAGCCAGTTCCCGAATACGATTGCGTTTCTCGGGCAGGCTTCGGCACAGGCAGTCTTTACGCCGCGGCCGCGCCACTCCACGTTACTTCCGGCAATGGCGGCCTCGGTCTTGAAACGCATACGGTCGTTCTGCAGACGGTGCAAACAAAGGCTGCATTTTTCCATAACGCCTTTTTCGCGGAGAGGAACATCCAGATTAAACTTGCGGGCAAGGCCAAGGGCCTTGGCATCGTTGAAATTGAACTTGCGGGCCTTGGCCGGGCAGTTAGCGCCGCAAAAGCGGGAACCAGTACAGCGCTTGTACATCATTGCACTAATACCATCGGGCGTATGGTTGGCCGCTCCCGTGGGGCAAACTTTTTCGCAGGGCGCGTCACCACAATGGGCACACATAAATGGTGCCCCACCGCGCATTTCAATCCAGTGCATAAAGCGGCCTCGGGCAGCCTCATCCTCAGTTACCAAGGGCACGTTGTTTTCCTTGTTGCAGGCAAGGATACATTTTCCGCATCCATTGCAAGCGTCCAAGTCAATAGCCATTCCAAAACGATTCTCGCTGGCCTCGCGGAAAGCACCCGTAAGCGCCTCAGAAGTCGCAGACTTCATTCTCTTCGGTGCGGAAATCTTCACCAAGTCCACGCGATTCTTGGACTGGGCCATAGCCAAGCGCACCTCTTCCTCGAACTTGCGAATGGCAGGCTCCGCGCCATTAGAGCCGTTAGAGCCACTAGCGCCAGCGCCATCACCAAGCACGGTCTTTTTGCAACCCTGCAGCAAGCCCACCAGAGCCATCAGGGAACAGGACTTTATAAAATCACGACGGTACATAGTCTCCCCTACCTGTGGCAAGCGGCACAGTACGTAGCCGCAGGCTTAAAGTTACGTTCCCTGAAAGTCTCGCCCCTATGGCACTGCAGGCAAGTCTTCATATCGATCTGGGCGGCACTATACCTAAGCGCAGCGAGCTCTCCAGCGACACTCCCGCCCGCAGAACCTCGGCGTCCGTGGCAATCTGTGCAACTTACCCCAGCGGCACTATGTACTCCATGATGGAAAACCACATGTTCCGGCAACTGGGACACAGCCGTCCAAGGCTGTTCCGGAGCATCCGCCAAGGCGGAATCCAAAGTCTCGATTCCAGGCTTTTCAGTCAAAGGCAAACGATGGCAATCCATGCAGTCGCCCTTCGAAGGCATAAAGGCCCGGGCTCCACTACGAGCCCCCGTGTGGCAGGCGGCACAATCCATGCCAATGGAATCCCCGTGCAAGGCATGGTCAAAGGCCGGCGCTTTCCCCGGCGCGGCTCCAGCCAACCCCGGCGCAGTTCCTAAAGCACCCCCCACGACACTCGAATCAACACTCTTCTGACACCAAATGAAGTCAGCCATCAAAAAGGCACAGATCACCCCGAACAAGACCACAACGTACTTCACTTGGGCCTCCCCGGGTCATCAGGATTCTTCAGGATATACAACAGCCAGGCAGTCATCATCTTGGCCTGCGGTTCCGTCAGCGGAGTAATATCCATGGCAGGCCAAACGTCCGGATGCTTGGGCGAGGGCTTCATCAGGTACTTCACCATTTCCTCGGGGCGTTCCGCATACTGCTCCACATTTTCCTTCATGGGAGGAGCGGCAAACTTGCGGGCCCAACGGTGGCAACCCTTACATTCATTGGCGAAAAATTCCTGGGCGTTGGACTTCAGTTCGGGAGTCACTTCGGGCAAGACAAAATCCAGGGCGAACAGCCCCGTGACCAGCGCGAAAACTCCAACTAGAATTTTAAAACGAACACCCATTGTAAAAGGAAATATACCACTTTTTTTCTATCTTTGAAAACATGGGCATCATTGAAATCATTGTTATCGCAATTGTTGAAGCCATGGACTGCTTCGCCGTGGCAATCGCCACCGGATTGAGCAAAACCGGCATCAAGTACAGCCGAGCCATGATCCAGGCTGTAAGCTTTGGCGTTTTCCAGGGCGGCATGACCTTGCTGGGCTACTTCCTGGGCAACTTTGCGGAAAAATGGTTCGCCTCCATCGGTACCCCCATCGCCTGCACCATCCTGTGCGTTCTGGGCGGTCGCATGATCTGGGGCGCAGTCCGCGGTAGTGACGACGAAGCCGCCGAAGCCGCAGCAAAGAACCTGACCATCGCAAACATCTTGCTCATGTCCGTGGCCACCAGCATCGACGCATTCGCTGTAGGAATCTCCTTCGCCTTCATTAACGCCGACATGGTTACCGCCACCTCCGCCATCGCCGTGGCAAGTTTCGTCATGGGTGTGATCGGTTACGAAATCGGCCGCCGCGCCGCCAAGCAGTTCAAGACAAAGATCCCCGAAATCATCGCCGGCATCATCCTCATCGGCATCGGCATCAAGATGTTTTTCTAGACAACTTCAAAAACGTCTAGCTCAAGTATGACAAGGGTAACACATTGTCAATTTTATTTATACAAAATTCTTCTTTTTTTCTTTAAGTTTTACTGATTCGCTCCATTCCTCTGCAAATAAATTACCTTTGCCACGTTTTTGTTATTGGAGGAACAAGGAGTGTTCATCAAGGAAGAAAAAGGGTCCACCCTTTTGTTAAAGCTGTTTGCCATACTATTTGGCATCTTCATGGTTTTCGGATATGTGTTCGTGCATACCGTTGACTCCACCGGAAAAATCCTATTCCAGAAGCCAGAGGTTGTCTGTAACATCAACAACTCCGGCAACTGCTTTTCCATGGAAATCCTCTACATGGTGGCCCTGTTGGTCATTGCGGCACTGGGGTTCCTGAGCATCACCCTGATTACCCTGGAATGGGGCACCCGCAGGGAATCGGAGAACGCCCCCGCCCAGCAAAAGGCAACTGCCCTCCCCGACTTCTACCGGAACTGCGTATCCTTTCTGAACTGCCTCAAGATCGCCATCGCCGTGCTGTTCTGCGCCATGTTCTTCAGGTACTCCAACGCCACCCTGATTATCCCCATGGCCGTGCTGGCCTCCCTGTTCATGGATAGCTTCGTCTGGAACAGACGCTGCAGAGAAATGAATGCCAACCATGAGAACCTTTTCCTCGACGTGGTGCAGGAATTCATGAACATATTCACCCCAAGGAAGAACCGCGGCAACAAGGGCGTCAAGCACCGTCAAAGTTTCATCTTCTACGTGGCAGCCACGCTGTTCATCACCTTCTGTGTTGCAGCAATCGCCACCAAGCTGAACGACGTTCCCGACAAGCCGATAACGCAGCAGGCACAGGTAGCCCCCATCAACGCCGTAATCGACCCGGTGAACATGGCCGAAAACGAAGCCCTCCTCAAAAAGCAAGCAGCCCTGGCAAGAGCCAAGGCCGCTAAAAAACGCCGGGCACGCAAGAAAGTCGAAGCCCCGGCAGCCCCGCCTCCCCCGCCAACGCCTGTGGACGACGACGATGAAGACTGGTGGTAAATAATTTATTTGACAATTTCAAAATAACAAGCGATATTCTTTTAGAATAATACTTGGAGAAATTCTATGACCACCCGAGCAAAGCTTGTTGAAATTTTTGAAGATACCCTGGATATGATCAGGGAAAACCCATCTCTCATCGACACCCTAAGGGAATCCTCCTGCAATACCAAGCTGTACCGTCAAGAGGACGACATCAAAGTGCCCGACCTAGGATCCGCTGCGGATAAGAACTGCCGAATCACGGTCAGTTCCGACCGCACTTTTGAAGCTGCCCAGAAACTCAGCAAGAAATACAACATGCGCATAGGCGTGCTGAACTTTGCCTCGGCCACAAGCCCCGGCGGCGGCGTTACCCACGGCGCATTCGCCCAGGAAGAATGCCTTTGCCGCTGTTCCACCCTGTACCCGGTCTTGAATGGAGAATCCCTGTGGAAATCCTACTATGAATTTCACCGCAACCGTAAAGACCGCCTCTATACCGACGCCTGCATCTACACCCCCGGCGTAAAGGTCATTAAAAGCGACATCGAAGAACCGAAACGCTTGCAGCCCCATGAATGGTTCAACGTAGACGTAATTACCTGCGCCGCCCCCAACCTGCATTTCGACGCCGAGAACATCAGCGACGAGGAACTCCTGAAAATCCACCTAAACCGTGGTGAAAAGATCCTGAAGGTTGCTATCGAAAACAACGTCACCGTCCTGGTTCTGGGCGCATTCGGCTGCGGGGCTTTCCGAAATAACCCCGCCATCGTCGCCGAAGCCTACCGCCAGCTGCTGGACAAGTACAAGAACCACTTTTTTGCCGTGGAATTCGCAGTGTACTGCCGCGACGAGGAAAAATTGAACTACCAGACCTTCAAAAAGGCATTGGTCTAATTAAAATTTGTACATTCTGGCCATGAATCTTCTCAAGGAAATCGTCCGGTACATACTTCTAGGCGTTTGCTTTATCCTGGAGGTCCTGGCGAACATGATCATTGCGCCCCTATGGATCGCCCACGACAAGTACGCCCATTGGCGCGGCGTAAGACTCGCCCAGAAGTACACGGATTACGAAGAGAAAAAAAAGTAGCCTTTATCCAAAAAAAACATCCCGACTTCGATTGAAGCCGGGACTTTTATTAGATAAGAAGGAATATGGTAGACTTTATACCTGGGCTGCCGCCATGGGATTACCAGAATCCTGTAACGAAGATGAATGTAAAAGTCAAATAAAGCCCCAACACCAGGGCCTTTGCCCAGATGGTTTCCACATTCCCTCAAACGACGAATACCGCATATTGAGCACAACTGTTGGCGGCCGATCCGTAGCCAACATAAAGCTGAAATCTAAAACCGGATGGCGCAATGATAACAATGGCACAGACCAGTTTGGTTTTTCCATTCCCCAGTCAGGATTCGACAAGTACATCGCATCGTATATCGAAGCATCCGTCCGTTGCGTCAAGGACATGGACTAGATGCTAGTCCTTAAGGCAGCGTACGACAGCCTCAGATGATTTACTCATCTTACGCAAATTTGCACTAGAATCGAAATAATAAAAGCCTAGCTCATTTGCATAAGTGTTTGCATTTTCTGTACTAGACCAAATACTCGCGGCCTTACCGGCACTGTAATAATAGCTATCCCCGCTTTTGTTTCCGGTAGCCAAAACGCTAAAGCCGTAAGTATCCAGGCCGTTTCCGTTATCATACCATCCACTGGTAGACTTCAGCTTCTTGCCGGCAGAGCTTGAGCCGCCGGCAGTTGTAACTAGAGTGCTCCATTCTGTATCATTGGGTAAATGCCAGCCCGCAGGACAAACGCCACGGATCTTTCCTGTAGGATTACATAGTTTACCATAGCCGCAGCCTTTGCCTGCCGTGCTAAACAATCCAGACGAATCCATAGCAGCACTCCAAATATAATGACGGCCATATTTTAGACAATTATCAGCAACATTACCATAGCACCAGCTTCTTGCCGTATTGCTGTTATAATTATACCTCAATCCTTCAGCCATCCAGATTTGGTTTCCAATGGTAACAGTCTTGTAAACAGCCCCATCACGAAGATCCTTTAAAGTTTTTGCCTTGGAATCGTAAATACTCCCAGTCTTATCATCACCAGTTTGAACAGCTGTTGTAGACGAACTGCTAGCAACACTTGATGAAGATTCTACAGAACTCGATGATTCCTCAGAACTTGAAGACTCTATAGAACTAGAAGACTCTTCTGCATTCGACATTTCAACTGAACTAGAGGATTCTACAGAACTCGACGACTCTTCAGAACTTGAAGAAACAACCTCGCCATCCCTACCGTTCCAAAGGGTGCCAACACGTTCATCGCCGCAGTCAATGTTAAATCCAGATACACCGTCAACATCAACAGTATCTACAGCAAAGCAAGAAGTTCCATCCTTTCCATCGACGCCATCCTTTCCATCGACGCCATCAGTACCCTTAGCACCATCACTGCCGTCCTTGCCATCTACACCATTTTTACCGTCAGCACCATCCTTGCCATTTTTACCGTCCTTGCCATCCTTACCATCAGCCCCGTCCTTACCATTCAAGACGTTCCAATTGCCGGAATAGCAGAAATAAACCAAGGCAGAATCGGAGATGTAGAACATCTTGCCTTCGCTCTTGCTGTCACAATTAGGCAAGTCACCCTTTGTTTCAATAGTTGTCACCGAATTTTCGTAGGTGACATAAGTGACGTCGTCGCCACAGGCAATCAGCCCGAAAGCAGAATAAGCAAGGCTCAGGGCCATAAGATTTCGATTCTTGATCATAAATAAACCTACTTCCATAGAAAGAATAATTTTGCAGTAAGCATCCCAGTCTGTTTCAACCTGTTTCAGCTTGATTTTGTATTCCCCATCCCCCACAACTTTATTGTTTTTCAAATATGTTTGATCAATAAAGTTTTTCATATTCTCATCGGCGATAACATCACGAAGCGCGACAAGAAATAACATGGTTGTGGTTATACGTTGCTGACCATCAATAAGAACCAACTTATTGGGCTGGCCAAAAACTGATTCAGACTGCACATAGGTTACAGTGCCAAAGAAATGTTCAGATAACTGACCGTCAATATTTTCTTCAGTCGTCTTTACAACATCTTCGAAAAAGACTTTACACTGATCATTATCCCATTCGTAATTACGCTGGTACGGCGGGATATAAAAAGTCACATCGTTGCCAGAAAGCATCGAAAGAAGTTTTTGTTCAGACGGTTTCATGTATTAAATCCTTTTATCAGCGGCGATTCCATAATCGGATACATCATCACCGGGGGCAAAGTACAGCTGATTCTTGGCTACAGAGACATCGGAAATTACGTCGTCAAACATTTCTTCATTGTCGGTCCAGAGTTCGCACTGAGTAATTACGGTGTTCAAGGCGTCTTCCTGGCCTTCGGGCGGATACTTGTACTTTTTAAGGAGTTTCTTGATTGTGGTGCGCATCTTGGCACGGGCGCTATCCTTTCGCTGCCAGTCAACAGTCTTATTCTTACGAAGAGTTTCTGTCAGTTCCTTAGTGAGGGCAACCAGCTGATCGTTGTTGTAGAAATCCCTTACGGCTTCAGGCTTCGTCAGAGCATCATAGAATGCGGTTTCTTCCTTGGTCAAGCCAAGTTTTTCACCAGCCATGGCGGCTTCTGCGATTTCCTTTGCCAACTTCAGCATTTCCTGAATCACTTCTTCGTTGGTCAGCATACCGTTTAAGTAGCCACGCATCGCACGACTGAAGATTTCAGAGAACTTTTCGGAGTTCACCACGTTGGTTCGCTTATAAATCTTGATTTGTTCGTCGATCAACTTCTTCAGCATTTCGACTGCAATGTTCTTTTCCTTCATCTTGGAAATATCATTCAAGAACTTCGGATCAAACAGGGAGAATTCTGTTTTCACATCGCTGAACAAGTTCAAAACGCCATCGGACTTAACACTCTGTTTCAAGAGTTCATTAATGCGGTCATTGATGTCCTTAAGGCTAAACTTCTTGCCATTCGAACCATACATGAATCGAATAACCAGAGTTCTAACGGCATCAAAGAATCCAGCTTCTACACGCCATTCTGCCTTGACCAGGGATGCACAAAGAGACAAGGAATTCTTCAACAAAGCAGATTCCTTAATAAAATCCTTCTTCTTGTCTTCCTTATCTACAGCCATAATGAAGTTTACGGCTCCGCTAATGCACATTCCTCGCTGTAAATCATTCCCCGTAAAGAACTGCTTGTAATCATAGCCATGGAACAGGCTACGGCATACTTCCAACTTTTCCTGGAACTTGGGATAAGCTTCCTTAGCCACGTCCATATTGCCGTAATTCTTCTGGTCACGAACAGTATAATCGTTCATGGCTCGCTTAAGAGCATTGGCAATACCGATATAGTCCACAACCAGGCCGCCTTCCTTATCCTTATACACGCGGTTCACACGTGCAATGGCCTGCATCAAGTTGTGACTTTCCATGGGCTTGTAAACGTACATAGTGGCAAGCGACGGCACATCAAAACCGGTGAGCCACATATCCACCACAATGGCGATTTTCAGGGGACTATTGTTATCCTTGAAGCGTACTGCAAGTTCCTGCTTATGGGTCTTGTTACCAATGACCTTACGCCATTCCTCGGGATCCTTATTGCTTTCGGTCATGACCACTGCAACGCGGGCGTCTTCCCCAGGAACAGTCATCAACTTGTCACCGACTTTCACCTGAGATGTTGTGCCGGCCCACTCCGGGCGCAGTTCCAGGATTCGGTTATAAATCTTCATAGCAATACTACGAGAGTAAGCCACAATCATGGCCTTGCCAGTGTAAAGATACTGGCGGTTTTCTTCGTAGTGTTCAAGTATATCATTGACCAAAGAATTGATGGTCTTTTCGTGACCAAGAATACCTTCCAACTTGCCAAGTTCTCGCTTGCTCTTCTCGATGACTTCATCATCAGCATTGGCTGCAAGAGCGTCGTATTCCTTATCAATCTCAGCAAGGACGCTGTCATCCAGCTTCAGCTTGATGACTCGGCTCTCGTAATAGACAGGTCGAGTTGCGCCATCTTCCACAGCCTGGGTCATATCGTAAATATCGATATAGCCACCGAATACTTCCGTGGTGTTTCTGTCTTCACGGCTAATAGGCGTACCCGTAAAGCCAATGAAACTTGCGTTAGGCAAACTGTTGCGAATAATGCGGGCGGATCCCACCACACGCTTAGCAACCAGGTTACCATCCTTGTCGGTGGTGGTCTTTACCTTTTCTGCAAGACCATACTGGCCACGGTGAGCTTCGTCAGCCATCACGATTATATTGCGACGTTCAGACAAGGGCTCGTCCGATTCCTCGAACTTCTGCATGGTGGTAAAGATGATTCCGTTAGCCTTACGACCTTCGAGCCAGCTCTTCAAATGAGTTCTAGACGTTGCCTGAACAGGATCCTGACGCAAGAAATCCTTGCAATTTGCAAACTGACTGTATAGCTGATTATCCAAATCGTTACGGTCTGTAATCACTACAATCGTAGGGCTATCAATACTGGACTGGAGCAAGTTGGCATAGAACACCATGGATAGGGACTTACCGGAACCCTGGGTATGCCAGAATACACCAATCTTTCCATCGCCATTTACAGCTACATTGGTGCGTTCCACAGCCTTTCGCACAGCGAAATACTGATGATAACCAGCAAGAATCTTGAAAGTCTTTAAACCATCATTATTGAAGCAGATGAAGTTCTTGATAATATCCAGCAGACGTTCTTTCTGGAAAATTCCTTCGAAGAAGGTGGAAAAATCAGCAATGGCACCAGATTCGCGAACCCCATCCTTGGTCTTCCATTCCATAAAGCGATCTTCGCCACTGGTAATGGTTCCTGCCTTGGAAACCAACTGGTCCGACATCACGCAAATGCAGTTGTAAATGAACATGCTAGGAATTTCTTGCATGTAATTACGAATCTGCAAGTAAGCTTCGCTGGCGTCAGTCTCTTCGCGACTAGGAGACTTCAATTCAAAAAGGCAAACCGGCAAGCCGTTCAGGAACAACAGGACATCAGGTCGCTTGTTGGATTTTTCTACGAAAGTCCACTGGTTTGCAAAGATGAAGGAATTGTTATCTACGTTCTTGTAATCCACCAGGTAAATGATATCGGACTTGGTTTCGCCAGCCTTGTGGTAGGTCACCTCTACCCCATTCTGGATATAATCCATGAACAAGGCATTCTGCTTGACCAAATCATCATTTTCGAAGTTACGGACCTTATTCAGAGCCTCTTCGATAGCTTCGGGAGCCGCATCCGGGTTTATACGACGGATAGATTCCTCTAGAATAGACTCGTAAAGCGGATCCCTAAAATCTCTCTCGACATCGGGACCATAGATGTAATCCCAGCCCAGGTTATCCTGGAAAAGCTGCTTCAGACACTGTTCGTATGAATTTTCGTCGTAGAGAGACATAGATTATCTTCCTTTGTGTGAAAGATAATCAAATATTAGGAGGAAGACTTAAGCGAAAGCTGCATTATCCAGCAAAACATTCACATATGTCTGGTACGGAATGCCTGCTTCTGCCGCTTTTCTCTTGATAGCATCTACTGTTTTGACCTTGAGTCGGATAGAATACATCTTCTTTTCCTCTTTGGAATCAGCAATAGCCTTTTTGATACGGGTTATCGATTCTTCTAGAGTCTCCGATTCATTGCCGCCAGTGATTACAGTCATCGGCTCTCTCACGGAGGTGTCATTTTCGAGTTCCTCGATTTCCTCCTTAGAAAGGAAATCATCAACCAGCTTAAAACCTTTGGGCAGTCTAACCTTCTTATGCATATTGCACCTCGTCTTCATGAGCCCTCCTTACGGTAACCAGGGTAGACAAATCGTCTGTGACAATCAATGTCCAATACAATCCATCTACTTCCGCAACAATCTTTGACATTCCATCTCTTTTTGATGGAGCTCTTCTAATCTCTTTTTTGTGCAGGACCTTTCCGAGCATTTCTACGGTAAAGCCCCTTTCACGCATTCTTTCAAAAGCGTGTTTTGTAATATTCATCTATTACCTTCATCATGATAGCAAATGTATAGACAAATGTCAATACATATTACAATACACAAATGGAATTGTTCCATTTACAGCTATTTCGTGATATTTGGAATGTTCTAGCCATGCTGTTGGCGGGGGCATTCCCCGGCTTACGTAATGAGCAGGCTGCGTCTCCTGCCAGCTATCCAACAACATCAACCAGATGGCTAATGAACCCTGCCGCGAATGCACGTACGGACTTTGGCAAGTCTATGTCGACTGTCGCAAGGATTGGTGAAATACGGAATGAAATATAATTAAAGATATTGACAGTAAAGTGTCAAAATGAAATTATAATTCCAAAACATCAATTCTTTCATTCAATTCTTTTTCGCGATTCAGGATGTCGTAATTCATTTTAAAATAAGTGCAATTTATAGGCGGATTCTTTTCCTTTAATGGAACCTTCGGCGTTCCCGTCGTTTTATAGCGAATGCAGACACAATCGTTATTTAGGCCATTTGTCTCCCTCAAATAATAACACAAACTACAGCGGCATAATTCCTTTTTCAATGTTTTGTAACGTAAAAGAAGAAACAAATACATCTCTTCTAGTGTTGCATCGATTCTAGTAAAAACACCTTCTTTCAAAACATTTGACCGAACGATTGAAGAATGCAACTCAGTACATTTTACTTGACCTATATGGATTTTTCCACTTGTATAGATTGTGTACTTCCAAATATCCTGTTGGATTTCTGAAGGATTCGCAGTCTCTTTTGAATTTGACTGGAACCCAGACAAACGGACATTACCAAAATTACTTAAACCTCGTTCTAATTGACAGATATCAAATTCATCATGAACAGTCACATCAATTGTACGACGCTTTGTTTCAAGTTCGTTTTCAAAATTCTCTGTATTTATGCGAACTTCAATCGCATCTTCTTCTTTAACATGTTCTCCACACAGAACCAAATCCGTTCGATACGAAACATCTTCAAATTTATGGTTTTTCTTGATATTTGAATAACCATGCCGTTTCAAGTCATAGCACTTCAGTGTGGGCGCATAACACTCATAATAACAAGGACATTTCGCAGCATCTTTACAGGATCGATATTGGGTAACTGCTATCGAAAATTCAGTCGATTGAACGAAATACCAATGAATTGCGGCAACTGCAGTTTCTCTCAAGTACATTTCATCATCACAAGAAACATTCTCATCTACATGAATAAATGAGTATTCACCGTTTTCATCTACGCTTAATACAACTTCTTTTTCACAATTCGGGCAATAATAGGAATGATTTAAGGCATCAAATTCACCTGGAACCCTTAAATCAATCAATTGTTTATTCTCATCTAAGGCGAAATGACGTGCTATTCTTTCATTATTAGCTTCGGAATCGTCTTTTTGAGAAGAGGCGCGATTGTAGGTTCCAGAATCAGAGAACCCAATGCCATATTGTTCACTGTAAATCCATTTTCTTTTTTCAATGCTTTGCGTAATAAATTCACGAAGTCGCTCTTTATCCTGACCACATTCATTCAGGTCAATCTCAATGCAATCAATACGTGCAGAAATAATCTTGCCAGCTTTTTGAACATCGACTTCGTGAGTTCGCTTGAATTCTACCCAAAGTTGCTTATTACCGTAGTATCCGACACAATCCAGTCTCAATTTTAGTTCAGGATAATTCTTCTCGGTATCTACCCTATCAAACTTTTGGATGCCACACCCTTTGGGTAGGCAAACGCATAATGTTTCTTTAAGAATTTCCTTGGCCAGGCAATGTATTGCGGATTCAACAGCCCCAACGCAATCTGCGCCGTCATCATGGGCAAAATGATGCGCTCTTACTTCGCCGCCATTTCTAGCTTCAAGAAAACCTTCGCAACGAGGGCAGCGACAGCCACAAGCTCGGCCCTTCGGCACACTATCAACATGTACCGGTTTTCCTTTAGCATCTAAAGCATAGATGAGGTTTGGTTTAGATTCCTTAGCCATATGAGGGAAAATACACTAAAATTTTGACACTTTAGTGACATTTTTTTCAGAAAAAGAATCAAAAAAAATACTTACTTTACATTTTTTTCGCTATAATTTATCTAGAGAAGAACACAAAATCCACTTTTTACAATTTTTACAAAAAGACATAGATTGTAAGCGTCCCCACAATTACACCTCTATGATCATTTTAGATATCAAAACGATAATTTAGAGAAACAAGCCCAAGCCCTCTTCAAAAACTGGTTCATCGACTACGCCCCCTTCGGCGGTGTAATGCCCGAAGATTGGAAAGAAGGAAAACTGTCTGATATTGCTGATTATGAAAAGGACAAAATTAACATTTCGGATCTAACTGAGTCAACATATTATTCTACTGAAAATATGCTGCCCGGTAAAGCCGGGGTCTGCGATGCGACAAACCTACCTAGCATAGAACAGACCACTAGATGCTATCCTGAAGAAACAATCGTATCGAATATCCGTCCATATTTTAAGAAGATTTACTATTGTTCGGAAGAAATCGCAGGCTGTTCTACAGATGTACTTTGCTTTAAACCCATAAAGCCCTCATATTCTGTTTTCAATTATTGCTTGTTGTTCAGCGATACTTTCTTTGATTACATAATGAAGGGAGCCAAAGGGACGAAGATGCCCCGAGGTGATAAATCCCAAATTATGAACTATGAAGTGCCCATACCTTCAGAAACAGCCTTGCATGAGTTTAACGCGATCGTATCTCCAATGCTACAGCAAATTCATGCTAATAGAA
>JAZRWJ010000005.1:0-1363 GCA_045599625.1 Fibrobacter sp.
CTGCAGGTCTTCCGCGCGTGCGTTCAATCGTGCACGGGTTCTTGGCTACAAGGAATCCCTTGTACACTGCAGGGAGAAGCTAAGCGCCTTGGCTTGACGATTTGTTCTTGGCTACAAGGAATCCCTTGTACACTGCAGGGAAAAGTTTTTTAAGGGCTTAGGCATGAGCGTTCTTGGCTACAAGGAATCCCTTGTACACTGCAGGCGCCGCCGGAGCTTGAAACGGATCGAGACGGTTCTTGGCTACAAGGAATCCCTTGTACACTGCAGGATATTGCGCGTCAGGATTGGAGAACGGCGGGTTCTTGGCTACAAGGAATCCCTTGTACACTGCAGGCGCAAAACCATGTGGCTCAACACGTTCGTCGTTCTTGGCTACAAGGAATCCCTTGTACACTGCAGGCGATGATTAACAACGTGAATTGTCAAAAGAGTTCTTGGCTACAAGGAATCCCTTGTACACTGCAGGAGGCAAGCCGTCATTATAGCCGATGATCGAGTTCTTGGCTACAAGGAATCCCTTGTACACTGCAGGAAAATAGTTAGTTCGAAGATTTGGAAGACCGTTCTTGGCTACAAGGAATCCCTTGTACACTGCAGGTCGACGCTAGGCAATAACAGCGCGGTAGACGTTCTTGGCTACAAGGAATCCCTTGTACACTGCAGGCGACGAACGCGTACAAAGAAGCCCGCGCAGTTCTTGGCTACAAGGAATCCCTTGTACACTGCAGGGAAAACGTTGTCGAACAAGCTAGCAAGGGCGTTCTTGGCTACAAGGAATCCCTTGTACACTGCAGGCTTGAAGAATACAAAGGGCTAGGCGAATCAGTTCTTGGCTACAAGGAATCCCTTGTACACTGCAGGCGGACGCGACGCGCGCTTGAGTGGGGACGTGTTCTTGGCTACAAGGAATCCCTTGTACACTGCAGGCTTCTATCGTGTTTTCATGTTCATCAAGGCGTTCTTGGCTACAAGGAATCCCTTGTACACTGCAGGATATTTTCTGGACCTACTACTAATAGAACCGTTCTTGGCTACAAGGAATCCCTTGTACACTGCAGGCTCTCAGTGCCGATAAAAACGATAAGTACAGTTCTTGGCTACAAGGAATCCCTTGTACACTGCAGGCCGGTCTATAACCTCGTTGGTGATCCTGATGTTCTTGGCTACAAGGAATCCCTTGTACACTGCAGGTAGAGGTGTACGGTTTGGAACTTTCGAGCTGTTCTTGGCTACAAGGAATCCCTTGTACACTGCAGGGTCACGTTACGAACACCCGACACAAATTAATCTGCCGATTAACTTACGCGACCCTGATATGAAGATTTTTACCAAAAAATCGCCAACGTCAAGCGAAAAAAAC
>JAZRWJ010000006.1:0-256106 GCA_045599625.1 Fibrobacter sp.
GCAAGTTCCACGTGTTCCATCACGGACGGAATGTAAACGTGTTCGCCATCAGAGAGGGCGTCGGCTTCGCATTCCAGAGCGTTGTGGAGGAAACGGTCGATGAGGAGCGGGCGATCCGGGGTAACGCCAACAGCCTTGGCAACGTATTCGCGGAGCATGTTTTCGTCGTAGATGACTTCCATGCCGCGGCCGCCAAGCACGAAGCTGGGGCGGATCATCACAGGGTAGCCACCGATTTGCTTGACGCAAGCGAGGGCTTCGTCGATGTTGGTAGCCATGCCGCTTTCCGGCATCGGGATTTCCAGCTGGTCCATCATCTTGCGGAACAGGTCGCGGTCTTCAGCGATATCGATGGAATCGATGCTGGTACCGAGAATCTTCACGCCTTCGTCGCTGAGTGCGCGAGCGATGTTCAGCGGAGTCTGGCCACCGAACTGCACGATAACGCCTGCGGGCTGTTCCTTCTTGTAAATCTGGAGAACGTCTTCGAGGGTAACCGGTTCGAAGTACAGCTTGTCAGAAGTATCGTAGTCGGTAGAAACGGTTTCCGGGTTGCAGTTCACCATGATGGTTTCGTAACCCATTTCGCGGAGAGCCATTGCAGCGTGGCAGCAGCAATAGTCAAATTCGATACCCTGGCCGATTCTGTTGGGGCCACCGCCGAGGATCATGATCTTCTTCGGGTTGTTGGTGGCGGTAGATTCGTCCTTGCAGTTGTAGGTAGAGTAGTAGTAGTACTGGTCCTTCACGCCGCTAACAGGCACTGCGCACCAGCCTTCAACCATACCAAGTTCGATACGCTTTGCACGAACGTCCTTTTCGCGGATGCCGAGGATCTTGGCGATGTACTTATCGCCAAAGCCGTCCTTCTTGGCCTGGATCAGGAGTTCGTCAGAAGGCATGCGACCCGGAGTCTTGAGCATCTTTTCTTCAAGTTCAACCAGTTCGCGCATCTGCTGTACAAAGTAAGCCTTTTCGTAAGTAGCTGCGAAAACTTCTTCGTCGGTTGCACCCTTACGGATAGCTTCGTACATCTGGAAATGACGTTCAGAAGAAGCGGTCTTCATCATTTCAAGAAGTTCAGCCTTGCTCTTCTTGTTGAAGTCCTTAGCAAAGCCAAGACCTGCACGGCCGTTTTCCAGACCGCGGATTGCCTTCTGGAGGGTTTCCTTATAGGTCTTACCGATAGCCATCACTTCGCCCACAGCCTTCATCTGGGTGCCCAGGCAGTCATCAACGCCGCGGAACTTTTCGAATGCCCAGCGAGCAAACTTCAGCACAACGTAGTCACCGCTCGGAGTATACTTTTCGAGAGTACCGTCGCGCCAGTAGTCCATCTGGTCGAGGGTCATGCCAGCAGCGAGCTTTGCAGAAACGAGAGCGATGGGGAAACCGGTTGCCTTGGAAGCAAGAGCAGAGGAGCGAGAGGTACGGGGGTTGATTTCGATGATCACCACGCGGCCAGTCTTCGGGTCGTGTGCGAACTGAACGTTGGTACCGCCGATCACGCCGATAGCTTCAACAATCTTGAAGGCGTCGGTCTTCAGCTTTTCTTCGAGCTTCTTGTCGATGGTGAGGAACGGGGCTGCGCAGAAGGAGTCGCCAGTATGAACGCCCACCGGGTCAATGTTTTCGATGAAGCAGATAGCGATCATCTGGTTCTTGGAGTCGCGAACCACTTCAACTTCCAGTTCTTCCCAACCGAGAATGGATTCTTCGATGAGGCACTGGTGAGTCATGGAAAGTTCCAGACCGTTGGAGCAGATAGTGCGGAGTTCTTCCACATTGTAGCAGAAGCCGCCACCTGCACCACCCATGGTGTATGCCGGACGAACCACCACAGGGTAGCCAATTTCAGCAACGATCTTTTCGGCTTCTTCAACAGAGTGGCAAATGCCGGAGCGCGGGGTGTCGATGCCCAGCTGCTGCATGGTTGCCTTGAAAATTTCACGGTCTTCGCCGCGTTCGATAGCGTCCAGGTTCACGCCAATCACCTTCACGCCGTACTTGTCCAAAATGCCAGCCTTGTTCAGGGCTGAAGACAGGTTCAAGCCAGTCTGACCACCGAGGTTGGGGAGCAATGCCTGGGGGCGTTCCTTGGCGATGATCTGTTCCAGGCGTTCGAGGTTCAGGGGTTCGATGTAAGTGGCGTCGGCCATAACCGGGTCGGTCATGATGGTTGCCGGGTTAGAGTTCACCAGCACGATCTTGTAACCCTGTTCGCGCAGAGCCTTACAGGCCTGGGTGCCAGAGTAGTCGAATTCGCAAGCCTGGCCAATGACAATAGGACCAGAGCCGATGATGAGAACCTTATCGATACCTTCGATCTTCATTTTTTATCTCCGTGTGTTAACAATTAAAATTCGCGCGGTTTTTGCCGCATAAAAAGAGAGCTGAACCAAAAGGTCCAGCTTCAATAAAATCAACAATCTTGGAAATAGCGGTACGCTTACCAACAGAAACAGAAGAAGCAGCACCATAGGCGCCAGTTCGCTTCATCATGTTCTTGCTCATTACGGTCATCGTTTCCAACTAAATTTCACAAGGTTTAAACTTGTGCAAATATAGTTAGAAATGTAAAACCATTCAACGCCTTTTAACAAAAATTGTAAAAAAGACTAATCCTCTTCAGAGGGTTCGTTCGTTTCATCCGTCGGGGGATTATCCCTACACTCTGCCGAAGTAAGATCAACAGCACTGTCGCAAACTTCACCATCGCCCTTGCCACTGCAGGCAGACAACATTGCAAGCACGGACACCATGAATAAAGCACCAAGAAGTTTTTTAGCCACCGAGACACTCCTTCTAAAAGTCATTGACTATCAACAAGTTATATATAACAAAAAATTTCTAGTTGTCAAATTTTCCTCCCCAAACTTTCATGGACAAATAAACAAAAAACGCCCGCCGTAGGGCGAGCGTCTTTAAAAGCTTTTGGACTATAAAAGCAATTACTTCTTCTTAGCAGCCTTCTTAGCAGAAGCGGTAGCCTTGAGAGCAGCGCCAACCTTGAAGGAAACAGTCTTGGAAGCCTTGATCTTGATGGTAGCACCAGTCTGCGGATTGCGACCGGTACGTGCAGCGCGTTCCTTAACCTGGAAAGTACCGAAGCCGATCAACTGAACGTTGCCGTCCTTCTTGATGCCAGCAGCGATGCCATCGAGCACAGCGTCAACAGCGCGGCCTGCAGCAGCCTTGGATTCAATGCCAGCTTCCTTGTTAGCGAGGATAGCTTCGATCAATTCTTGCTTATTCATTTTTTAACTCCTTGAGTTGGTTATTAAGAATTTATGACATTATTATACTTTTTTTTTAACAGATAAGTTTATTGCCACAAAAAAAAGATGCAAAAAAAACGACACAATCGTTGTAAAATCAAGCCTCGGGGCTAGGTTCGTCCTCTTCCTCGGCAATTTCATCAGCCTTTTTCTGAATCTTTTCCAGGTATACCAGACAAATGCAGGTAAACGGAATGGCAACGATCAAGCCCAAGAAACCAAGCAGCTTGCCCCAGATAGAAAGGGAGAGCAAGATACCTACGGGCGGCAAATCCATGGAAGAGCCAACAATCTTTGGAACCAAGAAAAGGTCCTGAATAACTTGAACAACACCGTAAATCGCAAGTACGATTACAGCCACTTCCCAGAAAGGCATGCCCGTATCCAAAGCATAAACTACAGCCAGCAACAAAGCCAAAGGAATAGTAGTCAACTGCAAGTAAGGAATCATGTTCAACGCACCAGAGAACAAACCAAAGGCAACCCCCATAGGCAGTCCAATGACTCCAAAGCCAATGGCATAAAGAACACCCACAGTCAAGGCAACCAAGGACTGAGCACGGAAATAGTTGCCCATGAACTTGTCGACTTCTGTACCAAAGCCCGCAGCTTCAATTCTGAATTTTCTGGGAACGAGACTCTTTGCGCCACGGCGAAGCTTCGGCATGTCCAGCATAATAAACACCAGGTACATGAAAATCAAGGACGCGCCGGAGAGCCAAGCGATCAAGTGAGACGTCTTGGACAACAAGCCCCAAGCACCAGGCAGCACACGATCCGCAACAGATTGCACAGACTGCCAGAAGTCAAGACTACGCATAGACTTTGCAAGTTGATCCCAGGAAATCATTCCCTTTACAGACTGCCACAAGTCTGTAGGCACAAACACTGAAATTCGGGACACCCAGGTGGAATCGCTGAACATTTTCGGAATAAGTTCACCCAAGTGTCTAACTTCGCCAACCACCATAGGGACGAACACATAACCAGCACCGCCCACAATCAATGCCAAGGCAATCACCACAATGACGACAGCAATAATACGATGCTTCAACTTTTCTTGGAGTTTGCAGACCACCGGGTCCAAAATGTAGGCCAGCAAGAATGCGGCGAAGAATGGGAACAGGACTCCGCTCAGATAATTAAGCACCCACAAAATGGCCCCAATACCAAGGACCACAATAAGGTTACGCATAATTCTATCAATAGTCCATGCGCGTCTCATGTAAGCCTCCTTATCAAAATCCATGATGCAAGCCAAAGTAGGACCATCACACCAAGAACCACGTACATCACCGTAACGAAGCAATGATTCTCGCCCCACATTCTCACACCACGCAACTTAATTTCATCAGGAATACCAAGCATGGTTCCTTCACCATTAGATATTTCCAGCAAGGCTCCTCGCTGAAAATATTTCATGCCGTCATCCTTATCCAGGCCACGAGCTGCAAACCAACGGTCCGGAACATTTAAATCCTGCAAAGCCAAGGAGATTACGCCCTTGCCCACCGCAGTAGACTTCTGCAACGGACGATAGCTTGCATACACATTTTCCTTACTATACACAGGGTCGTTGTTCATTACACGAATAGAAACATTGCGCATACGTCCCGTTTCTACAAGAACTTCAATAGAATCAAAACGCGAGAAATCAAAGAACTCCGCAGAAGGTCTCTTGTTCACGGACATCAGATTAAAACCAATTCCTGCGTAAGGATAGGCCATGCCCGAGCGGACATTCACATTCGCGGTTATAACAGAATCTGTCTGGGCAAGTTCACTAACAGAGTAACCTCCCATTTCGTGATCTGTTAAAGCGTAGACCTCATAAACATTGGATGGGAAAACCGTCAGTTCGTTAGAACGAAAACTGAAGAACGCAGCGATCCACAAGGACGCCAGAATCACAAACAGCGTAGTCGGAGCAGCAAATGATATCGACTTATTGTCCATCAGATTTCTTTTCGCAGGAGTTCTTGCGACCTATTGCAACCACGGTCAGGCCGAGAATGATAAACAACACCACGCCGAAAGCGAAGTTGCTGACACCCTTCACAGTCATCTCGTGAATTGTGAGAGAATATTTCTGGCCGCGCTTCTGGTTCCAACCAGAGGTAATTTCGACACGGACAATGGATTCTTGATGACGACGGTTCATAGCCGGATCGACTTTTCCGTCAGTGTACCAAAAATCAGGTGTGTAGAAATGCTCCATCGGGATTGCAATTCGCTGACGGCCATCTTGGAGAGAGAATTCCTTCAACAAAAGGCGGAAAGAGCGAGGATTTTCCGGTTTCGTGATATCTGGATCATAAGCCCAGATTTTTACAAGAACTTCCTTGGTTCCGTGAGATTCCACATCAAGAACCACGGAATCAACAAACGTCCAGTTGCGATACTTTCCCTTTTCGCCCTGACTTACGTCAAATACCAAGCCACACCAGGCACCACGAGTAGTGTCTGCACCTAGCGCACAGGAAAAATCCAGCAAGGAATCCGCCACCGCGAATTCAATATCAGAAGAGCCACCATCAGCCTTATCATCATAGGCATCGACAGTTACACCTTCTGTCAACGGAAAAACATTTTCTACGAAGTAACGGTTGGGCAGCGCAAAGTACACGCCGAGAACAACTGCTACTACAACAGCGAGGACCGCATAAGTCTTGGCCATAAATTTTTACTTGTCTTCAGGTTCGAGAATCGGTTTCAAACGCAGGTTATACTGCAGCAAATCCATAGGATCTTCATCCGGCATCTTTTCGCCAATAAACTTATCTACGATATTGAAAAGCCAACGAATGAAAAAGAAATGGTGCTTTTCCTCTTTGCCAGGCATCTGAAACGGATGTTCCAAAGTGCGCTTAAGCAAAGCCACCGTCATGGACGGAGTAAAGTGGAACATCTTGCAGCAAGTTGTCACCTTACCTTCGGTACCATAATCCGGCAGCTTACCCTCAACTAACGGTTCCCCATGGTCAATGCAGCAAACATTATCGCAAACCGGGTCCTGAATATTCTTAGCCAGCAAAGCCTTCAGCCAAAGCTCACGAGACTTATCCGAAAGATCAGACCTGAAAGCCATGGTCTGGTCACACGGAAAGAACGTGGAATAGCAATGAGGACAAATGCGGAGATCAAGATGAAGGATCTTGATGTCAGCGACTTCAGACTTACAATAAGGACATTGACTCATATTTCGTAATATAAAAAAAAGTATATTTGCGACATGGCTAAAGTAGTACAAATCACCCCCGAAAATTTTGAAACCGAAATTGCACAGCCGTCTGAAACTCGTGCTGTGGCAGTTCTGTTCTCCTCTGCAGAATATCCCGACTGCGCAGGCTATGCCCAGCTTATGGGACAGTTCAGCACCAGCATGGACTTTACCTTGGGCGTTGTCAGCTGCGACGACCGCACCAACATGCAGTTAATCCAGGCATTCCGCGTCCGCTCCGTTCCCGAAGTTCATATTGTAGACAAGGGCCAGATTGCTGACGTCATCACAGGAGTGCTTCCCGAAGACGAACTGAAGAAACGTTTGGAAAAGTTCTATACCAGCAGCGAAACAAGCTTTATGGAGAATCTTGAGAACGCCATCGCCAACAAGCAGTTCGACGAAGCGCTACCCATGTTGAACGAAGCCCTCCAGCAGAAGCCCGACGACAAGCAGTTGATGCTCTTGTGGGCCAAGGCTTGCCTTGGCATTGGCGATGCCGAAAAGGCCAAGGAAATTTTGAATAAATTCACAGAGGCAGATGACCAGTACAAGCAGGCAAAGTCTCTGTTGGAACTGTTGGATTTCCACGCTGAAGCCGCCAAGAAGGACGTCCAGGGCAAGGAAGCCATCGTCTATCAACAGTGCTGCATCCTGGCCGCTAGCGAGCAGTTTGAAGAAGCCCTCCAGGCATTCCTTAACCTGTATGTGGAAGCTCCCGACTGGAACGATGGAGCCGCCAAGAAGGCTATGCTCACCTTGTTTGGAGTCCTGGGACCCAAGCACGAGCTGACCTGGAAGTACCGCGCCAAGCTGAACACCATCATGTTCATCTAACGATCAAGCCTTTTTTCCATTTAGTGTAAACTTATGGAAAGGATTCTTGAGCTACCATAGGCCGTTTATACCCCTATTCAGCAATAAAACAGCCCTCAGTGGCTGTTTTTTATTTATATTCTCCAACGTATTTTATTGAATTAATACACCCGGGGTCTTACCCCATAGGATGACACATGAAAAAGATCAAATTCCAGGATACCTCCTTCCGTGATGGTTTCCAGTCTATTTTCGGTGCCCGCGTGTTCGCTAAGGACTTCATGCCGGCTGTTGAAGCTGCATGCCACGCAGGTATCACCCACTTTGAAGCAGGTGGTGGCGCTCGTTTCCAGGCCCTCTACCAGAACTGCGGCGAAGACGCATTCGACATGATGGACGAATTCCGTCGCGTTGTTGGCCCCAAGGCTCGTCTTCAGACCCTGGCTCGCGGTATTAACGTTGTGGCTCTGGCTCCCCAGCCCCGCGACATGATCAAGCTCCATGCCGACATGTTCAAGAAGCACGGCATGACCCGTATCCGTAACTTCGACGCTCTTAACGACGTGAACAACCTGATCTACTCCGGTAAGTGCATTACCGACGCCGGTCTGGAACACGAAGTCGTAGTTACCATGATGGAACTTCCTCCGGGATGCGAAGGCGCACACGATGCAGCTTTCTACGAACGCATCCTCAAGAACATCCTGGACGCAGGCGTTCCGTTTGCTTCCGTTTGCTTCAAGGACGCTTCCGGTACCGCAAACCCGACTAAGGTTTACGAAACCTTCAAGCGCGCTCGTAAGCTCCTCGGTGATGACGTCGAACTCCGCATCCACAGCCATGATACCTGCGGTACTGGTGTTGCTCAGTACAAGGCAGCTATCGAAGGTGGCGCAGACGGCGTTGACCTGGCTCGCAAGCCCCTTTCCGGTGGTACTTCTCAGCCCGACCTGTTCTCCATGTTCCACGCTCTCAAGGGCACCGACTTCAAGCTGGCTCTCGGCGAAGACGGTATCGTTGACGATCACATCAAGGAACTCATGGACGCAAACAACGTCGCTGTTGAATGCCTCAAGGACTACAACTTCCCGCCCGAAGCTCGTCAGATCTCTCCGGACGTGATCTTCAGCCCCATGCCGGGTGGCGCACTTACCGCCAACACCCTCATGATGCGCGAAACCAAGACCTTCCACCTGTATGACAAGGTGATCAAGAACATGAGCGAATGCGTGGCTCGTGGTGGCTTTGCCTCTTCCGTGACCCCGGTTTCTCAGTTCTACTTCCAGCAGGCCTACATGAACACCATCAACGAAAACGCTGGTCGTGATCGTTGGTTCAAGATGACCGAAGGCTACGGCAAGATGCTCCTTGGCTACCAGGGCAAGACCCCGTGCGAACCGGATCCTGAACTGGTGAAGATCGCAGCAGACCAGTTCAAGATGGAACCGTTCTCTGTGGCTCATCCGGGCGTTCAGTGCGCAGAAGAAATTCTGGAACCGGGTATTCCGGCTGCAAAGAAGCAGCTCGAAGAAAACGGTCTGCCTGTTACCGACGAAAACATCTTCATCGTTGGCTGTCTCCAGACTAAGGCTGGCAACAAGGGTATCGAATTCCTCAAGGGTAACCGTCACATTGGCGTTCCCAAGAAGGACCCCAACGCAGCACCGGCTGTTGACACCAAGAACATGAAGGCTGGTCAGGCTTCCACTTACCGTATCGCCCTCGGCAACCAGAGCTGGGACGTTCAGGTAAGCACCCTTAAGTAATAGTCCTTGTTCAAAGGAGATCCCGCCCCCGTTCCGAGGGTCATGGCCACATAAGTGCTAAAGCACTAAGTGACCATTGTGATTAAATCCGGGATGACATCTAAGAGCCTCAGGGTTCTACAAGATACAAGAGACCCCGCGATTCAATCGCGGGGTTTCTTGTTTCCGTCAAATGCGCCGGCGCAAACAAAAAAGCTCGTGACAAACACGAGCCTTTTTATTTGCGACAATCAATTCGCACAACCTATTAGAAAGTGAAGGTTTTACCTACATACGCTGTATAATTCAACAGGTCACCCCAGGCTGCGCCACCATAGAATCCAGTCGGATGCCAATAGGTCAGTTTCCAAGAACGAGTCCACATACTTGGCCCATCTTTAAGGAACGTGCTTAATTCCAAAGACAAGTTTCCATACTCAGACTGCTTTCCAAATCGGGCCCCCATCCAAGCAACCGTCGCTACACCAAAGCCATAACGGCCATCAGCATCTCGAACAATAGGAGCATACATCGTAATAAAGCTTTCCTCTCCCGTCTCTTCGTCTTTACCACCATAGACAACCACAGTATCAGCAGCAAGACTATGCCTCTTTTGATCGTAGGAACCGCCGCCTTGGAACGCCTGCCCCCCAACGGCAACTCCGGCAAACAAATAAGGACCCATATTAAAATCAAAGCCTACCAGTAAACGTTCCTGCAAATTGGTAAAATCATAACGTTTGCCACCCTCTGGAGTTGCCAGCCATTTATGGTAAGCCCTGTAATAGGAATCATCCGGATCGTCGCAGTCTTCATCGTTACAGTCAAAGTTCAGCGAGCCATGAAAGCCAGACAAAGCCGCGTTAAAGAACAGGAACGATGCATTACCGCCCATTCTATAAGTAAAAGAAGCCGTAGCACCAAAAGCCTGAACATCGGAAACGTTTTCCGTTGCTTCGGATGCAGAGACAAAGCCCGTTGCATCCAACAGCATTTGAGCATCCTTATTACCAGCATCAGCACGATGTGTGACCGGGGCCATTTCAACAGCACCACCCATGGAACGCATTCGTGGGGTACAGCCCATCATCATCAAGGCAATCATCAAAAATGAAATGAAAGTAAAACCAGATTTAATCATAGTTCACTCCTTTTTTGTTTATAAACTATAATTAATTGAAGCAATATGGACGTACAAGGGCCAACAAAAACAAAAAGAACCCTTTGATTTAGCACAAAGAGTTCTTTTTATCACACTAAACAGCCTAAAAATTATTCCAGCACAACACCATGGACGACACAACGTTCGTCAACCTTTGCACTTTGGAACACAAATCTTGAAGCAGAAAGACTGTTATTCGGGGCAATGTCTGTATCTACAACGCTAGTCAACGGAATAATCTTGCTGACAAACATGCCGTCTGCCACACCATTCTTCAAGGGAACCATCCCCTTTTTGTAGGAATCAAAATAAACCGACGTTCCCTGGCAGGTTCCCGGCCAATATGAAACCTTCACATTCTTGTAATTCTTGATGCTCTTTGGTTCTGTGAAGTCCATATAGAACGCAGACCCAATCGTCTTGAATTTCGCATCCAAGCTCAAGCCATCAGAATACGCAGACAGTGTTGTGGATTCCGTCCACGGAACCGTTCTTACAGAATTGTTGGGATAAACTACCGGAGTCATTGTTGCTGCGGGTTCGGCAGCCACAACGGCACTTCTTTCAAAGCGCGGATTCGAGAATGTTACCGTGCCACCATCAGAATTCAAAACAAGTCTAAACCACCTATAGTGCGATGTTGTATTTTCTGCAAAATCAATGGGCCACCTCAACGTATGCAGAGACCCATCCACAGGAACAACAACTTCCTGCAACTGCAGCTGGCCAGAACCAGACTTATTCTTCAGCAGCAGCAATTCCGCCTTCATCCAGGACGAATTAGTTTTGCTCACAACCACATCTATAGCAAAATTTCCATTAAACGAAATTCCGGAACCATTGTCGAACTGAGCAACCTTATGCCAACCAGCAGGCGCATCAAAAGTGACCACATCATTTATTTCCGAAGCATAAATGTTGTAATCATATCGGGCATACGCAAACTTCTTTACGTTTTTCAGGCCACTATTGCGAATGATGTCCGGCATCTTAGTCAGATCCATACAATCCGCCTTGGGGTAGAACACTCCTGCCAGGTTTTCATTGCGAAAAGAGCCCGTACTTTCATCATAATCATTATTGGCTACTTCGCAAAGGAAACGCCAAATATCAACTTGCATACCCCTCAAGACAGCAGTGTCGATAACCCCCGAAGAATGTACAGGCAACTCCACATGACGTCCACTTACCGCCTCTCCATAACGGGGATGGGTTGGATCAACAGCGTACATAGATGTTGCGGTACTTCGCGCCCCGGGATTCGTAAAAGAAACATCAGAATATTTTTCCGTATACGCGCAGCCCTTCCTAATGGACAAATCTCCGCCACAATTCAAGTCCAGCGCACTTGTTGTAGGAATAAATGTGCTAAAGCCCTGAATTAGAGTGTCCGAATCCCAAGAGGTCTTAATTTCCGTTTTCCAGTCCCCACCAAAAAGCGATGCAACCGTTCGCGTCATACCATCAGGCATGGCTGATTTAAATCCAGATTTCAAACTTTCATAAATTTTCTTCGCGAACGGATAAGTACTCCCCTGAACAAAGTCATACGTGATTGTATCCAACACCGTTGTCTGCGCTTCTTTTTTTCTCATTTCATAAACACGGTTATATGAAATCTGAGTAGGAGTCTTGGTATCAGCAGTATTCATTTCACTCTGGGCGCGGCCTAATACAGCACCAAGTTTTTTTGCCGTTCGATTTAACTTATAGAAGGTCTTTCCATGACTAGGAGAAGCTCCCTTCATCTGACCTTGCGCAATCAAGACGGACGGATACTTTTTATGGTCCGCCGCCTTTCTATACTCCCCGAAAAGAAACCTAGAGTCCGACAGATTTATTCCATAGAAGGAATGGCCGTACTCTCCCGGAACCAAATTTGCAAGAAGCAATTCACTAGCGCCAGGACCATTAACTAAATCTGCAAACTCTTCCGCTTCTGCAGACCCACCAAACTTTGACCAGAAATCAATCGTATAGAGTAATCCCATAGGCATTACAGCGCCCTGATGAGGTGAATCAAGGGAACCATAGATTCGAATGGGAGCATCCCCTTCCTTTCGGAGCAGGTCATATCGATAGGCTCCATATCTTCCCAAGATTCCGCCCTGGCTAATACCAAAGACAATCATACCATCATTCATTTTATTCGGAAAACCAAAGAATCCGTTGTTGTTCACAAAATACAGCAGATTTGCAAAATGGAACGAATTCTCAATAAGAGGCTTTCTAACCGTTTCAGAGAACTGAACCAGAATGGGAGTATACCCTAGCTCCACAAGCATATCTGTAAGCCCAAACTGCATGGTTTCCTCATAGAAGGACTCCAGTGTACGTAACGTGTCTGCACTCAAATAGATTCCGTCCAGAATAAAGAAGGGGCGAACCACATCGAAGCCGAATTTTCGTTCGTTATTCGTGCGCGGATTTATTACTCGGGCGCGGACATCGTTAGACAGGTTAATAACACAATTTTTCGAACCATCGATATTTCTACGATCTAGACCACGGGAATTAAGACCCACACAAAGTCCATGAATACCATCGTCATGGAAGAACAAATCATAATTCTTTGCAAAGGCATTTCCCAAAAGGGCAAATAGACTAAAGAAAACAAGCAGTTTTTTCATTACTTTACCTCCACAAAAAGATTCTGGTTTACAACAAGGCCACCTTCAGAAAGCCTCACTTGAATTTTCTGAACTCCCGCACCATCAAATTCCATTGTGATTTCAGAATTTGGGTCAATGGTGTTCCAGCGGTTATTTGTGAAAATCTCCAACGCAGGCAAGTTCTTTCTATTTGTACTTACGAAATAGGGGTCATAGAATAATCGAATTTTGGACCCGCGAACAAATGCGGTTGGTAAATTTGCTTGAAGTAGCCTAGAGTATCTCAACGTCGTTGACTCGCATGAAGAATCTGCGCAAATGCGATAAGCATAATCCACATTACCCATAAGAATCGGCATGGCACGATTTTCTTCTTCGGCAGTAAATATCTGCGCTTCATACAGGAGAGCCTTCGGGTTTGCAATTACAGAATCCTTTAATCGATTATGATCCAGGAAATACATATTGCGGAACCACCCTTTATGAGATTGCAAAGGAGTCAGAGATACCGCCTTGATGAAATTCTCTATTTGCTGATGTTCACTTTCTCCCATAACAAAGTTTGCATTTGTTGTCGCAGCAATTTGACTTCGTTCTTCCGCAGAATAAGCCGCAGAAGTTTGAGGATACCCGCTCTTGGAAAATTTTCCTTCACGGGCGGCAACTCCCGCCGCAATATCAGAATAAACATATTTCTGGACCGAATCCGCAGTCATCTGTGTTAGCACTTTTTCACCACAGGAAAGAACCACATCATCCACAAACAGAATGGTATACTGGTAAGCAGGAACATCAAACAATCCTATACCAATTTTATCAATCTGGGTTGTCGCATTACCAACAAGATTTGACACCGGAATTTCAATCAGCGTAGTCTTATTCGGTTCCAAGGTATTAAAGGCAATTGAGCTTGAGCCAAAGGGTCCCTGCAACCAAAAGCCAACCTTTCCTTTTTGCGAAGTACGCACTCTAGCCTTCAGCACGCCTCCCTTCACTTTTTGCGGCAAGGCATCAAAGGACAAAATTCCAGTCCAATCCTCCACTTTATTTTTCATTCCGGAAAAGCGTATATAGGGAGGAATCATCCCATCCATATCGCCCCAGTTGGTAACCCATTCCGGTTTCTCGGGGAACGTATTCAACGACTCTTCTAACTTACCTTCTTCGCCGTTTTTATACAGCGAAACTTCTTGACAATCCTGTGCAAAGCTTGAAAGAGACAATACGGTCCCCATCAAGGCTGCGCACCTTGATACCCAATTTTTCATTGGACCTCCAAACAGTAATGTTGATCTATCAAAAAAGAGGCGGCACTCGCGCACCCCGTCGCATATAAAAAAAACGAGACTTAAACAAAAAAAATACACCCGCTATTTAACGGATGTATTTAACAAACTATTTAATTCTCTTGAATAAAGTTAAACAAACTTTTTTTATTTGTAAAGGGATTTGACAAAAAATTAATTCTTTTCTTTAAGAGTCATTCTCAATTCACAAATATAGACATCATTTTCAACTCGGGTTTCATAAGTGAAATTGTTCTTATAGAGCAAATCCAAACGTTTCTCAAAAGTATTCAATCCAAGGCCACTGGCGTGATTCAAGGATTTTCTCGGGAAATTACTATTCATCATCTTCACGTAAAGTTGATTACCATGCTGTTCTACATCTACACTGGCAAAGCTTCTTCCTTCGGGATTCACGCAATGTTTCATTGAATTTTCCAACAAAGGCATTAAAAGCAAAGGTTCAATTTTCCTCGAGGAATCCTCAATATTCTTATTAAAGGAAAATTCAAAATTTTCGTCATGACGTAACTTTTCCAAATCCGCATACTTTTCAAGAATATTCATCTCCTCTTTCAGGGTAATATACCTGTCCTCTGTTTGGTACAATGTAACACGCAACAATTGTGAAAGTTTTGTCATAGACTTTTCAGCAAGTTTAGGATCAATGGAAATCAAAGATGAAATATTGTTCAATGTATTGAAAAGAAAGTGAGGACTCAACTGCTGCTTCATAAAATTCAGTTCGTATTCAAGGTGGGCTCGACCTCTTTCTCTAATCACAAACGCGCGCATTGTCTGACGGGTAAATACCGAGATTAAGATGCTACAGAGGCATACCATGAAAAGGATAAGCAAAAAACTTACAATACTGGGCAAGGTAAAATGGTTTGGGGATGTTATATAGTCAGAGAAAAAATCGTGCATGCCCATGCCAGGTTTTCTTGTCAAGAAGAATCCGACAAACTCCCTGCACACAAAACTCAAGAACACAAGAATAGCGTTGCCCGCAAAAAACTTCACATACTTTTTCCCAAAAAAGAACTTTGGCACAAACAACTTTTGATTTATCCAAAAAATCAGGCATGTGGTAAGCAGCGGAACATAGTAACCCAAGACACTATGCATTTCAAGATTCTTCGCATAGTAATTACTGGGGTCCAAAAGAAGAACCAAAGGAAACAGCAGAATAAAGACCCAGACAAGCAGGGCAATAATAGGAATTGGCGCCGGGAAGGTATCCTTGATCTTATCATCGTTCATTATCTTGACCAACTCCTTTTCCCCACGATCAAAAGAGGCTTCCTGAAGTTCGGCAAGACGGCGACGATGTTTGTCCACAAATTCCTTGAGTCCATTCTTTACATGATCTTTCATGACAATTCCTTCGATTTCTACAAAAAATAGCCTTAAAACAACCCAAAAATCGGTTTTCATGACAAAAACGTGACAAAAGTGCGTAAAATCCCGACAAACAGTTACAAAAAACCGACAAAAGTTTTATACAACTTTTGCGAAGTCTAGTCTAAACAATGACACTTCAAATTCGCCTTAAAGGTATCTTTACTTACGTAAACGAGTTATGCTAGGAGGCAATTATGACTAAGATTTCTAACGTTCGCGCTGAAAGAGATGTGTATTTTCAGTACCTCAATGATATTTCTAAGTACCCTCTTTTGAGCAAGGAACAAGAAAAGATTTTGCTCCAGAAGGCTCAGGCAGGCAACAAGGCCGCCATGGATCTTTTGGTTAAGTCCAACCTGCGTTTTGTGGTGAACATCGCCAATCTTTACAAGGGTCAGGGCATTGATGTTAACGAACTGATTAACGAAGGCAACATGGGTCTCATTGAAGCAGCCCAGCGTTTCGATCCTAATCAGAAGATCAAGTTCATCAGCTACGCTGTTTGGTGGGTCCGTCAGAACATCACCCGCGCAATTGCTGAACGCGGTCGCCTTGTCCGTATCAGCGCCGAAAAGGAACTGGTACTCCGTCGCTTCAACAAGAACGGCGGCAAGCTTCGTCAGGTTATCGGTGGCGGATTCTCCGTTGATCCCGCAAGCCTCGAAGGTCTCTCTAAGTACAAGGCTCACGACATCGAAAAGATTTTGATGATGGGTAACCGCTCCAGCTCCCTGGATGCACCCGTCGGTGAAGATGGCGACATGACCATTGGCGATACCATCGCTGCTGAAAACACTGTAACCGACGCTTTCGCAGAAAGCAAGGACCGCAGAAACGTTTTCAACAAAGTAATGAAGCAGAACCTTTCCGAACAGGAAATGCAAATCATCAAGCTGTATTTCGGCTTCAAGATGGATGCAGACCTGAACCTCAAGGAAATTGCTCCTATGGTAGGCCTTTCCAAGGAACGCGTCCGTCAGCTCAAGGAAAACGCTCTGGCCAAGTTGAAAAACGACCAGGTTCAGCGCGCCCTGTACGACGCAGCCTAATGGCAAGTCCTTTTTCACTTTGATTTTCTTCTCTCTCTCCTATAGTATCAAAAACCGGCCCTAATCGGCCGGTTTTTTCCGTTTTTCCCAAATCTCCGAGAAAATCTTATTGTATCTTTAGAGTATGAATTTCTATAAGCCGAATTTTCGCAGTCTTTTTGTAGCATCTATTTCCGCTTTGTGCCTGGCAAACGCATCTTTTGCAGCCAAGGACAGCAAGCAGACCTCTCCCGGCGACTTCTATGACGAAGTTTCCCGCTTGAACAAGGTTCTTTCCGAAGTCAACCGTAAGTATGTGGAAGATGTAAACCCCACAGAACTTACCGATGCCGCCCTCAATGGCATCCGCGACATTCTGGACCCGCACACCACCGTGTTCTCCCCCAAGGACTATGAAAGCCTCAAGGTTTCCATGGAAGGAAAATTCGGCGGCGTAGGCATTACCATTAGCCTTCGCGACAACGTACTTACCGTGATTTCTCCCCTTTCCGGCACCCCGGCATTCCGCTTGGGCATCCGCGCAGGAGATAAGATCCGTAAGATTGACGGCAAGGACACCAAGGGGCTCTCCCTGGACGACGCAGTGAACAAGCTTCGCGGCAAGATCGGTACCGACGTGACCGTATCTATCCAGCGTGAAGGCGTTCCCGACCTGATGGACTTCACCATCACTCGTGCAGAAATCATCGTCCACGCTGTGCCTTACTACGGCATGGTTACCAGCGATATCGGCTACATCAAGCTGGCAACTTTCAGCGACAAGACTACTAGCGACGTAGAAAACGCAATCAAGAGCCTCCAGAAGCAGGGCATGAAGAAGATCATCCTCGACATGCGCTACAATCCGGGTGGCCTCCTGAACCAGGCTATCGACATTAGCGAACTCTTCTTGAAGAAGGGCAACACCATCGTTAGCACCAAGGGCCGCACCCAGCAGACCGAAAGCCGCGCCCGTAAGGACGGCGTCGTGAAGCAGGACATTCCCATGGTCGTCCTGGTAAATCAGGGTTCCGCAAGTGCTGCAGAAATCGTTTCCGGCGCATTGCAGGACTGGGACCGCGCTCTCATTATCGGTAAGACATCCTTCGGTAAGGGTTCCGTGCAGACCATTTTCCCGCTGGACAACCAGGGTAACGCCCTGAAGCTCACCACCGCCTTCTACTACCTCCCCTTCGGCCGTTGCATCAACAAGCCGGAAAACGGCATCAAGGGCCTCAAGCTCCAGGAAGAAGAATACGAAGCTGAAGCTAACGGCGACGAAGCCAAGATCGATTCCCTCAAGAAGGACACCGTAGCTCGCGATACCTTCTACACCAACAACGGCCGTATGATGTTCGGCGGTGGCGGTATCACTCCTGACGTTGAAGTAGAACTCTCCCCCATGCCTTGGGTCGTCCAGGTCCAGGAACGCATGGCTATGTACTTCAAGTTTGCAGTGAAGGCTCGTCCGGGTCTGGAAAAGAGCGGCGCAAAGATTGACCCCAACTGGGAAGTCCCCGACTCCCTGTTCCAGCAGTTCCGCGACTTCTGCATGAGCGACACCAACTTTACCAAGGTCAAGAGCAACGCTTTGGTTGGCGTGGATCAGCTTGAAAAGAGCATTATTCGCGAACAGAACTACATGGGCGACAGCTCCAAGACCGTTTCCGATTCCCTGCTGGCAAAGCGTATTGTGGAAATGCGCGAAGCCCTGGAAAGCAACAGAAACGCACAGTTTGACGAAAACAAGGAATACATCAAGGACGGCATCAAGCGTGAACTCTTGACCTCCTTCATCAATGATTCCGTAAGTACCGCATTCTCCCTGAAGCGCGACGAACAGCTTAAGGAAGCCATCAAGTACCTGAGCGACATGAACCTCTACAAGAAGGCCATCAGCGCACCGGACAAGAAGGCAGCAAAGAAGCCCGAACAGGCTAAGCCCGTCAAGAAGAAGTAAGGATTAGACTTGATTAGAACGATGAACAATATCGCGGAAAGCCTGGGTAAGTTTATCCGGAAGTTCCTGCATACCGTCATCAATTATCTGCTGTTTGTATGGCAGATGTTCAAGAGCATTCCTGGCGCATTCAGTAACTTCCATACTACCGTGGAACAGATGCAGCATGTGGGTGTCACCAGTATCCCCGTGGTGCTGGCAGCCTCTCTTGCAACTGGCGCAATTATGTCCTGGCAGCTGGCTTATCAGTTCGCCGACATGATTCCCTTGATGTTTGTGGGTATGGCTGTAGGCAAGTCCGTGATGGTGGAACTTTGCCCCATTCTGACCGCCATGGTGCTGGCCGGACGTATCGGAGCATCTATGTGTTCCGAACTGGGAACCATGGCTGTGACCGAACAACTTGACGCATACAAGGTATTGGGCCTAAGCCCCCACAAGTTCCTGCTGGCTCCGCGACTGATCGCAACGGTCATCATGCTCCCGACCCTCACGGTTATCAGTATTTTCGTGGGTATCTTGGGCGGTTACGCAGTGGCCGCGATCTACAAGGACGTGTCCTTCTCCGTATTCTTCTACGGCGTACGCATGTTCTACGAGAACTGGGATTTGGCAGTGGGCTTGATCAAGGCTTTTGTCTACGGATACTTCATTGCTAGCTACGCATGCTTCTTCGGGTACAACACCACCAGCGGTGCCGAAGGCGTTGGCAAGAGCACTAAGTCTACCGTAGTAGCTGGTATGACCAGCATTTTGATTGGCGGTTTTGTACTCTCCAAATTGCTCCTTCTTTAATGGAAAATAACGAGAAAAAAAGACGCACTAAAAACGTCTGTGGGGGCGACCCTACGGACATCAGTGTGCTTTTAAAAATGGTTCTGGACAAGAACAACATTACCGAAGATATGACCTTCAAAACCATTTGCGAAGGCTTTGAAAACATCGTTGGAGCACTGCTTTTGCCCCA
Organism: Fibrobacter sp.; assembly: GCA_045599625.1. GTDB lineage: Bacteria > Fibrobacterota > Fibrobacteria > Fibrobacterales > Fibrobacteraceae > Fibrobacter. The sequence goes on from JAZRWJ010000006.1 coordinate 19,479, forward strand.
CGTAAAACCGGTCAAAATGGACAAGAATATTTTGGTGCTAAAAGCCGCCAATTCCGCATGGAAACAAGAGTTGTTCCTGCAAAAAAAAGCTATTATTGACAAGTGTAATTTAGTGTTGGGCAAGCCAGCAATTAGGGATGTCCGACTCATTTGAGTAAGGTTAAAAGATGGCTGAAGAAAACGTAGCAGAAGAAAAGAAGAACGAAGATTATAGCGGTTCCAGCATTACCGTTTTGGAAGGTCTGGAAGCGGTCCGCGTTCGTCCGGCAATGTACATCGGTTCTACCGATATTCGCGGTTTGCACCACCTGGTTTGGGAAGTGGTGGACAACTCCGTTGACGAAGCTCTGGCCAGCTTCTGCACCCATATTGAAATTGCCATTCTGCCGGGTAACGGCATTCGCGTTACCGATAACGGCCGCGGCATTCCTACCGATATCCATCCCAAGGAAAAGGTAGGTACCCTTGAAGTCGTTATGACCAAGCTCCATGCCGGTGGTAAGTTCGACAGCAATTCCTACAAGGTTTCTGCAGGTCTCCATGGCGTGGGCGTCAGCTGCGTTAACGCACTTTCTACCAAGCTTATCGCTACCGTCCGTCGTAACGGCAAGATCGTGACCCAGACGTTCAGCAAGGGTATTCCTTGCGGCCCGCAGCAGGAAATTGGAACCTGCGCTGCCGACGATCACGGCACTACCATTGAATTCTATCCGGACGACACCATCTTCAGCGAAACCGTCTACGTGTACGACACGCTGGCCACTCGTTTCCGCGAACTGGCATTCTTGATGAGCGGTCTCCGTTTGACTTTGACTGATGAACGCGACGAAGAAAAGAAGACTGAAACCTTCTGCTTCCCCGGTGGTGTTTCTGAATTCGTGCGCTACGTGGACGAACATCGTACCCCGCTGTTCAACGAGCCCATTCACCTGGTGATGCCCGATGGCCAGTACCCGCTGGAAGTGGCCATGTGGTACAACGATGGCTACCAGGAAAACTTCTTTAGCTTTGTGAATAACGTGAACACCTACGACGGTGGTACCCACGTTACCGGTTTCAAGACCGCTCTGACCCGCGTGATCGGCAAGTTCGCTCAGGACATGCCCAAGGGCAAGAAGGACATTACCATCACCGCAGACGATATCCGCGAAGGTCTCACTGCAGTGATCGCCATTAAGGTTTCTCAGCCTCAGTTCGAAGGCCAGACCAAGCGCAAGCTGGGCAACTCCGAAATTACAAGCTACGTAGCTTCCGCATTCGGTGCCAAGCTGGAAGAATACTTCCAGGAAAATCCGGCTGCAGTGAAGGTCATTCTGGACAAGGTTTACTTTGCCGCACAGGCTCGTGAAGCAGCCCACAAGGCTCGTACCCTGGCCCGTCGTAAGAACGTCCTGGAAAGCGGTGGCCTTCCGGGCAAGCTGGCCGACTGCAGTAGCCGTGACCCGAAGGAATGCGAAATGTTCATCGTGGAAGGTGACTCTGCAGGTGGTTCTGCAAAGCAGGGCCGTAAGCGTGAATTCCAGGCCATTCTTCCTCTCCGCGGTAAGATTCTTAACGTTGAAAAGGCAAGCCTCCACCGCGTGCTGGACACCGAAGAAATCCAGAACCTGGTGAACGCCATTGGTTGCGGTCTCGGTACCGAGTGCAAGCTGGAAAAGCTCCGCTACAACAAGATCGTCATCATGACCGATGCTGATGTGGACGGTTCCCATATTCAGACTTTGCTCTTGACATTCTTCTTCCGTTACATGCGCCCGCTCATCGACGAAGGTCACGTCTACCTGGCCATGCCTCCTCTGTACAAGTTGAAGGTGGGCCTCAAGGAACGCTACCTGTTCGACGAAAAGGAAAAGGAAGCCGCCATGGCCGAACTGGAAGACAAGAAGAACGTGACTATCACACGATTCAAAGGTCTTGGCGAAATGTCCCCGGAACAGCTGTTCGAAACTACCATGGACCCGGAAAAGCGATTCCTCAAGCAGTGCTACGTGGAAGATGCTGTTGTTGCCGACCAGATCTTCAGCATGCTCATGGGCGAAGATGTAGAACCTCGCCGTAAGTTCATCGAGACCAACGCATACAAGGTCTTGAACGATTTGGACATCTAATATGGCACCGAGCAAGGACGATTTTCAGTCTGTACTGAACCAGGCACGCGACCTCGTCGCAGACCAGCTCCAACTGACGGAGCAGGTCATTATGGATGTTGCCAAGAACGCACCTGCAGGCATTGCAGAACGTCTGGAATCCCTGTTCCAGCGTAAGGGCAAGCGCATTCGTGCCACCCTACTTTGCTTGATTGCAAAGACCGGCGAAAAGCAGCCCGACGCGTCCCGCGTGGCTCACGCCTGCGCCGGCATTGAATTGCTGCACTTGGCAAGTCTCGTACACGACGATATTATTGATGGAACAGATATTCGCCGCGGACAGAAGACGGCCCATAAGGAATGGGGAACTCAGGTTGCCGTTCTTATCGGCGACTACGTTCTCTCGCAGGCAATGCGCTGTGTGATTAACGAAGAATCCCGCGACGTGCCCGTAGCCCTTTCTGACGCCGCAGACAAGCTTATTGCTGGTGAAATTCTCGAGCTGGACCATTCCGGCGACATGAACTTGTCTTTCGAAAAGTACGACGAAATCATCGACGGCAAGACTGCAGCGCTGATTGATGCGGCAGCCCGTATCGGCGGTGTGCTGGCAGGCTTCAATAAGGAACAGGCAGACCTTTGCGCCCAGATGGGTAGCCACTTCGGTATTGCTTTCCAGATTGTAGACGACCTGCTGGACTACGGCTTTGGTTCCAAGAACCTGGATAAGGCTAAGTTCACAGATCTGTCCAACGGCTTGATTACCTTGCCTCTCCTGTACTTCTTTGACGCATGCTCCGCAGAAGAACGTGCCGAAATGGAAGGATTGATTGCAAGGGCTTCCGAAGCAGGCGTTCCCGAAAAGATCATCGACATGATGAACGCTAAGGACGCCTTTGAGAAGGCTAAGGCCAACGCTCAGGAACACCTGGAGAAGGCTCTGGAAATCGCTCAGAACCTGCCTGCAGGCAAGTTCACCGACGAAATCGTAGCCATGTTCGCTTCCATGAGCGATCGCGGAAATTAACGCAAGGCGAGAGAAGCGCGGGTACTTGCACACGCATTTCCGAGCCGAAGTTAATGCACTGCGCAGCTGGGCCAATTAAAGACGTGAGGGGTTCCACCCCTCAGTCTCCCCGAATTGTAAAAGTTCGAGCTTTGGGCTCGGACTTTTTCAATTATGCTGAGGGGGAGTAAACTCCCTCCTCAGAGAAATTGCAGTCCCATGACTTGGCCGAAAGCTGCGCAAGGCAACTTTCGGTTTTTTATTGCAATAAACAATCGAGTCTAGACGTTGACTCGTTAATTGTCGGGGATAGGCTGAAGGGAGGGGGCTTAGCCTCCCTCGACTCATTATTTCTTTTTGCCCCAGAAGGCCATGAAGACCAACACGGACAGGATACACATGGCGATGATAATCCAGAAGGCCATTTCACTACCGCCACTGGCATCGCCGTTCATACCGAAGGGCAAGCGAACGTTCATGCCGAACAAGCTCGCGAAGAACGTCGGGAGGGAAATAGAAATGGTCACGATGGTCAGGTTCTTCATCAGCGTGTTCACGTTGTTGCTGATGACGCTTGCGCGGGCATCCATCATGGACGTCAAAATGTTTGCATAGATTTCAGCTTGCTGCAGGCTCTGACGGTTCTCAATGACAATGTCATCCAGCAGTTCACGTTCGGCCTCAGACCAGTTCATGCTGCGACCAATCTGCAGTTTCTTGAGAAGCGTATCGTTGCTGTTCAAGGCGCTGACGTAGTAGATCAAGCCCTTGTTCAAGCTGAACATGGAAAGCAGGTACTTGTTTTCCATAGCGGTGCGGAGTTTCTGTTCCAATTCATCGTTAATGCGGTTGATGATCTTCAAGTGTTCGTTGAAGTGGAAGATAGCGTAGTTCAGCACGCGAAGCACAAAGGTATTCAAGCTATCGATCTTGGAGAAACGCTTTTCATCGAGGATCGGGAACTCGGAGTCCGTCAACAGAAGGACCCAGTCCTTGAAGATGAAGATACCGAAGGATTCCACGCGGAACTGGAAGTTATCGCTAGCGGAATAGTTCTTGGGCTTCTTAAACACGATGGTGGTAAAGTCATCATCGTATTCAATTCGGGAAAGTTCGTCCGAGTCGAATGCGGACGCAATAGTATGCTCAGTTATTTCGTATTCCTTAACCAGCACACTACGTTGCTCCTGGCTAAGGGATCCCATCATGACGATATCGGCTACGTCTTCGTTCGGGGCGCTAGTGAGGCGACCTGATTCGATTTTGTAATACTTTTTGAGCATAAAAAGCCCCCTTGATCGAACAGGGTCAAAGTTAGAAAAATTCTTTACAAAAAAAGGCCCGGGATGAACCCGAGCCTTAATTCTTTACAGTTTTTACCGAGGGTTTACAAGGCCTGTACCTCGATTATACACCGCCCTTGAAGCGCTTGGAGTACCAGAGCACGAACGGAGAGCAGACGCAGACGGAAGAGTAGGTACCGATCAGCACGCCGAACACCATCACGAGACCGAAGTCACGGATAGAGGAACCGCCCATGATTGCGAGAACCAAGCAGACGAACAAGGTCGTAAGAGAGGTAATCACGGTACGGCTGAAGCACTGGTTGATAGAGCTATTCAAAGTCTTATCGAAACCGGAGGTTCCGTAGATTGCAGTGTTTTCACGAACGCGGTCAAACACCACGATGGTATCGTTAACAGAGTAACCGATCATGGTGAGGAGAGAAGCGATCAGAGCACCATCGAAGGAGAGACCGAAGATGGAGATGAAGCCCAAGGTAATGATGGAGTCGTGGATAAGACCAACCACTGCACCGATACCGAAGCCAAGACCAAGCTTACCGAATCGGAACCAGACGTAGAGACCGATTGCGAGCCAAGCCAGGATGATAGCGAGGATAGCATCGTTACGGAGTTCCTTACCGATGGTCGGACCAACGCTGTCCTTAGCAACAATTTCAACCTTCTGGTTTGCAGCTTCGAAGGCCTGAGCCATCTTAGCTTCGAACTGAGTATCGTCAGAAGACTTCATGCTGATCTGGTAGGAGTTAGCAGAAGTACCGCCCAAGGAACGAACCTTAGCGCCGCTAATGCCTGCAGCAGAGAGAGCCTTGTTCAAGTCAGTTTCGTGCTTGCCATCGTCCTGGTACTGGACAGTGTAAACCTGACCACCAGTGAAGTCGATGCTGAAGTCGAAGCCCTTGATTGCGATAGAGGCAATGCTTGCAACGATGAGGACGAGGGACAGAACCTTGAACTTGCCACGGTTCGGAACGATAGCGAGGTTAGCGTTGTTGAGAGCCTTGAAGCCGCCACCGATAGAGAGAGTGGTAGCATCGCGCTTAGCAAGCTTGAGGTCAAACACTGCGCGGGTAACAGTAAGAGCGCAGAACAAGGAAGTGATAATACCGATCATCAAGGTAAGACCGAAACCCTTCACGGAACCGGTACCAATCTTGTACAAAATAAGTGCGGTAAGAACGGTGGTCAAGTTAGAGTCGAAGATTGCGCTGAATGCACGTTCGTAACCCTTAGCCACAGCTGCACGAGCAGTGAGGCCAGCCTTGATTTCTTCACGGATACGTTCGTAAATAATGACGTTTGCGTCGAGGGACATACCAAGCACGAGGATGAAGCCTGCGATACCCGGGAGAGTCAAAGTAGCGTTGAAGACAGACATCACTGCTGCGGTGACCAAGGTATTGATGATCATACCGAGGCTAGCAATGAAACCACCGAGGCGATAGTAACCGACCATGAAGACCAAGCAGAGGACCAGACCGACAGCGCCGGAACCGAAACCCTGAACAATGTTTTCTTCACCGAGGGTAGCACCAACGCTACGAGATTCGATGATCTGCATGGGAGCCTTAAGAGCACCAGCACGGAGCACGACAGCAAGGCGGTTTGCTTCCTTCATGTCGTCGAGGCCAGTAATCTGAGCTTCACCATTGGGGATACGTTCGTTAATGCGCGGAGCAGAAATAACCTGGTTGTCAAGAACGATAGCCATCTGCTTGCCAACGTTAGCAGCGGTAACAGCAGAGAACTTCTTAGGACCGATGCCGCCGAACTTGAGGCTAACAGCAACTTCACCAGCGCTCATACCGTCGGTAACGCGGTGCGGACGAGCATCGACCACATCGTCACCACCCATTTCAGCACGACGCTTCAGAAGATAAAGGCGCTTTGCCTTGATCTTGGAATCGCGCTGGACAGGTTCGAGACCGCTACCGAATGCGAAAGCAACATCACGAGGAATGAGCTTCTGGACGCCTTCGGTTTCGAGGAGTTTCTTAACCTTTTCAATGTTTTCTTCAGCAATGAAACCACCATTGCCGAAAGTCATGTAGTAAGCGGAAAGAGCTACGCCAACTTCGCTTGCCGGTTCAGCCTTGACTTCTGCAGCGGAATCCTTAGCGGGTTCAGCCTGAGCAGTCTGGGTTGCGCCACCGAGAAGTTCTTCGTCGGAGAGAGCCTTTGCGGAATCGTTAGCGGCAGGTGCTGCAGCAGCTGCGGTATCAACGACAGCGGCGGAGTCGTTAGCCACGATATCGGTGGTCTGACGAGTCAGGTACTGGTCGATGAGGGTAACGATCTGGTTAAACTTATCAGATTCTGCGAGAATCTTGAATTCGAGCTTAGCAGTGGAACCAACCAGTTCCTTTGCGGTGGAGTCATCCACACCTGCCAGTTCAACCAAGATACGGTCGTCGCCACTGGGAGAAATCTGAGGTTCAGAAAGACCGAACTGGTCAACGCGGTTACGGATGATTTCCAGGGATTCTTCCTGGATGTCCTTCACGTCTTCGTTCTTAAGGTTGGTCTTATCGATCTGAAGGGTCAGGCTAGTACCACCTGCCAAGTCCAAGCCGAAGTTGATGGACTGAGCACCCTTCTTCGGATTTTCCTTGAGGAAGGTTTTCTTAGCTTCGCCAGTCTTGGAATGGACTTCGATAGAAGGCCAAACCGTGTAAGCGGAGAGGATAATGACGAGAAGAATGATAATTTCTCGCAAACCGAATTTGTTCTTGTTCATTTGTAATCCCTTAATATTACGATCTCTTTGGCGACGGAACTCTCATTCCAGCCACCAAATCATAAGGCACTATTATCTAGTTGGGCGCAAAGATAGCAAAAAAGAGGGGTGCTTAACGCTTGGAAACGGCAAAACAAGGCGAATTAGAGCCGTCAGAAGCATAGACATCAAGCCTTAAAGTCGTTCCATCCTGGGTGCGGACAATGGAGAATCCATCCTGGCGCTGTTCTATTGCCAAGGAGCCCGTCCTGAGGGCCGGTTCCGCGTTTCTGAGGGCAATCAGCTCCCGAACCCAGTGGTAAATCGGGCTCTTCTGGAGGTCTTTAAGCTTTTCCCAGGGGATGGTACGGCGGTTATCCGGGTCCTTGCCGCCTTTCAATGCCAATTCGTCCCCGTAGTAGACGCAGGGAGCGCCCGGCAGGAAGAACATAAGAGCGTAGGCTAGGCGCACGCGGGCCTCGTCGGAGCAGGGCTGATTCTGCAGGCGGCTCGTATCGTGACTGCCCAGCAGGTTCATGGGGACGTCGCCAGCAGGCAACTGCCCCAGGGAACTGTAGCGGAACTGCGGGAAGGCGCCCTTGAGGCGTGTGCAGAACTCATCCGTAGAAATCGGATTCTCATCGAAGAGATAAGCCATGACTGCCTTACGGAACACATAGTTCATGACGCCATCGAACTGGTCGCCCTGAAGCCAACGGCTGGGCTCATCCCAAATCTCGCCAACGATGTACGCCTCCGGATTTACGGCCTTGATGCGGCAGCGGAATTCCTGCCAGAAACCGTCATCATCAATTTCATTGGGAACATCAAGGCGCCAGCCGTCAATGCCACGCTTCATCCAGAACTCGCCCACACTCATCAAGTATTCACGAACATCCGGATTGTTGGTATTGAACTTGGGAAGCGCAGGCATTCCCCACCAACATTCATAATTAGGCTTTTTTGTATAAGCGTTCAGCGGCCACTTTTTGACGTAGAACCAATCTACATAAGGTGAGTTCTTGCCCAGTTCCATCAAGCTATTGAACTGAAAGAACCCGCGGGAACAATGATTGAACACACCATCAAGAATGATGCGAATTCCTAGCTTATGTGCTTTCTTAACTAAGCGATCGAAATCGGCCAATGTTCCAAGAACAGGGTCAATTTCAAAGTAGTCCACCGTGTGGTAACGATGATTGGAATTGCTCTTGAATATAGGGCAAAGGTAAATAGCATTTACGCCAAGCCCTGCAATATACTTTAGTTTGTCTTCAATGCCCGTCAGGTTTCCGCCGAACATGTTTTCGCGAGTGGGCTTGGAATCCCAATCTACGAACGAACCCACGGCACTGTACCGAGGAGAACGGCAAAAACGATCTGGAAAGATCTGGTAGAAAACCGCGTCCCTAACCCATTCTGGAGCAAATAATTTATTCATAATTCCTTCTCGGGTTTAGGGAACGGGGAGTTCGAGGGGTTTCCCCTCGCATCCTATTAGATTTTCCACATGGGACGGCGCTTGCGAACGTCAACCAACTTACGGATTTCAGAGCTCAGAGAAGCGTAATCCAGCAAGTCATCCACAGAGCAAGGCAGTCTATAGCACCAGTTGGCGCCACCCACAGTACCCGGCACGTTCACGCGTTCTTCTTCAGCCGGCACCTTGGAAAGATTTGCAGACAAGGCAAAGTAATCCTGTGCAGGCAAGATGCAGAACATGCTGTTAGAAGAGAATACGTGAGTAAGCACAGTACGTGCCACAGACGGAGTCATTTCCTGCGGGGCGGTTCCCGGCAAGTGAGCGTGAGACCAGTAAAGATCCCTGTCGAAATCAGGTTCCTGCCAGAGACCACGGAGAGAAGAAGTATCGTGGCAGCTGGTGGTGCAGACAGAAAGTCTGGGATATTCGTCCATATCGTAATACGGAGAATAAGGCACATTCCAGTTACGAGCCCAGCGTTCAATACGCAAAGACAGGATGTTGAGCTTGTTCAAGACCGTGGGCACGCAAGACGGCACGGCGCCAAGGTCTTCGGCACAAACCAGCATATCGGTTTCGTTGGCGAGCACAGACAGAAGCTTGGTAGCATTTGCTTCCCAAAGGCCGTTCTGAGAATCTTCGTTGCGCTTGAGAATTTCCTGCAACTTCTTCTGTTCGTATTCGGGCAAAGTAAACAGCACAGGCTGATTGTACCAGTACCAGAACGGGTAGAAAGTATTCTCGTCGCCAGACGGGATGAATACTCGGTTCCAGTAAACCTTCAGCAAGCCGTCCTTGACTTCCTGAGGTTCATCCAAGGAAGTAATTGCCTTTTCGCAATCGTATTCCGGCTTAATGACGAAACGATCAAATTCGTTGGGCAGGTTCTGGAAATACAGAGCCATAACGCGTTCAGTTTCTGCACCCAGGAAGGAGCGGAGCTGATCCACGGAATAGTTGGGACGACGCAGGTATTCCAAGGTTTCAGGAATGAAACCAGCGTTCATCAATTCGGACTTGGTCAGCGGCACGCAGGGGTTGAAGCGGCCCATGATACCGGTGACTTCCTTCTGAGGAATGGACCAAATGCGGAAGAAGCCCAGCACGTGGTCAATGCGGTATGCGTGGTAGAATTTGCTTGCCTGAGCCAAGCGGCGGCGCCACCAGTTGAAGTTGTCCTGTTCAAGAACATCCCAGCGGTATGTGGGGAAACCCCAGTTCTGGCCACTGTAGCTGAACATGTCAGGAGGAGCACCTGCGCGATCTTCCAGAGAGAAGAATCGGCGTTCAGACCAAACGTCAGCACTGTCTTCATTGATCAAGATGGGAATGTCTCCCTTGAGACGAAGCCCCAACTTGGACACTTCAGCGACAGCTGCATTAAACTGCACTTCGGCATTGTACTGCATCCAGGCCTGGAACAGGCAGTCCTTGGCATACTTCTTCCAAAGCTTTTCCAAATCCTTTTCAGAAGGATCACGGAATTCCGGCCAGTCCTTCCAGCTGGATTCGTTGTTCATTGCCTTCAAGGTACAGTAAACACAGTAAGGCCTGGCCCAGCTATTTTCGTCGATCCAACGAGAAAGAGCCTTGTCCTTCTTGAGGGAGTCGTAGCTGTTATCAAAAATCTTGCGGAGAATGGAACGCTTCCAAGTGGAAATCTTGTAGTAGTCAATCTTTCCAAGCCTTTCAAATTCAGCCTTGGCAGCCTTGATGTCAGAAGAGAACTCGGAGGAACCTTCCACAGACTGGATGTTGATGAACACCGGGTTCAAGGCAAAGGCGCTGCGAGCGCTATAAGGGCTGGATTCTGCACCTGTATCATTAACCGGCAATAACTGGATAATGTTGAAGTCACAGAACTGAGCCCAGCGAGCAAAGGGAATCAAGTCAAGGTATTCACCAATACCGATGCTCTGCTTGCTATAAAGGCTAAAAAGGGGAACGGCTACGCCGCTCTGAAAGGAAGTTAATTCACCATAACGCATGTCGCGAAAGATAGCATAACACCGATTTTAATTCAAGAAACCAGCGTCACAAACGGCTTTTTCGGGACGTTTTTCGCCTATTTTTATAAATTTGCGAATATGAGTTACGAATGCAAGCACCTTAGAAATACTTTTTGCGACAAGCGAAAGAAAGAATGCGACCCAGGTTCCTCGGGATGCGTCCTCCGAGGCCGTTTCGTATTTCCCTTCAGCGCAAATGCACAAGGAAAGGGCAGCGCCCAACCTGCAGATAAAAAACAGCGTATTTTCCTGGAAAACGAATACAAGAAATAAGGTTCGAGGCTCCAGGTTCGAGGTTTCAGATTCCAGGCCACGTGCCAGTAGGTCAGAAAAAAGCCCGTCGCGAATTGCGAGCGGGCTTTAAATTTTACTGAACATATTTAATCAAGTATTGCCAAGCAGAACAAGGAACCGAGCGCCCGTAGCGTATAAGAATACGTGAGGGCGCGAGTGACGAGGTTATGCGCAGGCAAGGCGCAGACTAAATCATGCGCAAGATTTCCTGGGCAGTCTGTTCCGAGAACGTATTGTCCAGAACAAAACGGCGGACTTCCTGCGGATTGATTCGAGCGTATTCGGAAAGAGCGCGGCCAATACCATTACGGATGTAGTAGTCATCATCCTTGGCGCAGGTCAGGCAGAACTGACGGAGCAAAGGCCAGTCGGTACGATCCTTGTACTGAATCTGGAAAATAATTGCGCTGCGGCGAACCCATACGTTGGGGTCGCGAATCCAGGAAGCGATCTTGGTACGGAGAGCCGGAAGACGCAGAGCCAAGTCACCCAAAATGCAGGAAGCCAAGGTATCTACAGTGTCGCGCCAAGCACGGGTCTTGATCAACTTCTTGAGGAAAGCCAAATGCTGACCACCCAAGAGTGCGCGATGACGGAAGAGATAGTCACAAGCTGCGTACTGAATTTCACGGTACGGCTGAGCCCACATGTCTTCCACTCTGGCAACCAGTTCATCGCCATCTTTCGGAGGATTCTTGTCAAACAAAGGATAAGTAACTTCACGGCGGGGGACCAGTCTGATTCCGAGGAAGTCAAACTGTTCACGAGCCTTCTTAGACATTTCGTGTGCTTCTTCTTCATTGGAGATAGCACGGAGAGCAAGCAATATATCTTGTGTAAAACGAAGCATTGTGAGCCAAAAATAGTCCCAAAAAAAATAAATTTCTAGACCTTGACAAACACTTTTTTCATTTTTTTTTAAATTATTATCACTTTTTTACATCAAATAATTAAAAAATTACTCTTGACAAATTGAAAAATCGCTTTATTGACGACTTTATGAGCATTAGTTCTATTGAAAACAGCCTTGATGTTATTGAAGTGCCCCAGGAATTACGTGGGCTTTCCGATGAAGAAATCATCAAAAATTCGGAAAAGCCCCTTCGTGATATTTCCGGAAAAAGAAAAAATGGCGCTAAACGACCAGGAAAGAAAGAAAGACTGGCGTTCAAGATGCAAAAAGAACTTAATGAGATGAGAAAAGCGGCAACAGAGCTATTTGAAACACATTACGAGAAAAAAATTTCCAATTTAAATTTCAGCGCATATAATCGCGAAAAAAATGATATGCTGATCAAGGCATATTCAAATGAAAGTGAAAGTTATTCCGTTTATGATGTTGAATTAAAAAAAGAAAAAGTTCGCGAAAAAGACGACTTTGTATATAAAGCAACTATTTCAGAATCAAATTCAGAATCAAAAGCACCAGCATCCGGCAGAGTCCTTAAAGCATCCTTCGGATCTATCGCCAGCCGTTTTTCCAAGAAATAATTTTTTTTAGACCGCGCCACCGCCTTCTGAAACAAAAAAGACCTCTCATTACGAGAGGTCTTTTTGTTTTACTTTTTAGAGGCAACGATCAGACTCGAACTGATGAATAAGAGTTTTGCAGACTCGCCCCTTACCAACTTGGGTACGTCGCCAAAAGTGAGTCCCAATATAGGTATATTTTCCAACCTTTTCAAGGGATGCCTACCAAATTTCATTATTTTTGTGCAAGATTTATGAAAAATACCCCCTGGAAAATCAAAATCGGAGCCACACTGGCAGCCCTTTGGATGCGAACCCTTCGCATTCGGGTCCACGCACCCGCCGATTTCCGCCCCGGAGTACTGGGACTTTGGCATCAAGATTTGCTGGCCAGCACCGCCGCATTCAGGGACAAGGGGGTACACATCCTGGTTTCAGAGTCAGGAGATGGTGAATTTTTCACACAAGCCGCCCAAAAACTAGGCTATACAGTTACCCGCGGCTCCGACACCCATGGTTCAACCAACGTCCGCCATGTATTAAAAGCCCTGAAACAAGGAACCTTCGTGGGCATGGCTCTGGACGGTCCCCATGGTCCGGACCACCAAGTAAAGCCAGGCTCCATCTGGCTATCCAGGTCTAGCGGCACTCCCCTATGGTTCTTCCAATTCAAGTACGGCAGGCACATCAGGCTAAAATCCTGGGATAAATTTATCATTCCCCTGCCAATGACAACTATTGACTTAGAAATTAAGTATCTTTACGATGTCCAAAAAGAATACAGCCAAAGTAAAGCGTAATAAGATTAAAAAAGGATAAAGACAATGATCATGATGCCCCCTAAATTCGTGGCTTTCGACTTGGAAACCACAGGCCTTGATAACAAGAAAGATGAAATCATTGAAATTGGTGCTGTAAAATTTTCAGTTCAAACCGAAAAAGGCGTTGTAGTTCCTAAGCTGGAAAAGGAATTCCAGACTTTTGTGAAGCCCAACATGATGATTCCCGCCGAAGCATCTAGCGTGAACCACATTTACGACAAGGACGTAGAAAACGCTCCGGCCGTAGGCGACGCCATCAAGGCTTTTACCGCCTTCTGCGGACAGTCCTCCATCTTGATCGCCCATAACGCAAACTTCGACGCCAGCTTCCTCCGCGCAGCTTACCAGAAGAATCCCCAGATTATCCCGGGCAACCCCATCGTAGACAGCTTGGCCATCGCAAAGTCCATTCTTCCTGAAGCAAGCTCCCATAAGTTGGGCATTCTGGCAAAGATGTTCGAACGCCGCGGCGAAATCGGCATGAAGATTGAATCCGACAAGGCTCACCGCGCTGTTTATGACTGCGAAATGCTGATGGAAGTGTTCGTGGCCCTGCTCCGCCGCCGCTTCAAGGAAAAGGACTGGGAAATGGCAACTATCATCAAGAATCTGGAAAAGTACAAGGGTACCGCCCAGTTCTTGAATAAGTAACAGGACTTTTCACACTTGAGGGGCTTGCATAATTTTGCAAAACCCTAGTAACTATAAGGGCTCGGGACGCATCGTACGTCTCGAGCCTAAATTTATCAACAATTTGTAAACAACCGTCTAAATACAGAAAAGACCACCTAGCGGAGGTTAATTCCGTTAGGCGGACTTAAATGTCTAAACTCTACAAGAAAGAATTAGATGCCGAGTTCGCGAGCAACAGCCTGGATACCGCGCTTGTTGATAGTGCGGAGACCAGCGTTGGAAATGCGAAGGGTGACCCAGCGGTCTTCTTCGGGGATGTAGAAGCGCTTCTTCTGAAGGTTCGGCAGCTGCTTCATCAACTTCTTGCGGTTAGAGTGGGAAACCATGTTGCCCACGAGGCCGGCCTTGCCGGTAACTTCACAAATGCGGCTCATAATAAAACTCCGTTGTTTATAACGAGAACCAATTTTAGAAAAACTTTATGGTTCCGTCAAGGTTAAATGTTAATCTTGCAATGCCTTTGGCACGCTAAACTTGGTAGATTCCACTAATTTTACGAAATTTTCGATTTCTACCCCCTCGAATTTCGTCTTAATCCAGTCTACGACTTCCTGAACCAGCACCTCAGGAGCGCTTGCACCGCTGGAAATACCCACAGTTTCATGACCGTTGAACCATTCCGGCTGGAGATCCTTCACCGAGTCAATCAAGTGGCTTTCGATGCCCTGTTCCAAGCCAAGTTCCATCAAACGGCTGGAATTGGAGGAATTCTTGGCACCGACCACAAGAAGCATATCCACCTTAGAGCAGAGATCCAGCACTGCAGCCTGACGGTTGCCCGTAGCATAGCAGAGGTCACCGGCATCAGGACCAATAATATTGGGGAATCGCTCCTTGAGAGCCTTGATGATTTCGCGGGTTTCCGCCACAGAAAGAGTGGTCTGGGTAATGTAGGCAAGTTCTTTATCTGCAGGGACCTGGAGCGTAGCCACGTCGGATTCGTTACGAACCAAGGTAATCGCACCATCAGGAAGCTGGCCCAAAGTGCCTTCCACTTCCGCATGACCTGCGTGACCGATCATGATAATATGGCGACCGGCGTTGTAATGACGGGTTGCGCTATAATGAACCTTGAGCACCAGCGGACAAGTCGCATCCAGCACCTGAAGACCGCGTTCTTCGGCTTCCTTATAAATACGTTCAGCCACACCATGGGCCGAGAAAATCACCACGGAACCTCTGGGGACTTCGCACAAATGATCCACGAAGATAACGCCCTTGTTCTTAAGGGTTTCCACCACGAACTTGTTGTGAACAATTTCGTGACGCACGTAAATCGGGGTTCCAAACTTTTCGAGAGCCTTTTCCACCACATGAATGGCACGGTCTACACCAGCGCAAAAACCACGGGGGGTCGCAAGAATCACTTTTTTCATTTTAGCAAATCCTTTAAGAAAAGCAGCAACTGCCGGTAGGAATCAGAAACTTTCAACTTTTGCACAGACAAGCATGCCTGGGCTTGGTTTTCTTCCACCAAATCTAGATTTTCAAAATCACTTGCGGAAGCGAGCTGGTGCAGAACACCCTCCCGAACAAGTTCTTCCACCATATCTTCGTGGCCGAAAGAGTAGGGACCGACACAAACCGGCAATCCGGCCTGGATGGGCTCCCAGAAATTATGGACTCCGGGCTTAGGGCAGAAGGATCCACCCACAAAGGCAAGCTTACTTTTTTCAAGAATGGATGCGGTCAAGCCGAACTGGTTTATCAAGGTTACGGCTCCCGGACGGACCTGAGGCCAATCCACCACTTTCACATTATCCTGTTGCAGCTCGTGACGGAAGATTTCCACTTCTTCGAGACGGCGAGGCATAAGCACCACGGACTTGTTGCGCAGTTTGCAATTACGGATAATTTCGGCCAAGGATTCCCATTCCGCAAAGTGGACAGACAACATGGCCACATCTACATCCTTATCCTGCGCTGCAGGAACCTCATTTCCAGAAAGCGCCCAGGGAAGAATTTTCCAGTCGCCTCCAACACCGGGATTGAATTTCGGACGGGAGGCTGCCGCAACAATCCTTTCTTGATCTGCCAAAGTTTGCATGCAGGCAAAGCCCAAGGCGGAAAAATCCGTTCCCGGGAAAGCTTTGCGGAAACGTCCGGACACAAGGGCCACGGAAGGTTTCAAGGAGGTGCGGGACATAGTGGATAAGTAACCCGGCCACAATTCATTTTCAGCAAGAACCAAGGCAATGGGTTGAACATTCCGAACAAACTTCGACATGGTAATCGGTGTATCCGCAGGAGCGATTGCCACATCCACAATTCCCGTTCCGTGATCTTCTAGATAAGGAAGAACCTCTATTTTCTGAGTGGTCAAGAGAATCTTGGGACAGTTAGGAATGTCGCAACGAAGCAACCTCGCCAAGTCCAGCAACATTTTGCATTCACCCAGGCTAGCTCCGTGAAGCCAAAGGTACGGGCCCTTGGGCCAAGGTCCTTCGAGACGGTCGTTAATATGGTATTTATGATCCAAGGGAGAAACCGAGGCAACAGTCTTCGCCACAGCACCGAGGGCAAAACGGCCCATATCTAAAATCGCACGAACGCCAATCATAAAACCTTACGAATCACAAGAAGTACAATAAAAATACAAAGCCATACCCAGGTAGACCAATCCGCCTTGAAGGCTTCTACAAAGGAACGATTGTATTCTTTTCCATTGGAATTGGAGGTCTCGCCTCGTTCCGTTACTTTATGCAAGATTGGAACAAATGCGGAAGTCGTGCTGCGCCAAGTACGCCACTGATCCTGAAAACGGTTTTCAAGATAGTTGTCTTCCATGCGAGAAAGGATAAACTCGTACGTAACGAGGACCACAGCGAACAGCGCGGTTTCCCAGGAAAAGCCCAGATGGAACAAGGCAAAGGAAATCCCTATGGCGGTATTGGAAAGATAAAGGGGATGACGGATTTTGGAATAAACACCCCAAGTCACAAGTTGATCCGCATCGTGAGAGGAGCCGCGAGTATGTTCGCCAATGGAACGACGGGCATGGACTCTAAGAAGAATCGCAAGAAGAAGTAATGTTTCCGAAAGCACGAAGGGCGCCCACAACATGAAATACACGAAGGAATCCGTGGATTGATCCAAGGTCTGTTTCGACGGAAAACCTATACCGGGAATCGCCAGAAGAAGAAGGGCCAAAAGTCCCAAAATGTAGCCACGGAATCTATAGAGATTATTCATAGGAACCTCCGCCGACATAGGCTGACTTGGAGCCGAAACGAACCACATTGAATCGAGATTCCAATTCTTCGGAAAGAACATCGTGGCTCACAATAATCGTCCATTTACCCAGGGCCGCCGCCGCATCAAGGAAAGCCTTAAGCAAAGGTTCGCGATCAGAAAGGGCAATGGAGGCGAAGGGTTCATCCAGAAGGATGGTGCGGGAGCTGGAGGCAAGGGCCCAGAGAAGAGCGACCTTGGCTCGTTCCCCGCCGGAGAGTCCCGCTTTATTCAATAAGGGACCGACATTTGCAAATTCACGGAAGGTTAAGACGGGCGACTCCGCCAATGAACTTGATGACGAAGCCTTTGTGGACGAAGCCGCCGAGACCGTTTCCAGCAGCTGTAAAAGCAAACGCCTCGGGGGCAATTCCAGATCCTGCGCCACAAAGAAAACGTTGTTGCAAGTACCGGACAGCGAGCCTACTCGGGAGCCATCGTCCCATTGTTCAAGACCCGCCAGCAACCTCAGGAAGGTAGACTTTCCCACCCCATTTTCGCCGCGGACAAGAACCGGTTTTTCTCGGGACCAGGACACGCTGAAATTGTCAAAGACAGGCTTGTCGGAGCCCTCGTACTTGAAGGACTTGTTTTGAATTTCTGTAGCGGACTGCGCGGGTTGCACAGAAGACTGCGCGGACTTTCGGGGCAAATTTTCAAAAGCTTCAAGGACATTCAAGGCGCTCATGACAGAGCGGAACTGAGGCATGACCTTGGAACATTCCTTCACCGGCTTATAGCTTAACAAAACCGCAGAGCAGAACAGAACCAAACCCGTTCCGTCCATCCAATGATTCTGAATAAGGATGGCGCAAAAACCAAGTACCAGAACCATAGCCAACACAGAGACCGCTTCCGTCACCAAGGACAAACTATTCTTTTTGACGGAGGTTTCCAGCCCATTGTCGCGAAGGTTGCGAACGCCCTCCAGCAGGTTTTCAGAAACCGCCTTTCGTTCGTTGGAAGAACTCCACTGACGGAACAGACGGCGGGCCAAGTTCAGGTCGCCTCGGAAATCAGAACGTTCCCTCAGGAGGGATTCCTCGGCAGGGCCCAACTTATGCAACTTCCGCTGCAACACCCCCACCAAGGGGACAATGACCACAAAAAGGAAAACTGCCAAGGGCCAAGATATATACAACAGAACCGGGAGAAAAACCACCAACTGTAAAATGGCCTGCACACCCTGGAAAAGCACAGAACCGTTGTTCTGCAAAACCTGGGTTGATTCGTAGGCGGCTTCCACCTGGCGCTCCCCTTCCGGTGTATGGAATACTCGGGGAGACAAGTTACGCAAGCCATGAAGGAACCAAGCCACCACGCGGCCGCTAGTATTATACAACCAACGTTCCGAAGTCTTGGTCTTCAGATATAGGAAAAGCAAACGGACCAAGGTCAGCCCCACCATCAGGGCAATCCAGGCATAAAGGGAAAGGGCAGCCTCCCCAGAAAGGATCCCCATAAAAGACTTGATACCCCAAAGAACGGCCGCATCGGCCCCGCTGGCCAGCAAGGCCAAGGGGAAAAAGCGCAAAATTCCGCCTAAAAAGGATTTTTTTAACCATTTTCGTAGGGACATCAAGGCAAATGTAATTTTTTTCAATCCACCCCCCTTTACAAAATTAAAAAGCATACCTATATTTGGCCTACCTTACGCCTCCATCGTCTAGTGGCCCAGGACTCGGGATTTTCATTCCCGCAACAGCGGTTCGAAACCGCTTGGAGGTATTAAGAAACTTAGCGTTGATCGCTTGCAGTTACGTCTGGGCGATGAAACGAGATCAAAGCTAGGTTCAAAACATACGCCTCCATCGTCTAGTGGCCCAGGACTCGGGATTTTCATTCCCGCAACAGCGGTTCGAAACCGCTTGGAGGTATAAAAAAGAGGAATCCGCAAGGGTTCCTCTTTTTTATCAACCGCAGTACAAGGTACGAAAAAGGATCCATCGTAAGATGGGTCCTTTTTTGCAACCGCTGTACAAGCGTATAAGAGATGCTCAACCGAAAGGTTGGGCATTTCTTATAACCGCAACATACCGCAGCCCACTATGGACAATATTTCAAGAATATCGGGTTCTGTGCAAACTTGATTTTCAAATTTTCAATGTATTTTTATTACATGGAGTGTTTGATTATGAAAAATTTGATTGCCAAGTCTGCATTTTTTGTTTCTGCATTGACTGCACTGTCTTTTGCTGCCGTTGACCAGTGTAAGCCTATCGGATGGGCTACCCGCAGCGGCCGCACCAGTACCGCCTTTGAAGTTACTGGTGGCGGGAACGTCGCTGCCGATACAGTCCGTGATTTCACTCAGCTCCAGAATTTGGTGAAGGACGCCACACCCAAGGTTATTTACATCGATGGCACTCTTGGAGATGGCTGGTTGAACCGTTCCGGAAACCGCCTGACTATTTCTGGAAGCAACAAAACCATTATCGGCCTTAAGGCCGGAACCAAACTGAAAGCTTGCATCCGCATTTCCGGCGCAGCTAAAAACATCATCCTTCGTAACATTGTGGTGGAAGGCCCTGGTTCCAACGCAGACCAGGCTTGGGATAACTTGACCATTGAAGGAAGTTCCGGTAAGTACCCCAGCAACATCTGGATTGACCACTGCGAATTCTGGGACGGCCAGGATGGCAATGCCGACGTGGTGAAGGGTGCCGACAACGTGACCTTTACCTGGTGTAAGTTCGGTTATAAAAAGCGTAGCGAACACAACCTTTCCAACCTGATTGGAAGTAACGATGATGAACCGGAAAGTGTCGGCAAGCTAAACGTGACCTATATGTTCAACTGGTGGGTGGCTGCCAACCAACGCAAACCCCGTTGCCGTTTTGGAAACATCCATGTGGTGAACAACCTGATCACAGGTAACGCAAACATTACCCAGGGTGTCGATGTATTGGGTATGGCCCCTGGTTACCAGTGCACCATCCGTTCCGAGCGCAATCATTTTATTGATGAACGTGAACCCATTTATCTTGGACTTTCCGGAACCATCGGCGTGGCAGAACCTATTGATAATAAGTACACCAACTGCACCGGAAATACCCGCGGTAACGGAACCTCCTTTACTCCGCCTTACGACTACACTGGATTTATGCTGAACGTCAATGACGTGGAAGCAGCAGTGAGGGCAGGCGCGGGCGCCACTTTGGAAAACCCCATTGTTTGCGATGCCAACTACAAGGAACCAGACCCTCCCGCACCGGATAAGGAATACCAAGCTGAAGACGGCACCATCACTGAAGGCGTTCTTGAAAAATCCAATGGAGGTTTCCATGGAACAGGCTACGTGAATTTCAATGTAGGCGGCTCCGTTTCTGTTCCAGTCACTGTAGAAAAAGCTGGCGAATACCAGATGGACCTTGACTTTACCAACGGATCTTCCGAGGCTCGTCCTCTGACTATTAGCGTTGGCGATTTCTCCGCAGAACAGAACTTTGAAAAGACTGTCTCCTGGACCACTTGGCTTACAAAAACTTTCAACGTTGAACTGGCCGCAGGCAAGAACGATATCGTATTTGCGACTGCAGCAGGAAAGGACGGTCCTAACCTGGATCAGTTTGACCTGACTCTGGTCAAGGAATTCGAAATTGTTGATACCACGGCAAAGGACACTTCTTCAACAGATACCACAGAAGCTATAGTTGGAGTCGTTTCAAAATTTCCCATGATTCGCATGCATGCCGGAATGGTGATGTTTGAAGGTTTTGATGGATTGGCATCAAATCTGGAAGTACAGATTTTTGACATCCACGGAAACAGAGTTCTAAAATCTTTGGGATCGGAAATCGTCTCCATGAAAAACATGGCGAAGGGACTGTACATTATTAAGGTGAATGCCTCGGGATACAAATATCTCGGAACACTGAAAAATAACTGATAATGAGCTCTCGCGCAGTTAAGCGAACCCTCGGAATGAGGGCGGCGAAGTTCTCCCACTCCAAAGGAGGGTGAGGGATTGACAAAGCTGTTCCTCACCTCACTCCAAAGGAGGGTGAGGGATGGGACTACTCCTTCACTTCGTTTCAATCGTAGCCTTTCAGGTTCGGAGCCTTGCTCCGAATCCTTAACTGCGCTGTGTTCGCTTCGCTCTCGCGCAGTTAAGCGAACCCTCTTATTCGAGGGTTCGATATTCATCTATGAAAAAAGATGGAACCCACAAGGGGTTCCATCTTTTTTCAAGGAGGGTGAGGGATTCGAACCCTCGGTCCTGTGACAGACTCCGGATTTCGAGACCGGCCCAATCGACCACTCTGGCAACCCTCCGAGTTTTGCGCAATGTAGTATAATATTTCGGGTTTGTCTATCAACCCCTTCCTTTTTCGCAGTTTCGCAGTAAAGAGAAGTAATAGAATCATCCGGTTTCTAAGGTTTTGAACAGGGGGAATATTTCATTTTTGCATTCAATTTATTCAAACGATGTTTAAAATCCTTTATTTTTTTTCCAAGTTCCGAATTATCGGGAACAATCGTATGGTATTGACCTCCTATTTCCCAAGAACCTATTTGAACGACGGAATCAGGGTCTCCACAGAAATTAAAAATCCACATTTCATTTTCAACATTACCGTCTTTCCATCGTTTTAATTCATATTTCGATTGCATTTGTGTTTGTTTTCCATAACAAGCGCACCAGCCAGCATCATCTTCAATCGCACAACCACACAAACCCACCAATTCATAATCCACATACACCCCCTTTGTAAATCTTGCGTACAGAGAATCATCAATCTCACGGGCTTCCCGCAACAAAGTAGAGTCTTGTTTTAATTTTTCTTCATCCCATTCCACTCCGGTTGCATTGGAAAATGTCGTCACAAGAAGCAATATCAAAAAGAGCTTTTTCATACCATAAGAATATAAAAAAAGGAAGGTCAACCGACCTTCCCTTCAACAGATCCTTTCATTCAACCTCTCGCAAACGAGGGGTGACGCACTTCATTTTAGCTATTGGCCAGGGCTTCTTCCACTTCCTTGCGGAGGGGAATGGAAGGCACGGCGCCGGGGCGGCTTACTGCAATGGCGGAAGCGCGGGCACTCATGCGGAGAGCTTGAGCAACGGGCATGCCTTCTGCGAGACCTGCCAGGAAATACCCGGTGAAGGTATCGCCGGCGGCAGTGGTATCCACAGCCTTCACGGGGAAAATGGGCTGGAACACTTTTTCTTTGCCATCGCTATATACCGCACCGTCCTTGCCCAAGGTAAGCACAATGCGAGCCTTGGGGAAGCGCTTGCGCATTTCTGCCAGGATTTCATCGGGGTCCGTCTTGCCGGTAACCTGATTGCCTTCTACCTCGTTCAGCAAGAAGATGCTGATCTTGGTCATATCCACCGCATCCAACTTCTCGTTGAAGGGAGACGGATTCAAGGCAATCTGCATTCCCTTTTCGAAGGCCTTGTCCACAATGTAGGGCAGCATATTCACTTCGTTCTGCAGCAACAGAATGTCGCCTGCATCAAAGTGACTAAGGACGCCGTCCACATATTCCTGAGTCAGGCGCTGATTTGCACCGCCGTACAGCAGAATGCTATTCTGGGCATTCTTGTCAATCTGAATGATGGTGTGGCCGGTCTGGTCATCCACCTTGGCAATGTATTCACCGTGAACGCCGTATTCCTTACAGGCATCCAGGAAGGGCTGGCCATCCTCCCCAATCATACCGCCCTGATAAACTTCCACACCGGCCTTGGCCAAGGCCACAGACTGGTTCATGCCCTTTCCGCCAAGATAATGCTTGACAGCGCCGGTAGCTTCCGTTTCGCCAGGGAGAATAATGTGGTCCACGCTATAGACGTGGTCAAGATTCATGGAACCAATGTTTAGAACTTTCATGACGCCGCCTTTACTTGCCTGCATTTTCAGCAGTAATCAATGTAACCTTAACCGGGATACTCTTTTCAACGGTCTTGCCATTCACAATTTCAGAAGCAGTCTTCACAGCGGTTTCGCCGATCAATGCCGGCTGCTGAGCGATGGTTGCAGCCATACGGCCAGCCTTGATTGCTGCAATGGCATCATCGGTAGCGTCGAAGCCAACCACCATAACCTTCTTGCCTGCGCCAGAACTTGCTTCAACAGCACCCAGAGCCATTTCGTCGTTGGCAGCGAATACTGCAGCGATGTTGCCACGAGCCTGAAGCATATTTTCCATGACGCTCATGCCTTCGGCACGATTGAAGTTTGCAGTCTGGGAAGCAGCAACTTTCAGCTTCTTATCAGCGATATTGTGGAAGCCCTTGCCGCGGTCAATGGCGGCAGAAGAACCGAGAGTACCCTGAAGTTCTGCAGTCACAACACCTTCGCCAAGCTTATCGACGATGTACTGGGTTGCCATTTCTGCACCGGCAACGTTGTCAGAAGCAATCTGGCAATCAACATCTACACCGTTAATGGCGCGGTCAACAGCAATTACCTTGACGCCCTTGGAAAGAGCAACCTTAACAGCGCTGGTCAATGCGTCAGAGTCAACGGCGTTGACAATCAGAACGCTCACATTCTTGCTCACAAGGTCTTCAATATCACTTGCCTGCTTGGCAACATCATCGCCTGCATCCACAACAGTGAGCTGAAGCTTCATGTCAGCAGCAGCCTTCTTTGCACCTTCAACGAGAGTCACAAAGAACGGGTTGTTCAAGGTAGAAACAGAGAGACCAATCAAGCCATTACCAACAATCTTCTGAGCTTCGGCTGCAGCCTGGAGAGCTTCAACATTGTCTGCATTCACCAGGGTAACCTTCACCGGGATGTTCTTTGCAACAGTCTTGCCATTAGCAATGTCTGCAGCGGCACGAACAGCAGTTTCACCAATGAGAGCCGGCTGCTGAGCAATGGAAGCAGCCATACGACCAGCCTTGATTGCAGCAATGGCATCGTCGGTAGCGTCAAAGCCAACCACCATGACCTTCTTGCCTGCACCAGCACTTGCTTCAATAGCACCCAGAGCCATTTCGTCGTTGGCTGCGAATACTGCAGCAATGTCACCATTAGCCTGGAGCATGTTTTCCATAACGCTCATGCCTTCAGCACGGTTGAAGTTTGCAGTCTGAGATGCAACAACCTTAAGCTTTGCGTCAGCAACATTGTGGAAGCCCTTACCGCGATCAATAGCAGCAGAAGAACCCATAGTGCCCTGAAGTTCTGCAGTGACAACACCTTCGCCCAGCTTATCAACAATGTACTGGGTTGCAAGTTCTGCACCGGCAACGTTATCAGAAGCAATCTGGCAATCCACTTCCACACCGTTAATGGCGCGGTCAACGCTAATGACCTTCACGCCCTTGGCCTTGGCAGCCTTTACAGCGCCAGTCAACGCATCGGAATCCACAGCGTTCACAATCAAAATGCCAACATTCTTGCTGACAAGGTCTTCAATATCGCTGGCCTGCTTGGCAACATCGTCACCAGCATCCACAACGGTAAGGCCAACCTTCAATTCTACAGCAGCTTTCTTTGCACCTTCAACCAGGGTGACAAAGAACGGATTGTTTAGAGTAGAAATGGAAAGGCCAATGTTTCCAGTAGATTCAACCTTCTTGGAAGTAGTCTTTTCTTCACCGTCAATCACGATGGCGCAAGCGGTAAAACAGAGAGCCACCAGAGAAGCGAAAAGCAGTTTAATCATTCTTTTCATAATTCAAATCTCCTTATCTCTTACGGTCAGAAAGCACAGCCACCAGAATCACGAGAGCCTTGACCACGCTCTGGTAGTAAGAAGTAACGCCCAAGATGTTCAAACCATTGTTCAATACAGCAATGATCAAAACACCAGCAATGGTACCGGCGATTCGGCCACGGCCACCATTCATACTGGTACCGCCAAGAGCCACAGCAGCAATGGCATCCAGTTCATAACCAGTACCCATAATGGGCTGAGCAGAGTCCACTCGGCTAATCATAATCAGGCCAGCCAAAGCACTGAGGAAACCGGAAACGGCATAGACGCTCATCTTAACGCGGTTGATATTCACACCAGTCAAAGCTGCGCACTTGGCATTAGAACCGGTAGCGTAAAGACGACGACCGAAAACTGTATGCTTCAGCACAAAGTACATGATGGCGAACACCACGACAAGAATGATAATAGGAATAGGAATCTTGAAGTCCGGCGCAAAGGTGAAGATGAAATTACCCTTACCCATGGCCTTGAACAAAAGGCTATCACCGGAGCTTTCTGCCAGGCGGGAAATAGGCTTACCATCCGTAAGAATCATAGCTAGGCCGCGATACGCTGTCATGGTAATCAAGGTGGCAATGAAGGGCTGCAAACGACCCTTGGTCACCAAGAGACCGCTGATCAAGCCCAAGGCAACGCCCACCAGCAATGCCACAGGAACAGCAACGATGACCGGCACGCCATGGCCAATCATTTCGGCACAGACAATGGCGCTCAAGGCGAAAGTAGAACCTACCGAAAGGTCGATACCACCGCTAAGAATAACGCAGGTCATACCGAAGGCAATCAAACCGTTAAAGGATGCCTGACGCAGCAAGTTCAGGAAGTTGCCCGGCTGGCGGAATTCAGGACTGATGGAGCTGATGATGACTACCAGAATAAGGAGTGCAATAAACACGCCGTATTCCGACAAAAATGCGCCAATACTTTTGTTTTCCTTTTTCATTAGAGGGATCCTCCTGTAGCAAGAGTCATAATTTTTTCCTGATCAGCGTCGGCACCGTTGATGATGCCCGTAACATGTCCTTCGTGGACCACCATAATGCGGTCGCTCATGCCCAACACCTCGGGCAGTTCTGAGGACACCATGATAACGGCAACACCCTTGGCGGCCATATCATTGATCACGTTATAAATTTCCTTTTTAGCGCCAATATCCACACCGCGGGTAGGTTCATCCAGAATCAGAATCTTGGGATCGGTGTAGATCCACTTGGCAAGAACCACCTTCTGCTGGTTACCACCGCTAAGATTGCCGCATTCATGGTGAGGGCCGAAGCAACGAATCTTGAATTCCTCGATACCGCGCTTCACCAAATTGGTTTGCTTATCGGCCTGGAGTACGCCCTTCTTGGAAACGATTCCCAAGTTGGTCAGCTCAATGTTTTCGGCAATGCTCTTTTCTAGCAACAGGCCTTCGGTCTTGCGGTCTTCGGTAATGAAGCCGATGCCAGCTTCGATGGCCTGACGAGGATTGCGGATAGAAACTTCCTTGCCCTCGATAAAGATCTTTCCCCTCACAAGAGGCAGGTTACCAAAGATGGAATGCATGATTTCGGTACGGCCAGCGCCCATCAAGCCAGACACGCCCAGCACTTCGCCGGCACGGACATTGAAGCTTACATCGCGGAACAGCTTTTCGTGGGAAAGGCCTTCTACACGAAGCACCTCGCCACCGATGGCGTTATTGCGCTTGGGGTAGCGTTCGCCAATTTCACGGCCGATCATCATCTTCACCACATCATCCATGGTGATGTCCTTGATGTACTTGGTATCGATGTAGGTACCGTCGCGAAGGATGGTAATGCGGTCGCAAAGTTCAAAGATCTCTTCCATACGGTGGGAGACGTAAACGATGGAGACTCCCTTCTTGCGCAGGGAATTGATCACCTCGAAAAGAACCTCAGTTTCGCTCTGGGTAAGGGCTGCGGTAGGTTCGTCCATAATCAGGACCTTGGCATCCACCATCAGGGCCTTACAGATTTCAACCATCTGTTGCTGGCCCACGGACAGGTCACTCATGACCGCGTCCACAGGAATATGAACGCCCATGCGGTCCATGATTTCCTGGGCCTTGGCGCGCATGGCCTTCTTGTCGCAGACGCCAAAGCGGTTGGTGATTTCCTTACCCATAAAGAGGTTTTCTTCTACGGTAAGGTCGAACAAAACATTCAGTTCCTGATAAATAAAAACGATACCGGCTTCTTCTGCTTCCTTGGGGCTATGGTAGGTCACTTCCTTACCATCCACAATTACGGTTCCGGAATCGCGGGTGTACACACCAGTGAGGATTTTCATCAGCGTAGACTTGCCTGCGCCATTTTCACCCATCAAGGCGTGGATTTCACCATCCTTCAGATTGAACGCAGCGTTTTTTAACACCTGGTTCGTTCCAAAGGACTTGTTAATGCCTTTCATTTCAACATGCATAGAGTATTTCTATCCTCCGATCAGGCAAAAATGCAACCGGCCTGCAAAATAACATTGGCATAGGGGGTAGTTTCACCGGTGCGAATCACAGCCTTGCAGGTCTCTGTGCGGGCCTTCAATTCTGCGTGGGGAACATATTCCACTTCCACGCCCTTTAGTAGCTGCAAAACTTGGCTTTCCACCTGGGGATTCTTGGTCTTGATTTCTTCGGCCAAGACGATTTTTTCCACCTTCATATCCTTCACCACTTCGGTCAAGGTCTGCATAAAGGTGGGTACACCAAAAGCCAGAGCCAGGTCTATACGCTCTGTTTCGTCGGGAATGGGCAGGCCACAGTCGCCAATGCAAATGCAGTCCGTATGTCCCAAATAACCTAGAACTCTGGAAATTTCACTATTTAGAATGCCGTTTCGTTTCATTGTACTTAACCTTCTTGCCCTCACTTTTGCGTGTTTTCTTGCCGTTTTCCTTTAATTTTTACGAAAAACGAAAGAAACGACCTTATTTTCTACCAAACTATTTTAATATAAGGCAATCTCAGTAAAAAGGTCAGGGGCGATTATTCCATGTTGGAATATATTTTTCATAACCTTTGATTTCTGCCTTTATATTTCTACCTTTGGGCGCAAATTCGAGTTAGGCGACCTAACGAACTTCAGGTTTATAAGCGCGAGTGCGCTTCGGGGCTTTTCAAGATTCCACGGATTTTTTAGGAATCATTAGATAGTGCGGCATGGGCCGCAGATGAAGTTTACGGGTCCCCTGAAGGTGATTTATGTCCAAGAAATCCTATGAAAAGGATGCGGAAAACCGTATCCCTGAAGAATCTATTGATGCAAGTTCCAACATCGCTCGCGAAGCAGACGCTTTCCTTGCCGCATTTGCCAACGGTGCCGATGAAGACGAAGCTGATGAAGCAGCCTTTTTGGCCTTGAACCCTGATGGAATCGTTGTTGATGACGACGACCAGATTGTGAACGTAGGCAAGAAGGCTACAGGTTTCGCCATCGGCCAGAAGGCAAACATTGTGGATGGCGATGAAATTACAGAAGACAACGTTGAAATGGAGATCCCGGCACAAGGCCAAGATGAGGATCAAGAAGACAGCCAGGATGACATCCAAGACGACGATCAGGAAAATGACAATGCCGACGAAGACATGAGCGAAGCCGCTGAAGGCGACGAGGCTCTGGTCACTTTTGAAGACCTGGACTTGGCAGAACCGGTTCTTGAAGCCATCAAGAAGATGAACTATGTGACCCCCTCCCCCATCCAGGTGAAGGCTATTCCTGTTCTGCTTCAGGGCAACAACCTGCTAGGTACGGCACAGACCGGTACCGGTAAGACTGCCGCATTCTCCCTGCCGCTTTTGTCCCGTTTGCAGTTCAACGGTCACGAGACCTCCATGCTGGTTTTGACACCCACCCGCGAGCTCGCCATCCAGGTGGCCGAAGCCATCCAGCAGTACGCAGAAAACATGCCCAAGGTTCACGTGGTTCCCGTTTACGGTGGCCAGGACATCGCCGTGCAGATTCGCGCCCTCAAGCGTCAGGCAAATATCATCGTTGCTACTCCGGGTCGTTTGATTGACCACATCAAGCGCGGCACCATCTCTCTAGGCGGCGTAAAGGCAATCGTTCTTGACGAAGCTGACGAAATGCTGGACATGGGTTTCGAAGAAGATGTGGAAACCATCTTGAGCGAAATTCCCGCAGACGCACAGCGCGCCCTCTTTAGCGCCACCATGCCCAAGAAGGTGAAGGCCATCATCGACAAGTACCTGGGCGAATACGACGAAGCCTGCATCGAGAACAAGACTACCACTGTTGAAAACATTCACCAGCGCTACATGTTCATTAAGCAGGAACATAAAATCGAAGCCTTGGCCCGCGTGTTGGAAGGCGAAGACTTTGACGGCGTCCTGATTTTCGTACGCACCAAGCAGAACACCACAGAAGTGGCCGAAAAGCTGGAAAGCCGCGGTTTCAATGTGGCCCCGCTGAACGGCGATTTGGCACAGTCCATGCGTGAACGCACCATCAACCGATTGAAGATGGGTAAGCTTGATATTGTGGTGGCAACCGACGTGGCTGCCCGCGGCATTGACGTGGACCGCATTTCCCTGGTGGTAAACTACGACATTCCTTTTGACACCGAATCCTACGTGCATCGCATTGGCCGTACAGGTCGTGCAGGCCGCAGCGGCGACGCAATTCTCTTCATCACCCCGCGTGAAAAGCGCATGCTGAAGATTATTGAACGGGCCACCCGTCAGCCCATTGATGAAATGGAATTGCCCACTGCAGAAATCATCAGCAAGAAGCGCGTGGCTGCATTCAAGCAGAAGGTAAAGAGTGTTGCAAGCTACGGCGAACTGGATCAGTTCAAGACTCTTATTCAGGAATTGGTTGCTGAAGGCAATAACCTGACTTGCGGTGTAGAAAACGAGGACGGAGCTATCGCCCCGCTGACTGCAGAAGACGTGGCCGCGGCCGTCATCAAGATGTATCAGAAGAAGCAGCCCCTGTTCCCGGAATTGGCTCCGCTGGACGCACCCCGCGAAGCTCGCCGCGCCAAGGAACGCGCAGAACGTGGTGAAAAGTCTGGCAAGGAAAAGGGCGGCCGCGACTTCATCGGCGCAGGTACCGCTGGCTTTGACGTGGAAGACCGTAAGCGTTTGAATAAGGAACGCAAGGAAGGTCTGAACGGCGTCGAAGAAGGCTATCTCCGTTACTACCTGGGCGTAGGCCGCTTTGACCGCGTCACTCCCAAGGATATTGTAGGCGCCATCGCAGGCGAAGCCAACATCAGCAGCAGCAACATCGGCCGCATCAAGCTTTTCGACAAGTTCAGCACCGTGGAATTGCCGGAAGCCGTTCCCCAGGATGTTCTGGATATTCTCGCAGGTATCACCATCCGCGGTAACGACGCCAAGTTCCGCCTGATGACGGACGAACCTCCTGAACGCGATGAAGAAGGTACTCGCGAAGGCCGCAGTTTCCACCGTGAAGGTCGCAGCTTTGGCGGAGACCGTGGTTTTGGTGGTCGCGGCGGACGCGGCGGTTTCGGCGGCAATCGCGAAGAACGTCGTGGCGGTTTCCGCAAGGACCGTGGAGACCGCGGTTTTGGCGACCGTAGTTTTGGCGACCGCGGAGATCGCGGCGGAAAATTCGGAGGCAAGCGTGATGATCGCGGGAGTTTTGGCGGCAAGAACCGCGAAGAGCGCCGTCGCGAAAAGTTTGGCGAAAAGCCTTTCCGTAAGGATCATGACGAACGCGACTTTGGCGACAAGCCCTTCCGCAGAACTCGTCGCTTCGGACGCAACTAAAATTTAAAGAGTCCGCCTCCGGGCGGGCTCTTTTTTTGCCGGATGAAATCTTTTTTCTTATACTTACCGCATGACTTCTACCATCATTACATTGCTTGTGATTATCGCCTTACTGGCTTTTGTCTTCTTCAAGTCAAAAGCACAAGGTAAGCAGAATCGCGGGCAGTTTCACAAGGATGGTCGCCGGAAGACTTTCAAGGATTTCCAGAAGGAACGTATTGAAAACGATCCCAACGGAGTCTATGGCGAAGCAGTTCTTGCCAAAACAGTCGCTCAAATTTGTGACCAGGACAAGCGCAAGTATGTCCTGATGAAGAACCTGTTTATTCCCAGCCACGGCGGCGTTACAGAAATTGATTCCCTGCTTTTACACCAATCCGGCATCTACGTTCTTGAAAGCAAGAATGTATCTGGAGAAATTACCGGCGGCTTGGAAGACGAACGTTGGCATCAGCGCATGAACGCCCGCACGGAACACACGTTCCACAATCCCATTCAACAGAACGACGGGCACATTCGCGCCTTGCAGCATTTTTTGAAAGAGAATTACGCCAAGCGCGAATTATGCGTGGATGACGTTCCCATTTATTCCATCATTGTTTTCAGCGACCGTTGCGTACTGAAGCGCATTCCCGGCAAAGGCAGGAACTGGCTGATTTGCCATATGTTCCAACTGCAGGAAAAGTTCAGTGCGCTAGTCAAAAACAACAAGACTTTCTTCGACACAAAACAGCTGGAAGATTTCTATTGGAAGTTGGAGCCCTGCATGCACGTAAGCGAAAAGGTAAAGGCAAACCACAAAGCCTACGTGCAGAGCCGTAGCCGTTTTTAGAACATTACCAGAGTCTGCTTCGATTGCCGCGTCGCTACGCTCCTCGCAATGACAATAAAAAGACGTTCCTAGAACTTCAAAAAGTCCTTCAGATCCGGTTTCTTGTGATCGCTGGGCTGAACTACAGAAATAGAATACTTGGCGTTTTCAAAAGCACTTTTCACCACGTCCACAATTTCTGTTTCCGTCATCTTCGCGATGCTCTTTTCCGTTTCTTCCATAGGATTGAAATCGCCTAAGTGCAAGGTCTGTTCCGCCAAGCGCATCACGCGCTTTTCAGGACTATCCGCACCCAAACGGATACCGCCAATAATATTGGTCTTGGTACGTTCCAATTCATCCTTGGCAAAGCCCTTGGCTATAAAGTTGCGAACTTCGTCAATGGAAAGTTTTAGCGCAGTCTTCAACTGGCGAGGTTCCGTTGCCAAGGAAACACCCCAGTCCATACAATCCTTATACACGTCAGCAGTGGTATAGACAGAATAAGCCAAGCCTCGTTCCTCACGGATCTTCTGGAACAAACGGCTAGACATACCTGCGCCAATGGCCACGTTGAACACGGATAAAGCCAAGCGGTTCTTTTCCTCCAGCATGTGTTCGCCAAAGCTTACACCCCAGAAAAGGTTTGCCTGCTGGGTATCTTGCTTGCCAACGATTTTTACACCGGCGTTGCACTTATATTCATCTACCGGCCAAATCTTTCCAGACTTCTTTTTCGCAAACTTCTTGGCACACAAATCTACCAAGGCATCATGATCCACCTTGCCTGCGGCGCAAACGTAGATGGGCATATCATTCAATACCTGGCGTTCGTACTCCCACATTTGTTCGTGAGTCAAGTTGCGGACTTCCTTTACCGTGCCAGTAATGGAATGAGCAATGCCGCAGCCCTTGAAATGGATGTTGTTGAAAACATCCCCCGCCACTTCCTCAGGTATATCATCGTAACTGCGGATTTCCTCGATGATAACCTTGCGTTCCTTTTCCATTTCTGCTTTATCGAAACGAGGGTTCATCAACATATCCGCAATCACATCAATGGCCAGACCAACATCTTCCTTGACCACCGTGGCATAAAAAACCGTTTCCTGTCGGGTCGTATAGGCTTCCAAATTTCCACCACGATCTTCCAGAGAGCAAGCGATTTCGAATGCGGTTCGATTTTCCGTTCCCTTGAAAACCAAATGTTCGTAAAAATGGCTCAGGCCGAATTCATTTACCTTTTCATGGCGAGATCCACGAGGGAGCCAAGCTCCCAAAGCCACGGAATAAGCTTGGGGCATATAATCGGTTTGAACAACAACACCATTGGGAAGGACTGTTTTGCGATAAATCTGCTTCATACGGGGTAAAAATAGCATTAGTTTGGTAAAAACGCATTTCTACGGCATTATTACAGTAACTATATTTTTTTCATATGGATACATCCTTGACTTGTATTTACGTGGTCAATATTTTCGGTGCGGTTTTGATCGCCGTGGTATTGGCCGGTAACCTGTGGAGAATTCCCCGCAAGAACCTGGAGAATGCAACCCTGTTTGCAATGCTCATCTGCGGCTTTCTGAACTGTATCATCGATCCGCTGGTCTTCACTTCCGATGGACACGGTAGTTCTTTAGCAAAGTTCATGAACTTTTTCGGAAACGGTTGGCTGTACGCATCCAATATGTACTGCTCCGTACTTTGGTTCGCATTCCTTACCCGCCACGTTTGCGGTGGTGTTTCCAAGATCCATTCCCGCATTCTCGCCGTTATTGTCGCACTAGGTACTGTAGGCGTCTTTGTAAATCTGTTCTTCCCCTTCATTTATTCTATTGACGAAAACAACATTTATCACAGACACTGGGGATACTGGGTCTACACAGTTATTGACTATGGTATTACCATGGACAGTATCGTGGTCTACTTCTGGAGCCGTATGCGTAACGGTGTGCTCAAGTTCTTCCCGATCTGGGTGTACATTATTCCCCTGATGCTCGGCACCTTGGCACAGACCCTCTTCTACGGAATTTCCACAATTTCCTCTGGTCTAGCCGTTTCCATCGCCGGCGTGTTTACCAGTTTGCAAAATGAGCTCATCTTCAGAGATCGCCTGACAGGTCTTTACAACCGTGTGTATCTGGACCATCATCTGAGCATTTTCTCCAGAAAACGTAGCACCGTCATGACAGGCCTTATGCTGGACCTGAACTCCTTCAAGAAGATCAACGACGACTTCGGCCACTCCGTCGGTGACGAAGCCTTGATTAACATGGCAGAAATTCTTCAAAGAGTGGTAAGCAACATCGGCGTTGCCATCCGCTACGCAGGCGATGAATTTATTCTTCTACTGGACACCGAGGACCAGGTCACCGTGGACTACTATGTCAAGGACATCCACCGCAAGTTGGCCGAGTTCAACGAAAAGTCCAAAGCCCCGTACAAGCTGTCCACATCCATCGGTAGAGGTCTGCTGGATTTGAAGAGCAACAACATCGATGAGTTCATCAACACCATCGACCACAACATGTACGAGAACAAGAAGGCTTACTACGCCGAAAACAACATGAACGACCGTCGCCACGGTTAATCCTCAATGGAAAAAAGCAACATTACCCTCGATAGTTATCTCTCTAAGGATGACACCAAGGTCATGAAGGCTATAGCAATCTGCTGTATGCTCATGCACCACCTGTGGTGTTTCCCGCCTAGACTCGCCGCCCCCCTGGAAAACTTTTTCACCATTTTCGGGATCCCGGCCACAACCTACATCGGATTCTTCGGAAAGATCTGCGTTCCGATGTTCTTTTTCTATGGCGGCTACGGCGTTTATAAAAGCTATTTCGGCAAGAAGTTTGACCTGATGGGAAAACTGAAAAAGCTTTATTTCGCCTACTGGAAGGTGTTCCTGATTTTCATTCCCATCTGCTTTATTTTCTTCTCTAAGCAGGAAGCCTACTGTACGGAAGCCTTCATCTACTCCAGGTTTTCCATTCTCTCTTCCAGGGAACTCATATCCAACTTCCTTGGATTTACCTCCACTTACAATAGAGAATGGTGGTTCCTGAGTAGCTATGCATTCGCCTTGATAACCTTCCCGCTGATCAGAGCGATTATCGACAGGTTCTCCACCCGCATCAACATTTTCTTGATGCTTGTGGTATGCCTGCTCATCAGCAACGTTTTCCCCGGTCTTGCACAAAACCCGAATCTTGGCGTGTTGGCAAACAACCGTCTTTACCTGAAATTCTTCTGCCAGATTGCTCCTTACGCAACCTGTTTCTGGATGGGAGCAATTGTGGCAAGGAACGGTCTTTTCGACCGACTGAACGAATCCCTGAAGGCAAACAACCTGTTGAATCCGTTCTTCGATATCTGCGCATGGGTTGCAATCGTCTTCCTGAGGCAGTCTGAACTGGGCGACCCGTTCGACATTTTCTTCATTCCGGTCTTGACCGTTACCGGTCTGGACTTGATCAATAGAATCAAGTTCATCAGAAAGGGATGTATCATCGTCGGTAGCCAGAGCACGAACATGTGGCTCACTCATACATTCTTCTGCTACTACATCGGCATTTTCTCAAAGGCAGTGACCGCTCCGAAGTACGCCATCCTTTCGCTGCTTCTCTTGATTCTTTTCTCCTTCGTCGCTTCGTACGTCGTCAATTTCTTCTGGAAGGGCGTTGGCCTGGTCTTTGACAAGGTTGTCTGCCTGAAGAACAAAATCCTTAAGGCTAAAGCTTAAGCGAGAAAAGCATTCCTTCATCACATAGACTTTGCATAAAAAAAGAGCCTCTCCGAAGAGAGGCTCAATTTCTCGCGTTTCGATGATAGCTAACGCAATTCTTGACGAATCAAGAATTAAGCAGCCTTCACAGCGTCCACGACCTTAGCGAAAGCAGAAGGATCTGCAATTGCCATATCAGCGAGAACCTTACGGTTCATCTTGATGTTAGCCTTGGAGAGCTTGTAAATGAACTGGCTATAGCTAATGCCGTGTTCACGAACAGCAGCGTTCAGACGAGTGATCCACAGAGAGCGGAAGTCACCCTTCTTGTCGCGGCGGTGAGCATAGGCATACTGACCTGCGTGGGAAACAGCGTCGATGGCCAAGCGGATGTTGGACTTACGACGGCCGTAGAAACCCTTAGCAGCCTTGAGGATATTTTTGCGGCGTTCGCGGGAAGGAACTCTAGTTTTTGCGCGTGGCATTCTTACACTCCTTATGCTACAACAAGCAGACGCTTGACGTGGTACAAATCACACTTCTTGATAAGAGCACCCTTACGGAGGTTGCGCTTACGCTTGGTGTTCATCTTGGCTTGAATGTGGCGCATACCAGCACGCTTGAACTTGACGTGGCCGGAGCCGGTCAAGCGGAAGCGCTTCTTGGAACCGCTATGTGTTTTCATCTTAGGCATTTTTACCTCGTTAGGTTAATGATTAAGCCTCACCTGCTGCCTCTGGCTCGGTTACGGGCTTCGGTGCCTGGTCCTGCTGAGCAGCCTGGGGCTTCTTAGCGGTGCCAGCACCACGTTTGGGACTATAGATGGAAAGCATTGTGTTGCCTTCGACTCTGGAGTCCATTTCAAGGTCGCCATAGGCGGCCAAGTCTTCTTTTGCACGTTCCATAAGACGCTTGCCATAATCCATATGGGCCATTTCGCGACCGCGGAACTGCATGATAAGCTTTACCTTCATGCCATCCTGAAGGAATTCACCTGCCTGCTTGATACGGTACAAGTAGTCGTTTTCAGCAGTCTTCGGGTGCATCTTGATTTCCTTAAGCTTCACCACATGCTGCTTGGCCTTTGCGGCCTTAGCCTTCTTGACCTGTTCGAACTTATACTTACCGTAGTTGATGATCTTGCATACGGGAGGCTTGGCATTGGGAGACACTTCCACCAGGTCCAGTCCGGCGTCCTTGGCCATCTGGAGAGCCTTGTGGGTCTCGATAATGATGGCTTCGCCTTCGTCCTTTACAAGACGAATCGGAGAGATGCGAATATCTTCGTTGATGCGAGTGCCGTCGCTCTGACGGTTGGGCATTTGACGGCCGCGGGGAGGTTGTAAGGCCAAGTTAAGTTCCTCTAGGTGAATTGTTTAATGTAGCGAAAAGATAGAAAGTTTTAAGAAAAAGTCCAATATCTTTTCAAGATACCCCTTTAAAAACGGCCGTTTTTTTGTATAATTGGTCACACTTGCGGCGGTAGCTCAATGGTAGAGCCTTAGCCTTCCAAGCTAATGGTTGCCGGTTCGATCCCGGTCCGCCGCTCGAAGACCCATCTCCGGATGGGTCTTTTTTTTGCACCCTCCCCTAAATCCCCTCCCCCAACCCCCTCCTTAAATGAGGGGGCTTTTGCATAGAAGGGGGCTTTTGGTTGTTTTTGGGGAGGGCTTTATATTTATTGGGGCATTTTCTAGATTTGGTGGGGTAAAATTTCTGCCGCCACGGAGGCACCTATGCTTTTTGAACAGGCCATTGCCAACTGCATTCCCAACTACACCCGCGAAGCTGATTCTGCACGCGGAGAATCCCTTGCCATGATGGACTACAAGGATGAGCTGAAGGTCAAGGACCAGGCCATCCAGGAATTCTGGGATGTGAACCGTTTGGCAGGCAACCCGAAGCCGGTGATTGCAAGCCCTATGTCTCGAGGCTACCGCACCACCAGTAAGCGCCGTGTGGCCATGGTTCCGGGCAACCTGCAGTTCGACCGTATGGATTCCATGCTGGAACCGGAAGAACACAACAAGATTTACAGCCTGCTTTTTGAAAAGCTGATTACCCCGGCCTACAAGCCCCTGGCTTACGCCTTGAACTGGATTATTATCCGCGGTACCTACAAATATCGCGTGGTCATTTTTAACATCAAGAAGATCGATGCCGCCATCGTCCGCAAGCTGAAGCAGATTTCCGAAGTTCTCCAGCAGAGCCCGTACCACGTGACTGCAGCCCACACCTATGTGGACACCACGGAATCCGACTACTACCTGGAAGCAAAGCGCCCCACGGAAGGTCTGAACTTCAAGCAGCTCTATGGCCCCCGCGAAATGACTTTGGACTTGGGCCACTTCCGCCTCAAGTATCCTGTAACTGGCTTCAGTCAGATTAACGAAAGCCAGATTCATAACCTCATCAAGGCTGCAAGCCGCATGATGGGCCTGACCAAGGAAGACAAGTTCCTGGACTTGTACTGCGGTTACGGCCTGTTCAGTTTCGCACTAGGCGAAGCTGCCAAGAGCGTTCTAGGTGTGGAATGGGAAGGTCCGTCCATCGAAAGCGCAAAGGCCAGCGCAAAGTTCCTGAAGAAGAACTACCGCTTTATCGCAGGCAAGATCGACGAAGATTTTATTCACCTGCGTCTGCCGAAGCCCAACCCCAACGAACCGGAAAAGATTTTGCTGGACCCGCCCCGCAAGGGCTGCGAGCCAGGCGTTATCAAGGCCCTGGTCATGCGTAAGCCGGTCCGCGTCTGCCACGTGTTCTGCGGCACCGACGAAATCCCCGGTGCTCTGAAGGAATGGGAACGCTACGGCTACCACGTTCGTGAAGTGCAGCCTCTGGACTTGTTCCCGGGCACCCCGCACTTAGAAACCATCGTCACTCTGGAAAAGAAGTAATTCATGATACAGGGAGCCTCTGAAAATTGCACCAACGAAAAACCCGCCTTATGGACGCGGAATTTCGTAACATGCGCTGCAGCCAATTTTTTGCTGTTCTTCAGTTTCTACCAGCTGCTGCCGGTATTGCCGCTGTACATTTTTGAAAAGTTCCAGACGGACAACGCAACTGCAGGTATCATCATCTCGCTGTACACTATCGGTGCTCTTTGCTGTAGACCTTTCGCCGGGTTCCTTGTGGATTCCCTGAGTCGCAAGCCTCTGTACTTCTGGACATTCTTCGCCTTTACCATTTGCTTTGTGGGCTACTGGGCTCTGGGACTTTTGCCGTTACTGGCTGTAGTCCGTTTCATGCACGGCGTGTTCTTTGGAGTTTCCACCACCGCAAGTAACACGGTGGCCATCGACACCCTCCCTGCAAGCCGCCGTGGCGAGGGCATCGGTTACTTTGGAATCAGCGTGAACTTGGCTTTTGCAACGGGCCCCATGACCGGCATGTTCCTTTACGAAGCCTTCGGTTCCAACCTAGTGTTTTCCATTTCCATCGCCTTGTGCGTTATCGGTTTGATTTTGGTGAAGACCTTGAACGTAAAGCCTCGCCCGAAGGTTGCACGCCCGCCTCTTTCCTTGGATAGATTTTTCCTGACCCGAGCCATTCCCCAGTTCATCAATTTCATTTTTGTGGGATTCGCCTACGGCCCTGTGACCAACTACATCTCCCTTTACGCCAAGGAACTGGGTATCGGAGGAAGCGGCTGGTTCTACGCCTTGATTGCCGCAGGTTTGATCATGAACCGAGTGCTTACCGGCAAGCTTATTGACCGCGGCTGGCTCACCCGTCTTGTAGGCATTGGCATGACAATCATCGTTGCGGCCTACTGTCTCCTGGCCTTCTGCAACGGACCTATCGTATTCTTTATTTCCGCATTCCTAATCGGTACTAGTCTGGGTTTAATTTTCCCGGGCTACCAAACCATGTGCGTGAACCTGGCTCGCCACGATCAGCGCGGCACCGCCAACAGCACTTACCTGAGCGGATGGGATATCGGCATTGGAGCAGGCATTCTTGTGGGTGGATCCATGGCCGAACATTTCGGCATGCACCAGCAGGTCTTTATTGCTTGCGCCGTGGCACTCGCCATTGCAGACATTATGTTCTGGACATACACCTCCAAACATTACCTGAAAAACAAGTTGGAAGGAGTGTAGAATGAAGCCTTGGAAACTGTTGGACACCGAGTACTTGGTGAATGCCCCCTGGCTGAAAGTAGCCAAGGAAAAGTGCGAACTCCCCAACGGAAAAGTCATCGACGACTTTTACACCTTGTGGCAACCGGACTGGGTGCTGATTCTTGCTCGCACCGCAGAAGGCAAGTGGGTCATGACGGAACAGTATCGTCACGGCACCGGCAAGATCGCCCTGGAATTCCCGGCAGGAATTATTGACAAAGGCGAAACTCCGGAACAGGCTGCAGTAAGAGAACTGCAGGAAGAATGCGGTTACGGACAAGGCAAGGAGATCCCGGGACTTGCCCGGGATGACAATAAGGTTATGTACCTAGGAGCCTTCCCCGTCAACCCGGATCGTCATCGTGGCAAGTTCCATGTAGTTTTCATTGATGGTGTTGTCCGTGCAGGCTCCACCGCCTTTGACGAAACCGAAGAAATCGAATCCTCCGAAATGACTGATGAAGAACTGCAGGCAAAGATGCTTGACGGCACCTTCAATCACCCGCTGCAAATGGCGGGCTACCTTAAGTGGAAACTGAGCCAAAAGTGAGCGACGCTTTTGTAGAACAGTCCCGGCGACCCCTGCAGCTTCCCATACTCGTTCTGGGATTGAACGGCGTTCCCGGTTACGCTCTTTTTAGACACTTCAATAAATTGTTTGGCGGAACCGACGAAAGCGACGGTACCAGCGGGACAATCCATCCGGCGCCTCGCCATCCTGACGCGCCAGCGCCTCTCATCGGCATCCGCCCTATAAAGCATCCCTGCGTTTTCGGGCAGGACGTAGTAGCGATTGACGCGGAGGATACCGCAGGCCTTACTGCACTTTTTGAGAAATACAAATTCAAGACGGTGATTGACGCCAGCGGAAACTGCGCCCTGAAGGCCTGTGAATGCGATACGCCTCGAAGCTACCTGCTGAACTGTTCCCAAGGGGTCGATGCAGCAAATTTAGCGGCAGACTACAACTGCATATTCATACGAATTTCTACGGACATGGTGTGGAGCGGCAGCGAAGAAACAGCCCACCTTCGCCCCTACAAGGATGATACGGTCAAGGACCCTATTCACAATTACGGTAAGCACCAGCTGGAAGCGGAAATTGAAATCAGCCGCATCAAGCCCGATGCCGTCATGCTGCGCGTGCCCCTGCCAATGGACTACGCTCCCGGCGGATGCGCCGGCGCCATCGACTGGATCAGCTATCGTTTTAGACCGGGCCGCCCTGCCACACTTTATACCGATGAATACCGCAGACCCATTTACGGCAACGACATGTGCCGCGTGGTTCAATACATTTTGGAGCACGAATTCCCTGCAGGCATCTACAACTGCGGCGGCCCCCGACGCGTCACCCTTTATAACGCAGGACAGCTGGTAAATGCCATCGGAGGCTACCCTCAGGAACTACTTCATGGCTGCCCCCGCATCGAAGCGGGCCCCATGCCCCCGCGAGTAGGCGACTTGGACATAGACAGCAGCAAGCTCTACAGTTTGCTCCCTCCAGGCTTCATCCGCCCTTGGCCCTTTGACGACGCCATTGTCCCAACAAGCAGAAACTGGCACAAATTTTTCGGCCGCAACGAAACAGACAAGCACAAAGTAGGCAGCGAAGAAGCGATCTACCGTTTGCTAGTTCTTGGCGAAAAATACTAAGCAAAATTCCCTTCAAGCGAGGGAAGACAAAGTCTGCGACGCGGGAGGAAACTGAACCGATTATCCACGGTGGAACGTGAAGGACTTGCCTGCGATCTTCTTGCTTTCGTAAGTGCAGACATCGGCCTCTTCATACAACTTTTCAAACAGGGATCCCTTCGTGGCAAAAGTTGCACCAAGGCTTACAGAAATCCTGTAATCTTCATGGTCCGCAATCTTTGCCTGGTCCAGCACATCAAAGAATCGCTGAATCACTTTGGCACCAAGTTCCTCGGTGTTTACGGAGGGCGTATAAACCATAAATTCATCACCGCCCAGGCGCATCAACACATCGTTATCGCGGAAGGCCTTGCGCAGTGCGTCGGCCACAGCGAGAATCACCTCGTCGCCAGTCTGGTGTCCAAAGGTATCGTTCACACTTTTGAACTTATCAATATCAAATAAGCAAAGCATGCCGTCCTGACCTTCGTAAAGACGCGACTTGATCTTTGCGGTACCAGCCAGGCGATTGTAAAGCCCAGTCATGGAATCCGTTTCGGCCATGGTGGTCAGCTTTGCTTCGCGACTCTTTTGTTCGTTGATGTTTTCCACCACGTAAATCACACGGCGAACTTCTTCCTCTTCAGAATTTCGTACAGCGATAAATCGGGCTCGGCACCAGCCAAAATTCACACCCATAAATTCATGGGTAATAGTTCTTTTGTTTTTCAGACGTTCTTTCAACGAAGATACATCTACAAATTTCAAAACTTCATTCAGATATTCAGGAGCGGTAGTCGCATTCATAACTTTATTCAAACTTTCCTGGAAGCCCTGACAGCCACCAATTGCCGTTTGAATGTATTCGTTGGAGCGCACCATAAAGTAGGAATCATTGTCTATGTCCGCCTGAACCATGGATACATAGATATCCGCCATGGATTTCCATTGTTGAAGCTGGGCCTGACGTTCCTGGCCATTAGCTTGTTGTTCCCTATATTCAAAAATGAATCTTTCCACCAAAGCCTTTTTGACATAGGAACCAAGAACAATACCCAACGTGGCAAAAATGCCGATATTCATGAATTCCTGTTTTCTGATGCTATCAGGTTTCAAATCCGTAAGTGAATAAATCGCAATAAAAACAATCCCGGTAAAGACCGTAAGCAAATTTATTCGTAGAGGCCGTTCTGCAAAAAACTGCGGAACAACAAGTAAAAAGGCAACAAGGGTAATGGTCAGCTGATTGGGAGTGGACACAAACGTGAGAAACATTC
Organism: Fibrobacter sp.; assembly: GCA_045599625.1. Classification (GTDB taxonomy): domain Bacteria; phylum Fibrobacterota; class Fibrobacteria; order Fibrobacterales; family Fibrobacteraceae; genus Fibrobacter. The sequence goes on from JAZRWJ010000006.1 coordinate 61,611, forward strand.
CCGTCGCATAAAGGGAGGCTTCGAATGCACACAAAAGGGCCAAAAGAATCTTATGGCTTTTTGAAGAAAAAATATTGTTCAAAACGTAAACAAGAAACGACAGCACTAGGCCGACAAAGTAGCCCGCGGTTTTTTGCGTGACACCATCAATGTTAGATGTCAAGCCCATAATAGTCGCAGTGAAAAAGCCGACCATCGCAAGAAACGACAGTGAACGCAAAGCCAAACTATTGCGCCTGTCAATAACATCCTGCACATTCTTCATTTCTTTTGAATCAATTTGTGCATTAACAAGAAAATCTTTGATTTTAGATACCATACAAGAAGAAATCTAATTCAAAATCTTTTCATCCATCAGCAAAAATGCTTTAAAAAACCACGATGCAAGTCCTTATCCCCGTATTTATCCTCGACACCGGGCAAAAGTTCTTCTTCGGTATAGCCAGAAGCTAATCCCGTAAGCTTGATGCGGCGTTCTTTTTCACTATAAACAAAATGAATTCGGAACGTACGGTAGGCAAGCGTCCCTCGAGAAAACTCCGGTTCCAAGGAGAGCCTACGGCGGGTTTCATCAAAGGGACCGTGAGCCAGCTGCACCTGGGCAAAACTGTACAAGTCAAATTCAGAGTTCTCGCGAATCCACTGATTAATTTGTTCAAAGCGTTCACCCATGCCAATCTGCCACAAGTCCAAATTCTGTTCTTCTACCCAGCCCGCCTTCGCATTGGGAAAAGCATCAGCCATAGGAATGTAAGGTTTGACGTCAATAATAGGCGATTCATTCAGCAAGTCCGCTTCGTCTACATACAAAGTAAGACCTTCTATTTTCAGAAGACGAACACAGCTAAGACCAATGGGATTAGGGCGGTAAGGACTACGGCTTGCAAAAGTACCTACGCGATCACGGCCCGGTGCAGGAACGGGCGGGCGTGTGGTAGGGCGCCAGCCTTCATTTTCATGAAACTGGAACAGAACCCAAATGCGCTCAAAGCCTTCCAAATCGCGAAGGGCCATTTCAAAATTACAACCGGCATTTAAAACGATGCGACCTGGATGACCAGCGAAAAGACGACCCTGTCGAGGAGCATCGTACTTGTATACAGCATCGCCAAAAAATGTTCCGATCGGTTTAATTTCCATGCCATCAAAATTAGAATTTCTATTATTGCAACAGTCCCTATTCCACTGGAGTTTTCCAATGAAAGCATCGACTTTTGCATTCAAGATAGCTACCGCGGCAATTCTTGTCGCAGCAACAGTTTTTACAATATCCTGCAACACCGAAAAGCAGAACATCCGTTTCGGTTCCGGCAACAAGGGCGGTCTTTACGATAAGTTCGCCAACAGTTTTGCAGAAACTTTTAACAAGGCAAACGGCAGCATTCAAATTCAGGTGAAGAACACCTCTGGAACTTCTGCAAACATCCGCCTGATTGAAGATGGTTTTATTGACTTCGGCATTGTCCAAGCAGATATTCTGCAGGACTACTTGATGCGCAGCCGCAAGCGCCACGTCATCGCCGCAGTGGCAGGTCTTTACACAGAATCCATCCAGATCGTCGTTGATGGAAATTCTGAAATCAAGTCTGTAACAGATCTTATCGGCAAGCGGGTCGCTGTGGGTGAAGAAGAATCCGGCGTGCTTCGCAATGCAGAAATCATCCTGGAATCCTACGGAATTTCTTTGGACAAGGTGGACGCCAAAAAACTCAGTTTCAAGGAATCTGCCGACGCTTTGAAGAACAGTGAAATTGACGCCTTCTTCTGCACCGCAGGTATTCCCACCCCCTCTATTAGCGAACTTGCAAACAGCAAGAACATCCGACTTCTTTCCATCGGTGAAGCTGACGCCGCCCGCATCATGGGACTCCATCCGGAGCTCACCTCTAGCACCATTCCCGCAGGCACGTACGCAGGTCAGGAATCCGACCTGCAGACCCTTGGTGCAAAGGCAATTCTCGTAGCAAGCCAACTAGTGGATAGCGCTGTCGTAGCAAAGGTGACAGAAGTTACTTTCAGCAACCACGCCGCACACACAGCCTCCACATCCATTCCCAATTCCGTAGCAGTCGCCACCGCCCTTAAGAACTCCACCGAGAACATTCCCGTGGCTTTCCATCCGGGCGCTGCAGCATTCTATGCTAACAAGGACAAAAAAGTAGAAGTCGTTGAACCCCTTCAGGCTCGCGAGCCCATTCCCTCTACCGGCGACTAATCCCACGGAGTTATCATGTACAAGCTTTCATTAGACATGTACCAGACCTTGGCCTTGGCCGTCGTCGTCCTCGTCTTTGGCGCCAACCTGAAAAAGAAAGTCAAGTTCCTGGAAAAGTTCTGCATTCCCTCCCCTGTGGTGGGCGGTATCGTCTTCGCTTTTATCTCCTGTATTTTGTACAAACTAAACATTCTGGAATTCCAGTTTGATGAAACCCTCAAGTCCATCTGCATGATGGTGTTCTTCACCTCTGTTGGCTTCAACGCCAACCTGAAGATTCTGAAGAGCGGAGGCATCAACTTGATTCTGCTCTTGATCTGCGTTTGTGTGCTTATCGTATTCCAGAATTCCCTGGCTGTTGGACTGGCAAGTCTCCTTCACGTTAGCCCGCTGGTAGGCCTTTCCGCAGGTTCTATTTCCATGGTAGGCGGCCATGGTACAGCAGGCGCATTCGGCCCCGTTCTGGAAGACTTCGGCATGGAAGGCGCCACCACCCTCTGCACCGCCGCAGCAACTTTCGGCCTGGTGGCTGGCTCCCTTATGGGCGGCCCCCTGGGCAGAAAGCTGATTATCAAGAGAGATTTGCTGAAAACAGCCAACACAGAACACAAGGAAGAGTTGAAGGAAGAACAGAGCAAGTACCGCCGTTCCGCAAAGCGCTACTCCACTGCAGCATTCCAGCTGGCCATCGCCATGGGCATCGGCACCTTCATTTCCACATTGCTTTCCAAGACCGGCATGACCTTCCCCTCCTACATCGGAGCAATGATCGTCGCCGCAGTCATGCGTAACATTTGCGAATACAGCAGCAAGTACGAAGTCCACATGGGTGAAATCAGCGACGTGGGCGGCATCTGCCTTTCCCTGTTCCTGGGCATCGCCATGATCACCCTGAAGCTCTGGCAGTTGGCATCCCTGGCCTTGCCCCTGGTCGTATTGCTTTGCGCCCAGACCACCCTCATGTTCCTGTTCGCTTATTTCGTGGTGTTCAATGTGATGGGCCGCGATTACGACGCCGCGGTACTTTCAGCAGGCGTCTGTGGCTTCGGCATGGGCGCAACCCCCAACGCCATGGCAAATATGCAGGCCATTACCAACCGATTTGCCCCGGCCGTGAAGCCCTACCTTCTGGTTCCCATTGTAGGAAGTATGTTTGCAGACTTCATTAACAGCCTCTGCATCACCTTCTTCATCAACCAGTTCTAACCTTTTTTCTAAATTTTGCCACGATGAAAGATAAAGCACGTAAACTCATTGAAAAGTACGAAGAACTGGAATCCGAACTGGGTAATCCCGATGTTCTTGGCGACCAGGCTCGTTACAACAAGATTCACAAGCAGTACAAGGGTATCGAAAAGGCCGTAATCAAGGCCAAGGAATACCTGCAGATGCTGAATGACCAGGAAGAATGGAAAATGGCTCTGGGCGATTCCGACCCGGAAATGGTAGCCATGGCCAAGTCCGAACTTTCCACCATCGAAAAGGCTCTGCCCGGTCTTACCGACGAATTGCAGATCTTGATGGTCCCCAAGGATCCCTGGGATTTCCGTAACGCAACCATCGAAATCCGTGGCGGTACCGGCGGTGACGAATCCGCCTTGTTCGCTGGCGACCTTTTCCGCATGTATCGCGCCTATTGCGAAAAGATGGGCTGGAAGATTACCATCCAGGATCTGAGCGAAGGCACCGTTGGCGGTTACAAGGAAATCCGCGCCTATATTGAAGGCGACAGCGTTTACGGCACCTTGAAGTTTGAAAGTGGCGTTCATCGCGTACAGCGCGTCCCTGAAACTGAAACCCAGGGTCGTGTCCACACCTCAGCAGCAACCGTTGCAATTCTTCCCGAAGCAGAAGAAGTGGATGTGGAAATTCGCGAAGCCGACATCCATATGGACACCTACCGTTCCAGTGGTGCTGGCGGTCAGTACATTAACAAGACCGACTCCGCAGTCCGTTTGACCCATATTCCCACCGGCGTGGTGGTAAGCTGCCAGACTGAACGATCTCAGTTGCAGAACCGCTTGCACGCTATGGAAATGCTCCGCTCCAAGATCCTTGACGAAGTCATCGCCAAGAAGGAACGCGAAGAAGCAGCAAGCCGTAAGGCTCTCGTGGGTACCGGCGACCGTTCCGCCAAGATCCGTACTTACAATTATCCTCAGAACCGTGTTACCGACCATCGTATCGGCCTTACCTTGTACAACCTGGACCAGGTCGTCACTGGCGACCTTCAGGAAGTCATCAACGGTCTCCAGATGGCTAACGCCCAGGAAAAGTTGGGTAAGTTCCAGGCATAATGGCAAACGCACCTGCAAACAACGGTCCCATGACGGTTCTTGAAATTTTGAACCGCACCAAGGTCTTCTTTGAAAAGAAGGGCGTTCCTGACCCTCTGCTGGACGCACAGCACATTATCAGTTTCGGTCTTCAGATGAAGAACCGCATGGATCTTTACCTGAATTTCGAAAAGCCTTTGACTCCTGCAGAACTGGACACCCTCCGTCCGCTGGTGGCACGCCGTGCTAACCGTGAACCTCTGCAGCATATTATCGGCGACACAAGTTTCCGCGGCTTTATCATCAAGTGCGATGCACGCGCCCTCATTCCTCGTTCTGAAACCGAGGACATCGTGGACATGGTAAAGAACAGCGTCAAGGAAGTGGAAGCACCCTTCGTCGTAGAAATCGGAACAGGTTCCGGCTGCATCGCCATCTCCTGCGCTAAGGAAATGGAATCTGCAATGGTCCTGGCCTGCGACATCTCTGAAGACGCCCTTTCTCTCGCCCGCGAAAACGCGACCGCCAACCAATTGGAAAGCGACAAGCTTGTATTCGCCCAAGGCGACCTGCTGAATGCCGTTACCGCAGACGTGCTGGCAGCCGCAGGCTACAGCGCCGACAAGAAGATTGATTGCCTGGTGGCAAACCTACCCTACATTCCGGACTCCGAAAAGGGAAAGCTCCAACCCGAGGTAGACAAGTTCGACCCGGCTCTGGCCCTCTATGGTGGGGCCGACGGTCTAGACCTGGTCCGCAAGCTTCTGCAGCAAACCGAGGGACGACTCAGCAGCGGTGCCATGATCTTCCTGGAAATCGGTTCCGAGCAGGCAGAAATACTGAAAGCCGAAGCAGCCAACTATCCCTGGTTGGAATTCGCAGGAATCCACAAGGACTACTGCGACAACATACGCTTCGTCAGCTATCGAGCTTAAAAAGAAAGACCCGGCCGAGAGAATGGCCGAGTCTTCTTTTTTTTACCAACAAAATTCTTTCTATTAGGGCATAGAACAGCCCAATGCGGCAAGCACATAGGTTTCGCTTTCACCCATGCGGTAGAACGGAAGCAAATCCTCATCGTCAACAAAGCCATCAGAGAAACCGTTCATCTGGAGCTGTTCGCCAATACGACGTTTGAACATGTCAAAGCCGGTTGCCCACGGCTTCTGTTCCGGAACTTCAACAACATTCTTCTTGCTCTTTACACTCTTCATAATTCTTTCCTTTTAAAGCACCGATTAGCAACATTATTATCGTTAATCCAAAGCCTTTTGTATCACTAGTGCTTTTCTGTACACGTAAATATAGAAACAGCGATTGTCAATTTCTGACAATCGCCGTCTATCCCAAATTTTTCTAAAAATATTTTTATTCGAAGTCGTACATGCTGTTGTACGTATTTTCAAGGATTTCTTCTTCCTTGCTCTTGACCTCGACCTTCTTTTCTTCGGGCTTCTTGTTCAAAGCCTCATAGTACTGAGCAGAAAGTTTGTCGATATGTTCTTCGCTTTTCTTGACGCGCCTGCGGAGGCGTTCCAAATCTCCGTCCTCAATAGTCAAGCGGTTATTGAGCAACCTGGCACATTCAATGCCCCAGGGAGTATTTCTGTGATTATCGCGAATGTAACGATACACAGCAATAGCACTGTCAAGCATTTCCGGATTCATCTGGAAGTACACGCCCTTCATGTAGAGGGCCTGGATTCCTGACTGGGTTTCCGGGAATTCCTTGGAAAGGCTATCGAAGGCGACAAATGCGGTGGCGTAGGCAGAGTCTACCTGTTCCATCTGTTCCAGCGGGGTTTCCGCAGCAATGGTCCACAAGCTTTCAGCAGCCAGGTAACGTTCCTTAGCCAAGTCCTCGCGGGTCTTCAAGGTCACACGCATTCCCAAGTTTGCCTGGGCCTGCTTGCCGTATTCCGTATCCGGATACTTCTCAATGATTTCCTTGTAGATTTCTTCAGCCGCATCAGGATCGTGCATAAATTCATCCAGGATGAAAGCCTTTGCATAGGTAGCCTTCAGCACCTGCACGCTATCCTTGGACTCTTCAATAATTGCAGTCAGTCGGGTAACGGCACTGTCCACTTCATCCAGCTTAAACAGGAACAATTCTGCAATCTGGAATTCAGAGTCGAAGAAACCGCTCATGTTAGGAATGGAATCCTGCTTACGCAAGGAGTCATTGCGGCCACGCATTGCAAGCAAGCGCTTCAAGGCATCACGGCGTTCACGGCTTTCACGGCCCCATTCGCTAATGCTTCTTGCCATAAAGCTACTGTCGTAATAGGCAATAGCATTTTCATAGTTCATTCTCTTGTTCTGTTCGTAGTCGCCCAGAGCGTAGTAACTACGAGAAGAATATTCCGTGCGAGGATACTCTTCGTTCACCTTCTGCAGGATCACAATAGCGTCGGCAAACTTTTCAGCCATCATGGTGGCTTCGCCTATACGAACCAGGTACTGGGGGCGAGCTGGAGCGAAATCCTCGTTCTTGTACAGTTCCTTATATTCATCGGCAGCTTTTAGGAACTCATTGCTCTTGATCAAGCATTCCGCAGCATTTTCTCCAGCAGTCTGACGTTCTCTAACGTTCAGCATGGAGATTTCTTCGGCGGTATAATGTTCACGAGACTTGGTCCATTCTTCCATCTTATAATAAAGACCGGCAAGTCTGAAGTGAGCCTTGGCGCGCATGAAGGGAGTTCCCGAGGTGTCTGCAAGGACCGCTTCCAAGGAAGCGATAGCCTGTTCGGGGAAGTCAGCCTTTTCATCCAGAAGGGACAACAGATTCAATCCCTGGAAATAATAGGGATGGTCCTTTCGTGCAACCACCGGTTCCAAGGCGAAGCGGCTAATGTTATATTCGCCGTTTCTATAAAGGCAATATGCACGCTGATACTCCACCGTAGTCATGGAATCATTATCGGAGAAGTACCTTTCAAATTCGTCATACTTGGTAATAGCCTTGCCCCATTCCTGCTTATGGCGGTAGGATTCGCCAATCATGAACACAGCTTCGGCAGTACGCTTCTTGTTCTTCGGGAAACGTTCCAGTACGCGAGAGCCCTTTTCAATGACCTTATCGTACTTTACGCGTTCATCAGCACCGGGGAGAGATTTTTCTGCATCGGGAACAGAATCCTGACGAGCCACACGCATTTCCGTAGCTTCGTCGTAGATACGTTCTGCATTGAACATGTGGTTCAAATAAGCACAGCAAGTACAGCCTTCGAAAACAAAGGCCGTCAAGGCAAGAGCAATTATTTGAAACCTACGCATATTCATTAAAATACAAAAAACTCAAAATCAATATTGGTTCAAATACTTCACGTAATCGCAAAGCTTAAGTCCAGGCGGCAGCGCTGACTTGTCAAAGCGAATCATGCGGACTTCCGCGGACTTACCCACCACACGGGCAAGAAGTTCAAAGTTATCCTGTGTTTCCCACACAGCGGCATCAAGCACAAGGTCATCACCACAATCGGTTTCGCCAGTGCTGTTTCCAATACCGGAAATTCTGGAGTTCTGCTTCAACAATCTGGTGTAGACTTCAGGAGCCATGCCATAATGGTTGGAGCTGGAGGAAGAGTCATACACAACTACATGCACTTCCCTGAAATGATTCAAGGAGTCGAACACCACGGTATAAGTATGCATGTACGGAGCGGTGTAGAAGGATTCCTGCCAGACATTTTTTGCAACAGGGCGAAAATTGCTGATGGAATACTTCTTGAAGAATTCCCTCGGAGTAGCACCATAACGAACAAGGTAATGCCCCAGCATGGTAGAGAAATCATGCTTCGTCGAAGGAGCGTTGTTTCCGCGAAGGCTATCGATAGCGCGATTCAAGTTAGCAGTCAGGCCATCGTTTCTAGCAACAGGTGCCGGACGGGAAACGTTGGTTTCCTGAAGACGCAATTGAATTTCAGGATATTCCGGATCAGCCTTCTGGATTTCCTGGAACTGCTGACGAGCTCGGTCAAAGTAACGACCCTTTACGTAGGCACGGCCCAAGGCTTCGCGCAAAGGCAAGTTCTCGGGATAACGTTCAACCAGCGGTTCCAAGATTTCGCATGCGGTCTGAGCCCTATCCTGGGGAGAAAGGGCTACGCCAACACCCGGTCCCGGAGGAGTCTTTTCGCCGAGAGTTGCAGCGGCATCTTTAGCAGGAGCGAAATCCGGACGGAAGGCAAGAATGCGCTGATAAATCTTTTCGGCAACTTCAAACTGACCACGGTACTCGCTAAGGAAACCCTGCAGCAAAAGCAGCTGGACATTCATGGGATACTGAGAAAGTGCGTATTCGACAACCGCGGTACAGCTATCCAATTCACCACTCTGATGATAAACCGCGGCCAGCAATTCATAGGCCTTGGGAACATCACCATTGGAAAGACTAATCACGGTGCGGAGTTCGCCAGCAGCCTGAATGCTTCTGGAGTTATTCATCAAAAGCTGGGCAAACCAAAGTCTTGCTTCCACCAAGGACGGAGCCTTTTCCACGGCGGCACGAGCCAGTTCCAAGGCGGTAGCCTCGTTTCCTGCAGCATAGAAGTTTCGGCTATCCAGGTAAGAGGCAATGCCGGAGCCAGGGTAACGTCCCTGCAACTTTCCCACCAGCAGAGCCTGACGGTCACGCTGGTTTTCAGAAAGCTGCTCCATTTCAAACAAGGTGTTCACTTCACCCCACACCGCAGGAAGCAGGTCAGGATAAAGCGCCACAATGCCATCAAAAATATCATAGGCGGAATTATACACGCCAGAATGGAAAAGTTCCGTAGCACGGCGCAGCTCTGTCTGGACCTGGATCGGAGACTTGGCAGCGGCGTCCGCCATGTCGGGAGCATCCCCACGGGCAATGGTGGAACCTGCGGGCAAGCCATAAGGCACACCACCCACGGTTATTTTGGACGGGCCATAAATACCATAAACGCGCCAGCCGGCAAAAGCCAGCAGCGCACCGCAACACAAAGCCAAAAACAGGTATGCGGCCTTCTGTGCTCCCGAAGTTTTTTTAGCCATTAATCTTCCAAAAAGTCAGCCAGCTTTTCCTTGTGTTCCTTGCTCTTCTGCAAGCGACGCAAGGTCTTGTTCTTAATCTGGCGAACACGTTCACGGCTCAACTTCAAGTCTTCGCCGATGTCTTTCAAGGTAGTATCTTCAACGGTATCCAAGCCGTAGAACATACGCAGAATTTCTTCTTCACGCTGAGGCAAGGAGGACAGGGTTTCCTGGATCAACTTCTTGCGTTCTTCCCTTTCCATGTCTTCGTCCTGGTTGCCTTCGGAACCGAGAACGTCCATGAGGGTGCTGACAGATTCACTACTGCTGGAAACCGTGGAGCTATCGCCGATAGGCGCATCCAGGGAGATGTCCACAATCTTTTCCATCACTTCCACGATGTCCCTTTCGAACGGGGAGAATTCGTCCATAGCGATAGTCTTATCGTAGTCACCGTCATTCTGCATCAAGGCGCGCTTAAAGCGGTTTACCAAGGCAAGCTTGTTAGGCGGAATTCGGACTGCGCCCACCTGTTCAAACAGAGCCTTCTGAATGGACTGACGGATCCACCACACTGCGTAGGAGATGAACTTCACGTCCTTGTCCATATCGAAGCGCTTGGCTGCCTTGAACAAGCCCAAGTTACCTTCGTTGATCAAATCCAAGAGAGAAAGTCCACGACCCTGATACTTGCGAGCCACGCTAACCACGAAACGGAGGTTACCGCGAATCAAGCGCTGGAGGGCGGACTTGCGAATTTCTTCGGTGGCTCCGGTCTTGATAATGGTCAGGAGAGCCGACTCCTCCTGGGGAGTCAGTGTCGGGAACCGATTCAAGTCTCGGAAGTAGAGGGCTTCATTTGCATCACTCATATCAATAACACCTAAAATTCAAAAACTCGGATTAAGATTTGAACAAATATGGTTTTTTACGCCAAATCCGTCAATTCCTTCAGTTTGTCATACGGGTAAATTCCAGAGTTATGACCATCGCTAAAGCCCAGAGATGCGGCGTAACGGCCAACAGACTGAACCTTCACCAACTTCACGTCTTCAGGAACTGTGGAATCGTCAAGAATCTTGACACCCGTGTGTTCATCAACGCACAGCGCGCAGGGGCAAGCCAGGCGGAGTTTACGAACAGCGCATACGCCTCGGGAACCATCGGTCCATTCAAAACCAAGCTTGCCATCGGCGGTTCTAAAAACTTTCTTAGGCTGAATCATTAGACTTCCTCCACCGGCAACTGGTCAAATTCATAGTTAAAGGTCTTGAGCACGCCATCGCCTTCGTGATCGAAAATGGAGATGGTTCGGACCATAGCATCGGCAGCTTCCATAAAGGCCTTTGCAGATTCGGAGTTGGGATTGCTCAAAACCGCAGGAGTACCGGAGTCGCCGCAGTCGGCAACGGCAGGTTCCAGGGGAACCTTAGCAATGAGAGGCACGCCCCACTTTTCAGCAATCTTTGCGCCGCCACCCTGACGGAAAATGTAATGAGGCTTATTGCACTGATCGCAAATAAAGTAGCTCATGTTTTCCACGATACCGATCACAGGCACACCCACGTTGTCGAACATGGCGATACCCTTACGGCAGTCAGCCAAAGCAACTTCCTGGGGAGTGGTTACCACCACGGCACCTGCCATGGGGCAGTTCTGAGTCAAGGTCAGCTGGATGTCACCGGTTCCTGGAGGGAAGTCCACCAGCAGGTAGTCCAACTTGCCCCAACGAACATGATGAATAAAATGCTGGATCATCTGGCTCACCATAGGACCGCGCCAGATAGTAGCCTTGTCGGAATCGGCGAACATGCACATAGACACAATACTGATGCCGCCCTTGGCTTCAACAGGAGCGATAGTATTGTCGTCGAAAACTTCCGGAGCCTTGTCAATGCCGAACATGAGGCCCATGCTGGGGCCATAAATATCGGCGTCAAGAATACCCACGCGGGCCCCAGACAAACTTAAGGCCATGGCCAAGTTTGCGGTGACAGTGGACTTACCCACGCCCCCCTTTCCGCTGGCTACTGCCACCACATGGGCCACTTCGGAAATGTGGGAATTTGCGGGAGCCTGTGCTGCAGAATTACCTGTAGCGGAACCACCTTCCTTGGCAGTGAAAGTCACATTCACTTCAGTAGCACCCATGCCCTTCACAATAGCAATGCACTGGTCCTTGAACTGGTCGCGGATAGGGCAAGTAGGAGTCGTAAGGCGAAGATCAAAACTGACCTTTGTTCCTTCAATTTTCAGGTTCTGCACAAAATCCAATTCCACAATATTCTTGTGAAGGTCCGGATCCTGCACCGCACAAAGCGCCTTCAAAATGTTCTTTTCGTTTAATTCCATAGTCGCTTTCCTAGTTCAGGGAGAACTTCGGCATTCTCAAAAGGTGGGTCATACAAGGCGGCCATTCTTCTTCGTAATGGCTTACCAGAATCAATGTAGTTTCTTTGGACAAAAGCTGAAGCAGGTGGAACAACTTTTCGCGGTATTCACCCTTCAAGCCCTGGGAAGGTTCATCCAACAGAAGTACTTCCGGCGGGCGGATTGCGGCACGAGCCATCAGCACCAAACGCTTATCAATAGGCGACAAGGTACGAATGTTCTGGTCCACATCTTCAAAGCCCAAGTAGGTCAGCATTTCGCGAGCCTTCATCTTCTGGGCCCAGGTGGGGTACTCCACCTTGCAAAGCTGGGTGGTAAAACCCGTACAAAGAACTTCCAGAAGAGTCAGATCTTCGCGGTACTGCAAAGCAAGTTCCGGAGAGAAGAAGCCAAACTTTTCCTTGTGTTCCCACACGTTCAAACCGTGGCCCGGACGTTCCCCCAGAAGAACCATTTCGTTCTTGTAGATCTGCGGATGGTCTGCCGTGAGCAAGCCCAGCAAGGTACTCTTGCCGGCGCCATTTTCGCCCATGATAGTCCAGTGTTCGCCCTTGCGAATCATCAAGCTCAAGTTCTTGATCACATCTGTTTCGCCAAAGCGGACATTCACATTCTTCAAGTCAAAAAGAACTTCGCCAGCATCGGCAGACTTTGAAACCTGGCCATTATAGAATTCCGCGGCATCGTTGGAGGAACCGGTTTTCAGGTCCACCACTTCGTAATTCTTCAGTTCAGCCTTCTTGAATTTCGGGGTGGCCGCAGCCTTCGGTAATTCTCCCTGGTATTCCACAAAAACCTTGTCTGCGTAGACAAAGGCAGGAATTTCCGGAAGCAATTCATCTTCACGGGCCAAGCGCACAGCAATCTTCAATTCAGAGCCGCGGCTACGGGCAAGGTCAGCAACACAGCCCGCCAAGTGGGCGCGGTATTCCGGGTCAAGACCGCCAAACAAATCGTTAAAGTAAACCCACCGGGGCTTTTCCATCCACATACGTGCCAAAAGAACTCGGCGTAATTCTCCGTTGGAAAGGCTCAGCAACTTACGGTCCAAAATGCCCATAGCCAGGTCCGCAATCTTCAAAGCTTCATCGAGTTTGGTAGTATCCGTTTCAGCCCACGCCATATCTTCGATATAGCGATCTGTCTGCAAAAAGAACTTCTTGTCCAAAAGCAAGTTTTTTACCAGCGGAGCCTCGGTATCATAAAGGCTCACAAAACGCTGCTGCCAGAACGGAGCCAATGCACGTTGGATACGACGCTGCATCGCCTCCGACATTGTGGAGACGTCCGTCTGCTGATTCAAGAAATGTGTGATGACTCTGTCGAGATCCTCGCCATCGGTGCTAAAAATCTGCACCTGAGGAAACTTTTCAAACAGAGCTTCAAAACGCTTAAATTCCATGGGCGCAAATTTAGAAAAAATCCTGTTCGCCCATAAAAGAAAAACTCCCGACATTACGCCGGGAGTTCATCAAAATTATCATTCATCCTTTACACAACGAACAGACAAAGCCTCATTGCGTTTTTTCAAACTAACCGAGTCATCATCCTTCGTCAGGCAAAGAGCGAACATGTTGTAATTCGTTCCAAAAAGCGTTCCATAAGACCAAGATTCTTCGCTATATCCAGAAGAAGACCAGAAGCAAGCAGATTCGCCTGGAGTAGATACAACAGCCATGCCATACTTCGAATCCTTGGTAACGTAACCAGATCCGACTGCTGAAAAACCAGATTCATTACTGCCACCATTCAATGTCCAGCCAAGGGGAGACTTCAACGCCTTCCCTCCGATTTCGGATACAGCCACAGAATCTTCGTTGTCCGTTCCGACAAACGTTGAATCCACAAAGGAAATCAATTCTACAAACTCATTATACCGAGGCAAATGCCAACCTTCTGGACAAACGAGTTGAGCTTCATTTGCATAATAATTACGGCCATTTAAGGAATCAAAATTTGTTGCGTTGCCATAAGCTCGAATGGAATCATCCCCATACCCCAAATTCTGTGCCATCCAAACCTTGTCACCAATCTTCACCGTTTTATAGACACTGCTATCGCGAGGATCAATCATGGTTCCATATTCAATTTCAGAATTCAGATAATCTTCAGCAGTAAATACCGGATTCTCAGCTTCGTCTTCACCGTTTTCTGGACGTTTCTGACAGCTACCGGAAACCATAAGTTCCTGTTCATTTAACCACTTGCGATCGACACAAGTGTACTCCATCTTCTCACCTTTTACATATCCCACAGAGCATTCACGGGACGCGCTACACACAGGCAGTTCATCAAAGCTATTTGCAATCACGTCCTTGCCTTCGTTATCGTTGGGATCTGCAGACTTTTCATCGCCACAGCCAACAAGAGAAAATGCGGCAAGCAATGTTGCGGAAAGGACCAATAAAGAATCATATTTTTCATAAAAACCTCCTAGCCTTACAAGAACCAATCTATTAAAAATCATCAGCAGAAGGTTCTCCCGAATAACCAAAAGCGTTGTTAAAAAACAACAAAAAAACTCCCGGCAAATTTGCCGAGAGCTTTATTAAAAAGAGAGAATTTACGTTAAAGCGTTGCGGTCTTCGTGACCCGCCATCGATTAGAACTGGGTGAAGAATTCCCAGGTGGTCTTAGGCACCCATGACTGTGTTGCACCCGGGTCCTTATGGTCCCAAATGTGGCCGCCGTTCTGAGTACACCACTTCACCGGGAAACGTTCATCCACAGTCTTGTAGTCGTAGCAGACGTGGGGGCCGGAACCCTTGTATTCTTCAGCCTGTTCCCCACTTGCATCCGTAAAGTTCGGGCCATTGTGTTTCAAGGCAGTGTTACGTGCTGCACGTCCAAGTTCCGGAGTACAGAGGTTATCCTGCAAGGCAACCACACCCATCCAGGCAATGGACTTGCCGGAATGTTGAGGAACCCAAATGTTGATTTCTGCAGTTTCGTAGGCCGCTACACCACGGAGCACATGCTGACGGTTTCTGGAAAGACCATTAGTGAACATGGAGCCGTAGCTAAAGCCTGCAGAGAACACACGGCTAGAATCAATGCAAAGGTTGCCCTGAAGGTCTGCCAAAAGTTCATCGAACAAGGTGTAGTCATCCTGAGCCCAGGGAGCCTGATTTCCGTTACCTTCCGGAGCCACAAAGATGGTGGTCTTCTCAGTATCCAGCGGTTTCATGCCATAGTAGCCTTCCTGCTGAACGCCACCGGCCCAGCCACCCATGCAGTGCATACCGAACACAAGGCGGTAAGGCTTGTTGTTGTCGTAGTTATCGGGAATGTCAATTCGGATAGTACGCTTACCCTTGCTCCACTGGAAGTCATAGCTACCAGACTTCACACGATTCCAGGTCTTGCCGCAACCACGGGTAGGAACAGGAGCGTTGCCCTTGGCCCAACCAAAGTCGAACTGCTCTTCAACACCAGCAGCCTTCTGCAAAGTCAAAACCACGTTGGTATCCAGGTTGCTCAAGGCAACATTCAAGGTATCGTAACCATCGGCAATCACCTGAAGATTTTCGCCTGCGGCTTCCTTCCTAAGAGCCTTCACTTCGGCATTACCGAAATTCACACCGTAAGTCCCATTAGCGGTAAACTTCAAATTCTGAATGGCGCTACCCATCTTCACGCGGGCGAAGTAGGTTCCTTCAGCCTTCACAAAACCACGAAGATCCACAGAGCCGGAGCCCTGAAGATTCTTATTCAAAACACGGACACCCACCGCATCAAAAATCTGAACCTGCACCGGGCTAGAGCTAGACTGAGAAAAAGAAAGTACTCCATCGGTCACGTGAACAAATCCCGGAGCCACAACCGGAGCGATGCTCATGGGAGTATCGCGAAGGGTAAACTTACCCACTCCATCGCTGGAAGTAGAAAGATTCAATCCAGGAAGGCTAACGGAAGCTCCTTCAATAGCAACTCCCTTTTCATTAGTAACCTTACCGGTCAAGATAAAAGCATTTGCCGCAGATGCCGCGAAAGCAAGTGCCAAACCAACAGAAGCAAAACCCATACGCTTCATACCAAACTCCTTTTTATGGGCTCACCAGGCCCATTTCTAAAACTATATCCCCTCCAAAATTTTTTATCATATAGGAACGCAAATGTTGTGGACAATATGTCCAAAAACATTTACACACTTTAGGTTTAAAAACTTCATCATTCTGGCCAATATGAACGAAATTCTGCAAAAAGTAATTGACTGTGCAAAAAACGGAGATTTTTCTACAACACGTTTAAGTCCCGCAGAAGGCCTCCATATTCTAAAGAACGTTCCCTGGACCGAAGTAGTCGAGGCTGCCGACATGGTCCGTCAGGCACGCCTTCCCGGCAATAAAGTTGGCTACACCGCATTCCGAATCATCAACTACACCAACATTTGCGAAGTCACTTGCAGCTTCTGCAGTTTCTGCAGACCTGCCCGCAGCCCCGAAGCATACGTCCTCTCCCTGGACGAAATTCGTCAAAAGACTATTGAAGCCAAAGCCAAGGGCGCAAACCAGATTTTCCTGCAAGGCGGAGTCAACAAGGAGATCCCCCTCTCCTATTATATAGATGTACTGAAAATGCTCACCCAGGAATTGGGCGTTACCGTCCGCGGCTTCTCCCCCGTAGAACTGGTGCGTATTGCAGAATTCAACAACTTGAGCCTGGATGAACTGCTGGACATCTTCAAAGACGCTGGCCTCAGCTCCGTCCCAGGCGCCGGCGCCGAAATTCTCAGCGACCGCATGCGTCAAAAGCTAAGCCCCCGCAAGCTTCCCGCACAGCAGTGGTGCGACGCACTGGCCGCCTGCCACAGGAAAGGCCTCCCCGGAAGCGCAAACATTGTGTTCGGCAGTGACGAAACCGACGAAGAAATCATCGAGCACCTGGAATACGTCCGCAAGACCCAGGATCTGGCGGTCGCCGCAAACGTCGCCGGCTTTAACAGTTTCGTAGTTTGGACATTCCAGCCCCAAACAGACAACTTCCCCATTCGTCACGTTCGTGGGGACGAATACCTAAAGTTGCTGGCACTCAGCCGCCTTTATCTGGACAACATCCCTCATATCGAAGTTTCCCTGTTGGGAATGGGGCTTTCTTTGGGTGAATTAGGCCTACATTCTGGTGCCGACGACATCAACAGCATCGTCATTGAGGAAAATGTACTGCAAAATCATGGTCTTTGCACCATCGAAGAGGCCGAGTCTTTCATAAAAAACGCCGGTTTCACCCCATACCGACGTAATTTGAACTTTGATTAATTTAAAATCAACCCATTTTGGGTAAAAATTTAAGGCGGCCTTCATCAGGTCGCCTTCTTCTTCAGCCTTTGTCGTGTGTTTTTTTTAGATCAGAGCCTTTCCGGACTTGAGCTGTTTCACGATGAGGTAAGCAAGCAGACAGTACATAATCACTCCTTCTTTGTGACTTCGATTACAACGGCGCCAATATTAATAATTTTTTACTAACGTTTCAAGGGAAAAAATATTATAAGTACGAAAATTTTTCTTAATGAACATTACACTTTTTGGCGGTTTTACTTTACACGCACAAAACAGGTGTTCAAGTGCCATCTCCCCCATTAAAATTTGGTAATTTTGGCAGTATGAAACGAATCTTGTTCCTTTGTCTCGGTATGGCGATTATGGCAAACGCCCGTCCGTCTCTTCAGTTGAATACGGAAAGGGTTGAAGCCGGTAAAACTTTTGGTTTGCAGCTGGTATTTCCTCTGCAAGAACTTCCTGAAAACCGTAGCGATCTTCAAATCGAAACCAAGAACGGATTCACGCTTTCAAAGATCGACAGTACCGACCAGGTCATACGTCCCGGTTTCGACGATATGTTCGAATCCTTCTTTGGCGGTAGTAGCAGAGGCGCCTACAAAGCACGAGTATATACCTTCAACCTGAAGGCTCCCAAAAAGACAGGGCGCGCTAGCGCCGGTCAGATTTTCATGACCATCGATGGCCAGAAACGAGCCCTTAGCACCGACGTCATGGTCGATGTCCAGCGTTCCTTTAACGACGACGCCCTTACTGTTACCTTGAAACCATCCAAGACAACCATCTACGAAGGCGAACAGATTTCTGTAACCCTGGGTTTCCACACCTACGAACATTTCGAAGGAAACCTGCAGGCAACGGACATGAACACTGGCGATGACTTCATTGTTCATCGTAGCGACCTGTCTAATATGAAATTCGAACCTGTAGAAAACGCACGACGCGAACTGCAGGCAAGCGCAAAGTTTGCATGGCTCAGCCCCACAAAGAGCGGCAGCCTTCAGATTCCTCCCTTCAAGTTCAAGTACACAAAGCGCGGCGAGCCCAAGGTTGTGGAAGAAAAGAAACAGATGGGTGGCATGTCATTCTCTAGCCGTACCGTCAAACAGGAATCTGTTGACGCGGAAACCGCAACTCCGCCTCTGAACATTACCGTAAAGCCGCTGCCCGCCGAAGGCAAGCCTGAAGATTTCTCCGGCATGGTAGGTAACTACAGCTTCAAGGCAGAATTTGACCGCACCGAACTTAAGGTCGGCGAAGCCATGACCCTTTCCATCAGCGTCAAGGGCGACGGCCTCCCCGGTTCCATCGCAGACCCCAAGCTTCCCGACTTCAGCGATTTCCGTTCTGTTCCCCCGGAAAACAACATCTCCAAGAAGATTACCGGGAACAAGGTGGTAACCACCAAGAATATCAAGGTATTCCTCTATCCCAAAAAGAAGGGCGAATTCACCATTCCTGAAATTAAGTACTCCTGGTTCAACCCTGCAAAGAAGAAGTACGAAACTGCAGTGGCCGGCCCGTGGAACATTACTGTAGAAAAGGGCGAAAACGCACCTGAAGCCATGTTCCAGGCTCCCGTTGCTGCCGCAGGCCCCGCAGCAGTGCAAAAGCAGGAAATCGAATCCCTGGGTAACGACATCCGATTCATTCACAACATGAAGGGTTCCGTCGAAAGTCCCGCGCCTTACAAGAGCATTTGGTACTGGGCATTGTTCCTTGTCGCCATTCCGTTCTACTTTATTGTCACCTTCGTCGTAGCCCGCAAGCGCAAGCACAACAACAACGCAGCCCTGGTCCGTAAGGGCAAGGCCAACAAGCAGCTGAAGGCCCGTTTCGCAAACGCCAACGCAGCTCTCGCCAAGAACGACGCCAAGGCACTTTATGCCGCCCTGGAAAACGGTCTGGTAGATTATCTTAGCGACCTTACCAACGTGGAATTCAAGGGAATGACTCGTCCGCAAATGAAGCAGGAATTGGAAAGCCGCGGAATTTCCGCAGAAACCATTGCCGCCATCGATAGCTGGCTCGAAAAATGCGCCTTTGCAAGATTCGCTCCTGTCAATCCCTCTGCCGAAGAGCAAAAGCAGATGCTCAAGGATGTTGAAACCCTCTGCGAAAACCTGGATGGTTTGAAGTAGGGAGATGATTATGAAGAATTTGATTAAGATCTTTGCTGTTTCCGCAACCCTGCTTTTCGCACAGTCCGCCGTTGCTGCAGATTCCTGCCCGGGTATTGAAGCTGGCACCAAGGCCTACAACGAAAAGGACTACGAACGCGCCATCGACGAATGGCGTTCCTGCGTAGACAACGGCATCCAGGACGCCGACCTGTATTACAATCTTGGCAACGCCTATTTCAGAAATGCAAAACTGGGCTTTGCCATTTTCTACTACAAGTCCGCTCTGCGCCTCCACCCCAACGATGCCGACATCCAGCACAACCTGGCCTACGCCCAGGCCATGACCAAGGACAAGGTGGAAGAGGATGACGAAGAAAATCCGCTGCTTGCAGGATTGTACAAGGCTCACCACGCCCTGTCCCTGAAGGTCCAGTTGTTCATCCTCCTCGGTCTATTCTGGTTGATCGTCTTGGCCGCCATCGGCAACCGCATAAGCCTTAGCGAAAAGCGAAAGAACGTATTTATGGGATCCATCTTCGTATTGACCGCAGCAGCATGCGTTATCATCGCAAGCGCCGGCTACAAGATCTTCCTTGCAGAAACCGAAGTTACTGGAGTGGTAACCGCAGCCGACGCCGATGTTACCAGCGCTCCCGATAACAAGTCCCAGACATTGAATACCCTTTCCGAAGGAACCTCATTCCAGGTCCTTTCCCAGCAAGGCGCCTTCGTTGAAATCCGCCTAGGAGAAAAAGTGAAGGGATTCGTCAAGCACAGCGACGTAGGCATCATCAAGTAAGCAAAACGCCCAGTAACACCGCACGCATATCATGCAAAAGAAGCCCCGTTGAATAACGGGGCTTTTCCATTCGTGATCTTTAGTGCTGCGGCACTTGACTTACACTAATTGAACTTCAGCATCAGGGCAAGTTCGAACTGGAGAATCTGGCGCAGGTGTGCGGTCTCATCATCCAGTTTTTCATGAATCTGACGGTATTCAATGTAGGAACTCAAGGAAGCCATCTTGTTGAACTGATAACTTGCAGCCGGCCTAATAAACCATTCGTGAGTACGAGACGGAACCGTTCTATCAGTCAGGTGAAGCTTCGGCTTATAGTACTCCAAAGTTTCCTTTTCGCCTGTGGGGGCCGTATAGCTCCATCGTCTAAAGACACCATCCGTTCCGGAGTCCTTGTCCTTCATATCGAAGTTTGCATCAGGATCATATTCCTTACGAATCGTCTTCTTAAAGTCATAACCAGCGGTAAACTTCAAGTCAATTGCATCCTTGAACTTGTAGAACCACTTCCAAATCTTCACTGCCTTATCAAGCTTCAGCGGGTATGTAACCGTCACATCATCGCCAATATTGATAGAGAAATCGTTGTACAAGGAAGTGTGCATCCACGGAGTTTCCCAGAAGTAATCTGTAGTATCCTTCGGGTTACCTTCAAAGCCGTCAGGATCTGCAGGAGTCCAGTTCGTCTTGTCCACCACTTCAATCTTCGGGCGGCGATCCGAGTTTTCAATCTTGAAGCGCAGAGAGTTTTCAATGCGCATGCTGTTCTGGAGCAAGAAGGTAATGCGGACCAACGGGTTGAAGTTGATAATCTGGGTCCAAGAATCTTCAGCACTCTGGAACGGGCGAACAGTCGTGGTATAGGAGTAGTCGAAACGATGGTTCGTAGAAACACTGCGGAAGGAATTCAGGAAGCTGACCTTCTGAGCAAAATTCGGAATATTGAAGTTAACACCAAGTCTCGGCCAGAGAGTAGTGGTATCGATGTACATGGGATATTCACGAGACTGGGAGAAATCCTGCTTCCACTGCAAATCAGCACTCATGCCGATATCCCAAATAGGCAATGTAATACCGGAACTGACCTGGAACTGACGAGAAACAGCGTGGCGGAAGTTGCCCTGGTAAACCAAGGTATCCACGTCTTTATTACGATACTGGCCAAAGCCGGTGTAATCATCACGATGAGTCAAGCCCATATCGCCAGAAACAATGTTCCAGAGGCCACGATTACGGTAGCCGTTTCCGATACCCAGACCATACAGGTAATACTGCAGCGGGGTCACACCCTGATCCTCATACAACTGAGCCAGCGTGAAGTTTTCGCCCACAGTATTTGTACTTGCATTCCAGTTGAACTTGATTTCACGCCACTTCAACTTTTCAAAGGCCTTGACCACAGAGGATTCCTTGCCTCCGAAGTTACGGACGAAATCAAGAACCTTGAAGGTCGGAGCGAATTCAAAGCGGTTTGTCTGAGAAATAGTCCAGTAGTTCTTATCGATGGACGTTTCGTCTCTCAGGTTATAGTCATTGGGAATGGACTTCAACTGGTTAAAGTCAGAATTGAAGTTCATGCTGAACGGAAGGAACGGAACAATGCGCGGATTGAAACCGACCTTAAACTGCTGGGAACGAGAACGTTCGTTGCGCAAGATACCATAGGAACGACCGTATTCCTTACGGCCAACGCTATCCACCTTGTAGTACACCGTACTGTCATAACGGATTTCATAGGAATCCGGATTCTGCATATCGATAGCCATAGTATCGCCGTTGGAGGCGACCTTAGGGATGGTATCGTAAGGAATCAGGACCGTTCTATCCTTGTCTTCAGAAACATATACCCTGCGGTCGGTATGGTCATAGTCAAAGATATAACCGCTAGCAAACAGGCCACCATTTCGGGTAGTAAAGAAGTTTTCCTTGGCAAAGCCTTCACGGTCGCCACCACCAAACATATCACGTCTGATGTTCAAAGAATAGCTGGTGGTAAGGAACGAGAAAATGTTCCAACGCATATTCAGCTTATGGCTCAATTCCGTGGTGTAGGTAACCACCTTGTCCACCTGCGGATCCACATAATCCGGATCACGGCTCTGGTTTACGTAACGCACGTAGTTCAAGTCGAACAGAGTCAAATCGAAAGTCTGGGGCCAAGGTTCAAAATCAGACCTAGCAATATCCTTCAACCACTTGTACTTGGACAAACTCTCAAAAGGCTTGAACTTGAACATGCTGAAGGTACCCAGCTTATATTCCAAGATCGTATGGTAGGAATAAGTGGAGTCTGCAGTAGTTGTGCTGCGACCTTCGGATTCATTATAGCTATAGCTGAATGCCGGACGTTCCAAGAACATCTGGGAAAGGACCTCGCCCACCTTAGTTTCGTGGGCCTTGTAATCCTTACGGTAGCTGATACCGAAGTTCTTTTCGCGAACAAAGGACTGATACCCCTTAGAATCAGCGCTATCACGAAGACGTTCTTCCTCGGACTTGGAATCAATGTTCAGTTCGTTCTGGAACATATCACTGGTCAAGTCAATGAAATTACTCTTCTTCAAATGCAAGTCATCCGTAGGCTTCATGTACGGGCGCTTCGTAGAAGTATGGTAACCCATGGACAGCGGAATATGGAAACCAGCGCTATCATTCAGGAACTTGTTCAAGTTCATGGTAAAGTCGCCAGCCACATCCAACTGGGAAGCCGCATCAGAAATCTTGGGCTTGGGAGATCCGTTAGAAGTGGAGAGCGTAGCAAAGCTACCATCCTGGTAACGGACAGAACCAGAGAGAGATACAAAGTCGGCAAAGTTTACCTGGCCACCAACACGAGCGGCATACCCCCAATCCGTATCCATATCGGAAAGGCGCATATCATTGAGCCAGAAGGTACCCTTCAAGTCTTCTTCAGAAGCACTGGAGTCAGCAATAATAACAAAGCGAACCCAGTCGATACTAGTAATAGATGGGTTACCCACCAAGCGGATTTTTTCTTCACGATCCGGTTCATTCTTCTTGGGAGTAATTTTCTTTTCAACCGCATCGATAAACGGCGGACGACGAGACTTCTTCAAATCGGAGAAGTCAGTCAAGTTCATTGCAAAGGCGTTGTCCAGCCAGTTTTGCTCATGGCAATCCTGTTCTCGTTCACCGCTAGAGCAAGAGAACTTCACAGGACGGAAGCTCCATTCGTAGTAATCCGTAGAACCATCCAAGGAACCTTCACCGAACTGGAATGCAAATCGGATAGGAGCCTTGTCCGTCTTGGAGCTATCCACGAAATGGATTTCCATCTTCAAAGACTTGTAACTGGAGAAGTCCTTCTTATCCGTTTCAAAAATACGGGTAACGCCAACTTCCTGGCCTGGCTTCATGTTATGGTAATCCAGGGCAAGGGCAGTTTCCTTCAACGGAGCGTTGGTTTCAGAGTCACGTTCAGTAGTCGTATTGGGAGACTTCTTGTACTTCTGGGAATCTTCACGGTTGTTGATGGTATAGACCTTAACGTAGGTCGTATCCTTTGTACTAATAGATTCAGTTACCTGCTGTTCTACACCGTTTACTTCAACAATCTGGGAATTTTCATTGGAACTGGTGCGATAGAAATCAGCAACGGTAGTTTCTTCCCAAGCATTTCCCACCACAGAAAGTCCAGCCACCTGAACCTTGGCTTCTGCAACGCCCGGATTCAAGTTGCCCATCCAAAGTCTTGTAAACTGAGCTTCAGAAAGAATGGTCAGGTAGTCGCTTCCATTTGCAGAAACAACCGTATCGTACTGGTTCAGAGGAATCTGCCACTTGCGCCAGCCGTTCTTCAAATCCTCAGAGTAGATGTTGTGCGCATCGGACAAATCAATGCGATAGCGGACATAGCTAATGTCCAGATCCAAGGAGCCGTTCTTATTGATATCTTCAGTATCATAAGCACGTTCACCAGAGTTGTTTTCAGTACCGTTGATGTATACCGGCGGATCGCTTTCTTCATCAAGATCATCGTTGAAGTTATCACGAGCGATATCCGTTGTAGAAGCGTCAGCGGAAGAAGCATCAAACAAAGAAGAATCACAGCCAGAAATACGGCAGTCCCAAATCACGCGAACTTCTTCGGCGCCCGTCTTACCATCTAGGCCGCGGTCATGCAGGGCGGTGGTGGTTCCAATATCATTTTCACCTTCATACTTACCGTCCGGTTCAAAACCATTAATGGAAATATCTTCACTAATAAGACCCAGATCCAAATAGATAGAACCAACATTACCGCGAGCAACCACTTCAATGTATTTCATGTTGCTCAGATCCTGGTAGTAGGAACTGTTGGGGCGCATCACACCACCCCAAGACTTTCCAGACAGGTTGTCATTGGCACGCAAAGTCATCTTCAGCACAGTCAGGTGCTGGTTGTCCACATCGGAATTACCCACATTGGGATAGATGTTCTTGTACAGTTCCGTAATATTACTGTGCCAAATGAACTCACCCTGATGACGGTAGTCCAAATCTTCAATGTAGGTAGAAGGATTATAAGACACACCACCCGGCGGAGATGCCTGGTACCAAGATAGACGAGACAAGGGATAAGTCAAGCCAGAAGATGTGGCTTCAAAATCTTCAACCAAGGCAGAAGCATTGTCGCTGGTGTTTGCGTTATGACGGCTTGCGGCCATTTCCGCTTCAAAACGCCAGCTAGACGCCGCTGTGGTATTGATGCCAGGAATCTTGTTCACCAGCTCAGTCAGTGCCGGCACAGAATCCTGCAAGCGAAGGTTCATACCAAGCAAGGTGCTGGAATAAGGTTCGCTACCCAAAACCGGAGTCTTTGCCGTAGTGCTCTGGCTCTTATACAAAGCAGTCAAGCCGAACACGGAACCCGAGCCGAAACCGTAAAGGTCCAGCGGAAGTTCTGCACGGGCACCAAGCAACAGCTTGTTGTCAATTTCAAACAAAGGTTCGCATTCGAAGGAAACCTTGATTTCCTTATTGGGGTCCAGAGCTCGTTCACTGAGCAATTCGATCTGACCAAGTTCGTAGTTGACTTCGTAGTCCGTTCCACGGATAAGGGTTGCAGAACCTGCAGTCACCTTTTCCGTACCCGGAGAAATATCCATACAGGAGTTTCCGTTCACTGCATAGCTAGAGCTAGGATCACGGACACTCAAGGTAGAGTTACGACGCTTACCCACAGATTCAAAGTAGAAGCGGTTGGTATAACGATTCAAGTTGTAGACCGGCAGCGTGTAAAGCTGAGCCATGGCCTCAGAGTCATCCAGCAAGCGCAACGGTTCCAAGCAGTTCTGGAGAGCCTTTTCCGTAGCATTGACGCCTTCATATTCAGACAAGGGTTTACAGGGCAACCACATTTCACCAGTATAGCTACCAGACGCATTCTTCAAGAAGATCGTAGCATCGTTTACCAGAGGACTTCCCGTGGTGGAATCCACAAGTCCCAAAGTCTTCAGGTAGGAACCTGCAATGCCGGACTTATTCTTCATTCTCAAAACGAAGTTGGCTGCACTAGCATCAGAGATACCAATGGAGTAAACGTTACGGAGCATCAACTTGTCGATGTCTGTAAGTTCAGAAAGGGCGGCATCCCACTGAATAAGGATCAACTTGGAACCATCACGAACTGTCGTACCGACACGTCCGGAACCATCGTTACTCCAGCTGGCAGCAATCAATGTATTACGGTTTACGCCATTGATTTTTACCACACCGGTCTTGGAATCATAGGTGAACTCCGTGCTCGGAATTTCAACCA
Source organism: Fibrobacter sp. (assembly GCA_045599625.1). Taxonomy (GTDB): domain Bacteria; phylum Fibrobacterota; class Fibrobacteria; order Fibrobacterales; family Fibrobacteraceae; genus Fibrobacter. Next base: position 87,459 of record JAZRWJ010000006.1, read on the forward strand.
GTCGTTCAACAAGCTTCTCAACAGTCTTTCCAGAGCGGGTCTTATAAACTACGGTCGCATTTTCAATAATACCCGTAACCGCATTGGTCGCCCCACGCTTATAAAGCTTCAAGTTCGTTGCCGGATAGCTGGAGGTCTTTTTCCCAGTAATGGCAGAAGTAACGTAGGCATCCCTAGCATCATGGTTCAAGAAGTAATAGCGGTAAGCGATGAACTGCTTATCCAGCACCTGGAATTCAGAAGTAGACTCGTTTGCCTTCAAGGTGTACTCTTCCTGGGAGCCACCATCCTGGGAGGCAATGGTGGTCAAACGCCAGTCGCCCAGTTTCCAGTCAGCCTTAATACCGAACAAGCCCTGGTGGTTTTCAGAATAACCCGTAAGTTCAGTACCCGTCAGAGAAAGATTGGTGGTACCAGCTTCCACACGCTGAAGGATATAATCTTCAAATTCGTTCTTGTAGGATTCTTCGTAAACCACGCGCACCTGGTTCTTGGTACCGAGGCCTTCTTCCACGTTCTGGATTTCAACGGTAATGTAGGGACCGATCTTTCCCTTCACCATAAAGTTCGGAACATAACTCAAGGATGGACTGGGCCAAAGACTGGTCTTGGTGCTACCTTCGGCGTTGTCGTATTCACCATATCCCTTCAAGCGGATATCCATGGAACCCTGAAGCATCAGCTTGGGTTTGTCCAAGCCAAAGTCACGCATCCAGGCAGGCATTGTCACAGGGATGGTAATATCGAATACAGAACCCGTTTCCGGAGTTTCATAGCCCTCGTTGGCCTTACCGATAAGGCCATTGAGCCAAAGGCTCTTTCGGCCGATATCGTACATGTCGGAAACGTAGTCGGTCAATTCCGGGTAATGGGCAGACCAAAGAGTGGTGGTATCACGGGAAACAGAGTTTACGCGCTTTTCGCTCACATCCATTTCACGGGTTGCCACGTCAATATCATGGCTGAACACCTGGCCCTTGCTAGAGCTCATCAAACGGGGCGATGATCCGATACCACCAAAAGGCAGTAAGCCGTTCAACGGGTTAACTGAAGGCGGTAAAGAAATGTACTGCAGAGTGGGCTGCCATTCCGTTTCAGCCGGATCAGCAGCATTTGCTTCGGAGTCTTCGGCACTGGCGGACACAACAGAAGCGGAATCGCTCTGAGACCAGGCGAACCCTGCAGCTACGGCAATACCCATAGCAAGCCACCAATGTTTCAAACCAGCAAAAGCCACGTTTTTTTAGTCCTAAAAACCCTTTTGTCGCCTGGCGACACATACCCTAAAAAATACTGAATTTCATTTTCAAAAACTCGGCAAAATAGGGCGAAACACCAAGAATTTGCGGGAATTTAGCAATTATTTCCATAAAAAAACGGCCCAGCCTTTCGGCCAAGCCATTTTCAAGCCTTTTTTCGTTCCAACGCCCCTCCGGACGTTTAGAATAAATTAACAAAAGCTGTTTCCACCAATTACAGCGGAATCTGTGTGACTAAAGCGGGATATTAGCGTGCTTCTTCCAAAGACGCTTCTGATCCTTAGTCTTCAGAGCCTCAAAGGCAGTCACAAGGCGCTTACGTACGTCTTCCGGCTTGATGACTTCGTCGACCACGCCCATGGCAGCGGCAACGTAGGGGTTCATCAATTCGTCTTCGTACTTGGCGATGCAAGCGGCGCGTGCAGCAACCGGATCCGGTGCAGCAGAGATTTCCTTCTTGTTGATGATCTCGACAGCACCTTCTGCACCCATCACAGCCACCTGAGCAATAGGCAGAGCGAAGACGTAGTCTGCGCCCACATCCTTAGAGTTCATGGCGATGTAAGCACCACCGAAGGCCTTACGGAGAATGAGGGTAACCTTAGGCACAGTTGCTTCGGCGAAGGCGTACAGGAGCTTTGCACCGTGGCGGATAATGCCAGAGTATTCCTGCTTGCTACCCGGCATGTAACCCGGAACGTCAACGAGAGCGAGGAGAGGAATGTTGAAGGCGTCGCAGAAGCGAACGAAGCGGCCAGCCTTGGAGGAGCCGTCAACGTCCAGAGAACCAGCGAGAACCTTGGGCTGGTTAGCGACGATACCGATAACTTCACCGTTCAGGCGAGCGAAACCGATCACAACGTTCTTGCCCCAATCCGGCTGAACTTCAAAGAAGCTGTCAGCGTCGGCAAAGGCTGCAATCACAGACTTCACTTCGTAAGCCTGCTTGTAGTTATCCGGAACGATGTCCTGGATAGTTGCGCTCTTGTCTTCAGCTTCGGAGCAGGTTGCTTCCTGCTTGTTGAGGAACTTCTTGAAAAGCTTCTTGATGCCGTTTTCGTCAGCCTTTTCTTCCATCTGTTCAGATGCGGAAACCGGCTTACACTTGTTGCCCTGGGGCAGGTAGCTGAGGAGCTTACGGACACCTTCCAAAGTCTGTTTGTCATCGTCGAACATGAAGTGAGCAACACCGGACTTTGCAGTATGCACCGGAGCGCCGCCCAGTTCGGCAGCGGTGATGTTTTCACCCATGACCTGCTTAACAACAGCGGGACCGGTAAGGAACATCTGGGAAGTAGACTTGGTCATGAAAATGAAGTCAGACAGAGCCGGAGAGTAGCAGGCGCCACCAGCGCAGGGGCCCATGATCACGGCGATCTGAGGAATCACGCCAGAAGCCCAAACGTTACGGGCCATGATGGCGCTATAGCCAGCCAGGGAGAACACGCCTTCGTCGATACGAGCTCCACCGGAGTCGTTCATAGCAACGAACGGGCAACCAGCTTCAACAGCCATGTCCATAACGCGGCAAATCTTTTCTGCATGGCACTGGCCCAAGGAACCACCACCCACGGTGAAATCCTGGGAAGATGCGAAGACCAAGCGGCCATTCACCTTACCGTAACCGGTCACAACGCCGTCACCCAAAACGACCTTGCTTTCCTTGAGAACGCGGTTGCTGGACTTGCGGAGAGCGCCAACTTCGACGAAAGTGCCTGCATCGAACAGCATTTCCATGCGTTCGCGAGCGGTATACTTACCGGACTGGTGCTGCTTATTAACGCGATCAACGCCACCGGCAGCCTGTGCTTCGCTCAGGTACTTTTCCAGGCGAGCCATATGTTTTTCGTTCCACATAATGTTAGAACTCCTTCTTTGTAATAATTTCGTAGCCAAAGATAAAAAACGGCTCAAAAGCGGTCAACAAATATTGTAAACTCCCCCACATATAAGTAAGATGTGACAATATTTTAAAGAGAATCCCCCAAAAATGCATAAAAAAAAGCCCCCGACTCTTCGTCGAGGACTTTTAAAACCGGGATTTTGAAGCTTAGATAAATGCTTCAATGCCTTCGCGGCACTTTTCCCACTGCTTGTTCTTCTTGCACAGAAGGTCAAGCATCTTTTCGTAGGTAGCAGTGTTGGCGAAGCCCTTCCACAAGCGACGTTCCACAGATTCACCGCTATCCTTGTCGATGGTGGTGATGGTGTCGTAGTAGTTGGAGTTATCCTTGAATTCGCTAATGAGGATACCCTTCAGGTCTTCAGTGTAGATCTTGGAGGCATACTTCAGGATGGATTCGTTGAAGTTCAGTTCGTTTTCAACCAACCATTCGAAATCCTGGATCGGGTCACCGTAGATGAGCCAGTGCTTGAGGGCGAGAGCCACAACCAGGTCCTTGACGGCGCTGCGGAAGATGAACTTGTCTTCGAGACGACCATTCCAAGTGATGCGGGTCAGCGGATTATCATCGTTAGCTTCGATGGAAACGCCCTTACCCGGGGTCACCTTACGGATCTTGATGGGCAAGCGGCTCAGGAGCTGCCATGCCTTGGTGAAAGCGATAGTCTTACGGACGAAGGACTGTTCCTTTTCAGGTGCAACGCGGACGAATGCGCCGAAACAACGCTGGTACAGGGTTTCCTTGTCGAAAATGCAGTCGGAAGAACGGCATTCAGAGAGCTTGCCATCCATCATGAAGAGGGTCTTTGCAAGTTCCGGACGCATACGGACTTCCAGCTTACGGGTACGTGCCTTGAGACGGACACCGTCCTTGTAAACGTATGTGAAGCCTTCTTCCTGGTAACGCTGCCAAATGAAGAACTGCAGATCGTCAGCAGCACGCAGATGGTAGCTGAACACCGGGTTCTGACGGTTGTTAGCCATGGTCACCTGGTTCAGGAAGTTATCGGCACCAGGATAAGGCACCACAACCTTCACGAGAACCTTGGGGTTCACCGGCTTCTTGCTCTTCTTTGCATACTGTTCGTAGGTGAACAGGGACTGAGCACCGTTAATAATCTTGGGACGGTCAATGTACAGCACCTTCTTGCCGTCGCGATCCTTCAAGCGCAGGTCATCGCCGGTAAGAGTCATACCGTTGTGCAGGAACGGGAAGTCTTCCACGTTCACGTTCTGGTCGTCGTTGCGTTCCATGGTCTGGAAGGCGTCGATAAGAGCAGCGTTGGTATGAGTGAGGTTGCCGAGGTAAGTACGGATGTTACTGGAGACGATAGCCATGTTGTGCTTGGTCTTCAGACGCTTACCCAGGTTGACGTGATAGTCGAAAATGGTGCGGATCGGGCAGAAACCGAGGAAAAGTTCGCCGTGGTCGCTGGTCATATGGAGGGGTTCAGACTCCATCACAATTTCAAGTTTGTCGTCTGCGGAACGGAAATCGCGGGTCAGGTCGTCGTGTTCAGCGACAATTTCCAGCTTAGCCTTGACTTCGGCCTTCCAGAGATTGAGCTTACGGCGCATATCCTTGAGGGTACGTTCCAGTTCAGAGTCGGTCAAATCACGACTAGCGCGGGTGCGGAGCACGGTGATTTCGAGGGTTTCCATGTACGGACGGCTTGCCGGAGTATCGTCTTCTTCCTCTTCGGCGTCGTCGGAAATCTTGTTAACTGCCCACGGGTCTGCTTCTTCGCGGAGAGACATGAAGAACGGGTTGGTGGGGTCGCTAGTGCGGAAAACAGCAATCTGGAGCTGCTTCAAGTCGGAATTCAGGTGCTGGACAACCTTTTCCAGCGGAGTATCTTCATCGAGGAAGATGAAGAATTCCATAAAGCCTTGGGAATATTGGAATCCATGGAAGCAACCATTTTCGTCCAGGTTTAGGTGTCTGAGCGCCTTAATTCGATCAGTAGGATCATTGGGATTGAGACTCAAAAGACTAGCGACAAAAGCTAGACGGCGTTCCTGCGATTTCGTTAATTCCATTTTTTCCTCAATTGATAAAAGCAAAAGCTAGGATCCTGTTCAGGGCCCTATCTAATACATTTATATATTATTGCTATAAAAATAGTTTCAAAACCCCCTTTTTGAATACAAAATAAGAAACTTTTTTAATTTTTTTGCGAAATATCACGTTTTTTAGTGCCCAAACGGGCAAAAATCAAACATTTTACATTTTTTATGCGGCTCGTTACTCTTTCCGCTTTAAAAATGCTATGATTTAACTCATAGGAGTTTTTGATATGAATTTGCTAGATGTCATTGCCAAGGCCAAGGCCGAAAAGGCCACCTCTCTGGACCTGTCCCAGAAGAATCTCCGACTCCTCCCGCCGGAGCTTTTCGAACTTGAATCTCTCGAAGAACTGATCTTGGACCGCAACCTCCTGGTGGAGCTTCCGGACGATATCGGCAACCTCAAGAACCTGAAGAAGCTTTCCGTTAGCGAAAACGACCTGATGGATCTCCCCGAAACCATCGGCGAACTGACCAAGCTAGAACACCTGTACCTGGGTTATAACAGCCTGTCCGAACTTCCGGACTCCGTGGGCAACCTCAAGAACCTCCAGCAGGTGAACATCGCCAAGAACCAGCTTTTGGATTTGACCAACGAAGTGGGCAAGTGGGTGAACGTTACCAAGCTTTCCCTCCACGATAACATGCTGTCCGAAATCCCGGCCACCCTGGGCAAGCTGAAGAAACTCAAGAAACTCTATCTGGACAACAATGACCTGACCAGCATCCCCTCCGCCTTGGGTCATCTGGAAAACCTGGAAGTCCTCATGGTCTCCGGCAACAGCCTGGGTGCAATTCCCTCTGAATTCGGCGAACTGAAGAACCTGAAGGAACTGGTCCTGGACGCAAACCAGCTGGCAACCCTCCCGGAAAGCCTGGCCGAATGCGACAACCTGGAAACCATCTCCGTTGTGGAAAACCCCATGGAAGGCGGCGTTCCTCGCGTACTGCTGGACAAGAAGGGCCTGAAGATTGACCAGTAAGCTTTACTGCAAATTTGCAACTATGGCGACGATTCTTTTCGTCGCCTTTTTGCACTTTGGATGCAGCGATCTCTCCCACCCCGTGGAGAGCACTCCGACCCCCTCGGAATACGAGTACAACTACTGGTTGTTGAAAAAAACCTACCTGTTCGAGGACGAACTGAAGGATCTTGATCACGACGGAGATTCCGTACAAACCCTTTACAAGGTTTTGAAAGACCCATACACAAGATACGTCGCTCCATCAAATAGTGAATCCGTCAATATCACCTTGAACACTAGCATTGTTCAGGGCGATGTAGGTCTGGAATACTTCCTTGACGCCAAGGCGACACACCCGTTGTTCATTTACCGAGTCTATCAGGAAAGCCCTGCAGGCAGAGCCGGCGTTCCCCGTTACGGAAACATCATTGAAATCAATGGCGTAGACCTAATCATGAATGGCCCCTACGCAAGCGCAATGTCCGTCTACAACACCTACGACTCCGTGCTGACCTACAACAAGGAAATCAACTTGACTGTGGTCCACAACCTGGACACCTTGCATTTTTCCATGATCAAGGAAGACGTCTATGCCCCCACCATATTCATCGACACCGTAAGTGGCGTGACCGTCATTTCCATCACAGGATTCAAGAATACCACTGTCGATAAGAACAAAGGCACCTACGGAGAATTGAAAGCCTACTTGGATTCTACTTCCAATGAAAAAAATCCTAGAGTCCTGAATCTTTTAGACAATCCTGGCGGTCACGTATCCCAATGCATCCAGATGGCAGACCTGTTCGTTTCCAAGGGTCCCTTGTCCGCAAGATCCTGGAGAGCGTTCAACGCCTATGGCGAGGCCCTGTGGCGAGACACAACCTTATTCGCCAAAGCTGGCGATGCAGGAGAAAACCGTCCATTCGTCCTTCTGGTAAACAAAAACAGTGCTAGCTGCGCAGAAATCTTTGCGGCAGCAGTAACCGAAGGAGCAGACATTCCCGTGGTAGGAGAAACATCCTTCGGTAAAGGAATTGGACAAAGCACCTGGCAAACCATCGATAAAGGAATCGCAATTATTACCAACCTGGAGTTCCTGACCCCCAAGGGAAACTCCTACCATAAAAAGGGCATTGTTCCGGATTACACCTGCGACAGCAATAACGTAAGTATGCAATGCGGCGCCGAGTGGGCGAAAAAAATTTTTGGATCTGCAACCGATCTTAAGAAAAAAGCATCTAATTCTACCGAGATCATCCCCGTCCGTCGAAAAAACAATGACATCGGTGGGGCCTATATGGAAGGAAATTAGTATATAGGGTAAAAAAGGAGACCAACATGAGTGTTTTTAAGAAAGTACTCAACACTTGCGGGGCCATGGCTCTCGCCACATCATTCATCGCCTGTGACAAATCCGGCACAGAACCTATCTTCGGATCCGATGAAGTGATTCCCTCCAGCGATCAGCACCAGAACTATTCCAGTTCCCGAGTTACATCTTCCTCTTCCCGAGGCTCCACAACTTCTTCCACAATCAAGGAAGAACTGGAGTACAACTACGAAGTCCTGGACTACTTCTACCTCTACGCACACAAGAACGAAGGCCTTAGCGACCAGGAAGAACTGGGAGACTTCTCCAAATACAGCAACGCAACCACCATCAAGAATCACAGCAAGAATTGGTGCAGCGAAGAGTACGGTCTCGTCTGCAACATGTATGCAGACCTGTCCGACAACTTCACTAGATATTTCGACCCCTCTTACGCAGAATACATCCTTCAGTATCTTACTGAATCCGAAGCTACCGTGGGCATCGGCGCAGAAATCAAAATTGTCTTGGACACCGATACAGGGGACACTTCTATAATCGTAGATCAAGTTTACGAAAACGGTCCTAGCGACAAGGCCGGTTTGATGGTCGGCGACACAGTCGTAAGCATCAACGGAAACAAGCCCGTAAATAACGCAGGCATTGACAAGTTAACCTCCGGCAATGATGGAGTAAAGATTGAGTTCGTTGTTCAGCGAGATGGCGAAACCAAGACTATCACAGTAACCATCGGCGAGTTCAACTCTCCCACCGTGTATCTCTCTTTCAAGGATTCCATCCCCGTCATTAAAGTTACGGAATTCACTTCCTACACCGTAAACGAAGACGGTACCTACGGTGAATTCGTAAAGGCTCTGAACAAGATCAAGGATGACTACAAGGCTGTCATCATTGACCTTCGTGACAATCCGGGTGGCGACGTAGAACACTGCAACAATATGTCTGCCGAAATGTTGGACAAGGGCGATACCATCATCATTGATATCGAAACCAATGTGGACTCTAGCGGCGCCCTGTTCAACAAGACTTACTTCCAGAAGTTCGACACCACCGCCTACATTGCAGAAAAGGACGGTATCGGCAAGGACCTCTACTACGTATTCTTGGCAGACTCCGGTTCCGCAAGCTGCGCTGAAGTTATGTTGTCTGCAGGCACTGTAAACAATTTCTCTCCTGTGGTTGGCCAGACATCCTACGGCAAGGGCATCGGTCAGTTCGTCATCATGACTTACCACGACGGTTTGGCTCTTGTTACCGGTTTGCGTTCCATGGACAAGAACGGCGATGTGTACCACAAGTACGGTATCGTTCCGGACTACATCATTAACGATTACGACAAGCAGATGGAAAAGGCTCTGGAAATTGCAAAGAAAGCTGCCGCCGGCGACAGGGAAAATCGTACCGCAGGTTACGGCACCGAATCCACCGGCCACTTCGCCAAGAAGGCTATGGCTCAAAAGATTTCCTTCCCCAAGAACAAGAAAGAATTCCTGAAGCAGCTGGATGGCGCATTCAAGTTCCAGAAGCGCTAACAGATACTTTCCCTAGTTTGCAAAAAAGCGCTCGGCATTGCCGGGCGCTTTTCTTATAAATTCACCAGAGGAATTAATCCAGCGTACGCATACGGACCATCACATCCGTAGAGTCGTTTGCCTTTACTGCAGGAGCCGCAAGAGTCTTTTCAATCTGCAGACGAATTTCTGCAACCTCCTTCTGGAGGCGAGCAAGGCGTTCACCCGTCAGCTTCGGGGCAGCAATCATAGTCTTGCTTGCAGGATTGATCCAGGCTCCCTTCTCGTTCTTGAAACCCAAGTGAAGATGAGGGCCCGTGCTACGGCCTGTATTACCCACGCGGCCAATGACCTGACGTGCAGAGACATGAGCTCCGACGCCAACACCACGGGTAGACAAATGCATGTACCAGCTTTCGGAATTATCGCGATGACGGATCGCAATCTTGTTACCGCTGTATTCATCATAGCCAGATACGGTCACATTACCTTCCGCAACGGCATACACAGGCGTACCCACAGGATTGCCACCGTAGTCTATACCATGATGAGTCTTGCGCTGGCCAGTAATAGGATGAATTCGAGAACCGAAGGGGCTTGTAACGTGGAGACGGTCCAGAGGATAGCGGAGGCCATCAAAAATCAAGGCATCGCCGGATTCAGTATAATGAGCGTTGAAGGTACTCTTGGGATCCGGATCTTCATAGCGGAATGCCTCGTGATGTCCAACCACACGGCCATCAAACTCTGCATACACAACCTTGCCGCTAATCCATACAGAATCCTGATAGAAGGTTTCTTCAAGAAGCACGCGGAACTTGTCCCCTGCACGGGCAAGAGGGAAAGCCACCTTACACTGAAGGACTCCACTGACAACGCCCACCATACGGCCCGGAATGCCTACACGACGTAAGGTACCATCCAAGGTACTGCCCTCTGCGAGAGCTCCTTCAAAAATGGAAAGTCTATGAGAAACAGGCTTTTCAATACGGCTATAAACGTAGCCTGTATCCGTCTTGCTCATCATATGGATTGTTGCCGGGTTAGGAGCATAGCGGAAACGCTGAACACTTCCTGTAGTATCCAAAGCAGCGAAGAAAACTTCACCGACGCGGAGTCTGGAAAGTTCCACACTATCCTGCATGCCAAGCACCAATTTGCCGCGTTCCTTTTCGTTAATATGCATGCGCAGAAGAACCTGGAACAAGCCATCACCAGCACGAACGGTATCATTTTCAATGGTCCAGTTGGCAGGTAGAACCTGAGCCTTTTCAACTTCCGCAGCAAGGGAATCCACCTTGGCACGCAACATGTCCCCCTCATTCTTCAGGGACTGAATTTTTTCTTCTTCGTTACAGCCAAACAAACAGACCGCAATAGCAACAGACACCAAAACTTTACGGATCACGTAATCCTCAACAAATAAATGGGACAAAAACCCCTTACAGGCTATTTTGATTTGCAAAATAAAAAAAGATTCCCTGGACAACGCCAGGGAATCTTTTAAAAGCAGTTACAAACGAGCTTGTTTTTGCAAAGCTTATTTGTTATTACTTAGCTTCTGCAGCGGATGCTGCGGCAGCGGGCTTTGCTTCTGCCTTGGGAGCAGCCTTCTTAGCGGGCTTAGCAGCCGGCTTTGCAGGTTCAGCCTTAGCCGGCTTTGCAGGTTCAGCCTTAGCCGGTTCTGCAGCAGGAACTTCCATAGCATGGGTGTCGATCAATTCCATTTCGAACACGAGAGTGCTGTTGCCCGGAATCTGGGGACGGCCCTGCGGACCATAAGCAAGTTCGCTAGGAATCCATGCGGTAACCTTTTCGCCAACCTTCATGAGCTTGAGCATTTCGGTCCAACCCGGAATGACTGCGCCAATGGGGAATTCCAGAGGTTCGCCACGATCGACAGAGCTATCGAACTTGGTGCCATCCAGCAAGGTACCGGTGTAATGAACCTTAACAATGTGGCCATCTTCCGGAGTTGCGCCATCAGCCTTACCTTCGGTAATTACTTTGTACTGAAGGCCAGAAGCGGTAGTGACAACGCCTTCGGCGGTCTTGTTCTGAGCGAGGAATGCTTCACCAGCAGCCTTGTTTGCTACTGCAGCGAGGCTATCCTTAGCCTGCTTTTCAGCCTGACGCTTCTGAGAGAGGTCGGTCAAGGTCTGGAAAATGATAGAGTCGTTCATCAAGAAGTGAGCGGAATCTTCGTTGTAGCGTTCCTTGAAAGCCTGGATGAACACATCGATGTCCAGGTCGATGGAGTCACGAGTCACCAGCTGGTAGTGAGCCTGGTTACCAAAGTGAGCACCGAGAGCGTAGCTATACTTGTCCTTTTCAGTCACGAGAGAGGTCTTGGCCTTGGGAGCAGAAGACTGGCAAAGCTGATCGCAACCAGTCATAGCAAGAGCAAGGGCACCTGCAGCAATAATCATTTTTTTGTTCATATCAATCCTCTTATTTGTAAGACGCTTTGAAAAATAACAAAAACTAACGTTAAAAGCGTAATGGTAAATCTTTTTTAATGAAAACATTTCATATATTGCATATGGTTAATAAATCAGGGAATAGTTATGTGCGGAATTGTCGCTTATACTGGGCAAAATGAAGCCCTGCCTATCTTGGTGGGCGGTCTTAAAAAGTTGGAATACCGTGGCTACGACAGCTCGGGTATCGCAGTGATTCAGGATGGAAACATCCATACTGTTAGAGCCTCCGGAAAAATCAGCGCTCTCGAAGAAAAGCTGAAGAAAGATGCTGTCAACAGCACCATCGGCATTGCCCACACCCGTTGGGCAACCCACGGCGCACCTACCGAACAGAACGCCCATCCTCATACAAGTTACGATGGAAACATTTCCATTGTCCATAACGGCATTATCGAAAACTACGCTTCCTTGAAAAAGCGCCTTCAGGCCGAAGGAATCGAGTTCAAGTCCGAAACCGATACGGAAGTAGTGGCCCACCTTATCGCAAAGTTCTACAAGGGAAACTTGAAGGATGCCGTTCTCAAGGCAATCTCCCTTATCGAAGGAACTTTCGGTCTGGCAGTCATCTGCAAGGACCGTCCGGGAATTTTGATTGGCGCCCGTCGCGGCAGCCCCTTGATTCTCGGTATCGGCCAGAACGAATTCTACCTGGCTAGTGACGTTTCTGCAATTATCAGCCACACCCAGAAGGTCGTTTATCTGGATGACAACGACGTTGTGGAAATCAAGGACGGAAACTACAACCTGCTGAACACCTTGAGCCAGCCGGTGCAGCACGAAGTTCAGGACGTAGAATTTGACGCGGACTCCATTGCAAAGGGCGGTTTCGCCCACTTCATGCTGAAGGAAATTTTTGAACAGCCCGAAGTTCTCCGCAACACCATGCGCGGACGTTTGCTGGCCGCCGAAGGCAATGCAAAGCTTGCCGGTCTCGACACCAACATCAAGGAACTTCGCAACATCAACCGAATCATCATCACCGCCTGCGGTACCAGCTACTACGCTGCCATGGTTGGCGAATACATGATTGAAGATTTGGCTGGCGTGCCGGTCGAAGTGGAATACGCATCTGAATTCCGCTACCGCAACCCCATTATCAAGCCGGGCACTTTGGTGCTTGCCATCAGCCAGTCTGGCGAAACCGCAGACACCTTGGCCGCATTGAAGGAAGCACAGCAGAAGGGAGCAACCGCGCTCGCCATCTGTAACGGCGTAGGCTCCACCATCGCCCGCACCAGTGACGGCGGCGTCTATCTCCATGCAGGTCCGGAAATCGGTGTTGCCAGTACAAAGGCATTTACCTCTCAGGTCACGGTTCTCGCCATGATCGCATTGCTCCTGGGCCGTCAGCGTCGTCTTTCCTTTGAAAGCGGAGCAGACATTGTTCGCTCCATGCAGGAACTGCCTGAACTTGTGGAAAAGACTTTGAAGCTTTCCGACCAGATTGCAGGCATTGCCCACCAGTACGTAAAGGCAGGAAACTTCCTGTACCTGGGTCGCCATTACAACTACCCCGTTGCCATGGAAGGCGCCCTAAAGCTGAAGGAAATCAGCTACATCCACGCCGAAGGCTACCCCGCTGCAGAAATGAAGCATGGTCCCATCGCCCTTATCGACGAAAACATGCCTGTGGTCGTCATTGCTCCTAAGGACGCCCTCTTCGACAAGGTTATCAGCAACGTCCGTGAAATCAAGGCTCGCGGTGGCAAGGTCATTGCCATCACTACCGACGATTGCCACCCGCTGGACGAAATCGCAGATCACTTGATCAAGGTTCCCAAGACCTTGAGCATGCTTATGCCTATTCTCACCTGCATCCCGTTGCAGTTGCTGGCATACCATATTGCAGTGCTTCGCGGCAACGATGTGGACCAGCCCAGAAACCTGGCAAAGAGCGTTACCGTAGAATAATCAAAACGGGTAAAAACTTAAAAACGAAAGCATCCAAGGACCTACCCCTGGATGCTTTTTTAGTTTGTCAAAAACTAATGAACCTAGTCCTTAACGCAGCGGACCGAATAAAATACATCTGCATCAAAGAATTCCTGAACTACAGAAATTCCAAAGTGGGAATTTCGAAGGACATAGGTATAGGAACAATCGATAAAGCCTTCTTCATTATCCCCACATTCATCTGCAAAAGTGGAACTCCAAAGATAAGACTGGTCCGCAGTATAAGCGATTTCATCCTGGCCACCAAAGGAACCCGCCTGCTGCAAGGCAAAGCCGTTGGCATCCTGAAGAGCCCTAGGGCCCGCCTTTAACAAAGCATCCATTTCGCCCTTTGTGGGAAGGTGCCAACCAGATGGGCAAATTTTCTTGGCATCATTCCATCGATAATAGCGACCATATGTCGAGCAGTCATCCTCTTCGTAACAATAGCTGTTATTTACCTTGAAACGAAGATTTTCGGCCATCCAGACCTGGCCACCCATCTTGATGGTCTTATAAGTATTTCCATCTCGAGAATCAGTCAGCTGACCAGCGAAACAAAAAACAGCAGAAAGGAATAATCCACAGAGAATCAAGCGCATAATGGCACCCCCTTTTTCTTAAAAATAAACATTTTTCTAAATTTGTGACCTATGGAACAGGAACTTTTGGAACAAGAAGATTACGAAGTCCGAATTGGAGCCTTCAATGGCCCCATGGACCTGCTGGTGTATCTTGTCCAGAAGAAGGAAGTTCCCCTGGAACAGATTTCCATCGCCGAAATTGCAGACCAGTTCTTGCAATGGGTGAACGTCTATAGCGAATCCACCAGCATGGACCTGTCCAAGGCAGGCGACTTCCTCTCCATGGCAAGCCGTTTGATGGCCCTGAAGGTTCAGGAACTATTGCCTGCAGAAGAACGCGATCCGGAAATGCAGGAAGAGTATAACGCCGACCGCGAACAGCTCATGAAGGAAATGTTGGAATACCAGCGTTTCAAGCAGGTGGCTAGCGGTCTCCAGGAAATGGAAGGCGAGAACTTCGGTACATATTCCCGTGGTCGCCTGGAAAAGACCCAGACCGACGACGACACCTTGGCTGACGCCAACATTTGGCAGCTGTTCCGAGCCTACCAGAAAAGTTTGAAGACTAAGATTTCCGAAACGGTTCACCATATTGAATTGGACTACGTGACCATTCAGGACCGTCAGCAGGCAATCAACAACTTCCTCAGCGTCAATGGACGCGCCCTGTTCGAAGATCTTTTGGAAAACGATTCCCACCCCATCGTCGCAGCCGTTACCTTCATGGCAATGCTGGAGATGATCAAGACCGACGAAATCGTTTTCCGCCAAAGCGAATTGTTTGGCCCCATCTGGATTTACCGTAAGAAGAACAATGCAGAATTCGCCGACGAAATGGCCCGCGAAACAGTATTCTTCTCCAAGGATCCCGAAGTCAAGAGCGGCCTTGTGGAAGCTATCCGCAACCAGGCCATGGCCCGTTCCCAGGAACAGACCGTTGGCGACCTGGCCGCCGTTATGCGCGAAGCGGTTCAATGGGCGAACAATGGACGCAACGTTTCCGACGACGATCTTACCGCCATGCTGGAAGGCAAGGTGGATATGTCCGACGTTCAGGAGAACCCCTTCGCAGAAATGATGAAGGCTGACGAAGCCGCGGAGCAAGCCGCTGCAGCACAGTCTGCAACCGGAGCTACAGACGGGGCAGCAATTGCGGAAGGCGCTACAGTAGAAAATACTGTCGTTGAAACCCAGGTCGACGGACAAGCCGTCGATGCCGCCCATGCAGAAGCATCCGCCGAAGAAGAGCCCGTGGTAGAACGTCTGGCAGAGTTCATGGACGAGGAAGAGTTCGACGAAGGCGAACTGGAAGAAGGCGAAGCCATTGAAGATGAGGATGACTTCACCCCCGTAGTTGTCACTGCCAACGACGATTTCGAAGAAGAACCTACTCCGGCAACCGAGTCCACCCAAGCAAGCGCAGCCTCCCCGGAACAGCAAATGTCCGACGAGGAATTTGCCGAGTTCATCAGAAAGGCCCAGGAATTCTACAACCAGAGTGGATCCAATTCCGCAGCCACAAGCTCTGAAGAAAATCCGTTCGAAGAGACCGCCGCTCCCGCAGTCGAGTCAAAGAAGGACGAACCGGAAGAAGAAAAGGACGACGGTCCCTTCTTTGCAGGAAACGAAATGACCGACGCCGAGTACATTGCCTACCTTACGAGAAGCGCCAAGAACTTCGGCAAGAAAGATTAGCTTTGATTGCCACGCTACGCTTGCAATGACACGCATTGAAAAAGCACCGCCATCGCGGTGCCTTTTTAATTTTATGAATGTTTATTTTTCGCAGGTGAAAAACTAATCGTCGTTGCGGCCGCCTAGCAATCCAGCCCTATAAGCCCAGTACAGCAACTGCATAATGGAACCGATAGCTGCAGCCACATAAGTAAGGCCAGCAGCGAAGAGCACTCCGCTTACAGTGTTGTATTCGCGGCCCTGGGCAACAATGTCCATACGGGCAAGAGCCTTCTTGGCGCGGGCAGAGGCATCAAATTCCACAGGAACAGTCACCAAGGTAAACAAGGTGGCAATGGCAAACAGCAGAACGCCAACAATAGCCAGAGAGTAGCCCAAGGCACGGCCTGCACCCATAAGGATAATACCCGCAATGACCAGCCAGGGACCAATATTGGAGCCCACATTTGCAGCAGGCACAATAACAGAACGAAGCCACATGGGGAAATAACCCTGGGCATGCTGAATTGCATGGCCAACTTCATGAGCGGCAACACCAGCAGCACTAGCATTGCGACCATGATAAACTTCCTTGGACAAGTTCAAGGTCTTATTCAGGGGATTGTAATGGTCAGAAAGGAAACCATGATGTTCAAGAACCTGAACATCGGTAATGCCGGCATCCATAAGAATAGCCTTGGCTACATCGGCACCGGTAAGGCCACTGGAAATAGAAACCTTCTGGCCAGCGTTAAAACGGGACTTTACCATCCAGGAGACAATGCCAGACAAGGCCAAAGTCACCAGCAAGATAGACATATATAAAGGATCAAACATCATATTCTAAATTTACAAAATAAACGGGTGTAAAGCACACCCGTTCATCGGCAAAAATAGGAGGTTTATCCTGAAAATTTAGAAACCGACGTACATTTGACCACTAGCAATCATGTAGTATTTGGACCAAGGATTCGTAATATAAACAACTTCCCTGAATCCAACAATCATTTTGTCGAGTCTAAGTCCAAAACCGATTTCAATTCCAGTTTCTACCCCTGCATCGGCATCATGAAAACCACCGACAGCAAGTCCAACTGTTGCACCGATTTCCATAAAAAACTTCGCGATGTTAAATCGAGCGATACCCGAGAAATCAAGACCAAGATCAAAAAAGCCTGCGTCCTCATACTCCTCGTGGGAAAGGTTATTCATGCTAAGCGCAATATCCACCACAGGGGTAAAGAAGCCCTGCCTGAAAATATTCTGCCAGCCAAGTGCCAAGCTGAGTCCGTTATAGTTTGCTCTGCCATAATCCATATCTTCAATAAAGCCAATACCGAAGCCAACGAAGATAAAGGATTTCTTAACAACACCATCGCCAGTAGAAACTACCTCACTGGATTCAGAACTGCCGGAATTGAATCCCAAGCCGATGTTACCAAAAGACGGCATTCCCAAACGGAAACTAGAATCCTTTTGATTTCCATCTTTCTTGGGATATCCAACCGAACCAAAACCAATATCTGCCCCATAGCCTGTATCACCGTAGCCAACGACGGCATCTGTTCCACCGAAGGTATAGCTACAAGCAACCAGGATTCCAAGAACCCAGGGTATAATATTTCTCAACGTCATATTTTTAACTATTCAGATACTTCGTTTGCGGAGAATTCCAGCTTGCCCTTAACCATAGACTTTTCGGGAGCTTCAGCAACAGGAACATAGCGAACAGCAAGACCCCAGTACTTACAGGTGTACTCAACCTTGCCAGTGTTAGTAGTCTTCTTGGTTTCATCAGCACGGATGTTAATCACATCGTGAGCCTTGTTGCCTTCCTTGGTGGTAACGTTAGTTACGAAATCGAGAACAGAGCAAGCCTTTTCGGTCTTCCAGGTAACAGCGCCAATGATTTCAACAGAATGGCCACCAACAATCTTGGCTTCGCTATCCATCTTGTTCATGTAGTTGTACTTGGGGTACTTAGAGGTATTTCCCATAGCACAACCGCCCAAAATCATGGCAACGGACAGAGCGAGCAACAACTTGACAATCTTCATATTTTCTCCTTGAGTTAATTTATTGTAAGGCGGAATGTAAATAACCCTTTACAAGTATTCAAGGGTTCAAAAAAAATTAGGCCAACCAGTGTTGACCTAATCGCAACTCTATCCTTTTTTTCGAGAAAAAAGCTACATATCTCCGGTTTTTATCCGAACATCATCCCTGAGGCGAGTCAGAAGAAGCCCCAGGATCATATAGAAAACGCCCTGTATGGCCAGCGGATAAAGCAGCGAGGCCGCATCAAAGATATCAGCACCACGTTGTTCAATGGCCAGCCAAGCGGGAATCGCAAATGTCGAAGGAATGGCACACGCAATAGCCTTCATCCATCCCGGAAGCAGGTAGCTAGGCCAGCTGAAATTTCCCAGGAAGAGCACAGGCATGCTCAAGAAAAGGAAAATCTGCATACTGGTTTCACGGCGGAGGAACACCTGAGAAAGCACCATACCAAAGTTAATGGCACTAAACAGGAATACCACAGCAAAGACCACCATAGGGACCAACTCGCCACGGCGGGGGAAGTCGAATACGTTGTAAACCACGAAATGGTAGAACAGGATAAACGAGCAGTAATGAGCAAAATATGCAAGAGATCTGCCGAAATAGCGATAATGCATACGTTCATTTTCTACAGGACTATCTTGGAACTTGCCACGGAAGCGACGACGTCCACGGGGGCCGCCCAAAACACAGATGCCGATAACCAAGGTCTGCTGCAAAATCAGCACCAAGACACTAGGCACAACATAGTTGGAATAGCTTCCAGTGCTGTTGTACATCGTTTGAATACTGATAGGTACCGGATCTCGCATGGCCATGGCCTTTGCTGCAGGAACCTTCTTGCCAAGGGCAATACGTTTCACCTTTGTCGTTGCGCCAAGAGTCAAGGCGCAGGTAGTAAACGCGGTACCGATATTGCCATGCAGCATCACATAGGCGCCATGGGTGAATACATTTACATTCACGTTGTTGCCATTACGCAATTCCTTTTCCATGTCCTGAGGAATCACCATAAAACCGTAAATATCTTCACGGGCAAGGGCTTCCTCAGCTTCACGAACATCGGAGAAAACATAACGTACACTGATCTGCTGAGCAGCTTCCGACATCTGGGTCAACTGGCGGGACATTACCGTATGGTCCAAGTCTACCACAGCAACTGGCACTTCGGAAACAGTCTGCTTCATATACGGAGTCGGATAGTAGAAAGCGTAAATAACGCCAGCAACCACCAACAGCAAGACTGCAGCAGGATCCGTATAGAACAGTTTCAATTCCGTGAACGCTACTTTGAACAAACGTTTGAAAAGATCAATCATTGCTTGACCTCCTCTGCAGTTTTTCTAGCAAGACGTTTTTCTCTCTTGGAAGCATATGTCCAGCGAGCAAACATGGAGAACCAACCCAGCAACTGCCAGAACAAAGCCATTCCCAGGAGAATCGCGATAGATTCCCAGGCGTGAGCCTTGCCAATGGGGCCCAAAAGCATGGATGCCTGAACCTTCAGGAGATGAGTCAACGGAAGGATAAAGGCAAAGCAGCGTACGGCAAATGGCATTGCCATCAGCGGGAATGTCTGACCAGCAAATGCAAACGCAGGGCCTGCAATCACGCCAGACACACTGGTAGAAATACGCATACTGCCCGTAACGCCAACAAAGGTCGTTCCTGCGCCAACGCAAGCCACAATCATGATCAACTGCGCTGCAGACACCACAATAAACTCATCGAGCGTCATGGGAGCAAGGAAACGATGAGTGTAGGCATAGGTTCCCACCATGGACAGCCAAAGAACCACAATCATAGGCAACATGGTTGCAAGGCAAAGTACAGTACGGGACCCCTTCGCTGCAGACAACATTTTTCTCAAGCGACGTTCACGAAGCGGGAAGCTCATGAGATATGCCGCACCAAGAATCGCAGCCAAATGGAAAACAGAAGTTACAAGACCCATACCAAGGAAACCCTGGTAATTGCTTTCTGCATTACCAACAGACTTGATCTGCACGCTGACAGGATCATCCATGGATTTTGCAAACAAGTTCGATCCGACAGAGGATAAAACGGAACGGATTTCCTTTGTTGCAAAAGTATTGGTCAAGTAATTCTGGCCACTGGAATAAATAGGAACCACAGGCGTTTCTAGACGAAGGGCCTTTCGCTCCATATCATAGGGCAACACAATAAAAGCCTGCAAATCACCGCGGATGACAGCATGTTCACATTCGCTAAGGTCCGCACAAACCATTGCCACGTCAATAACGGGGCTGGCTCTCAAACCTTGTTCGAATTCATCAGCCAGCTGGGAACGATCCTGCTTTACAATTCCAACAGGAACATGCTGGACAATTTCAGCGGAGAAAACATCCAACATGAATACAGAAACACCAACGGGCAGAACAAGCAACACCAACCACAATACAAGATTGTGGTCGAGATAAAGCAGGCGAACAGTTTTAAGAAAATTCTTTAGCACAAGCTCACCAAACAAATTTAGAGATTACTGAATCTGATCTACCGGGAAGAGAACGCTCATGCCGGGGCGAAGATTTTCAACCTTGTCCTTCGGACGGAGGCGAACTTCGAAAGACTTAAGGTCAAAACCGCCGCTTTCCTTGGAGCTGCGCCAAGTAGCGTAATCACCGACGGAAGCAATGTAGGTCACTTCCATATCTACGTGCTTGTCCAGTGCAGGAATGAACATATTGAAGGTCTTGCCCTTGGAAACATTCTTCAGCATGTCTTCGCGGAGGTGGAACACTGCCCAGGAATCCTCAAGGTCGGTAATTGCGACAACGGGCATGCCGGAACCAACCACTTCGCCTTCTTCAACCAGCTTGACGGAGACTTCGCCAGCGATCGGTGCACGAATCTTGGTTTCTTCAAGGTAGGCATCCACTTCGGCGTTAGCACCGCGAGCCTGCATCACGAGGGCGGCAGCAGCGGCCTTGTCTTCGGAACGGGCACCAGCGAGAGACTGATCGTACTGAGCGCGGGCAGCATCGGCAGCAGACTGGGAAGCTCTCATCTGAGTTTCTGCTTCGTCACGCTTCTGCAGGGGCAACACGCCTTCGTTATAAAGTTTCTGCACACGGTCGTAAGTATTCTTGGCGAGGTTTGCAGCTTCCTGAGCGCGGTCAGCCATAGCCTTCAATGCAGTAACATCTTCAGAACGAGCACCATTCTTAGCCTTGCTGGCCTGTGCGCGAGCGGCGCCAAGAGCACCCTGTGCCTGGATTTTCTTAGCTTCGATTTCCGGACTGCTGATTACAGCAACGATTGCTCCCTTAGTCACCATATCGCCTTCGTGGAAATGAAGACTTTCCACGCGGCCGGGCACCTTGCCGGCAACCAGAACACGACGGGCTTCCATCTGCCCCTGCAGATAGGTATCACGAGGTTCCGTGGCGAACTTCTGCAAAGTGGTAACGCCAAGAACAATCAAGGCGATCAAAGAAAGAACTACTAAAATCTTGCCAATAACTTTAACAACTTTAAGCATAATGACTCCTATTAGATACCAGTGTTTGCGGATGCCGGAACGGCGTTTTCAGTAGAGGGTGCAGATTCAGCGGGTGCTTCCGAGGCGGCTTTTTCCGGGGCGGAAACAGGCGCAGGTTCTGCGACAGTAGATTCAGGGGTTGCTGCGGGGGCGGGCTCTGCAGAGGCGGCTGCAGGTTCTGCAGCAGGGGCAACAGAATTTTCTGTTGCAGGCAGAAGCACCGGAGTGGTAGCGGGAGCAGTCACTGCAGATTCGTTTGTAGTTTCATCCACAGGCTGTACGGTATTAAGCATGGTTCCTGCATTTACCACTTCTCCACTAGCTTCCAGCAAGCCAAGCCATGCAATAACGGCGTCGTAATGAGCCTTCAAGTCACCGACCTGCAAGCGAGCCAAGGACAATTCAGCATCAACCACTTCAAGACCTGTAGCAAGGCCAGCCTCGTAAGCCAAAGTCTGACTACGAAGAGCTTCTTCAGCAAGTTCACGAGTCTTGCTCAAGCTGGTCAAACGGCTCTTGGCATGTTCCTTTTCACGCCAGCGCTTTTCAACGAGCAACTTGATGTTATCCAAAGTGCTTTCTTCCATGTTCAAAAGAGAACGGTCCAAAGCCTTTGCATTTGCAACCTTGGAACGGGTTTCGCCCCCCTTGAACAAATCCCACTGCAGCTTTGCACCTACAGCCCATTCGGGTTCAAGAATAGTCAAATCCTTCGTATAAAGTTCCTTGTAGGCGAACAAGGCAACCATAGGATAATAATCACCCTGGGCAGCCTTCACCGCATTCTGGCTACGCTTACGTTCTGTACGCAGCTGCTGAAGACCCGGATGACGTTCAATAGCCAAAGTCTTGAATTCTTCCATGGTCGGAGTCTGCTCCGGAGCCATCACCGGAGTCACAGCAGTCAAGTTCGTATCTGTATGGAGCAAGCTAGCCAAGGCCATACGAGCAAGAGACTGATCACGGTAAGAATCTTCCAAGGCATTTTCTGCTTCTGCCAAAGCAACTTCTGCACGAAGGCGTTCCGCCTTGCTGATCTGGCCACCAGCTTCCAACTTCTTGGATCGTTCCAGATGTTCCTCAAGATTCTTCTTGGTGGTTTCGCGCAAAGCAGTCAATTCTTCAGAAAGACGCAAAGTGAAATACTTGGTTGCCACATCCATCAAAACGGTATTCTGAGCCATTTCGAAAGCAGCCTTCTTTGCAGTCACATTACCCTTGGCGGCATCGTAAGCGGCAGTACGCTTGAAGCCTGTGAACAAGGGCCAAACAGCGGTAAGACGAGCGTTGAAGAACACGTCGTCCTGAACCTTCATCTTGAAATCCTTGGACTTTTCAATTTCCTTGGAGGCGTTTTGACCATACTGGTCTGCAACCAGCTGAGCCTTGTCATTCACATCCTTACTGGAAACAACTCCACTCCAAATGGTGGCGGCATTTTCGTCCAATGTTTCCTTAGCCTTAGACTTGGCCACTTCCTCGGGCAAACCCATACCCATCATCTGGTTTACGGCATCTTCATACTTGCTTTGATAAACCTGACCATAAGCCTGGTTATAGACAGACAGATAAGCCTTCGAATAGGCGGCTGCGCCGGCAATATCACTTAGGGGTGCCTGAAGGGAACTCAAATCAATCGTAATTGGATCATTAATCTTCGTAACACTAGCAGACAAGCTCAAGGAAGGCATAAAACGGGACAAAGCCTCGGATTCCTCGCTTTCAGCCATTTCCACTTTCGCCCTTTCGGACTTAATCTGGGAATTGCTGGTCTTGGCCATATCCAAGGCGTCTTGCAAGGTAATAGGTTTTGCGAACAAGGGTGTTGCCACCGTAATAACAGAAATCAGGGATACACAATACTTTTTCATAGTATTGTAAAATTTAAAAAACGCGTTTTTTGAGGGCAATGGTTGTAAGAAATAAAACTTACTTTTTTTAATAAAAAACTTACACAAAACTTACATAACATGTTTTGAACGTAAGTTTTCGGGAATTACATTCTCTTAACAACAAAAATATCGGTTCAAACCATGAAAAAAAGTCCCCTCCGAAGAAGGGACTTTTTAAAATCAATAGGTTTAGGGTATAAAACTACTTACCCGGGGTCGGATCGCCAACAATCCAGGAAGAGGCTTCGTAACCCATGGAATCGAAGTTCGAGCGGTGCATGCTCTTGCCGTAACCATCAGTCTGCTTAAAGCCATCCCAAGAGTCGGAATAGAGAACCGCGTCGGACCAATCGTAGTACCATTGAACTTCCTTAGTTTTTTCATTTGTATCAAAATCAAAGGGCTGCTTCACAGCAATCAATTCGCCACGGTTGGAAAGCTTGCCTTGGTAGAAAGCAAACGGAACTGTTTCAGGAATACCATGCTTTGCACGAATTTCACTTTCCTGAACGGCATAAGCCGTAGGAATTACCAGCATCATTCCATTAGCGGGAACAATATCGGTGCCCTTGAATTCCATATTGACACCTTCAATCTTCCACCCCTTACTTGTCGTACCCTTAGTTACGGCCAAGGAGATCGGAGTATCAGACATGTTTACCAATTCCAGGTATTCAAAGGGAATTTCGCCACCTTCAGGAGGATGGTAATAGATTTCATTGATGAAAATCGGACCAGACTTCAAAGCAGAATTTGCAGCACCCGGAGTGGCCGTAATCATGGCGCCCTGGGAAATAGAGCCATCGCTGACTTCCACAATACCGCTGGAAAGGTTACTTGCTGCAAGCTTCAAGCTGGATTCGGATCCAGTCTTTTCGCCACCAACCACTTCATAAAGGTAGTATTCGCCACCCTTTGCATTGAAGTACACAACGCTGCCGAAGGTTGCCGCATCGCTAGGATCCAGAACCAGGAAGCCCTTGGCAGGAACGACACCTGCGGAAATAGGCCATTCCTTCCCCTGAATCTTGGACTTAAGAATCCAGCCAGAAACATCCACCGGTTCAGAGCCGGAGTTATAAAGTTCAATCCAGCCAGCATCTGTACCAAGAACGAAGGGCTGAATTTCGTTGATACGAACTGCAGAAGGCTTGACGTACGGATCATCGCCGCTACCCGGGTTACCACCCTGAGCTACACTTGCAGCCCATGCGGAAGCCTGAGCCGGATTACCACCGAGATACACCAGGGTTCTGCCCTTACCGTCGGCAAGGCTAGTCCAAGGAGGTTCGCTGCTGTAGGAGCAGGACATATCGCCCTTGCCCTTGATCTTCACGTCAATGACATCACCTTCGTTGACAAGCTTACCCGCACTACCAGTCTTCGGATCGGTCCAGGGGCCATAAACTCGAATGGAGGGATCCGGATAGACCTGCTTGAAAAGTTCCACATTGTTAGTCACTACAATGTATTCACCGACCTTCAACGGTTCGTTAGGCAAGGTATAGGAAACAGCGCCGTCCAAATGCAAGGAGTCAAAGGACATACTTCTGATATCTTCGCCCTTGACAATGGAAAGTTCCACCCATTCCAGTTCAGAAGCATCTACACCATTGATAGTTGCCGGAGCATTGTACATGATTTCCGTAACGGAAACGTATGTAGCGGCGTCGGAAGTAACGTCACCACCCTTGGAATCGGAGGATCCACCACCATTAACGACACCAGAAGAAGTGCCAGGACCCACAGGGTTATTGTTGGGTTCAGGATCGGAACAGGCAGCACCCAGGGAAAGAAGGGCGGCACCAGCACCAACAGTCAAAAGTTTCTTGATATCCATAAAAGACATCCTTTTTAGAGTACATTCTCTATTTTACAAATTTTCTTCCAGGGTAGTTCCAAGCTTTGTCCAGTAAGGAGTCTTGAAACGACGAGGATTTTCATAAATTCGCTGCCATTCAGCGGCCGCATTACCAAACTTGGAGAAACCACCCTGTTTCAGGTTCAGGAATCGGATCAAGTCAATCATCCAGTAAGGTACCTGGGCGCAGGGGCACTTCAGCTCCAGCACTGCATCGCAACCCGGCAAGAAGAACCTGGGCAAACCGGTGGACTGCATATAGTGAGGATCCACCGTATAGTCGAATCCGTTCTCTTCACGGAAACGCATGCCGGTATCAATAGTAACGCGGGAATATTCTTCGCGAAGGCCAAACCAGGCACGACGCTTATACTGGGTCAAGAGGCGGGGATGAGCACCATGAAGTTCAGTCTTGTACAAGAAATCCTTCAAGTACTTTCTATCCTTTTCTCCCTTGCAGGGCCATTCTTCCGGCTTCATGTTCCAGACTTCGCCAGGATTGATACCCTTGATGGTGGCGCGGCTCTTATAGCAAATATTCTTGATTTTGCGCTTGACTTCAAAATGGAAAGTACCATCCTGAGCGGGATGTTCTCCATAGGTGCGGATACGCATATTGAAGCGGTCCAGCAACTGGCGTTTTTTCCAACCAAGGAATGTCCAGGACGGAGTGTCCAGATACAGATTGGTAATCCAGTAGAATCCACCCGGAGTAATCTTGGAATAATAGTCTTCCTCGCAATAGGGAGCAATAAATGCGCCGATCTTGTCGGCCCATTCCACAGGAATGTGGTACTTCAGCTCGAATCGTTCGAGGAGGCTAAATCCGCGGGCTTCAGCCATATTACTTCAAGCCCTTCTGCAGATGGTTCTGCACACCTTCGGCGCCAAGAACACCTGCGTATTCCAGCAAGGCAAGGTAGCGGCTGAAGATGTCGTTTTCAAGCTTGATAGCCTTTAAATCACTTTCAAGAGCGCTTTCACGAGCACGGAGCAACAGCAACGGATCAGAGCCAGCGTTCTTAGCAAACTGTTCAAAGATGGAACCGGCATTGACCTTTTCCACAAATTCCTTCTGAACCTTCCACTGGGCAATCAAGGCGTTGACTTCTTCAACAAGCTTGGCGACCTTCTGGTTCACATCACGGACTTCCTTCATGTAGTCCCCTTCGGCGTCCAGTTCAGCAACCTGGCTCTTCAAGTCGGAACTTCTGTTGCTATCGAAGAACGGAAGACGGAATGCCACATTGGCAAAGAACTTATCAGAGGTTTTGCGGTTGTCCGTTTCAGGAACCAGCATACGAACATACTTGCCACTGTTATTATCAATGCAGAGGTTATCATTAGGATTACAACCAATGCCAGAAGCGTATTCGTCATAACGGTCGTGGTACTTGGAGTTGGAAGCAGCCACGTCATCGAAGCCCATGTCCTTGTACTTTTCCATCAAGGATTCCACTCTCAAGGAGTAGCCAATTCCAATGTGGGAAATGTAGTCACGAGACTTGGCAGCATCCTGCTGTGCCTTGGACTTTTCAGAATTCAACTTACCTTCAGCCATGGCAATGATGGGGAAAGTGTTGGTCACTTCCAGACCGCCTTCAAGCTGGGCGGCAACTTCATCCATGGAAGGAAGCCAAGTGGAATCCAGTTCGATACCTTCGAAATCCGGGACCCAAAGCTTCAGTTTATTTTCTGCGTTGATCAAGGAGGTGCTATCCGTCATGATTTCAGCACGGAGTGCGGCTTCCTTTTCAATAGCGGCCATCAGATCCTGGGGATTGAAGTTGGCAGAACCGGCCTTCATATGAAGAACTTCGATACGGTCAGAGTTGACCTGATAAAGTTCCTTGTTCAGCTTAGCAATGCGGAGGCGGTTCAAGTAATGGATGGCACGATCGTAACGGTCATAGAGAAGAACTGCTCTGTCGGCAATAAGATGAGCCTTCTGGTAAGCAGCCTGGGCATCCCAGTGAGCCTTGTTGGCAGAGCCTTCGCCAAAGCCATTGGGAGTAATGCGAAGTTCAAAATCGTGTTGGGCAAAGCTGAAACCGTCAAGTTTGTAGCGCAGTTCCATCTTGTCCCAAAGTTTGGTACTTCTGTTGGCGGTCATCTCAGAACGCTTCTGTGCAGTCTGGTAGCGAGGATCGTTATCCACAGACTGGATCAACTGTTCCCAAGTCAAGGGGCCAGCGAAAGCTGCAGCAGTCAAGGCAAGCGTTGCCAAGCCAAACTTTTTCATAAATACATCCTAAAAACTTAAATCAAATTTTCACTATTCAGAAATGGTCACCATTTCACCCAGCAGGAACGGGTTTTCTTCAGGAATCTGAATGATGACTTCGCGGCCATGAATCGGCATTTCGGGCATCTTCCACATACGAATGGGGAATTCCACGATACGGCTGGAAAGACCAACCACCTTGCCCTTAACAGCCTTGCCGGTACCGCCCAAGGTACGGACCTTCACGGTTTCGCCAATATCCATACGCTGGTACATACGTTCGTGAATATAACCGCGAACCAGAGTGGGAGACTTGTGGGTCAAGGTCACAACCGGAGCGAAGCTGGAGAGCTTTTCACCATCACGAGCATTGACGGAACCAACAACCCAGTCTTCCTTGGCAATCTGCACCAATTCTTCCTGCTGCTTCTGGAGTTCGGCCAATTCCTTCTTGAGGTTTTCAACTTCAGTCTTGCCGGCGCTCTTCTGGAGGCGACCGCTGCTCTTGAGGAGCTTGATCTGTTCATTTGCATTGGACTGCAAAACAGCAAGTTCGTTCTTCAGGCTCTTGATGCGCATTGCCATGGCATCGTTGCCATCGGTCTTGGAATCAGAATTCTTGAGGCTCTTGAGCTTTGCAGAGATTTCCTTGTTCTTCTGGTATTCAGTTTCCAAGTTGCGGATTTCAGTCTTCAGGGCAAGGCTACGAGAAGAAAGGTCCGCCTTCACTTCGGCAACCTTCTGGTCGATTTCTGCAGTACCTAGGCTGCTACGGCCTTCGCTAGCATCCAGTTCACGGATAAGTTCTGTAATGCGGAGAGTCAAGTCCGGGCGGTTCAATTCGACGATGGTATCGCCAGCATGAATGGACTGACCAGGCATCACATGGACCTTGACCACTTCAGTGGGGCTAGGCAAGCTAATGGTGGTTTCGGTAGCTTCGGCAATGCCCTGGAACATAGAGGCCTTACCAGCAAACATAATACCGAAAATAATGACAACAACAATGCTAAGGCACCAGGCATAAATCAGCTTATGCTTGTAGGCATGAGCTACGCCAGGATTAGTCTTGTGCTTGTTCCAAAAAGTATCGAGAGCGTCTTCAATCTTGTTCATAGTTCACTCCCTTACATTTCCGTGGTGGCGTCTTGCATCATGAACGAAATATCAGAAATGCCTTCAATCTGAGAAAGTTCCTTGAGGATTTCTGCAGCAGGCTTGGTTGCGCGAAGACGGACCTGGTAGGCGCAATCAACGCGGGCACCGCCGTCCACCTCACGCATGGTGATTAGAACGTACGTCTTTAAGCTTTTTCGAAGAACATCTTCAATCTTCTGACGAGGTTCAGATTCGTTGGGCAGAGCGAAACGAAGCATACCGTCGAAGAAGTGCTTGGTACCGAGGCCGGTACGGGAAATGAGGAAAGCCACGATGCAGAAAGCAATGGTACCGCCGAGAGCCGGGCCCCAGGCGTACACACCGCAACCAATACCTGCGCCAAGAGAGGCGAAGATGAACATAATGTCGCGAGGATCCTTGAAGCTGGTACGGAAACGAACCACGGACAAGGCACCCATCATACCAAGACCACGACCAACGTTGTCACCGATAGCAGCCATCACCATGGCAGCAACCACAGAGCTCAAAACGATGCCCTGGACGAAGTTTCTAGAGTAAGAAAGACCGAGGAAGGTCTTTTCGTATGTCCATGCAATGGTGGAAGAAAGGATAAAGGCCAAGATAAGAGTATAGGCCAGAGTAATGAGAGATGCGTTGGCAGTACCAGACTGTACCGCTAAAAGATCGAGCATAAGGTCTCCGTTTTAGAAAAAAAACACTTCCACCCATAATTTACTTTAAAAATCGCCTTTTTTTAGCCATTTTTGTGTAAAAAAGGTTGAACAAGAACCTATCTCATCCTCAAAATACTGCAGTTTTGGGGTAAAACCGCCCTATTTTCAAACACCAATGTGATATTTAGCAAATAGTGGGCAAAAATGCTCGTAAATTAATTGAAACGACCAGCCACCTGCTTGCGACGACGGCCCCTTTCGGAGATGAGCGCTTCAAGCAAGAAAAGGAATGCGGCAAAGCCCAAAAAGATCTGGTAACGGTCCTGGTAGTTCTCCATACGGTCGCTGGCCTGCTCCTTCTTTTCGAGGGTTGCGATTTCCGTCAGGACCTTCTGGAGTTGGAATTCACCAGGGCTGGCATAGAAGTACAAGCCACCTGTAACGCTGGCAATTTCCTGCAAGGTACCGTCTTCAAGGCGGGTCGTCACGATGTTACCCTGGGCGTCCTTCTTGTAGGCGACGCTTCCATTCTTGGAAGGAACCGGAATAGGAACGCCTTCGCGGGAACCGATACCGATGGTATAGATACGGATACCAAGAGCCGCAGCTTCCTTGGCGGCATTGACCGCAGCGGCCTCCAGTTCTTCACCATCACTCATAAGGATCATGACAGAATACTGGCCGGCACTGCCAGAATTCTGATAAAGAGCCATACCCTTGCGGATGGCGTTTTCAAGGTTCGTGCCCGGCATGAGCCAGCCCGGAGTCAGTTCACGGAGCATCATCTGCACAGTACCGTAATCCAAGGTCAGGGGAACCATTACCTGGGCTTCGCCAGAGAAAGCCACCAGGCCCACTCGGTCTCCGGACAGGGATTCCAAGAAAGCAGAAATTTCATGACGGCTACGAGTCAGACGGTTGGGCTTAATATCTTCAGCCAACATGGAAAGGGAAATGTCCTGCAAAAGGACCAAGTCCAAGCCCTTACGTTCAATATGTTCCATCTTACGGCCCCATTGAGGACGAGCCAAGGCCACAAACAAGAAGGCAATAGCCAGCAGAAGAATCAAGACCTTAGCCAGTCGGCGCCACGGGGAGACCGACGTAGAAAGCTTCGGCAGCATAGAAAGAGAGACAAATCGTGCAGCCAGCTTCTTGCGACGGCGGTAGGCATAGACAAACAGCAGTGCAAAAAGCGGAAGGGAAAGAAGTCCCCACAAAAAGCTCGGTTCAGCAAAACGCATAATTCTCTACAGCCTCACAAAATCACGGGATTCGAACGAAACGGGTATTTGCCAAAAGCAGTTCAAGCAAAATCAAGAGGGCGCCAATCAGCAGCCAGGGATAGAACTTCTCCGCATAGCGGGCGTAGGCGATGGTCTCGATCTCAGTCTTTTCCAGTTCGTCAATTTCAGAATAAATACGTTCCAATTCTTCCTTGTTTTCAGCACGGTAGAAACGGCCGCCAGTCTTCAAGGCCACGGCGTTCAGCACGTTTTCGTCAATACCTTCTTCAGGAGTAATTTCGCGTTCGCCCCAGGAGATTTCCCCAGTCCAGGGGTTCTGCTGGAAGGAAAGGATCTTGCCGTTCTTTTTACCTACACCGATGGTGTAGACCTTCACGCCCAGGGACTGGGCCACTTCGGCGGCACGCATGGGCGGGACAAGGCTTGCATTATCGCGGCCATCCGTCAAGAGAACCACCACCTTGGATTTTGCCTCGGACTTCTGAAGACGGGCAAGAGCGTTCATCAAGCCATCACCAATGGCGGTGCGGGAGGCATAGACAGAATCCTGGGCCAAGTCGCCGGATGCCTTCAAAATTTCAAGGAGGGAACCGTAATCCAAGGTCAGGGGGCACTGGGTCATGGATCGGGAACCGAAAGCGGAGAGACCGATACGGTCGCTGTGGCGTTTCTGAATGAATTCGGCAATGACTTCCTGGGCATAACCAAGACGGCTATATTTCCAGTAATTTCCGGATTTCAGCATGCGTTCGGCATTCATGACCCCAAGTTTGGCCTGTTCAGCACGGGTCAGCATGTCCAAGGTACCCATAGAACCTGAAATATCCAGGGCAAGCATAATATCCACACCATCCGTAGAAGTGTATTCCACTTCCATGGCGTTCTGGGGTCGAGCCAGGGCGACTACAAAGCAGCAAAGAGCGGCCAAGCGAAGGGCCGGAACAATATGGCGAAAGCGGACCCTTTTGCTGGGTACAGCTTTTTTAGCAATGGACAGCGCAGGGAACTTGATAGTGCTCTTGCGGCGACGATTCCTGTATATGTAAGAGGCAATCAGAACGGGAACCAATAGGAAAAGCCAAAAGGCCTCCGGGTTCTGAAAATGCAACGATCCAATATCCATGAATACTCCAAAAACGCTAATTCAGTAAAAAACATAAAGAATATACAAAATCTCCTAGAAAAAACTTTTGACACTTTCCTCCCAGGAGAACGATATAGATAAGGAATTTCTGGAGCCTCAAAATGAACAAGAACTACTATAAGAACATTGTCAATCAGTTAAATAAGCGAAGCAAGGCTACTGCATTCAAGCCCAAATTTCCCGAACTCAAGGCCTACGAATACTGGATTCGTTTTCTCAGAGGCAACAACAACTTCCCCTGCCCTTCCGAATTCATTAAAATCCTGCCCTTTGACTCCGTAACCAACATCCTGGATGCGGTCCAGGTCGTACTTAAGGCAGAAAACTCCCAGGAAATCGACCTTATCAGGAAGCGAGGCCGAAAAGCCCTCAATCCCAATGCCGAGAGCAAGGCTGCAAGCCGCACCCAAACCCTCAAGGAATTCGATTTCGACGATTTTGACCTGGACCTTCTCAATTTTGGCAAACACAAGGTAAGATCCAGCAAGTCTCCCAAGCCCGAGCCCAGCAACGAGTTGGAAGACCTGGCATCTCCCGAATACCATAGTCGAAAGAGCGCCTGCATGGAAATCCAGTCCGCCACGGAATCTGGTTATATGGACCAGGTGGTGTGCACTGTACGCCAGCATCTTGACCGCGAAACCATCTACGATAAAGTGGTCAAGGAAGTCCTGCAGGAAAAATTCATCGCCGAGGCCACCAAGCTGATTTCTGAAGCGTCTACAGAAAACGACCCCCATATCCAGAGACTGAAATCTATCCAGAAGATTTACCGACTTTCCGATCTGGAACTGGAGTTCCTGATTTTCTCCTGGATTTTCTTCTACGAAAAACAGTGCGACGACCTGGTGGATTTTCTGAAAACAAACCGCCATAGGTCTGCAAACAACGCGGCCCTTTTCCAGCTGATTTGCGGAGTCTCCCAAAGCGATGTGGACGAAATTCTCGCCCCCAACGCCACCCTTCGTCGCATGATGATTGTGGATGACGAACTGAATCTGCTGGCAAAAATCATCCAGTATCTGGAAGGCCGATCCGGGGCCAACTACTGCGAAAGCAACTTCCTTATTTACAAGGGAGACGCCATTTCCTATGAACAGTTGCAGGGCAACAATCCTGACGCCGACCTCATTGTGGAAATGCTTGCCCATCACCAGAAGGGAACTCCCCTGAACATTTTCCTCTACGGCGTGGAGGGTACGGGAAAGACTGAACTTTCCAAGGCCATTGCCCAGAAACTGGGCAAGAAGCTTATTCTGACGAACCTGGATAATTCCGGCGACAATAAGGACAATCCTTTCAGCAACAAGGTCAAGGACAAGATGAGCAGCATCTTGCTGGCTAGCTACACATTCCGCGATGACGACGCCATCATCCTGGTAGATGAAGCGGACTATGTTTTGAACTGCTGCGAAAAGGGCGAACTTAACACCTTCCTTGAAAAGCTGAACATTCCCATCATCTGGATTTCCAACAACACGGAATTCATTGAAGCCAGCTCCTTGAGGCGTTTTGATTTCTCCATGCAGTTCGAACGTCTGGATGGTTCCCGACGCATTGACATCTGGAAATCCATCATCAAGACCCAGAAGGCGGAAAAGCTTTTGGACGAAGCAGCTATTGCTAAGTTCTCCAGCGAAATTCCCGTAACTGCGGGAGGCATCACCCAGGCAATTCGTACCGCAAAGGCTCTGAAGAAGGCGGGTTCAAAACTGGACCCGAAGGACGTTGTGCAGCGCATGACCAAGGCCCAGGCAGAACTTCTGGGATTGGAACTGGAATACACCAACCGCGACACGGCCAGTCACGCCCCAAAGTATTCCATCGATGTCATCAACACCGACGTGGACATGAATCACCTGACTAAGGTCATCCGCAATTTTGACGCAAAATGGCAGAACTTTGAAGAAGGCGACCGTGCAGACTCCTTGAATATTCTGCTTTACGGCGCCCCCGGTACCGGCAAGACGGAATTTGCGAGACATATCGCCCGCGATTTGGGTCGCAAACTCATTATCAAGCGTTGCAGCGATTTGCTGGACAAATACGTTGGCGAAAGCGAAAAGAACATTCGTCAGATGTTCCAGGAAGCAGAGGAACAGGATGCCATTCTTTTCCTGGACGAAGCAGACAGCCTGATTCGCGACCGCCGCGGGGCAACCCGTGGCTGGGAAGTTTCCCAGGTGAACGAAATTCTCACCCAGATGGAAAACTTCAACGGGATTTTCATTGCAGCCACCAACTTCAACGAAAACCTGGACCAGGCATCACGACGTCGATTCGCCCTGAAGGTAAAGTTCGGCTTCCTGAAGCCGGATGCAATCCCCCAGGTGTGGAACTTGTTCTTCCCCAAGGTGGAATGCCCTGAGGAGGCGACAAGAATTCGCAACCTTGCGCCAGGCGATTTCAACGCAGTCCACGGTCAGTTGCGTTTTCTTGACGAAAATGAAGTAACCGCCCAGCGAATCCTGAAGGAACTTCAAAATGAAGTGGCCTGCAAGGACGAACACGAAGGTCGACGCATGGGCTTCTGCGCTTAAGTTACTAACTTATACCTCAGTAAATCTGAGGTATTTTTTTATGAAGATTCTTTTCAACGTAGCAATGACCGCCGCAATTACCGCAGTACTTTTTGGATGCGGCAAGAACGAATCTGTACAGACTTCCAAGGAAACGAAGCAAAGCGCAGAAGTTTCTGCTGAAGCAAAGGCTGTTGCAGAATCGGCCGAATTCAAGACCGTCACTTTGAAATCCGGCGCTACCGTCACCTGGATCAAGGACAATCCCGATGACAAAAAGAATCCAAAGGACTTGTTCGCAGGAACCACAGACTCCCTCTACGAAGCACTGGGTTTGAACGACGGCGTTCCCGCCTCTGTTAGCACCTTCCTTATGAAGGTGGACGGCGAATACATTCTCTTTGACGCAGGCCTGGGCGATTTCGGCGGCCAGCTGGGACGTCACTTGAACGAAATGGGCGTAAACCCGGATGATATCAAGCTCGTCTACCTGACCCACCTCCATGTGGACCATATTTCCGGCCTTGTAAAAAAGAGCGAAAACGGATTCGAAAAGGTTTTCAAGAACGCTACCCTGTTCCTTGGCCAAGTTGAAAAAGACGCCTGGATGAGCATGGAAAAGAACGACCTGCAGAAGGCCATTCTCGGTGTCTATAACGACAACCTTCACCTGTTCGCTTTTGGCGATACTCTCCCCCACAACGTGGAAGCCATTGATGCCATCGGCCATACTCCTGGCCATACCGTTTTCCGCTACAATGAACTTCTGGTTATTGGAGACCTGATGCATGGTTACGCATTGCAGATCAAGCATCCGGAAATCAATTCCAACTACGATATGGACAAAGAAAAGTCTATCGAAAGTCGTAAGCGCATTCTTGAATATGCAAAGGCAAACGGACTGACCATGGCCGGCATGCACCTGCCCGCCCCCGGTTTCGCGGAGTAAGCACTGATGACTGCAGCAGAAAACAAGTATACCAAGTGGGTCGCTTGCTGGGGTAACGCCACCTCCATTACCGACCGTAAAGAATCTGTCTATTCCAAGGATATCACCCTCCGTTATCCCATTCGCATGTGTTTTTCCGGATGCAAGTTGCGATTCCGTTTTTCCAACCTGACGGGAACAGAGGTCGTTACTATTAGCGAAGCCTACGTGGCAAAGACTTTTGACGCAGGCAATAAGACAACCGCAGGTAACGATTGCGCCACCTACACACCGGTAGCCATTACCTTTGACGGCAACGCACAAGGCATCATTGAGCCAGGCAAGGAAATTGAAAGCGACGAAATCTCCTTCAACGTTTCCGCAGGCGAAACTGTAGATGTCAGCATGTACTTTGCTGGCTACACCCAGATGAATGCAGGCACACTGATTACAGGCCCGCTCTCCAGCGGCAAGTACAGCTACGGGAATTTTGCAACTTCTGCCCAGCTCCCTGCAGACCTGACGCGCAATACCAACTGGTTCTATTTTCTGAATACCATTGATGTTCTTACCGAAGAAAAGAACTTCGCCTTGGTTTGCTACGGCGATTCCATTACCGCCCAGGATTGGCCGGACTATTTGAGTCTCCGTTGCGCACGCGAAGGTTTCAACAACGTTTCCATTATCCGTCGCGCTGTTAGCGGTACCCGAATTTTACGTCAGTACGATTGCATTACCTACGCTGCCTACGGCTTGAAAGGCGCCACCCGCTTCCCCATCGAGCTGAATGTGGCCGGAGCAAAGACCGTCATTATCCAGCACGGTATCAACGATATTATTCACCCGGTGGGCGCCGATGTAAATCCGTTCCGCCCTTGGAGCGATATGCCCACCACCACCGACTTGATTGACGGTGTAGAAAAAATTTATGTGGAACACGCCCGAAAGTTGGATCTTAAGGTTTGGAGTGGCACGCTACTCCCCATTTTCGGCTGGCGCACCTATAACGAAAATCGCGACGTCATCCGCAACCAATTCAACAAATGGCTCCGCGAATCTGCAGCATTCGATGGCTGTGTTGATTTTGACAAGGCAGTCCAGGACCCAGCCGCTCCGGAAAAATTCGGACCTGGTTTCGATTCTGGCGACCATCTACACCCCAGCGCCAAAGCCTACGAAGCCATGGCGGAATGCGTCCCAGAAGAAATCTTGAAATAGCTTTCAAAAATCGTCTTTGACAAAAAGAAACGGACCAACCAGTACGTTTTTACACGATTTTTTTTCGCTTTCCATAGAAATGTTACATAAAACTTACAATAAATAACTATTATTTGGTCGGAATGTGAGGTTTTTATGGCAGAACATACAAGCTATCTAATACGCCAAAATGAGGACGAAGCCAACAAAATTGTGGCCAAGGCTCTGGTAACTACTCTTTGTGTATTTACCGTAATTCTGATTCTTAACCTTTGCCACGTTTTCATCATTGATCAGTCGGTGATGCTTACCGCCTACTTTATCGGTGCGGCACTGCTCCTCGCCCCTACAGTCCTGAACAAGATCTTCGACCCCTCCAATCCGAAGCTCAAGTACGTATACGTTTTACTGACCAACCTCTTCTTGATTGATCTCCAGACCACGCTCACATTCCATGCCACCGTAGTGTACGCCTTCCCCATTGCAATTGCCAGCCTTTACTTCTCGAAAAAGACCACACTTTACGCGCTAATCACTTCCCTGGTATTTTCTGTCCTTGGCCAGTTAAATGGTTTCTATGGGGAATTTGTTCCCGACCAGAACTTCTTGACAATGAAGAGACTGGTTTTATTCAGCATTCTCCCCAAATCCCTGACCCTGCTCAGCTTTGGTTACTTGCTGTTCTTCCTTTCCAGTCGAACCACAAGAATGTTCAACAGACAAATCAAGGGTAACAAGAAGATCAAGGAACTGAACCAGGATATCGTTCTCGGATTTGCAAACCTGGTTGAAAACAGAGACGAAAGCACCGGCGGTCACGTCAAGAGAACTAGCCGCTACGTTGAACTCCTTGCCAAGGAATTGTTCAACAGAAAAGTCTACCCAGAAATCATCAATCTTGATTTTATCAGCAATCTTGTTAGCGCCGCTCCTATGCACGACATCGGCAAGATGGCTATTCCCGACCACATTCTGCAGAAGCCTGGTAAACTGACCGACGAAGAATTTACCATCATGAAGAGCCATGCGGAACAAGGCGGCAAGATTATCAAGCAGACCTTTTCCCACATCGGCGATGACAATTACCGCCAGATGGTTTACGAAGTGGCCCGTTACCACCATGAAAAATGGAACGGCAGAGGCTACCCCGAAGGCCGTTCCAAAACCGAGATTCCTCTGGCAGCTCGCATCATGGCCGTGGCCGACGTATTCGACGCAATCTCCCAGAAACGCTGCTACCGCAACGCAATTCCTCTGGACGAATGTTTCCAGATTATTGAAAAAGGAAAAGGCACCGACTTTGAGCCGGTGCTGGTCGATGTGTTCCTTAGCATGAAGCCGCAAATCACTCAGGCAATGAACGAAATCAAGGATGAAGTCTAAGATATCTTTTTGATTTTATCTTCAATGGACTTCATGCAGTTAGCGTGAATGTCCATGATATCATCCTTGATGGACAAGAACAACTCAACAATCTGGGGATCAAAATCTTCCCCGGATTTATTTTTTATGATGTCAAAGCAGGCGTCCAAAGGCAAAGGTTCCTTATAGCAACGCTTTTCAGACAAGGCATCAAAGACATCCGCTACTGCCATAATTCTTGCAGAAAGGGGAATGTTCTCACCATGCAAACCTAGAGGATATCCCTGGCCATTCCACTTTTCGTGATGATGCATGGCGACTTCATAACAGACTTTTGTGTATTCAGGGCTACTGACGTTGGCAAAAGTTCTGCGGATAATTTCTCCACCCTTTGCAGCGTGGGTCTTCATAATATCGATTTCTTCCTGGGTCAGCCTTCCGGGCTTTTGAAGGATTGCGTCAGGGATTGCGATTTTACCAATATCATGCATAGGCGCAGCCATACGAAGATTATTGACAAAGTCCTTTGTCATCACTTCCCCATAAACATTACGGCGCTGCATTTCCACTGCAATACGTTCCGCATAAAGAGAAGTTCTCTTAATATGACCGCCCGCATTGTTATCACGATTTTCAACAAGAGTTGCAAAGCCCATCACCATTTCATCTTGATAATGGTATAGATCCTGAATCACTGGATTTTCATTGGTCAAGAAAATACCGCACACAAGGACGGTCACGCCAGATGCAGTAATCAGAAAATCCGGGTAAATAAACTTTACCACCACAATGATTAAAAGGGAAATGCCATAGAGGGCGATACTAGCCTGTTTCTGTTTTTCAATGAACTTCAACTTTCTAAGGAACACAACCAGCGAGAAGATGGCATAAAGCGTAGCCATGGCATAGCAAGCATTTGCAGAAACACCTTCGCAATGATAGGACAGGTCGCCCGGAACATAACGCAAGTATTCCATGTTCGTCAACAACAAGAAGAAGTTGACAACCAATGGAGAATACAAAACAACCTTCCCCTTCATCGATTTCGGGAAACAATCCACCATCTGGAGCAGATAACAGAACACCAGGAATACAACGGCGTCAATGCTTGTGAGGAAAAGGAAATGGGCCCACTGGTTCAGCCACTTGGGAACGGAATCCAGGTTGTTGACGGTGTACGCTGACAAACCATCAAAAATAAATTCAACAACAGCACAAATGACAATTGCAATAAAGAACTGGGACGAGCCCTGCAATTTCATGTTCTTTGTCTGGATTCGTGAATTGATATACACATACACAAACAACAACAGACAGCAAATCTGTAGTACACAATAAACCATATTACACCATAACCAACGGTGCAAAAATAGAATTTTGCGAACTTTATGTAAAGTTGCGTTAACAAGAAGGGGGCGCCAATTTGTCCTAAATGTCGCCCTTTGGCTCAAAAAAGGAGTTCTTGCTAAGCCAAATTTTGATAAGAACTAGCAGTTTTTGAAAAACTGAAGGATTCTTTCCTTGTAATCCTTGGCCTCGTCGAATACGGCGTGGCCATTTTCTTCGTAGGTATAAAATTCGCAGGGAGTGCCGGCGGCCTTCAGCTTTTCCGCAATCTTGACGGAGGCTTCATAGGTCACCACATGGTCAAGGCCCGCGCCGATGACAAAGGTGGGGCATTGAATGCGTCCGAGATTTTCGTAGGTATCTATCCCCGCGCAGGCTTCTGCGGTGATTGCAAAACGGAGGAGTTCCTCTTCCGTCAGGTTCTTGTACATCATGAGGAGAGCGCGACGATATCGCTGGACGAATGCGGGGGTAAAGGCGTTGTCGATGAAGTCTCCCACAAGATCATCGGCGCGACCGTCGCGGGCAAGAACAGCCCAGTTCCCGATGACATCCAGCTGAAGGGGTTCCGCTTTGGAGGAACTGGAAGCCAGCACCAAGCGGTTTACCAATTCCGGATTTTCGATGGCAATATGCTGGGCAATCATGCCGCCCTGAGACGTACCCAAGATATCCGCCTTCTGAATACCTAATGCCTTGAGGACGGCTGCAGTATCGCGAGCCATTTCTGCAACGGAATAAGTGGCAGGCATATTCTTGCGGCGGTCAAAAAGGTAAACGGTATAGTCTTCCTTAAAAATCTTGTAGGCGGTTTCTACAGAAGATGCAGAAACCATTACACTACGGAGACTAAGACCCGGAATAATCACGAAAATCTTTGCACCGCTACCAAAGCGGGCGTATTCCATTTCCACTTCGCCGACGCAAACAGATTGAATTTCAGCCATAGCTTATTCCTTTGTACGTGGCACAATATACAAAATTATAGGTCATCCAGATTTACACCATAGAACTTGATGTCGTCCAGCCAGAATTCAGCTTCACCATAGGCCGCAATATTGAAGTTGGTCACTCGAGTCTGGATAACATCCCAACCAATATTGGCATAGGCGCCAGTGCCTTCCACGAAATCGCTTTGCTTGATAACCTTGCGAACCCATTCACCGGAATCTGTTGCAAGAGAATCAAAATTGAAAGCCTTGCTCACATAGCCAGTGGTATCTTCCGCTTCGAAAGCAAAGGCAATACGGCCTGTTCCACGGACCATGAATTCAACAGAATCAATTGCCTGGAAGTTACTGGGTTTCTTTGCCGAGCTAAGCCAGAGGCCCACACAGGACCAGCTACCATTGGGAGATTTCGATTTCCAGTGGAAAGCCTTGCCATCGCGGCCAGCACCTGCAGATTCTACGCCTTCAATCGCATTGTCCAAACCTGGGGTGGTTTCTACGGAATCGCCCTGGTATTCAAAATACCAGTCAAACACCGCGGCAGGAGCAGTCACATTGGACTTGAATCCATTTTCAAAATCAATGAGGCTAACGGAATTTTGTTCACGGGCCACTTCTGCAGAAACAGATTCCCACAACTTTGAAGAGGTCACCTTCTTTGCAGACTTTTCGTCCACAGCGCCCATGCCCCAAGTCAACTTAACGAGCTCAGTATTCGCATCCAGCAGCACCTGAATTTCAGCCTGTTCAAGAGTGTCGTTCCAGTAGTTAATGGCGTAAGTCATGGGATCACCATCTTCAGTTTCAACTTGGACATCCTTGCCTTGGGCCATGACTTCGCTAAAGTCAAAATTCCTGGAATTCAATCGAATGAAACCCACCACCGGTTCGCCTTCCTGGCGAGCGGACTTGGCAACTTTCATCCAGTCAGAAATCATAAACATATCATCGTAAAGGACATACCTCTTAAGGAAGATTTCACCCACATCCTTCGTCTTTTCCGCAGACACTCCCGCCTCCATTTCTACCACGGTATTGTAACTGGAGCCTACCATCAAGGTGTAGTGTGCATAAGGCGGAAGGTCATTGATTTCAAAGTTTCCTTCGGAGTCCGTGGAGACAATTCGATCCGTTCCGTAAATGCGAACTTCCGCTGTAGTATCTCCTTCAGCAAAAGTCACATGCCCCTTCAAGGAACCAAATTTTTCAAGAGCCAAAGTTGCAGAATCCGGAGCAGTTTCCTCAGATCCGTCCAATGCAAAAATCCCAAAGGCGCCCTGTTTTTCATCAACCACTTCAACAGAAATTTCGGCAAGTTTCAAACTGGAAATTTCTTTTTTCGTGATATACACGAAACCCTTGGAATCGGCAGTGTATTCAGCAGCCACCCCATCACTTTCTGCGTAAGGTTTGTTATAAACATTCTGCAAATAACGAGCCGAACGCACTCGGGCAAGAACACCCTTCGCCGGAGAACCTCCATCGGTCACCTGAATCACGAGGGCGTTTTCCGTTTCCACAGTGCTTACGCCAGCGGTTTGGGGATCAGCCGTACAACCCAGCAGCGCAACCGATGCACAGCAAGCCAAGGCAATTTCGCTAATTACTATAAGCTTTTTCATTTACGTTTCCTCCCCGATTCCGTAGAACCGCCCTGAGAAACATCAGACACCGGATACAAGGCAAATACAAACTGCATAGCCTTCTTGGGCTCAGGAACTTCTTCCACTCGCTTCTGGATCTGGCGGCGAAATTCCTGAGTCATGTTGTTCAAATCTTCGTAGCAATCATCATCTACACCCACCAACAGCGAGGAGATGTTACGCTGGTTCGGGTCCACTGTCACAATGGAATCCTGAGCCAAGGCCAAAAGCTGATTCTGGTAGCTGCGAATGGCAGTCACCTTAGCGGCACCAGCAGAAGTAAAATTAGCCTGGGAAATGGCATAACGGCCAGAAGCCAGCGGCGTAATCAAATTCAATTCTTTCAGCACGCGAATAGCTTCGTCCAACTGTTCCTTGGAAATGGCCGGGCGAATCATCTTCAACAACTTGGAAGGTTCTGCATCGCCACCATTCATTTCGATAGTCACACGAACCACAGGAATCCACCACTTGCTGAGGAACATCAGCTCGTTGGAATCCAGGTTACGCATTTTCACATCCTTCAGGGAAAGAGCCATCTTGTACAGCTTATCTTTCTTTGCCTGGGACTTGGTCTTGGAAGCGGCAACCAGAATTTCGAAAAGTTCGCCACTACGACCTTTCAATTTCAAAAGATCCTTAGCCAGGGGAACACTGCGGGTGGGCAGGTGATATTCCTTGTTCAAAACACGATAGACCTGGCTTGTCTCCAACCCTAATTTCGAGCCCAGCATTTTATAGGAATACAACGGAAAATCCAGTTTTCGCTGGACATAGTATTCCTTCAAAAGGTCTCGGTAATCGCTAATTTCTTCAATATTAAGCATATAGGGGTCTCTATAAATATAACCTAAGTATCCAATCTATAAATACCTTTTTTTAGGTTATTTATACAGGAGTCCCAAATTTTAGCTTTGCAGTTTTTACAATGGAGTATTCTAAAGAACAACAACTTTGTTCTTACCAGTACGCTTAGCCTGGTAAAGAGCCTCGTCTACACGTACGCATACAGCATCCACAGAATCCCCTCTCTTCAGTTCGGTAGCACCAAGACTGATTGTCTTTTTGCCAACCTGGGGGAAGGAAACTTGGGCGAAGCCCGTACGAACCGTTTCTGCAAACGCCACCGCCTCGCGGATTCCCATATCCGGAAGCATGATCATAAATTCTTCACCGCCCCAACGACCCGCATCCGCATCGGGAGCCACTTCAAAAGAAGCTGTCTGAATCTGCTTGGAAAGACCTTCAATAACGCAGTCACCTATCTTATGACCATAGGTATCATTCACCGACTTGAAGTTGTCGATATCGATCATAACCAAGGACATTTTGTCGTAGGGATTTTCCGCAAATCGTTCTGCAATGCGCCTCTGGATTTCACCACGGTTGTACAAGCCAGTCAAGGCATCCGTAATGGAATTCTTGGTCATCCTGTTGTACATTTCCATCAGCTCCGCTGAGGACACGTTGGTAAAGTTCGCCAAGCGGCTGATTACAGAAACCTTGCCAGCCCGGGCGCCATCGTTAATCACAGCAGCCTTCATACGGGAACGGTCAGCATAGCCTTCACGCATAGCCGCAAGGACCATAGTGGCATTATGCAAGTTCACAGCATTGTCCGTACGCAGGAATTCTCCGCTCGAATAAAAACCGAAAGTCGGTGCAACGGAATTGAAAGGCAAAGTTTCCTTATTGACTTCATCCTCACCCCAGAAGGTTTTTCTGGCCATGCTGGAATAAGCAAAAATCGCATCCGGACAAAATTCCGAAAGCTTGGAGGAGCAATACCTAACACTATCCATAATAGACTGAGGATCGCCATAGGAAATTCTGGTGGTCGCTCCGTTTTCCACATCGGAAGTCAAGAGCAAAGCCCCTTCTTCAGAGCAGGCCACCGGCGTACGCAAAAGGTTTTCTCCGTTACTATAATAGAACAGCGGGAATTCCAAAGTGTTGCTGGCGAAATAGTAATCGTTCTGGATATTCAAGTACTTCGAATACGCTTCAAATGCAGGACGGCCATCCAGTTCCCACAGGACATTTCCATCAGCCTTCGTCACCGTAAAGGACTTACCCAAAGGTTTCCATCCAACAACCTTCGCCGTTTCTACATGCAATTGTTCGCCACCATAGAGAATACACAGCAAAGCATTCGTAGAATAGCCATGGATATTGGAGAACGCAAACGCAGGAATTTCATCGGAAATTTGACCAGCCATGCCGCCAAAAATTTCCACACCCTTACGGACATGGTTCAAGCCCTCACAGAATCCAGTAAAGGACATTCCGGGAGAAGCCACAATCATTTCTACGGCAGAAACCCAGGGTCGCTTTTCTATTTCCTGAACAAGACCTTCGGCAATAGATTCCGCAGGATCTTCTCCCAAGGAAAACTGCAACATGCCGATTCGAGTAGATTCCCTTTCGAAAATCGTACAGGAAATGGAAATAGATTCGCCAGAGAAAAGACCCTCGACCGAACTTCCGTTACAAGAGTTGCCAACACAAAGTGCACCAGGGAATGCTTGGACAATAGTATTGCAAACATGCTTCAGCAGTCTGAAGCCGGCCATTTCCGAATAGACTCGAAACAACAGCTTCGCAGGTTTGTCTTCGCACAATTTGCCGATACCTTGGAGTTTTGCCTCCAACTGTTCCGGACTCTCGTATGTAAACTGAACCTGCTTCATTGATGTTTACAATATAAATAAATTCACCCTAGGACTTGCTATTCAGCGACCAGCCGCAATCATTATGATATATCATCTGCTTGGTCATGCCGCCATCAATGCAGATGTTTTCGCCCGTAATAAAACCAGCCTTATCCGATGCTAAGAAGAGCACCATATTGGAGATATCCAAAGGGTTACCTACGCGACCTGCAGGCTGTTGGGTAGCATCGGGACCTTCATATTCCGTAAAATCAGTATCAATCCAGCCCGGAGAAATGGAATTCACCCTCACACCTTGTCCACCGAGGCTCACGGCTAACGCATGGGTCAATGCAGCAATGCCGCCTTTTGCCGCCGTATAGCTTTCGGTCTGGGGTTGACTCATGCGATCACGGGAGGAAGACATATTGATAATGGACGCGCCAGGAGTAAAATGGGGCGCAAACAGTTTCGCCAGATAGAAAGGCGCAGTCACACCCACCGCCATGGCATAACAGAATTCCTCATAGGAGCATTCATTGATTCCCTTCATCATGGGAATGGCGTTGTTCACCAACACATCCACATGGCCATATTTATTGATGACGAAATCGGCAAACCGTTCCAAGACTTCTTTCTTGGAAATGTCACCAACAAAACAATCATTTTCGCGGATGTC
This sequence comes from Fibrobacter sp., assembly GCA_045599625.1. Lineage (GTDB taxonomy): Bacteria > Fibrobacterota > Fibrobacteria > Fibrobacterales > Fibrobacteraceae > Fibrobacter. The sequence continues at coordinate 132,167 of JAZRWJ010000006.1, forward strand.
AATGAAAGCAACCTTAGCCCCTTCTTTTTCAAATTCACTGACAATAGTCTTGCCAATGCCATGGGCACCACCGGTCACAACAACAACTTTATCTTTAAAGGAATTCATGGAGTCCTCACTTTTCTTCGGCCAAGCGATACTGGTTTGCAGGCAGAGCTTCAATCAGAATTTTGCCCTGGTAGACGGTGTAAAATTCTTGTCTGACAAAAGAGGCATAGTACTTCTCGGAATCAACTGAAAATGTTTCGCCTCTGTTAAACATCAAATGATAATGAACACCAGACTTTGAGCCCCTAGTGGTAAACTTATCTGCGACGAATTCTTTTTGGACTACAGGCTTTTCAGACAATCTTACTGAAAAATTCAGAAGGGTCGAAACAGCAATACCCCCGACGATTAGAGGGAAGAAAACCGTCCCAATAACCAAGTTCCACTTTTGATGTTTCAACTGAAGTTTCGAGAACCTGTATTTAATCAAGACGAAAAATGAACCACCCAAAAAACAACCAACGGTGATTCCCACGGAAGCCTTTAGAAGCAATTCGTAATTCTTTTGCTCCACCATCACATTGAGAAAGTTTTCGTTTATCACAAAGCCTAGGCTAGGCAAAGAAAAGTATTTCGATGCAAAACACAAGTCGGCAATGCAGCCCATGAAAACGGCCACAGCGAAAAAGATGACCACAGGATCTTTAACAATACGCTTTTTCATATCTGGATAAAATATAACACGGGAAAGGCAAAGATATTCTATTTTTGCAATGAGGATTAAGCCAAAATGAAAGTATTCTACCACCTTCCCGGACTATTCGAGTTCTATGACCTGTACAAGGCGTTTCTGCCGCTGTTCCGTGAGCATCGGGAGTGGTTTTACGACTGGTGTGAAATCGGCTCCATCTACGGAGCACCCAGCGACTGCATCTGGGGCGGTGGCCGTGTGGGCTTTGGGGACGAGCCTGCGGAACGGGTGACGAAACTTTTAAAGGAATATGGGATTTCTGCAAGATTGACTTTTAGCAATTCCCTGTTAAGGGAAAAACATCTTTCGGATGCAAGGTGTAATGAACTTTGCAGGATGTTTGAAAGTGACGCGGACCGTGAATGCGCCGCGCAAAAATCAAGTGGTGAATGCGCAGGCCAGAACTGCGCCACACACAACGGCATCATCGTTCATTCGGACTTGCTGCTGGATTACTTGCAGAAAAAATATCCGGGGTTCTATTTCGTCTCTTCCACAACGAAGGTCATTACGGATTTTGCGTTATTCCAGCAGGAATTGGACCGCAATGAATTCCATTATGTGGTTCCGGATTTTAGAATCAACACGGAAATTGAGAGACTGCGCGGGTTAAGCGCAGAGCAAAAACAGAAAGTGGAATTTCTCTGCAATGAATGCTGCTGGTTCGGCTGCGCCGACCGTAAAAAATGCTACGAGAACGTAAGTCGTAAAAACTTGGGTGAAGACTGCAAGGATCACATCTGCAGATCGCCAGGTGCAAAGAACGGCTACCGTTTTTCCGACGCCATGCACAACCCAGGTTTCATCGGCATCGAGGACATCCAAAACATTTACGCCCCCGCCGGTTTTTCTCAATTCAAGATCGAAGGCCGTAGCCTAGGCAGCGCCCTCATCCTGGAATTTCTGCTTTACTACATGACTAAGCCAGAATACCAGCTGAATGTTAGGGAAGAAATTTATCTGGACAGTACGTTGGATTTGTTTTAAAAAGTGATTAAGAAAATTTAATCTTACCGCACAAAGTTCATGGGCTGCCAGGGTTCCTTGGCTTCAACCTCTGCGGTGCCGGTGGCGAACTTCTTCAGCATGAATGCCATGTTGTTTGCCAGAGTGCGCATGGTCTGCATGCCTTCCGTATCCTGGGCGGATTCCGCTTCGGCACGGCCGTAGGCGATGTTCCAATACTGAGAAGTAACGATAGGCATATTCAGCATCTGGAAAGGCATTTGCAAAGTCTGGAATGCAGCAGTTGCACCACCACGGCGGCAGCAGCAAACAGCGGCGGCGGGCTTGCCCTGGAAATGGGCGCCGGCAGCATAAGCCATACGCTGGATCAGGGAAAGTACGGAACCATTGGGCTGGCCCCAGTAAACAGGAGAACCCACGATCAATGCATCGCTGGTTTCCATCTTGGCGATGACTTCGTTACAGATGTCTTCGTCAAAGGCGCAGCGGCAATTTCCCTTGGTCTTGCAGACGTTACAGGCGATGCAACCGCGAACGGCCTTATTGCCGATCCATACGATTTCGCTGTCGATGCCGTTCTTCTTCAGCTGTTCTGCAGCCTCGTTCAAAGCGGTAAAAGTGTTGCCATTCTTGCGGGGACTTCCATTAATCAATAAAACTTTCATTTTGTTACCTCGGTTATAAATATAAATCTTTTTAAAAACGCGATTTTTGAAACTTATGCTCGGCCGTTCTTAGTCAAGAATATAGGAGACCCCTCGGAAAATGACAATACAGACTGTATAAAACACAAGGAATTAAAGCTCTATAATCACAAGATTTTCAAATAATCCATCAGTCGGTGAAGTATTCGGACAACAAAAACATCACCCGATTCCACACGATAGAAAACCACATAGTTATCAACAACAAGATGCCTATAACATTTTAAAAAGGCGTTTGTAGTTTCAATTTCAGCACCAAGTTCCGGAAATTCTGCTAGCTTTTCATAGCCGTCAATAATTTTCTTAACGACAATTTTAGCAGCCTGCGGACTTTTCAATTCGATTTCAATATAATCTTTGATACCGTCTAAATCTTCAACGGCTTTCGGGGAGATAAATACAGAGACCATTTAGACCTCGTACTTTGCACGCACGTCTGCAGCCGACAGCCAGCCGGATTCCTTCGCAGATTGCTCACCCTCTTCCAGCGATTTTTGCAACTTATACTCGGCGGTCAAGCGTTCATATTCCTTGATGTCTATGACAACAAAGCAACCTCGGCCATTCTTAGTCAAGAATACAGGAGACCCCTCGGAAACATTCTGAAGGACCTCGTTATAGTTTCGCAAATCAGATACAGGCAAAATACACGGCATACAAAACCTCCATTCCTCAATATACAAAATTTTAAGTAAAATTTTAAGTAAAATTTGTCAAAAGCTAAAACTACGTTCTTTTTTTCACATAGGTTATCTATATTTGAGATGACATAGTTCCTGGTTATTGAAATGACCTGGAACGACCGGATTTATAGAGTTTTTGCTCTTATTCTCTAGTCAGAAACTACCACTTTCAAAATCACACGAGAATAAGGCAGACGCTCACGCACATTGTGCGTGGGCCGTTTGTGCTTATCGTGTAAAAGGGTGTGGTAGCCCTCTGACTAGGTAGGCCTTACGGTACCACGCCTTTTTTGTTTGCAAAGCCGGAATCCTTTCGAATTTGAGTGGAAATGAAAACACTTTTATTAGGAAGGACATCATAATGGCAAAGCAAGAAATAAATACGGATTTTTGGGTACGCGACCTATTAAAAGAAGCAACAATAAACCTTGACGCTCAGGGCAGCTCTATTAAAGAACTCGATGATGCTTTAAAAACAGCGTCAAAAAAAGGCAACGGCAAAAAAGGATATCCTGAATACGTTGGTGTTGTCAAAGATTTTTTAATTGTCATTGAAGATAAAGCCTCTTTACATGATCACGAATTAAGGGATGACGACAACCTATATTCAATGGAACCGAAGAACGTTCAAAAATACGCCATGAACGGAGCGTTCTTTTATGGAAGACACTTGATTCAAAATACGACCTACAAAAAGGTCTTTGCAATCGGAGTCTCTGGTTCAGAAAAGAAACACCGAATCACTCCCATTTTTCTAGATGATTGCTGCAATGTTTTCTATTTGGACGATGTCGAGTCCTTTATTTCCTTTAACGAAGAAAATATCGATGAGTATTACCATCGCGATGTTCTTAAGGAAAAAACGGACAGCGAAAAAGAACTTAAAGACATTCTAGATGATGCGAAGGAACTTCATGAACACCTCCGTAATTACGGAAATATGAAAGACGAAGAAAAGCCTTTGATTGTTTCTGGAATTCTCCTTGCCTTACGCGAACGTGATAAGAAAAACTTCAGCATAGATTCACTAAACGGTGATACATCCAAAACGGATGGACAAAAAATCTATGAAGCCATTAAAGACAGCTTCAACAGAGCAAACCTATCTCCAGTCACCAAGATTGATAAAATTCTTTCGCAATTCAGTATTATCAAAGATAGTACCAAGCTGAATGAAGTCAACAAGAATCTTGGAGAAACCCCTCTAAAGTTCTTTGCAAAATTTCTCGACGAAAAGTTGTATAGATCCATAAAATATAGCAAGACCTCAGAAGATTTTCTTGGACGATTTTATGGCGAATTTATGCATTATTCTGGAGGAAGCGGTCAAACCCTTGGTATCGTTTTGACTCCTAGTCACATAACTGAATTGTTTTGTGATTTACTTGATGTAAAAAAGAACGATAGAGTTTTTGATTCCTGCTGTGGAACAGCGGGTTTCTTGGTCGCGGCTCTTCATCGAATGTTATCTCAAACTAGCAAAGAAAGCGAAAAGAACGAAATTCGAAAGAACCAATTGTTCGGCATAGAAATTCGTTCTGACATGTTCACTATCGCGACAACAAACATGATTCTTCGTGGAGATGGAAAAAGCAACCTTCAATGTGAAGATTTTCTTTTGCAAAATCCTAAAGAATTACAGAAGAACATCCGCGCAACCGTTGCAATGATGAATCCTCCTTATAGCCAAGGATCTAAGCAAGCACCCGACTTGTATGAAATAGCTTTCACCGAGCATCTTTTAGATTCTCTTGTAGAAGGAGCTCGTTGCGCCGTAATTGTCCCTCAAAGTTCTATGACAGGAAAAAGTAAGGAAGAACTTGCCATAAAACAAAGTATTTTGAAGAAGCATACCTTAGAAGGCGTAATCATGTTACAAAAGGACACCTTTTATGGAGTCGGCGTGATTCCTTGCATAGCAATCTTTACTGCCGGAGAAAAGCATCCAAGTGACAAACTTTGCAAATTCATCAACTTTGAAGATGATGGCTACAAAGTCTCGCCACACGTTGGTCTTCTAGAAACAGATTCTGCCAAAGACAAAAAACAGCATTTACTAGATGTTTGGTTTAATCGTATTGATGCGGAAAATAAATTCTGTGTAAAATCAACAATAAAAGCCGAAGATGAATGGCTCCACAGTTTCTACTACTTCAATGAAGAAATCCCTTCAGAAACGGACTTTGAAAAAGTTGTTGGCGATTATTTAACTTTTGAATTTTCCATGATTATGCAAGGACGCGAATATCTATTTGAGGGAAAAGGCAAAGACAATCTAACATTCAAACAAATTTCCAAAATACAAAACAAGACCTGGAAACCATTTCGCATCAAAGATATATTCTCTATTGAATCCGGTTGCGACATATACGAAAATAGCCGAATAAACGGATCAACACCTTACATAACATCTTCTGCTGTAAACAATGGAATTGGATACTTTATTTCCAATAAAAATAAATCCATAGATTCAAATGCGATTTCCGTCAATAGAAATGGGTCTGTAGGCTATGCCTTTTATCACCAATATACAGCCCTATATTCAAATGATTGTCGAAAGTTGAAATTAAAGGAAAATGAACCTTTCAAAAACAAATATGTTTATCTATTCATGACTACTCAAATCATGCAACAAAAAGAAAAATATAACTATAGTCTAAAAATGGGAACCGAAAGGCTTTCCTCGCAAAACATTATGCTCCCAATCGATTCCAAAGGCAATCCCGATTACGAATACATGGAACAATACATCAAGAATCTTATGCTAAGAAAATATCAGGACTACCTTTCTTTCAAAGAATAATTCTATACCCCCCCCGACGCCTACACCAGCATCAGGGATTTTCCTCTTGCATTTATCCTTCTTTTTATTTATTATTAGGGCAGCTCAACTGGAGAGCTTTGTTTTCCAGGTCCCAGCTGAATTACATTCAGTATGGTTCACTTTAAAAAGTACCGAGCAGGCGGTGCCTGAGTTTCTAGAACTCTGAATAAGAAAAACCTGACGGCTACGTGGAGGCCGACCCTCGAGTTGGTGGTTTACACCAAGGCAATCCCTGAGCGAGGCAGGGGTCCTTTCAAAACAAATTTGATACGACTACGCCAGTCGCAGTTGTTCCTGTACGCCATAAAATAATCCGTTATGGTTACAGTATTAGCAGGATTTTCAAGGAGATTCGTATGGCATACCTGTCAGAAGATACAAAGAAAAAAGCACAATCATTAATAGGGCAAGCCTTGTGTATGACAAGGGAGACTTTTCCCGATTACTGGAGTGAAAGTTTCAAAATTGCGAAAAGTATCGGAATCCCACGAAATTCAAGATTCCCTAGTTTTTTGCAATCAGATTCTAGCAGCACACGCAAAGCCGAGACTTTTGCTTCTGTCATAAACGAATACGTTCCCGTCCAAGACGACAGAGGTTCCTGGACTGGTGCACTACGGCATGTGATGTGGCAAGCCGACATTACATCCAAGCAATCTTCAGATATTGCAAGAAAAGCGGGCTTATGTCATGAAATCAATTACAAACCTAATCCTAACCAACGCTTTTTTAGTAATTTAGATGATGCAGATTCTACCGCAGACTTGCTCAACAATGAAATAGGGCGAGCCAACGGTACGAATTACAAATATTTAACTAGCGAAGAACAAATGCTTCGTGCACTATGGGAAGCAAAAACGAACGGATTGTATAGAGTTCGAAAAACGCCCTGGGGCCAATACGAGGTGTATAGGGAGACAATGGATGACGACACCTACCGTCAACATTTCAACAACGTCAAACGAAAATTCTGGTAAAGAAAAATCCAGAATTTCCGTTGCCGCAATTCTCGTGCAAGCCTTTGGGTCGTTAGGCCCATTGGCTTATATCCCCTTAGTATGTCTCTTTGAGTTTCTTACTGATAGAAGTGTGTCTGGTAGTGGTATACTGATGCCTTTTTTAGCTCCATTTATATTGTCATGGAGCCTAGTCAATGCAATCAATTTTCTCATTGAATTGAAAATTGGACGGTTCAAATTTAAAGATTTTTTCAAGAAGTTCATGTGGGTCGCCCTGGTTTGGATCATTCTGTGGACCGTTTTCTACCTAATTTCAGAAACAGACGCACCACCAAGCCCACACACATTCGAATACGAAGTATTCGTATTCGGTCAGGCCTTTCTATTGTGGGAATTCGTTTTGCTGACCGCTGCTCTATGGCCCTTGGTTGCAGCATTCTTCAAAAAACCTTCATTCAAAAGAGAACTAGCCGTCTTGATAATTTCCATCCAAGTCGCGGTTTTATTGGGAATTACATTTTATTTGCTTTAATAGAACAAAGTCCCCGAAGAACAAACTTCGAGGACTTTTTTAGATTCGCTAGGTTCTGCTTCGATTGCCGCGGTCCTTTACAGGGCCTCGCAATGACACCGCAGAATTATGCTTTTACAGTAGTGAAAGCGAACTTTTCGCCGTCAGCGTCGTTGGCTTCGAGGCCATCAGCGGCGGCAGCCCACTTAATTGCGGTAGCTTGTGTTTCGCCAGCAATATAAGCTTCGTTTTCAGCAACAGCCTGCTTGAACATTTCACTGTCAGAGAACAAGGTTACTTCGATCTTGTCGGTGATAGTGTAGTTCTGTTCCTTACGGCGGTTCTGGATGCGGTTCACGAGTTCACGGGCGACGCAAGCGCGGCGCAGGTCGTCGGTAACGTTCAGGTCCAGAGCAACGGTAAAGTGACTGTCTGCATCCACGGCAAGGCCTTCCGGCACAATGCGCTGAATCATGAGGCAGTCTGCACCGACTTCGCCGAATTCGAACTTGATGGTTTCACCACCCTGCAGGGCCTTGATTTCGTCAGCGCTCAGGCTGTTGAGCTTTGCAGAGATGACCTTCATGTTCTTGGCGTATTCAGGGCCCTTGGCCTTGATGCCCAGGAAGTTGGGCTTTGCGGTAAGCTTCACCAGAACGGTTTCGTCTTCCAGGAACTTCATTTCGCGAACGTTCAGTTCTTCGAGGATGAGGTCCTTCATGGTTTCTGCCACGTTCTTTTCAACATCACCGTGAGGCACCACGGTCATGCTAGCAATCGGCATACGGTTCTTTACGTTGTTCGTAGCACGAATTGCACGGCCCATTTCAACCATACCGCGGACCATGGCGATACGCTGCACCAGTGCTTCGTCCTTCAAGGATTCGTCAGCGCTGGGGAATTCGCAGAGGTGTACGCTCACAGGTGCGTTGGCATCCACTTCGCGAACGAGAATCTGGTAGATTTCTTCGGCCAGGAGCGGGAGGAACGGAGCAAGAATCTTGCTGAAGTCCACCAGCACCTTGTACATGGTAGCGTAAGCTGCATTCTTGTCGCCATCGTTTTCGCTCTTCCAGAAACGACGGCGGCTACGACGGACGTACCAGTTGGTCAGGTCATCCACAGCGGCGATGATTGCAGGCACCACGTTGTACAAACGGTAAGCCTTCATTTCCACTTCGACCTTGGCGGCCAGATCCTGCAAGGTTGCAAGCATCCAGCGGTCCAGTTCATTGTCGGACTTCACCACTTCACCCGGATTCCAGTTCAGCTGGCCCTTGGCGGCGTCGGCGTTGTGGTTAGAAACGAAGAAGCTAACGGCGTTCCACAGCGGCAGCATCACCTGCTTCACGATACCCTTCACGCCTTCTTCGGAGAAGCGCAGGTCTTCGGCCTTCAAGGCAGCAGAGTTAATGAGGAACAGGCGGATTGCGTCTGCGCCGGTGCGTTCAATAAGTTCGTTGGGGTCCGGGTAGTTCTTCTTGGACTTGGACATCTTGGAACCGTCTTCGGCCAAGATGATACCGTTCACAATCACGTTCTTGAAGGCTGGCTTCTGGAACAGGGCGTTAGAGAGAACAGTCAAGGTGTAGAACCAACCGCGGGTCTGGTCGAGACCTTCAGCGATAAAGTCAGCCGGGAAGCTCTTTTCAACCAGTTCCTTGTTTTCAAACGGATAGTGGCGGCTGGCATAAGGCATGGAGCCAGATTCGAACCAGCAGTCAAACACTTCCGGAGTACGCTTAAATTCCTTGCCATCCTTCTTGATGACAATCTTATCGACAAAGTGCTTGTGCAGGTCATCCAGAGTTTCGCCAGTGAGGTCAGCCAGTTCCTTGATGGAGCCCACAGCGATCATTTCGCCGTCGTCAGCAATCCATACAGGAATCGGGGTACCCCAGAAACGGTTACGGGAAAGGTTCCAGTCGCGAGCATTAGCAATCCACTTACCAAAGCGGCCGCTCTTGATGTGGTCAGGAACCCAGTTCACGGTCTGGTTGTTTTCGACCATCCATTCCTTCAAAGTCTTGGTCACACCTTCTGTGTTGGTGACTTCGCCATCGATCTTCAAGAACCAAGTCTTGAGGGCGCGGTACAGCAGAGGTACGCCGGTACGCCAGCAGTGGGGGTAGCTATGAACGAAGGTTTCGTGCTTGAACACGCGTCCCTGTTCCTTGAGGTAAGCGATAATGCTCTTGTCGGCTTCCTTAGCACCCAGGCCCTGCCACATGGGGACCTTGTCGGTGAACTTGCCTTCGGTATCCAGCGGGTCGAAAAGACCCAGGCCAAGAGATGCGCCCAGCTGGAAGTCTTCTTCACCGAAGGAAGGAGCGATATGCACAGCACCGGCACCGTCTTCGTCGCTAACGAAATCGGCAACGTAGATGGTATAACGCTTGGCCAGTTCTTCTGCGGTGGCGTAAGCGTCGCTAATGTGGAACAAAGCTTCGTACTTGAGGCCAGCAAGATCAGAACCCATGCACTTATCGACAATGTTGGGCTGCTTGAAGTATGCGCCAGCGCGGGTACCCATGACCCAGAACTTCTTGCCGTCCTGTTCTACGCAAACGTATTCGGCGTCAGCCTTCACTGCAATAGCGAAGTTGGAAGGAAGAGTCCAGGGAGTGGTGGTCCAAACCAGAATGTTGGAGCCAGCAAACTTAGCGTCATCGGAAACCAGCGGGAAGATAAGAGTCAAGGACGGGTCCTGACGGTCCTTATAGCCCTGGTTGGTTTCGAAGTTGGAAAGCGGAGTTGCAAGAGCCGGGCTGTACGGCTGGATGCGGTAGCCCTGATAGATGAGGCCCTTGTCGAAGCACTGCTTGAACACCCACCACACAGATTCCATGAAGTTCTTGTCCATGGTCTTGTAGCCCTTGTCGAAATCGACCCAGCGGCCCATGCGACGAACGGTCTTGCGCCATTCACCAGTGTACTTCAGAACCTTGCTACGGCAGGTTTCGTTAAACTTATCCACACCCAGGTTCTGGATTTCGGCAACGCCAGCCAGACCCAGTTCGTTCTGCACCAGAGATTCAATAGGCAGACCGTGGCAGTCCCAACCGAAACCGCGGGGAACCTTCTTGCCCTTCATGGTCCAGTAACGGGGAACGATATCCTTGATGGTACCAGCCAGCAAGTGACCATAGTGCGGAAGGCCAGTTGCAAACGGAGGGCCATCGTAGAAAGTATAGGGTGCAGTTTCCGGACGGCTGTCCAGAGACTTCTTAAAGCTATCATCCTTGTCCCACTGAGCGAGAACGCGTTCTTCGATCTGCGGGAAGGTTTCTTCCTTTTGTACTTCGCGGAATAACTTTGCCATTGTTTACCTCGGGGCATACAGCCCCCTATTAAATACAGGCGAAAATTTAGAAAATAAAAAAGGGGGGGCAGCCGCCCCCTCGCTCCAACTTTTGCGCAAATCAACCCCAAACAGCACGCAGCGCAAAATTTTCCGCTACCCCCACCCCTAAGGGGACACCCCTTAAAAACCCCGAGTGCTGGCAACCATCATCAAGAAAACTCAGCTCAGCGTGGCTATAAAGACAAGCACATAGAGCGGAAGGCAATGGGGATTGTCGATGCATGCAACAGCGGTTCCGCTGGCGTAGTGACCATTGTAAACTCTTACTTCCGACGACATAAAACCTCCATCATTGTTTTTATACAAACTATATTTTTTTCAAAAAAACGCTCCCGATTTTTGCATTCGGGAGCGTCTTGATTTATAGAATTGTTAGAAGTTTCAGTTAGGTGTTTTCAATGAAAGACATAATTTCAGCTTCGTGTTCAGCGAAGTAACCACGCCAAATCTTTTCCAGCTCATCCAACTTTTCATCGCAAACATCATCCAGCTTGTACTTCTTATTTCCTGCGGAAGGAGAAAGCACATGGACGTTTTCTCTACCGATATCAGACATAACCTGGAAATCACCGCTCTTGCCAGAACGGGCAACCCATTCATTAAGCACGTAGCTACCCCAGCCAAGCAAGGTTTGGTTGTCTTCAACGCGAACCATCATATCCATGTCAGTATCAAAAGTAAGGATACGGTAATCGTCGCGGAAACCAGCTCTCTTCAAGCCTGCATTCAAAACCGCAATGGGAGAATTTGCCCACATGCCACCGTCGGCATACCAAGTATCTCCAAGCTTTTCAACATCAAAGTAGGTAGGAGCACAAGTGGACGAAAGAACCGCGAACCACTTATCCACATCGGCATCGCCTCTGTCCCAAACCTTTTCTACAGACTTTTTACCATTGAGTCGAGTTGTGGGAATGAAAATCGGTTTTTCCCAATCGCTGCACTTACCCTTCATGCAGTCCATTAGAAGTTCTTTCAAGCGTGCATGATTATAAGTCGGCTTTTTAAGATCCTTAATGCGTTCCCACAAGGAATATTTCTTGAAAATATCCTTCAAGTTATCGCGGTAGAACTTACGGATCTTTTCTGCAGACATTCCCTCATCGAGGCAAGCCGCTACGATAGCGCCGGTAGAGGTACCACCAAAAGCGGCAGCATTCTTAGAGATCCAGCCTTCCCCAAGCTTCTTTTCAATTTCACACATCAGCGCAACCGGGCCAATGCCCAGAGCGCCACCACCATTAACAGATATTGTAAGTTTTTCTCTTCTCATAGTAACGGGAATAATAGCATAAGTTATGTTGTTTGTTCCAACTTGGAATATATTTTCTTGTAATTTCTTTAAAAATCAACTCTTCCCGTTTGCCTAGGCGATTTGCAACATTGTATAAATATGAAGAGTGCAAAAACTATATCAATCGGAGGTTAGAATGTCCAGCACCAAAAATTACAATCTCGGGCACGTCATTGTGATTACCCTTTCTGCCGCAATTGGCGGCTTTCTTTTCGGTTTCGACTCTTCCGTTATTAATGGCGCAAACATTGCGCTAAAGAGTTACTTCAACTGCAGCGACATGCAATTGGGTCTTGCGGTTTCCTTGGCTTTAATTGGCGCTGCTGCCGGAGCCTACTTTGCGGGCCGCTTGGCAGACAAGTTCGGACGCGTTCGCTGCATGCTGGCAGCATCTGTTCTTTTCTTTGTCAGCGCAATCGGTTCCGGCCTTCCCTTCACCGTGGCAGACTTCATTATGTGGCGCGTCATTGGCGGTATTGGTATCGGCGTAGCCTCCATTATCGCCCCGATTTATATTGCAGAAACCGCTCCCGCACATCTCCGCGGCCGCCTAGGTTCCATGCAGCAGTTCGCCATCGTGATCGGTATTTTCATCGCATTGCTTTCCAATTACGTCATCGTCCGTATTGCCGGTTCCGCTAGCCGCCCCATCATGGGTTTCGAAGCCTGGAAGGTAATGTTCTGGGTGGAAGCAATTCCTGCACTCATCTACGGCATCGCAGCATCTCAGCTTCCCGAATCTCCCCGCTATCTCGTTAGCAAGGGCAAGATTGACGAGGCCAAGAAGGTTCTCTCCATGATCAACGAAGATGGCGTTGAAGCTGAAATCAATTCCATTAACGAAACCTTCAAGAACAGCAAGCCTGCAAAGCTTTCCGACCTTCTGGAAATGGTTGGTGGCAAAAAGCGCGTGGCACCCATTGTCTGGGCAGGTCTCGGTATCGCCATCCTCCAGCAGCTGGTTGGCATTAACGTGATTTTCTACTACGGCACCATGCTTTGGCAGAGTGTTGGCTTCGGCGAAAGCGATGCTTTCCTTACCAGTCTGGTTTCTAGCGGCATCAACCTAACCATGACCATTGCAGCAGTTCTCCTGATTGATAAGATTGGCCGTAAGCCCCTTCTCCTTATCGGTTCTGCAGGCATGGCCGTAACACTCGGCACATTGGCCCTCTGCTTCCTCCTGGGTTCTGAAGGCGGTCAGTTGAGCCACGGTGCAGGCATTATCGCACTCTTCGCTGCAAACCTCTACGTGACCTTCTTCGCTGCAACCTGGGGCCCGGTCATGTGGGTTATGCTGGGCGAAATGTTCAACAACCGCATCCGCGCTGTGGCAATCTCCGTTTGCGGTCTTGCACAGTGGGGTGCAAACTTCCTGGTCAGTTGGTCCTTCCCGGTTCTCGTTGGCGAAAACGGCATTGGCGTCGGCCCCACTTACCTCATCTACACAGCCTTCGCTGCCATCAGTTTCTTCTTCGTAGCCAAGTTTACTACAGAAACTAAGGGCAAGGCTCTGGAAGACATGTAATCCGGCAAAAGCCACAAAGTTTACCTTCATAGTGAACAAAAAAATCCTCTGGGCGTGCTGCTCAGAGGATTTTCCTTTTTTGTGAAAGTAACAAGGCAGTACACCGCTGTAAACCCTGATTGCGTATTACCGGAACATTACCTACGAAATAAACTGTATATTCTTTGATGAACAACTAAAATGGAGTTTTATGAGCGTTATTACCGCTATTCCTTGGAACGGTCACAAATCCGCCGCAAGTTTCACTTTTGACGACGCTTCTGAAAGCCACGTCACCACCTTGGCCCCACTCGCCCAAAAATTAGGCATCAAGGTCACATGCTTTTTAACAGGCGATAGCTGGTACTTCCGCCATAATTATGACAAGTTCCTGGCTATGGGACAAGACGGTCATGAGATGGGAAACCATACGGAAACCCACCCGAAGCTCACCCAGCTAAGTCCCGCCGACCGTAAGCGCGAAATTCTAGACTACAAGAAATTCCTGCAGAGCCAACTGCCAGGCCTTCCCTTCAATGTATTCGGAACGCCTTACTGCGACAACAACGAAGAAGTTCAATCTATCATCGAGCAGGAGCACTACATCAACCGCGATTGTCGAGGCTACGGACGCGTCAAGTGGTCCGAAGAACCCAACTGGATGTCTATGGATTCCAAGGCCTGGCAGCGTTCCCTGAATACCGTAGCGGAGTTCCAGCAGATAGCCCGCGACACGGACAAGGCTGGCGAATGGATTATCTACATGAACCACGGTGTGGATGAAGACCAGAACAATGATTACTCCATCAATCCCGCGGACTTGGAAGCCATCATGCAGCAAGCCAAGGATCTTGACATGTGGATAGCCCCCTTCGGTACTGTAGGCGCCTACCACAGGGCCGCATTCGCTTTAAAACACGCCACAAGTATAGAAAGCGAAGAAGGGCTCACCATCCGTTGGAAAGTCCCTCATGCAAAAATGCCCAGAAGCGTCCTGGTTAAAGTAAAGCTCGACGTAGACGGAAACAGCAAGGTATTCCAGGGAAACAAGGAACTGCTGCAAGACGACGACGGAAGCTACACCATCGAATTCATGAACCAAGAAGCGAAAATCGTTTTTTAATCGAGATCCCGGATTAAATCCGGGATGACGTTTCACAAAAAAATCCCCCGGCATTTAGCCGAGGGATTTTTCAATTTTCAAGAGTCTGGTTAAGACAGCTTCGTTTGCTTCCCCTTACAGGGTCGCAATGACATTACTTCACAGCAATCTTGCTCATCTTGTTGCCAACGCGGACCATGTAGATGCCCTTGTTGGGAACGGTGATGGTCTGAGCCATGCCGAAGAATGCCTTGGTAGAAGCGATTGCCTTACCCTGCATGTTGAACACAGCAATATCAGTACCAGCCTGAGCACCGCTCACGGTGATGTTCATGCCAGAAGTAGTGATCTTAGCGAGGTTGAGCTGAGCTGCAGCATTGATTGCGCTGGGATTATCACCACCTTGCTGGCCGCCCTGTTCGCCACCCTGCTGACCACCCTGGTTGCCGCCCTGAGGAACATCAGGAACAACGATACCGGTAATCTTGGACGGATCCACAACATTCTTGGAGCCATCCAGGAATTCAATGGACTTCACGGAAATTGCACCATAGCCGCCCTTAGCGTCCTTCACTTCGAACTTGAGACCCTTTACCTTCTTCAGGATCTGGGCACCTTCCGGAGCGGAATTCTTGTCTACCCAGCTAAGGATGTCAATCAACTTTTCGCTACCAGTGTTGCAACGGGTTTCAAGACCAAAGAAACCATAATCGCAAGGAGTAAGGTCATAAGTAGTAGCCTTGTAATCGGTAGTATTCGGGATGAACATACCCGGTTCAGCACCAGCTTCAACGGTAGCTTCATTCAGAATAGCGAAACGGATGGGGCCTTCGGTCTTAGCAGTAATGCGGAGGTACTTGATGCCGAGAGCGGACAGATCAATACCAGTTTCCTTCTTGTTGAAGGACATTGCAATACCTGCGGACGGATACTTGAGGGTACCGGCAGCTGCAGCTTCTGCAGTCCAGGTCGGTTCCGGGCCAATTTCCATCACAGCGTCAGCATAGATGGCACCATCGCGGAGGAACAGCGGAGAAGAGCCAGAGTCCGGAGACATCTTGGTATTGGTTTCCTTATACTTGTCGTGGTATGCACCCCAGTTCCAGAAACCAGAAACGCCAACGGTAGTATCGCCACGAGTCTGCTGAACACCTTCAACACCGCTATCGGAGGAACGCATGAGGCTGGGATCCGGGGTAAAGGCGGTGAAGCCAGTCGGATCGTAGAGGTTGGGCATGTTACCAGTCATGAGCAAGAGGTACAGGAGGTTCAAAGTAGAGGGATAGTACTTTTCGCCACCATCGGTAGTACCGCAGTTTGCAGCACTCTTACAGCTGGTAAGGCTTGCAAGAACCTTATAAACGGTTTCCATGTAGTTCTTGGAGCTCTGATCATCTGCCTGAGAAGAGGTTGCAAGACCGAGACCACCAGAGAAGGTAGAAGAAACGAAACGACGCTTGTCGGAAAGTTCTGCTTCACCATTTACATAGTAACCAGAATTAATGCCAGAAGCACTCATGGTTGCGGGAATGAGCCACTTTGCAATCTTGTCGTTGAACGTCTTTGCATCGGAGTCGCCATACCAGTAGTAGGCCCAAGCGGTGCGCCACGGAGTACGGGCAGCGTCATCAAAGAAACCAGCAGCTTCGGACTGAGCCACGGAAGCGGAAGTCTTGGTGGGCTGATGAGAGCCCCAGGAACACCAGTCAGAAACGAGACCGGTGGAGGAATTCTGGCAAGCCAGCAAGTCCTTAGCCACGTCGGAGCGATGAGTTGACCAGCTACTACCAGAAACCATTTCGAACAACTTGAAGTTAGCAAGGCCAGCATAGCTGGGGTTGAATGCATCGTTCCAAG
The DNA here is from genome assembly GCA_045599625.1 of Fibrobacter sp. Taxonomy (GTDB): domain Bacteria; phylum Fibrobacterota; class Fibrobacteria; order Fibrobacterales; family Fibrobacteraceae; genus Fibrobacter. Next base: position 148,677 of record JAZRWJ010000006.1, read on the forward strand.
CGCTACCCGGCTTCAGCTGAGTACCGTTAAAGTCGTTGGATTCAATCCACTTAATCATGGTCTTTGCATCGGAAAGATACTGGGAGTTGCTCCACTGGGCGGAAGCCTGAACAAGAGCAAGAGCAGCATCGATATCAGAGTCAGTTGCAGAACCGGTACCACCGCTGCAACCAATACGCCAATGCATACCACCAAGGCCATCGCTAGAAGCGTTATTGCTCTTCCAGGTGTTATAAAGCTTCTTGAACATGGATTCGTCATCCATGTACACGGTAATCAACATACCGTAAGCAATAGCTTCAGAAACGGTAGAGCAGGTGCCTTCCGGAGAAAGAATCCAGCCCTGGTTTGCATCGTACCATGTACCCTTCCAGATGTCGTAATGATCCTGGATCATTTTGGTGCTAGCAAACGGAACAGTGTAGCCATAGGGGCTCTTCATGTTCTGCGGGAACGGATACTTACCGGCTGTAGCTGCAACTGCAGTAAGCAAAGTTGCGCTCAGCATTACTTTAAAAATATTCTTCATATAATCCCTTTAGTTTTGTTCAAACCTGCCTAAATATAAAACCAAAGCCAAAATTCCGCCATACTTTGGTATGTAATAAATCCGTTTCATTTTTTTTGAAGCTATCACAATCGCCACGAATTCCGCTAAAACAAAAGAAAAAGGGCGTATTCGCGCCCTTTGTTTACTCATGTTTACAAATGTTTTTTCGTTCTCTATCCGTTCACTTTTTCTTCTTTCATAGCAGCAAGTTTTGCCATTTTGGCCTTTTTACGTTTGGTCTTGAAATGAAGATAAAGGGGGCTTGCTGTATACAAGAATAGGATCAGGACCAGGGTGGCCTGGGGTGTATTCATGTTGGTAAATCCCCAACCGATGGTAATCAGGGGTAGGTGCAAAAGGTAAGGATAGAAAGATGCACGTCCAATAGTTCGAACAATAGGTACACAGAAGAACCTTGCCAGGAATCCCTTGGCCGGAATCAGGCTCATGATAAAGAGACCGCTGATCAAAATGGGAATGGAATGGCGAACGATGAAATAGGCAGCTTGATGATGGACCCAGTTCTGGCCTGCGTAACAGGTAATGTAGAGAGCCACCAACAAAACGGCCTGGCAAATTCCCGCCACATAGTTCTTTTCAAGGAAGGCGAATTGACGTTCCTGATACAAGCGGAAAATAATCATGCCAAAGAAATATTCGCACAAATGCATGGCCGGGAACATATGGAAAAAGCGGAAGCGAATTCCATATTCCGGAGAATACAAGGTTGTGCAGCCAAACAGAAGGCCCTGAATAATTCCGGGAATAAATGTAAGGGCAAAAAGCAACCACAAAAGCTTTACATTCTTGACCTTGTAGAAGAACTTTGCTGCGGCAGGTGTAAAGGCATAGCAAATAAAGAATCCGGTCAAGGCCCAGGACGGTTCATTCAACTTCATTCCTAATTCGGGAACCAAGGACCAGGTAAGGGTCAGGTGAAGGAACAAGGTGCGAATGGGATGACTTAAATTCTGAAGACCATTAACAAAACCTGTTCCCACGTCGCTCAAGTTATCAGGAATTCCAGTAAGTCCCGAATACTTGAACACCATGGCGACAAACATCAACATGGTACAAATGAAATGCAGACGGTAAAGTTTAGCGATTCTGCTAAACATGAAAGGCACTACAGGAATGCGACGGTCAGGATCGCTGAACTTGCTTGCAAACAAGAATCCCGCAAGCACAAAGAACAATCCTGCAGAAAAAGCGGGGCCACTGACAATAGGCTTTAGCCAGGTATATTTCGCTGCATAGCCAAAGGCGCTGGAACTTGCCAAGTGCAAAAAGACGATGTTCAACGAGGCCAGCAATCGAAGGCCATCAATTGCAGGAAAGTACCCCTTAGAGCTCTTATAGGAAAAAACAGGTTTTGCTTCAGGCATAATTACTTTTCTTTTTCAAGATTTTCCTTGCTGCGGGAAACGGAAGGCATAATGGAGGTCTTGCTCAGAAGAGCGCTCTCCTTGGAATTCACAAGGCGTTTCTGCTCGCGCATGGAAGCCAGCGCCTTGGAGCGGCGGCGAGCGGATTCCTGAAGGTCAACGGATTCGTCGTACTCGTCCACAATTTCACGACCGAGAATTTCTTCAAGAACGTCTTCCAAGCTGACGACACCTGCAATTGCGCCCCATTCGTCAACCACCCCAACGATATGGCCACGCTGCTTCAGGAAGCGGAGCAGCAGCTTGTCCAAGGTCAAGGAATCCGGAATCAGCAGCAAGGGGCGCATCATCTGGCGGAGCTTTACATCCCGCTTGCCTTCGGCCAACTTGTTGTACGCATCGCGACGGAGCACAATACCCACCCAGTTGTCCTTATTCTTGTCATACAGCGGGACACGGGAGAAAGGCCAGTTACCGCGTTCGTCCAGAGTTTCGCCGATGGTCTTGTCGGCGGCAAGAGTGAACACCACCTGACGGGGGGTCATAACCTTACGAACAGGCACAGATTTCAAGGCAAGGATATTCTTGATAACCACAGCCTGCTGACGGTCAATCACATCTTCACGAAGTCCAAGACTTACCAAGCTATTGATATCATCAATGCTCACATCCTTCTTTTCTTCACTTTCGTGAGTCCAATGTTTTGTGAGAGTCAAGCAAAGCCAAATCAAGCCTGTAAAAGAAAGAACCTTGGTGATATAATAAAACGCCACAGACACCAAGGGAGCCACCACCTTAGCCTGCTTTACGCCCAAAGTTTTCGGAGTGATTTCACCAAAAAGAAGAATCAAAATCGTAAGGATAATCGGGAGAGCCACCTGTCCAGCAGGCGGGAGATTCTTGACCGCCAAGGCCGTGGCCAAGGAAGCACCAACCGTATTAGCAATGGTATTCACCACAAGGACAGAGGCAATATAACGATCAATGTTATCCTTCACATGAGTCATGTACTTCGCAGTAAATTTCTTCTGCTTTTGCAACAACTCAATAGTCGCCGGAGTCACACTATAGAAGGACGCTTCCGTCACGGAGCAAAACGCCGATATGGAAAGGCATCCTAGAACAGTCAGCACGATATAAAACATTATTCAGCACTCCAAAGATTGGGTTCGATAGCCCAAAGCTGAGTCTTTTCCATTTCTGTTACAAAGTCTGCAAAAGCCTGGACCGGAGAACTGGGCAATTCATAGGACTTACCAGAATCCAGGAAAATCAATTCAACGGTATTCTTCTCATCGATTTTTGCCAGTCGCTTTGCGGCTTCAATAGCATCGTCAATGCCACCAATCTGATGGACAAGTCCAGCCTTGAATGCCTTGTATCCAATCATCACGCGGCCGCCACCGAAAGAAGTGTCCACAGTGGCCTGGGGAATACCCGTAGCCTTAGAGACAACGCCGGTGAAGCGTTCGTAGAAGTCATCCATATATTCCTGCAGGGCAGCCTTTTCCACATCAGTCCAAGGCCTCGAGAAAGTTTCCGCATCTGCATACTCATGGGTTTTCACAGGTTCACTGCGAACGCCAAGCTTGGAAAGAAGGCCCGAGGCGTCTACCTTGCCTCCATAGATACCGATACTGCCCACAATCGCCATCGGTTCAGACACGATGTGGTCAGCGCCGCAGGCAATGTAATAACCGCCAGATGCGCCCATAGATCCAATACTTGCGACAACAGGAATTCCCTGTTCGCTAACGCTACGCAGGGCAGCCCAAATCTTGTCCGATGCAATAGCACTACCGCCCGGAGAAGAAATACGAACCACAAGAGCCTTGGCCTTGGATGGGTACACATTATGAATTGCATTCAAGGCCACACGTTCTGTCTGACCATCAATGGAACCATCAATATTCAAGATACCGATGGGTGTACGATGAGTCCAGTTTTCATCAAGAAGCTTCTTGTCCATAGGGCGCCAAGTTCTAAAATGAGCATTGGGAACATCGTAATCAAAGAATGTTTTCAGTGCGTAAGACGGTACCTGGTCAATATAAAGTAAGGTATCTACGAGCCCAGCCTTCTGGGCAGCCTTCGCCGTAATCATAGGCTTTGCAGCAAGAGAATCAAGGCGAGCCACTTCTTCTTCTTGACTTCCGCTATGACGAACCTTTCTTTCAGAAACCAAGGTTTCCACAACGTTCCACAAATCCCTGTACAAGGAGTCTGAATTGGAGCGAGCTTCCACAGACATGGAATCGGCAATATACGGTTCTACCGCAGCCTTATACTTACCATGACGCAAGAATTCAACCTTCACACCAATCTTGTCAAAGAAGCCCTTATAGTAAAGCCTGTTGCCGCCCATGCCTCGCCAATTCAAGTGAGCCGAGGGTTCCACCACAATACGGTCCGCATTGGCTGTAGCCACCAAAATAGAAGGGCGAATATCATCCAGATAGGCAATGACCTTTCCTCCCCTAGCCTGCAACTTCAAGATGGCACGGTTGATTTCATTGGACACGCCCATGTTTCCGCGATAGCCCGAGAAATCAAGAATCACAAGGCCGCAGGAAGGATCACGGTAAATATGTTCAAACAGATTTCGAACCTTCCAGATACTTGTGGAAGGCTTTCTCAGCAAAGAGTAGGGTTCTTCGGAATCCCCAATTTCGGAATCCAGGGGAATACGCAAAATCTGGGCAAAACGATTGGCCTTCGGATTACGGGAGGAATGGTAACTCCAGGCACCCCCTTTGGGCATGGGCCAGCGATCATGATAAACATGAAGCGCCACATTGTCGTAAGCCCCGAAGCTGGTGGAAAGAGTCAGCTTAAATTCGTCCTTGCCATAAAGGGGAATCTGCAAGCCGCCACGGATACCATACAGTTCCAATTCCAAAAGCAGGCGATGGTCTTCAAAATTTTCAACATCATAACTGACATTGAAAACGTCGCCCACTTTCAAAGTCAAGCCCGCATTCTGAACGCGATCAGGAGCCTTCGGGCCAAAGTAAATCAAGTTATCGCAAGAATAGCCTAAGGAAAGGAAACTGAAAGGACGGTAAATCAAGCCCAGTCCTGCATTCCATTCCGTGCCATTGAAATCAGCACTTCTAAATGCGCCAGCACGAACGCCCCAGAACAGGCTACGGCTGAAAAGATCATTGGAATAAGTCAAATCCCAGCGGGACTCGTCAAGTCCACCCCTTCCAATCCTATAATTGAAGCCGGCAGCCCAATGCTCCAGATTTCCACCGACTTTCACATCAGAAATTCCATTATCATAGTCGTAGGAAGCCAGGGCACCCTTGGAATCAAAAGCGGCAAGGCCTGCCGGGTTGCCCCAAATACCATGAGCATCAGCAGTAGAAGTAAACCCAGATTCTCCGGGAAGGTAGGCGAACACGGCGGATACCGTCGCAACCATGCCCAACAGGCATAGTTTCAATCCTCTTTTATTCATCACATCAATCATCATCCCATAACTTAAAAAATTTAATGGTCATGGTTTTTCTAAATTGCTATGAAATCAATTGAAAAATAACAGCTTGAGGTTGTTGGATAAAAATGGCTGACGATTTAAAGAAAAAAACGGCAAAGGGCATGATATGGAGTGCCGTTGAACGCTTTTCCACCCAAGGTGTCCAATTCATTTTCGGCATAGTTTTAGCACGTTTGCTCACTCCAGCCGACTATGGCGTCATTGCCATGCTAACCATTTTTCTCGCTGTCAGCCAAACATTCATTGATAGCGGGTTTGGCAACGCAATCATCCGAAAAATTGACCGAACCGAAAAAGACATGGCTACCATGTTCTTCTTCAACATCGGCATGTCTACGGTCTGCTACGCTATTATTTTCTTCTTGGCACCATTTATAGCAAGTTTCTACAACATGCCCGACCTGACACTCATATTGAGAGTCCTGGCAATCAAGCTTATCCTGCAATCATTTTCTGCCATTCAGATTACAAATCTGACCATCAAAATTAATTTCAAGAAACAGGCAAAAATTTCACTTGCAGCAGCGGTTCTTTCCGGTGGCGTGGGAATTGCCTTCGCCTACATGGGATACGGAGTTTGGTCCCTGGTAATTCAATCCCTGTTCAGTTCTGCATTTAGTTCCATACTCTATTGGATTGTTGTACGCTGGTATCCCCAATGTTTCTTCTCCAAGGAGTCTTTCAAAAGTCTTTTCTCCTACGGATCCAAATTGCTGATTTCCGGCATTATGGATACCATCTTAAAAAACATCTATCCTTTAGTAATCGGCAAATTTTATACAGCGGCACAACTTGGTGGGTACTCTAAAGCCGAACGTTTTGCCCAGTTCCCATCATCAAATCTCACGGCCATTTTACAACGAGTTTCCTTTCCTGTTCTCAGTTCCTTGCAAAATGATCCGGAAAGGCTTCGTTCTGGATACCTAAAATTTCTGAATTTGGCAACCTTCCTAGTATTCCCTTTAATGATTGGATTACTGGCATTAACAAAGCCTTTGACACTCCTGCTTCTCACTGAAAAATGGAGTGGAATGATTTTGCTTTTACAGATTCTTTGTCTCGCCATGATGTGGTATCCAGTTCATTCAATCAATTTGAACCTTCTCCAAGTCCTGGGACGTTCCGACCTTTTCTTGAAATTGGAAGTTATCAAGCAAATTATTGGCATAGGCATTCTTTGTGGGACACTCCCCTTTGGAATTACCGCCCTTTGTCTTGGTAAGGTTGCCGACACTTGGATATCACTCATCATCAACACCTACTATTCCGGCAAACTGATGCAAGCGGGATTCTTTGTTCAAATGAGATTTATGTTCCCGACATTCCTAAATGCATTAGTCATGGGGGCAGTAATTCTTGGAATCAACCACCTTTTGCCTGAAAAACAATACCTACTTCAAATAGGCGTTGGATTTACCGCCGGTGTTCTTTACTACCTTTTGACGGCATACTTGTTCAATCGAAAGACCCTGAACGAATTGCTCAGCGTCTTTAAGAGGGAAAAATAATGGACAACAAACTGATTACAGTCACCTCACCCCTGCTTCCGTCCCTGGAAGAGTTCATCCCCATGTTGCAAGACATCTGGGATCGCAAATGGCTCACGAACAACGGCCACTATCACGAGGAACTGGAAAAGGCTCTGGCAGATTACCTTGGCGTAAAATATCTCAGCTTGTTTACCAACGGCACCTTGCCCCTCATTACCGCATTGCAAGCTATGCGCATTACCGGCGAAGTGATCACCACGCCCTACAGCTTCGTAGCCACCTCCCATTCCATCTGGTGGAATGGTCTCAAGCCCGTATTTGTGGACGTAGACGAAGCTACCGGAAATATCGATCCCGAAAAGATCGAGGCCGCCATTACCCCGCACACCACAGCCATTATGCCGGTCCATGTGTACGGCACCCCCTGCGATACGAAGCGCATCCAGGAAATCGCAGACATTTACGGTCTCAAGATTATCTATGATGCCGCACACGCCTTTGGCGTATCCGTCAACGGAGAATCCGTCCTGAAGGCAGGTGACATGAGCACCCTCAGTTTCCACGCCACCAAGGTCTACAACACCATTGAAGGCGGCGCCCTGATTTGCCACGACGAAGCAACCAAGAAGCGCATCGACTACCTGAAGAATTTCGGGTTTGCAGACGAAACCACCGTGGTGGCCCCGGGCATCAACAGCAAAATGGACGAAATCCGTTCCGCCTACGGTCTCCTGAACTTAAAGCAAGTTGATGGAGCCATCGCCAAGCGCAAGGCCATCGCCGACAAGTACCGCAACGCTTTGAAGGACGTTCCCGGAATTCGCTACCTCCCCGACCTAGAAGGCGTTCGTCACAACTACTCCTACTTCCCCATTTTCATCAGCGAAGAATACGGAATCAGCCGCGACGAACTTTACGCCCTGCTGCAGAAGCACAACATCTACGGACGTCGCTACTTCTACCCCCTTATCAGCACCTTCTCTGCCTACAAGGGTCTCGATTCCGCAAACCCCGCCAACCTGCCGGTCGCCCACAAGCTGGCCCAGCAGGTACTTTGCCTGCCCATGTTCGCCACCTTGGATGACGAGGGAACAGACCGAGTAATTGAAGTCGTTGTCAACAAAAAATAATCCGTCATGTTAGAGTTCATTAAAAAAGTTGACCAGGAATGCGGAACTCCGTTCTACCTTGCGTATCCGGAGCGATTCGTAGACAACCTTCAGTCTTTCCGTAAGGCGTTTACGGACATCTATCCCAATTTCATTCTGTCCTACTCTTTCAAGACGAACTACACATCGGTCTTATTGCAACGAGCCAAGGAAAACGGCTGTTTTGCGGAGACAGTTTCCTCCATGGAATACAACCTTGCCATTCAGAAGGGATTTCAGAAGGACCGAATCATTTTCAACGGTCCCATCAAGAGCCTCGAAGACATCAGGACCGCCCTGCAGAACAAGTCCATTCTCCAGCTGGACAGCGAATACGAAGTGGACCACGTTCTTAAAATCCACAATGAAAATCCCTCCGCAGAAATCAGGATCGGGCTTCGCATCAACATGGAAGTGGGCACGGGAAGCATCGCCCTTCAGGGAGGACTCCGGCAAAGTCGTTTCGGTTTTACCAACGACATGCTGAAACGCGTGGTCCCCCTGTTAAAATCCGCAGGGGTGAAAATCATTTCCCTCCATGGTCATACCTCTTCGTCCAACCGCATCGTGGAAAACTACCAGTTCATTTCCAACCGGCTGATGGAAGTCCGACGAGACTTTGAACTGGATGACATTCAGTACGTCAATGTTGGTGGCGGATTCTTTGGAGCCGCGCCCGAGGGAATCGACGTTTCTCAGAAGCCCAAGTACACAGACTACGCCAAGGGAATTTGCGAGGTCCTTCTTGCAGACAGCTGGTTTAGCAAGCATAGGCCCTATATCGTAATCGAGCCGGGCGCATCTGTCGTTTCCAACGTCTTTGAGCTGGTCACCAAGATTCATCAGCACAAAAATATCCAGGGGCAGAATTTCGTATTCGCGGACGCCAGCTATTTCCAGGTGCGTCCGCTGCTGAACAAGATGAACGCCCCCTTTAGCCAGTACAGCGACAAGCCCGAAGAACCCGAAATTATAGCGGATGTCGTAGGCGCCACCTGTATGGAAGTGGACAAGATTGCCGAGGGAATCGCTTTGAAGCACTACTCTCATGGAGACTACCTCCTGTTCAGAGCCGTTGGCGCCTATAGGCAAAATCTCGCCCCCCTGTTTATCATTCCCTGGAGTCCCGTAGTTGAGTATTCCCCCACAGGGGACGTAAAGGTCTTGAAAAAGAAGCAGGACGCCACCGATTTATTAAACTTGCTAGAGAAATAAACCAGGCATGGCTTACGCCGGGCACAAGCCCTAGGCCACCCCGAGCCGAAGATATTTTATGGGAAAAACGACATGAATATCCTTCTAACATCTGCAGGCCGCAGAACCTACATGGTCGACTACTTCAAAAAGGCACTTAACGGTTCCGGCAAGGTTTTTGCGTCCAACAGTATCTTGACGCACACCCTTTTACAGGCGGACGAATACGTACTGACCCCAAACATCTATGACGAACAGTACATTTCCTTCCTGGTGAACTTCTGCAAGCAGAAAAATATCGATGCCATCATTTCTCTTTTTGACATCGACCTCCCCATTCTTTCCAAGAACCGCGACGTATTCGAACGGGAAAATATCAGGCTGGTAGTTTCCAACTACGAAGCCACCCTGATTTGCAACGACAAGTGGGCCACCTACGAATTTCTTCTGAGCATAGGGATTTCCCAGACCCCATCGTTTATTTCTATTCAGGACGTAAAGACCGCGCTTTCCAAGGGAGAAATTTCCTACCCGCTCTATCTCAAGCCCCGCTGGGGAATGGGATCCATCGGCATCTACAAGGCCGAAAATGACGAGGAACTGGACGTTCTCTACAAGAAGCTCCATCGTGAAATTTTCAAGACCTACCTGAAATACGAATCCACCGCAGATGTAGACAAGAGTATCATCATTCAGCAAGCCATCAACGGCCAGGAATACGGCATTGAAGTTCTGAACGATCTCAACAGCCAGTACGTCACCACCTTCGCAAAGAAAAAAATCGCCATGCGGTCTGGCGAAACCGACATCGCAGAAATTGTCGACGCCAAGGAATTTGAGGCAATTGCCAAAAACATTTCCGCAAAGCTATCCCATACGGGACTTCTCGATGTGGACTGCTTCAGGACCGAAGACGGAAAAATCTTCGTCCTGGAAATGAACTGCCGTTTTGGCGGGCAGTATCCCTTTACCCATGTGGCAGGGGCGAACGTTCCCCAGCAGATTGTCAACTGGCTGTCCGGCCAGGGAACTGACTGGAACCTGTTGCACGTTCAACCCGGCACCTGCGCTTGCAAGGAAATCTTGCCAACCATCACCAGCAGGTAACTTTCAAGGGGGAAACTTAATGCGGATTGTCCACATCAGCCTTGACGAGAAGTTCATTGACTGCGCCATCGACCAATTCAAATTGTTGAATGGCGTAGAGTCAACCTTTTGCGCCCAGACCGGAAGCGACGAATTCAAGTTTATCAAAAGTACCGGCGTCAAGCTGTTCCATACCGCAGACGAGGTCATCGACTTCGCCAACCAGGGAAATTTTGATTACGCCATATTGCACTCCATGTGCTATGCCCCCCGAATTCTTTTGCGGCTGAACGTTCCCATTCTCTGGTGTTCCTGGGGATATGACATCTATTCCGACAAGAGCGAAGACATCCAGAAACTTTTTCCCATGACACTCTACAAGCCCATGACCCGCAGGGCAGCCTCCATCGGCCCTAGAAATTTCAAGGAAAAAATTTCACTGATTCTTAGAAAGTTTGGAATTCTCTCAAAACGTCAAAAACGATATAACAGCTTGCTAAAGAAAATCCCTTACTTGTCTGTCGTACTGAAGGACGAATACAAAGCAGCCCAAGACACATACCCGCATTTCAAATATTTTCCATTCCGCTATATGACTCCCGACGAGTCATTTCCTTATGTTCCGTTTCATGGAAAAGAGCGTTCTATCCTCTTGGGGAACAGTCTAGATCCAAACAACAACCATATAGACCTGCTGAAGTTACTTGAAGAACGAAAAATTCACTGCAAAGTCTATATTCCCATTAGCTATCCCAAGGAATACGTCGAATACAAGACAAAGCTCAAGGAATTCGCAGCCACTCTGAAGACCATAACCGTCGTGTTCCTGGAGGATTTCCTCCCCAAGGAAGAATACTTCCGAATCTTTGACGAATGCAGCATAGCTATCTTCGGGCACCTTCGCCAGCAAGCCATCGGCAACGTCTATCACATCTTCTATAGCGGGAAGAAAGCCCTGTTCTTCAAAGACTCTTTGAATTACAAGTATCTTTCCGACTTTGGATTCAAAGTGTTCAATGTGGAGGATGATCTAACTCAAGATATCTTTGAAAATCCATTAAACGAAGAAGTTCAAAAACACAATCACAAACTTGTTGTAAACGACGAAAACTACGACTCCTATATGCAAAATCTTCAAGCCTTCTTTGACAATCTTCCTACGAGCAAGAATTAAATCATGTCTTTTACAATCATCATTCCGCACTACAATCTGCCCGACCTGCTGGAACGTTGTCTAAACAGCATTCCTGTTCGTGAGGACATCCAGGTCATTGTAGTTGATGATTTGAGTAGTGAAGAAAACCGAAAGTCCCTTGAAGCTCTGAAGAAAAAGCGTCCTACAGTCAAATTCATTTACTGCGAACAGAACGGCGGAGGCGGCGCCGCACGAAATATCGGCCTAGCCCAAGCAACCGGCGATTACATTTTGTTCGCCGATGCCGACGACTACTTCTGCAACGGTTTTGAAAAACTTCTGGATGCATTCGCCGCATTGAACAATGATGTTACATACTTCAATGCGAACTTTGTGGACACTATTACCGGAGAGCCCGCAAAGCAACCCAATCATGTAGCAAGCATTATTGATACGTTTAGGAAATCGTCCGTAAAAGGTGAAAAACTATTGCGCTACTATTTTGGTGAGCCTTGGTGCAAAATGGTTCGTCGTTCCGTTATAGAAGAAAACGCCATTCGTTTTGAAGAAACCAAGATTCATAACGACACAAGATTTTCTTACCTTGTGGGATTTTACTGCAAGAAAATGGCAGTGTGCGACCAGCCCATTTACAACTACACTTTCCGTCAAGGCAGTGTCTCGAAAATCATTTCTGACGACAGGCTCATCGCCCGCGTTAACGTGTTCGCACAAAAGAATCGTTTTCTTGCAGACCACAATGTTGATTTCTTTGACAAACTGATGGTTTGGCCCTTCAAGTATTGCAAGGAAAATCATAAAGACGACATTTATAAGGCTTGTCTAGAACAGGCAAACAAATATGGATACGACGAAGTTTTCGTTCGCAAATTGCTCCTGCAAAACAAAATCGAAACCTTTGTTCCGCGAGTCAAAAAGAAACTTTGCAAGATGCTCGGCATCAGGAAATAATTATGGAACAGAAATCCCCCAAGAAAATCCTGCTGATTTCCAATCGCGTCATGCACTACCGCAGCCGCATCTACAACAAGTTTTTTGATCTTTTTGCAAAGCTTGGTTACGAGTTCCATGTAGCCAGCAACGATTACCAGAAGGTGGATTTTCCTATTCGCTACATTAAGCACGAAAGGGCTTTTAGCACCAGCGGATACATAAAGCTTATCAAGGAGATCAATCCAGACGTCTGCATCAACTTCTTGCACCTAAAGGATAAAATCATCATCCCCTTAACGTTCTATTGCAGGTTTAAGGGAATCCCCATGATTTACTGGAATCACGGAATCAACATCAAGACTCCTGACGCAAAGCTGAAGAATTCCATTTTCCACTTTATCCATACCATTAGCAATGCCATCATCCTTTATTCTCCAGCACAGCTTAAGTATCTCAGCAAAAAGAATCAGAAGAAAACTTACATTGCAAAGAACACCCTGGATTTTTCTGACGTTGATCGCAACCAATTGCGTAGTCCCGCAGAAGTAAAAAACGCCTACGGCATTAAGGAAAAACGGGTCGTCATGTACATTTCCCGAATTCTTCCCTACAAGGGTCTAGACATCCTTCTGGAACAATTCAAGAATGTTTCCGACGTGGCCCTAGTCGTTGTTGGCGGTGGAATTAACGAACAGCAGCAAGCAATCATTGATTCAACTGGCAACTTCTATTATCTTGGTGAAAAATACGGCAAGGAAGTTGATGAAATCTATCAAATGGGCGATGTATTCAGCACTCCAGGCCATATTGGACTAGCATTGAATCAAGCAATGTATTGGGGCAAGCCTGTGGTAGTTCTCAATCGAATCCACGCTCCAGAAATCATCTATCTGAAAAATGGCGAAAACGGCTTCATTGTCGATTCCGAGCTGGATCTTAAAAATAAAATCATGGAGCTTTGCACAAACGAAGAAGCCCTAACCAAGGCATCTCAAGCTGCACGAGCCACCTTTGAAAACGAAATGCAGATTGAAAACATGTTCAAAGGTTTCATTGACGCCATCCATTTTGTCGGCAAGTAACCATTCTTTATTCCAATGATTATACGCCTAGCAATCATTCTGTTTTTAGCAGCACCCAGCTTCGCGCAATTTCTTTGGAACAAAGATCATTTGCAACAAGTAAAGCAATCCCTAAAAAACGCCAATAGCCCGTACACAGAAGCATTCCTTGATTTAGAATTCAAAGCGAAGGCGATGCTTGAACAAAAAGATGTTTCTGTCGTAGAAAAGAAACACACACCAGTCAGCGGCGACAAGCACGATTACGCTAGTTTATCCCGGTATTACTGGCCAGATTCCACTCAACCAAATGGACTACCTTACATCAGCCGCGACGGAATTAGCAATCCAGAATTAAAGGAATACGACAGAGAGCGCTTGGACAAAATGAGCCAGCGAATTCGCATATTAACGCTGGCATGGTATCTCAGCGGAAACGAAACCTACGCCAACGCAGCCATAAAGCAAGTTCAGATTTGGTTCATCAACGATTCCACAAGAATGAATCCCAATATGAATTTTGCCCAGATGATTCCTGGACGAAACTTCGGAAAAGGATTCCCCTTCGGCGTGCTTGACGGATACTCTTTTGTAGAAATGATAGACGCGCTTTGGCTTCTACAAACCTATCCCGGTTACACCAATGCAGACCAGGCGGCTTTAAGGGCATGGTTCACAAAATACGTCCTCTGGTTAACCACCAGCGAACAGGCTTTAGAAGAAAGCAGAGCCGCCAACAACCACGGAACCACCTACGACACACAGTTGCTTGCCTACAGCCTATTCATTGGAGATCGCCACACCGCACAAGGTCTCGTCGACAAATTTGCTCAAAGACATATTCTCAAACAAATCGAAAGGGACGGAAAACAGCCCAAGGAACTAAAGCGAACTTTAGCCTATCATTATTCGTGGTACAACCTATCCCATATGCTGGATTTTTATATCATCGCTAAAAACCATGGACTTGACATATCTCGCGCTACAGAAATTCAAGGTCGTTCTTTCTATAAAGCACTAGATTTTCTTGCCAAGTACATAGGCAAGGATGTTTCAATGTGGCCCTATCAACAAATTTCGAATTGGGAACAGACGCAAAGGAACTTAATTCGAGACTTACTCCGGACTGAACTTTTTATTTCTCCCGAAAGAAAGAACTATCGCAAAATCTTCGTTGAAAATAAAAAGCAGGTCGAACACCCACTATTCAACCTGCTCTATGCAATTCCCTAGAAAAAGGGACTGTTTTTTTCTTCGCCGTTCTGCATCACATCCAACATAACCTTAGCAGACTGAATGTAATGCTTATACTGGAACCGACGTTTTAAACGTCCTTTCTTGGATACAGTTTTCGTTGCTGCATCTTCCTTATGGAAAATTTCAATTTCTGGAGTGAATACGGACTTCATATTATTCTGCAAGAGACGGAGGAACAGCAAACGTTCTTCGTGATACAGGAAGGTTCGTGGATTCAATCCATCAAATTTTGAAATGTAATCCCTTGAAAAAATCAAGAAACTTCCATGAAGTAAAACATTTTCTGCTCTCTTTTCCAGAAGCGATTCATCAAAATGTTTATCCTTCTTTCCAAGAATTTTACGAAGGATCCATTCGTAAGCTGCATCCAAGCCAATATAATTCAAATACAACTTGAACGTTATCTTGCGAACATAATTTTTATACCACTTCTCAGAAGGAAGTCTTGTTGAGCCAGGATTTGAGCTATAAGGCTTGCTCGGCGTTTTGATAATTGGTCCCAAAACAGAAAAATGGCTAGCATCATACTCTCGTTGAATTCGCTGAGCGAAATCGTTCTGGAGAATCAACGTGTCATTATTCAGCATGACAATAAAATCAGGATTCTGATTTTCCTTGGCATACTTAAAACCAACATTGTTTCCTCTTGCGAACCCTTCATTCTCAGGATTCAATATTACAGTCACCTGGGAATCATCCTTGTATTTTGCATCAAGATCTGCGCCTGTTCCATTGGGAGACTTATTGTCCACAACAACAATACCGCAATCCAGACCCACACATTTTTTTATGGAGTCAATACATTCTATGGTATCAGACAAAGCATTATAATGCAAAATGACAAACGACAATTTCATCAAATTTTCGCCTCGTAACAATTCAAATACTGTCTTGCAATTTCAGACCAGTCATTATTCTTTTGCCAAACTGATTCAAGACTTTGTTTCATGGACTTTAACTGTTCCGGATTTTCAAGCAGTCCGCAAATCGCCTTTGCCATCAACTCAGGATCACAGGGCGGAACGATTTTTCCATTTACATCGTTTTCAATGACTTCAGAGAAATTTCCAACATCCGTAGCCACAATGGGCGTGCCCATAGAAAATGCGGTCTGAACCACACCACTTTGTGTTGCATCCTTATAAGGCAAAACCGTAAAAAGAGTTTTCTTTAATAACGAAGCCAATTCTTCCATCGAAATGTAACGATTCAGAATTTCAATATAGTCCTTGCCTTTGAATAAAGCCTCATCAAAGTACAATTTCCCGGACCCTGCGATCAGCAGTTTCACATCCGGAAAACGTTGATGGACTTTTTCAAAAGCCTGTAGCAAGAACTCCACTCCCTTATAAGGAGCAATCAATCCAAAAAACAGAATAAAGGGCTTATCCACCTGAATGTCGACTTGATTCACATAGCGAATGCAATCATATTCACCAAGGCGGCTCGTAAAAATTCTTTCCTTAGGAACTTTATAGGTGCTGTGGAACAGATCTATCTGTTTTTGGTTCAACATAATGATCTTGGGAATCCACCTAAAAGCTAGTTTCCTGCAAAATTCAAATTCCCGGTTGTTCTTTGCAGAGTGAGGAAACGGATCATGAAGGGTAAAGACTAGCTTACGACGAAGCAAATAAAGGAGCATCTTGTTACGTCGAGGAGGCCACGTAATATTGACCACATCGCAACCCTTACGCTTAATATCCTTCACAAGATCCAGCATCATCTTGATGTTTGCCGGATGAAAATCGGACTGGTGCAAACTATTGACTACATAGACATTTTTCATATCCATGTAATCCTTATAAGCTGCCAACTCCTCATACACAGAAGCAGGAAGTATTCCCTGTTCCGGGTACATATCTTTGATATTTACAAGCGTTGCCTTACGAGAATAGGAAGCCACATAAATGTAATAGTAAACCTCAACACCCTGGCGTTGCATTTCCCTAATAAGAGGGAAATCCGCATCGGCAAAAGGCAAATTACTTATGTAGGCAACCTTCATATCCCAACCACGTTATTTCTGATTGCCCAATAGTCTATGGAGCATCACACAAAGACGGAAACGCAGTGAAGGCTTATTCTTCTTTCGCCAATCCCTAATAAAGGGAATCTTTTCACGCTTTCCGTACAGACTATTGCCCAGTAGGTCATACAAGCGTGCTGAATGTTCCTTGATATAGGAATCCATTTCTTCCAGGAACTTATCTGAAGCATCGTTGTTGCGGGTCATGTCCTGCAAGTAGATTCTACGAAGACGATGCAGCAAATACTGATCAAAATAACGACGTTCCTTTTCTGGACTTAGGGCATCCCAAAAATCAACCATTCGCTTAGTAATCGTCAATTCCTGATTACGGCCCTTCTTATAAACTTCCGGAGCCATAGTCTGACCTTCGCGGCCAATCAAATAACGATACACAATCTTCGGCAGGTAAAAGCAGGTTTCCACAGCTTCAACCGGGAAAAAGGCCCATTCCGTATCCGTATAGGAAATACCTTCCGTCTGCTTGTATCCCAATTTGCGTACGTTTTCAAGCTTGTAAGTGATTCCATGCATCGGCATTTCATCAACCTTGCAGTATTCCGCAAACTTAACAACTTGCTTTGCTGGAATGCCAAAAGAAATCGTCTTAATGCAGGAATCGTCCGGACGAACCTGAATCGTATCCGTAAGGAACAGGTCCACATCTACAGACTGCAGTGTCGAAAGATACTCATCTAAATTGGAGGCGTCAAAGCGATCGTCGGCATCAAGAACCTTGACATACTTGCCGCAGCCTTCAAGAACACCGCGATTGATGCAGGAGCCATAGTTTCCATTCTCCTTATCAATAACACGAACAATTTCTGGATACTTGGACTGGTACTGACGACCAATCTCTAATGTACCATCTTTGCTACCATCGTTCACGACCAAAACATCCAGTAGAGAAGCATTCTGGCAATTGACCAAGGAGTCCAAGCACTGCGGCAAGAACTTTTCCATGTTATATGACGGGATAATAATAGTCAGCAGTTTTTCCATAGCCATTACTTCTCAATAGAAATGCTCAAGGCTCGTTCAATAATAGGAGCCATGTCGTAATACTTATATTCAGCCAGACGGCCTCCAAAAATCACCTTTGTTTCAGAAGCAGCCAATGCTCTATACTTTTCAGCAAGTTCGTTATTTCTAGCGTCGTTCACCGGATAATAGGGTTCCATACCCTCAGTCCATTCCGTGGAAAATTCCTTGGAAATCACAGTCTTCGGACAATTATAAACTTCCTGTCCAAACATCTCGAAATGCTTGTGTTCAATAACTCTAGTATAAGGAATTTCTCTTTCCGTATAATTGACTACAGCATTTCCTTGGTAGTTGGGCTTGTCTAGAATTTCATTTTCAAACCGAACCGTTCGATATTCCAATTTCCCAAATCGATAATCGTAGAACTCATCCAACTTGCCTGTAAAAACAATCTTATCTGCCAAGGATTCCCAGCGTTCACGATCACTGAAAAAATCAACATTGACCTGAGTATCAATTCCTTCAAGCAATCCATCAATCAGCTTATTATAGCCGCCAATAGGAATACCCTGGTACTTATCATTAAAGTAGTTGTTATCGAAAGCCAAACGAACCGGAAGGCGCTTGATAATAAAGGCCGGCAAATCAGAGCACTTACGTCCCCATTGTTTTTCCGTATATCCCTTAATCAGTTTCTCAAAAATATCGTTACCAATAAGAACTTTAGCCTGCTCTTCCAAATTACGGGGTTCCGAAGCACCATCGGCTTTCATCAAGGCTACAGCTTCGGCTTTTTGTTCTTCAATCTTAGCCTGAGCCTCTTCCGGAGTCCTTACACCCCACATCTGGTAAAAGGTATTCATGTTGAAGGGCAAGTTATACAACTTTCCCTGATAATTTGCAACAGGGCTATTCGTGTAACGATTAAATTCAACAATGGAATTTACAAAGTCCCAAACCATTTTGTTTGAGGTATGGAAAATGTGGGCACCATACTTATGGACATTAATTCCTTCGGTCTTTTCACAGTAAACATTTCCCCCTAAATGGGAACGTTTATCAATGACGAGGCACTTCTTGCCAGCACGAGCCGCACGGTAAGCAAAGGTGGCACCAAAAAGTCCTGACCCAACAATCAAGTAATCATACATCTTTTCCATAGCAACTCAAATTTAGTTAATCTCAAAAAATTTCATTGCGGATTATTTCTATATTAGGGCAAAAGAAGTCTGCCATGACTATTGTTGTTTACGGAATCCTTTTCGGTCTATTACTGTTGCTTGCCATCGGTTCTTGGCAGGTACGTTATTTGTCACTTCTTGCAGGCACGATTCTCTTTCCACTTGGAATCAGTTTCCTTCAGTCACCCACACTCAGGCCAATGGACCTGTTCCTCTACGGCTTCTTTGCCGTCACCCTAGTCAAGGATTATAGATCCTTACCAGACGACATCAAGTCTTTCCCTTTGAAGTTTCCCCTATTCATCCTACTGATTTGCCATTTTGCATCGGTATACATAAACGAAAGATTTGACGCAAAGCAGTTCTACGCTGCCACCCGAGAATTCATTGAGTTATATGGTTACATTTTCGCTTCATATCTTGTAGCAAGACACACCGATATTTCCGAAATTCTTAAAAAAGTTTATTTCATCGCCGTCGCCATATGTTTTCTCGGCATTATTGAGATCCTTCTTCAAGGAAACTATCCCTACACATACATCTGTCGTGCATTCCCCATTTACACCGGATACTACTCGCTGGATGATATCATCACATGCATCCAGGACTACAGAATCAGAGCTACTTTGACTACGGCCCACCCCACGGCATACGGGACATTACTCACATGCCTTACCGTTCTGTTCGGCTCTCTCTGGAATAATCCCAACTGGAAAAAATCTCGCTTAGTTATTTTATACGGGCTACTCGGCACCAATATTTTCCTCAGCGGTTCTCGCACAGCCATGGTCTGCGCAGCCTTAGGTATTGCAATTCTTTTTCTTCGAAAAAGACATATTCTTCTCAAAATCGCTTGTGTTGGCCTCTGCATCGTTTTTGCAACGCTATACGTCAACGTCATTATTGATGAATTTTCACAACAGAGCAAAGGCAGTTCCCTGACTCTGCGACAGCAACAGTTGCTATTTACGCTCGTTCAAATACAAAAAAGCCCCATTCTAGGAAATGGCGTGGGATACACAAAAAACGTATTTGACTACGACGAAGACGGCCGTCCCATTAACGACGCCACAATCGGCGGATTGGAATCCATCATCTATAGGTCTCTTATCGACTACGGATTCGTCGGTCTTGGGGCGTACTATCTATTCGCCCTATGGTTCTTTATAGCAGTCTTTAGAAGGCGTTCAAAGAATTACTGCGGGTTTGCAGGATACACATTAATCCTAACAACAACCCTGTTCTTCACCTTATCCGGACATATCGGAAACAATACTGCTTTTGCCTTCTTGTTAGAAGGTTTAATGCTAGGTAATTTGATTCCTGCAGAAGATAAGGAAGACGAACTAGAAGAAATTGAAAGCGAAGTTTTGGATGAAGATTAAAGAATCTTTATCTTAGTTTCAAAACTTGATGTACCCTTACATTCCTTGCTAGCATAAATTACCTTGCAAGGCGTTTTCTCACCGAAATGATCGGAGTACCATCCCAACATAGGATTTTCTTCACCAGTTGCCACACGATATTCCAAGGCAGGATCCGTGCATACTTGAACCTTGCGGGCCCCTGGAACAGACACTTCAAAAGTCCCCTTGGAAACTTCATGAATTTCTGCATCAGGATGGAAATGGAAAGGAATCTCGACACTGAAACCAATGTTTCCCTTCAAGAAATCCTTAATGACAAATTCGTCCTGTTCGCGATTAAAAGTGACCTGACGAGAATGATTCACGCCTATCTTATCGTAACCACTATGGCTTGCAGAAACGGATTCCTTTTCGACCCGATGCACATTGCACTTGAAGTGGTTTAGCCACATGGTAGGTCCAGCCTGAGTGGACTGATTTGTTCCATTCACACGAACCGTATTGTGGGCAATCGTTCCCATGAAATACTTGCGCCATTCCTTGTGGGTATGGTATGTAAACGTACCCGAATCCACCATAACAGGGAAACCATCCACATGCAAGATAAAGCTTAAGGCGTCTGCATGACCGTGTGCAGCAATGCTCAAGAAACCCAGAGGAGCGGCATCAAAATGGAGGAAGGTTTCCTTTCCTGCACCAGCTTTTCTGAAAATGTAATGACTGCTTTCAGTCAAGAACACATTCTTGTCAGGATTGCCCCCGCAAGGTTCCAGAGCGTCAAAAGCAGCCTTGCCCTGATTTCCAAAAATCAGTTGATTCTTATCATCCCAAAGGGCGTCAGAACGCTTCAAGGTGGAATCATTAAAGTAAGTGGCGAATGCGGTCAGCAAAGACCTAAAGTTGTTGAAATGGCCGCCGGCATCGGGGCGCAGCAGGAAACCGTCGTCCCCATCACCATACATCGGATAATTGTAGTTCACATCCAGCATGGCATTCAGGTAGCGGCCCATCTGATGCATACGTTCCTTGTAGGCATTAGAGAAGGGACAACCTGCGGCATCGCCGGCCACCGCAGCCAACAGGAAGAAATCATCAATGAACTGGATGTATTCTGCAGCCTCTTCGCGGTTCACACCATCGGGAGAATTCTGCAGCAGGATTTCACGTTCCAGACCGGCCTTAGCATAGGCGCGGCGCTTTTCTCGTTGAGGAACATCCCAGCAGCAAGTTGCAATAAACAAGCCCGCATATTCAGAAATCAAATGATTGTTCGCAGAGGAATACAACGACGGATGCTTATAGGAATACTTCGCATGTTCAAAAACCAAGGGAAGCCACACTTCCCTAGCGAACTTTGCAAATTCCTGATCCGTCTTCAACAACGTTTCAGCATCCAGAAGTTTCCAACAGTACGCCCAGTTTATCAGGCGAATGTTCACTTCAATATTACTGTACCAGTTCACACCCAGCAAGTAAGGATTTTCATTTTTCCAACTCGTCAGATGATACATCATCAGTTCCAGGAACCTGCGATCAAGAGACTCGCTATAAAGCTTTGCTATGTGGACCAGGAATAACTGACGGTTCACTTCCCACACATGCTTGGCACTGCCAAACTCATCGGAACGGATATTGATCTTGTGAGCAAAGGACTTCGGAAAACGTCTTCCCGAAGACAAATCCAGATGCCAATCTATGGACTTGAAAATATCTACGGATTTTTCAAAAATGGGATAATCTAAATGTTGGTTTTCATCAGCCACCATGGCACAAGACGGCAAGGCCACAGATGCAGTATCGTTTTTCAGCAAACGCTTATCAAGTACATGGGTACGAAAGCGTTGCCCCACACGAAACAGGACTTCTTCCGGAGAAAACGTTTTAATTCGTTGAACATACCAAGATATTGACATACATCACTAATTTAGAAAATCAACAAATGTGGAATTAGAATTATTTTATATTTAATCCTATGGGATTGTTGAAATTTGCATTTTTCTTATGCGTAGCCACATGTATATCAGTCTACGCGTCCGAAAGCAACACTCCAAAACTTTTCATCACATCTAAATCTACAATTTCTTCAAGTTATTCCGAAGCCTCTTTTATATTTGAAGACTCCCCAGCACACGCAAAGGGATATTCCGCAACAGGAGATTTTTCTGTTTCAGGGCAAATACGAATCCGAGGGAATTCTACAGCCACAGCCCCCAAAAAACCATATAACATCAAGTTTGAAAAGAAAATCAACATGTTCGGTATGGGCAAAAACAAAAAGTGGGCATTACTATCCAATCCTTTCGATCCGACTCTAATCCGCAACAAACTAATCTTTGATTTAGCAGGCAAACTTCCCTTTGATTTTTCGCCCAAGTCATACTTTATTGATGTTTGGGTCAACAACGAATTCCAAGGAAATTACCTGTTAGCCCAAAATGTGGAATTCCACGAAAGTCGAATCAATCTAAGCGCAGAAAATGACGATTTTCTTTTTGCATATGTCCAAAGCAGAAAAAAGAGCAATATTACATACATTTACAGTCCTCTAGACTCATTTAGACTGGCTCTTGAAGAGCCTAGCGAACCAACCAAGGATCAATTAAAAGTTCTTGAAAACAAACTTTACAGCATCGAACAGTCCATCAATACCCAGGATATAAGCGAATATATACAATTCGTTGACTTGCAGTCAATGATAGATTATTACTGGATTGAAGAATTCGTACACAACCCCGACTTACACACCGGTTCAACCTATTTCACAATTCACAAAGGAATTTTAAGAGGCGGACCCGTCTGGGATTTTGACCTGTCCTTAGGAAACACAAGATCTGAAACAAAGGCCCAAACCGCAGGTATGCACGGAAAACTCATCTGGTGGGAAAAACTTTTTCAAGATCCAAGCTTTCAAAAAATTGCATATGAAAGATACCTAGAACTAGCTCCCTATTTTGAAAATTTAGCAAAGGACAACCGTCTAGGAAACAATCAAATAGACTCTATTCTCTTGAACTTCAAGGATTCCTTTGACAGAAATTTCTCCGATTCCGGATGGGTAAATTGTGACTCCACTGCAGAATCAAGTTCAAAAATTCGCAGACTCACATGTCCCTATAATCCCCAGCCTAAAGCAGATTTTGAAGACAACATTGAAGATCTTCGACAATGGATCTTGGATAGGAACACCTACCTTAAGTCAAAGGCAAAGCAAGCGCTGGAAGATCTAGATTCCACCACCATCTCGTTTGATGAGATTTTGAAGGAACAAATTTTCATTTTCAAAACAGTTGAAAGCACTCAGTCAATCAATCCAAATCCCTTATCTCGTTACGGCATAAGCTTTATACCGACAAACAAGACCAATCGTTATCTGAGAAAAAGGATTGCAGGTCATTCTTCCATAGAGAACAGAAAAGGCTTCTTGGTTAATGGTACAAAGACGCAATCTAACGCAAGTAAGATAACCATAAAAAAATAGCGCTTCACAAGAAGCGCTACCTTAAAGTTTTTTAGAATTTATTTCAAGCCCAAGAGTTTCTTGTAAGCACCGATAAGCTTAGGCTTTTCGAAATCCCAGCATAGTTCATTCACCACGCGATTGCGGCCGAACTTGCCCATTTCAGCAGCCTTTTCAGGATTTTCAAGGAGCCACAGGATCTTTTCAGCAAAATCTTCCGTGCTGGTGTTTTCAGCATAGAGAGAAGCTTCCTGGGCACTGAACTTGCCTTCCTTCAAAGTGAACTGGACAATAGGCTTACCAAAAGCCATGTACTCCATGATCTTGTTCATGGTGGACTTATCATTCATTTCAGAAGGAAGATCCGGATTGACACAAACATCCGCAGTGTTCAAGACATCGGCAAGATACTCATCGCTGACACGACCCGGGAATTCCACGTATTCTTCAAGACCCATGGTCTTGTTCAATTCGCGAAGTTCATCCAAGGAAGGACCACCGCCCATAATGCAGAAGCGAACGTCCTTACGGCCCTTCTTGTTGACGATGTAATCTACGGACTGGAGCAGAAGATCAATACCTTCCTGCTTGCCCATGACACCGATGTAGCCCACCAGATGCTTGAAGCCCTTCTTGACTTCTTCCTTGGCGGGGCCAATCTTAAGTTTCTGAATGTTGGGACCGCTACGCACAACGGTAACATCTTCTTCACGTTTCTTGCCACGACGCATTGCGATTTCCTTATAGGATTCGTTGGTGACGATGGCATGCTTTGCAAAGAAATAAGTCAAACGTTCCACCAGGAGCATTGCACGATAGCCCAAGCCCTTCTTACCAAACTTGGCAATCCAGAGTTCCGGGTTAATGTCGTGATGGTCAAAAAGGAACTTGCAGCGGGTCAACGCAAAGAACGGCATTGCTGCAATGAAGATCAAGTCAGGCGGATTGCAGGCGTGGATAACATCCTGCACGCCTTGCTTACGGAAAACCTTGAAGAGCAGACGAGTTTCATGGAACAAGGCACAGAAATATTCCTTGAAGTAATCCAAGGTTCTCTTTGCCTCAGGCAGAGGATGACGATAAATCTTGATACCGTCAAGTTCCTCGTATTCCAAAGGATACTTCTTTGTCTGCGGACAAATAACAGTAACCTCTGCGCCGGCCTCATGCAAAGAAGTAGCTTCCTGCCAAACTCGCCTATCAAAAGGCACCGGCAAGTTTTCTACGACAATGCAGACTTTTTTCCCAAACAATTCAGACATAAATTACCAGCAGAAGCCCTCATAATTGGGGAGGGTTTCAATAGAAGAATCCTTCATACGGACAAGATCCAGGAAGTGGACATCCGGATACTTGCGAACAAGTTCAGGAAGGCCAGGATTCTTAACCGTAGCAATTACAAGAGAAGTCTTGGAGAAAACCTTTTCCACTTCGTCTTCCAGCAAAGGCAGCAAATGCGGGATACGCTTCTTCAATTCATTCTGGTTGGTTTCCGTTTCACGAGCGATATTGAGGTAACGGTCATAAATGCTGAGAGAGCAGCCCTTACCCATGATCAATTCTGCCAACTTGATTGCAGCAGAGTTACGCAGGTCATCGGTACCAGCCTTGAAGGTAAGACCGATAATACCAATGGAACGAACACCAATCTGTTGAATGCGTTCCATAACACGCTGAACGTGAAGAATATTGCTCAATTCGATGGAACCAAGAACAGGAACTTCCACCTGATTGGACTTAGCCAAGAAATTCAAACCCTTCAAGTCCTTAGGAAGGCAAGAGCCACCGTAGGCAAAGCCCGGTTTGAAGTAATAGGGAGAAATATTCAGCTGAGTATCCTTGCAGAACAAGTCCATCACCTGATGGCTATCGATATCCAGCTTCTTACAGATAGCGCCAATTTCGTTACCGAAGGTTACCTTCAGTGCATGGTAGGAATTGTTCACAAACTTGATAATTTCAGCAACCTTGGGAGCTACTTCAACGATTTCACTTCCCAGAGGAGCATAGATTTCGCGGAGACGATCAAGAGTACGACGGTCTTCGCAACCAAGAACTGTAATAGTCGGGTTCAAGAAGTCCGAAACAGCAATGCCTTCGCGGAGGAA
Source organism: Fibrobacter sp. (assembly GCA_045599625.1). GTDB lineage: Bacteria > Fibrobacterota > Fibrobacteria > Fibrobacterales > Fibrobacteraceae > Fibrobacter. The sequence goes on from JAZRWJ010000006.1 coordinate 174,565, forward strand.
TTCCGGATTGGAAACCACGGTGAAGTTAATGCCGGCTCGCTTTCCAGAAACCTTTTCCAAAGTTTCAGAAATAAGTTCGTTCGTTCCAGGAGGAACAGTACTGCGGATAATCACCACATGGAACTTAGACTTAGAACGGAGTGCAAGACCGATAGAACGTGCTGCAGAAAGCAGATAAGTTGTATCCAGTCGACCATCCGGTGCGTTAGGAGTTCCTACGCAAAGGAAAGAAATTTCAGAATTGGCCACGGCCTCTTCTGCAGAGGTTGTTGCAGAAATCAAACCTGCATCAAACCCTTCCTTCATCAAATCATCAATATCTCGCTCTACGATGGTCGGAAGGCCCTTGGCAATACGAGCAACCTTGTTGCAGTCCACATCGCAGCCAATAACCTTATGACCAAGCTTAGCAAGGCACCCAATGCCCACGCAGCCCACATAACCAAGACCGAATATACTGATAGATGCCATAAAAAATTACTCCGCTTTACCCTTACCGATACTAGTCACTTCAAAGCCTATCTTGCGAAGGGCTTCTGCGTCCAAAATATTACGTCCGTCAAATACAAATGCAGGCTTTGCCATGGAACTGTAAATACGCTTCCAATCCAATTCTGCGAAGCACTTCCATTCAGTACAAACTACTACAGCATGGGCGCCTTCAGCAGCCTTATAGGGGTCTTCTTCGAACTGGACTTGATCCAGGACGTCCTTCAGGTCACGCTTGGCATCGGGAATTGCCTTGGGGTCGGTAACGACCGGCAGTGCATGTTCGGCCAACAAATCGCGGACAATCAGGTTAGCAGGACTTTCGCGAGTGTCACCGGTATTGGCCTTGAAAGCAAAGCCAAACACAGCAATTTTCTTGCCTGCGATAGTGTTGAACATGGTTTCAAGCATACGATCCAGCACACGATGAGTCTGCCATTCGTTGATCTTCACAACGCTTTCCCAGTAGTCAGCCACTTCCGGAAGGCCGTAGTAGCCGCACAGGTACACCAGGTTCAAGATATCCTTCTTGAAGCAGGAGCCACCGAAACCGATGGATGCCTTAAGGAACTTGGGACCAATACGCTTATCCTTGCCCATAACATAGGCAACTTCATCCACGTCTGCGCCGGTACGTTCGCAAAGGGCGCTGATGGAGTTAATGGAGCTGATGCGCTGAGCCAAGAAAGCATTTGCGGTCAGCTTTGTAAGTTCAGAGCTCCAAAGATTGGTGGTCAAGATGCGATCACGGGGAACCCAGTGAGCATAGACGTCCACCAGCTTTTGGCAGGCAGCAAGGCCAGACTCGGTCTGGTGGCTACCAATAAGAACGCGGTCCGGTTCAAACAAGTCCTGAATAGCAGTACCTTCAGCCAGGAATTCCGGGTTGGAAAGAACTTCGAAGTGGAGTCCCTTGTCGTTGGAATTCAGGATTCGTTCCATAGCGGCAGCGGTACGGACGGGCAGAGTGGACTTTTCCACAATGATCTTGCCTTCGTCTGCAATTTCCAAAATGTTGCGAGCAGTCTTTTCCCAATACTGAAGGTCGGAAGCCTTACCTGCACCATGACCAAAAGTCTTGGTAGGAGTATTCACGGACACGAAAATAATGTCCGCTTCCTTGATTGCAGCAGGGATATCGGTACTGAAGAACAGATTGCGACCGCGAGCACGATTCACCACATCGTCCAAGCCCGGTTCGAAAATCGGGAGGTTTTCGCTGTTCCAGGCATCAATACGAGACTGGTTGATATCAACAACGGTCACCTTCACATCGGGGCACTTATCGGCAATAACGGTCATGGTGGGGCCACCGACATAGCCCGCGCCAATACAAACAATATTTGTCTTGAAACTCATAATACCTCAAACTTAGAAATTTCGCCAGTTTTAGGCCCTTAAGCTCACTTGAAAACAGCCGTTAAGCCCTGAATTTCCCCAGGATTTACGATACGAACCTGGTCCAGGCCCCCATCAGCCCACCCCATCCAAACTTTTCCCGAAGATGGTACTGCCGAAACAATTACTGGGATCCCTTTAAAGAAATTTACCAAAACAGGATTCTGGTTTACTACAAGACCATGAACCAGTATTGAGCCCTCGCCTTCTACAGACAAACTAACAGGCGTAAGTGTTCCTAGGCCAAAATATTCCTGCATTTCCGCGAGAATCTCCGACGGACGTGTTTCCGCAAAACTCTTTATGACTTTCACTTCACTGGACATATGGCTACTGCTTTGGCCCCAGCGTTTCTGATCGCGAGAAACTTCCCCGGAAATTGCGGTCATCAACGTATTGATTCGGGCGGTAACGCGAGACGTATTGAAATAAGAGGATAGCAAGGTAGTCATCCGGTTAACAAACGCAATTTTAAAGCCGTCGTTTTCCAGCAATCTGCGAAGGAGCAAAGTGGAGTTGGGACCATTGGGCCAGCTATCCGCACTTCCCGTTTCATTCGTGGCAAATTCAAAGATATTGTTCGTAAATTCACTATAGGTATTCCCAAAACCGAAATCCGTATCATAAATAAACCACTTCCAAGGCGTATTCTGCTTTGAGTTACGCCATTTCTTCAAATTATTGCTAGGCCAGTCGCGATTGTTTACGAAAAGTTCCAGCTGAACATAGTTCATGAAATTGTCAATATCAATTTGACTTGCCACATGGGCATAGTTGGTTTCATCGTCCAAATGATGGGTTGTTAACCAGTCCATCAGCGACTGGTATTCCACAGAGGACCCTGCCGAAGCAGAATTATCCGCTTTCAACAAATCAATATCATCGGGTTCCATTCCATAGTGGGTCTCGAAATAGTATTCCGTAGAACGTTCACGAATATTATGGATTCCATAGTATACACCATTGTAATAGACAATGGATGCACGGCCGCGCTGGTAGTCTACGCCAAGGCCTTCACTAATTGAAGACGCTAGCATATCACGAATATAATCGTTACTGAAGTTGCTGCCGTTATTTCGCAAGACAAAAGCCTTGAACTTTTTCAGTTCAGGAAATTCCGGGAACAAGGAATACTTCAAACGCTTGTTGCCGTACTTTTCACGGAACGTAACGGCAACGGATTTCTTATCGTTGGCACGGCTATAATTTCCAAAGATTTTCAAGCCTGCGTTTTCAGCAAAGGCCGGCTGATTCGTACCAGTCTCAATCAGCTCCACAAAAATCGGAAGTTCCTTATCTTCCCAATAGTTGGCTCCGTAATGCGGATCTGCAGCAGACGCATTGGGGCCTTCCATATAAATTCCAGAATCCGGATCAAACAATGATTTTGGATCACCCGTAAGGAATACCGCAGGCAACGTAGGAGCAGATTCAAACACATAGGTTCGATTCATGACCTCCCCTTTTTCTGCACCAGGGATAATGCTTACGCAGCGCAAGGCCATTGTACTGGAAACAGTCAACTGCGTCACAAGAGGGCTAAGTTCCGTAGGAACCGTGCCATCCTTTTCGCAATGGACAAACTGATCCTGAGGGAAATCTATGGCAAATGGAGCTGCATAAAAACCAGATGGAGGAAGAGCAACAAGAGAGTCCAAAGCAGGAGAACGGGATTCATTCACATAGCTTGTTGCAAGGGCGTAAGGGCTAGGATTTGCATAACCCCACCCTACGTTATTGGAGCCATCCGCAAAGAAGCCATAGGACCAGCTCTTTCCTACAGGAACGTCCTTGTAGTCTACAGAAGTCATGATGCCGCCGGAGGCGTCCAGCAGATACAAGCTACCGGGGGCGTTCTTTATCTTGAAGGACGCGTGAGGTTCATGACCGCGATTTCGGGCAATGTAGGAGAACGCCTTAAAAGTGACTTCCTTGCGTTCGTTGGATTCCAGACTCAAGCGAGTACCATAAATGTTCTCAAGGTCAGGCAAGCTCTTTCCCGTAGGAAGTAACATACGGTAAACTGAAGAAGAGTCCCCCGTTCCCGTCAAGACCATCTCATAGCCTTTCCAATCATCAAGGCCCGTCTGCACCAAGCGCAAGGAGACCTTTCGATCCTTGGTGATGTAGGCATTCAAAAGAATTTCGTTGGACTTGGACAAGTCCACCACATCATTTTCCGAACCGCCCTTCGCTCCCACAAAATCCGAAATGGAACTCCAGCCAAGTACCTCATTCTCGCCGAATTTCATTACGGATCCAAAACGACGAACACCGTTTTCTGTAAAACAGAAATTCTTTTTCCCAGGCAAGTTCTTTGTGTAGCTTTCTCCCGGAGGATCGTTCTGGGAATCGGTCCATGTCCAGCATCCGCTACCAGCAAGATTCACCGTATCCGAAGGCAACACGTAATCCGGATAATTTTTCTCGGACAAGTAAATCAGAACAAAGGACTGGGCAGGAACAACCACATTGCCCAACTTCCACTTTTGAGGTTCACTCAAGGAATTGGTCAAATAAGTTCCAGAAAGGTTCGTAGGCTCCGATGTGGTATTATACAATTCCACCCAGCCAGCATCTCCACCTTCATGATCTTCGAATTCCAAATTAATGGGGTCTACTTCAGTAAAAATTACAGGACCGCCTACAAACGGATGATCCTTTGAACTTTCTGTTTCCGAATTTTCCGTTCCAGGAACAACAACTTCAGAAACAGAATTTCCTTCAATATTATCTCCGCTACAGGCCGCAAGGGAAAAAGCCAAAAACGCCATGCAACCTAAAGCAGCATAGCTCGTCTTTTTCATTCTCTTGAGCATTTCCATACAATGGAAATATACTCGATTATTTTCAAGAAAGAACGTTACAGTTGTTCTTGTTTCTTTCGGCGAGGGCGACGAACCACAAAAAGGCAGGCGCCAATCAACACTAGGGTGACAGAAATCACCTTTTCCAAGGGGAATGCCTCGGAGAATACTACAGCACCGGCAATGGTGGGAACCGCAGCACCAACGGCGGCGCTAAAGGGAATAATGAACAGCGCACGGCCTCTAGAGAAAGAAATCTGGGAATAGATAAAGGCTATGCCGTAAGTAGCCACATAGGCCAACGTTCTAAAGTCAAGAATCAAAGCACCAATGGACGCGAGGGAAATATTATCTAAATCAAAATCCATGGCCAAGCTCTTGTAGAACGCAGCAGAAATACCAAAGCCCACACCCATAATCAGGGAGTCCACCATTTCGCGATCCTTGCACAGCAAGTGAGCGAACAAGGCTATACCACAAACAACACCTGCATAAGCCCAAAGCATGTTCAAATCCTGAACGCTGGTTGCCTCGCCCAAGGATTCCACAGAGCAAAGGAGGCCCGCCACCACAAAGCAGATTGCCACCACAATACGGCGGGTCAAAACTTCCTTGAGAATGACAAAGCCCATCAATGCGGTAAGCACCGGATTCAACACCATCATGGGCTGAACCTGACTCAAGTCATAACGGGCCATGGCGATATAGTAACCGCCTGTGGCAAAGACAGAGCAAGCAATTCCAAGCCACCAGAAGCCATTGGTAAAAACACCCTTCCAGAACTGCCAAGGATTGGACACACCACCAGTTTTCTTGCCTACATTGGCAACTCCGGATTTTTCCAGAATATTGCCGCAGGCAAACAAGAAGGCAGGACCGATGGTAAGCAACAAGAACAGCATGATGAATGATGAATTATGAATTATGAATTACGAGTGAATAGTGAAGAGTGAATCATTTTTCATTGTTCATTTTAAAGTGAATCGTAAATTTCCTGATAGATCCAATAGTTACCCATGACACGCTTTACGTAGTCGCGGGTTTCCCAATAGCTGATTTCTTCAGCACGAATATCCCAAGGAAGGCCCTGGCCTGCGGCCTGCCAACGCTTGGTGGGCTTGGGACCGGCATTGTAATTGCCCAAAACGTACATGTAGTCGTCCTTATATTCAGCCTTCAGATCCACGAGGTAACGAATACCCAAGCGGATATTCATGTAGGCATTATAAAGCTGCTTCGGGTCGAAGTTTTCAAGATTTTCAAGCTTTGCAAGCATCTTGCCGGTGGCGGGCATAATCTGCAGAAGACCGCAGGCACCTACCGGGGAAGCGATTTCGAAGTTGAAGATGGATTCCTGACGCATCACGCTGTACACGAAGAAGGGATCGATACGGTCACCAGAGTGATACTTCACTTGATCCTTGTACGGAATCGGATACAGATAATGCAGTACATCAATAGGCGGAGCCATAAGACGGCGACGATCAATGTTATTCTGGAACTGACGAGCCAAGCGGTAGCCGGCAGCGGTTTCGCCCATTTCATAGAAGAGCTGTCCGTATTCATACAGGAAATCAAGGCGCTTAGCATTCTTCTTGCGGGCTTCATCATAAAGGTCAAAGGCCTGATCGCTAAAACCATAAAGGAACAATGTCTTAATGCGGTTATAGCGTTCCGGGCTATAGGTGGCATCGGGCTTGCCCAACTTCTGGGAGTCACGAATCCAAGCCAAAGTCTGTTCCGGAGTCATGGGGACGCCATGAGCGTAAGGAACGTCGGCCGCATCCATCAAACCATTTTCAACCAACTTCATACGGCTGCGGTGAGCGTAATAAGCCAGCGGGAAATCGCGGATACAATCAAGATAAGCTTCACGAGCAAGAGAATCCTTGCCCAGCTTCATATAGACATCACCAAGGAACATGCGGGCACCGCTGGCGCTCCAGGTGAAAGGTTCCTTGGACGCATCGATAAAGGCGGTTACAGCATCATCCCACTTTTCCTGTTTGAAAAGTACGAAGCCTACACGGAACTTAGCCCACTGACGCTTCACATTATTCTTGAAACGCTTATGGGAAAGCTGCTTGAAGCAAACCAAGGCACTATCGTACTTCTGGTTCTGTTCGTATTCAATACCACGAACCCAAAGATTGTTTGCGTTTTCCTTGCTGAAGCGATTTGCATCGGCAAGCTGGGCATCCAATTTCTTGATGAGTTTCGCATTTCTGGTGGAGTTATTACGGAGCAAACGCAAGGTAGACTGAATCCACACCGGGCGGGCCTCCACAGAATCCAGCAAGAAACGGAACTGGGCAATAGATTCGTCATCACGTTTCAGACCGCGAAGAGCCACAGCACGCTTTTCCCACAGGTTAATGCGGGTTTCCATATCCATGGTGCTGAGAGGAAGCTTGCTCTGGATAGAATCTTCGGGCAGGGCCACTGCACTTTGCGGGTTCTTTTCCACCTGCTTGGCATCAAGAATAAAGATGGAATCCAGAAGGGTCAAGCAACTTGCAGCCTCATCCTTAGCGCAAGCCATTTTCGCATACGCGATCTTCTCTGCCAACGACTCGGGAGCACCCTGCACCTTACGGAGCTTGCGAATGCTTGCAAATGCAGAATCCTTATAAGTCGAAGAGCTGGTAAGCAACTGCATATAGATGCGCTTTGCTTCCTTCAACTGCTTAAACTGTTCCAGGTAACGACCATAACGGAACTTCAATGCAGCCGCGTCATCAGACTTAGGATACTTTTCAATGAAAGCCTTCAAGGAGTCGGCATGAGCATGATCACTCAAGGTGGTATCAGCCATGGCCGCTTCGATACGCAAGCGGGAAGCGCTACGATCCCAAGAAGAATTCTTTGCCAAAGCCGGATTCAAGTTCAAGGCGGCACGCATCTTGGCAAAATCCTTCTGGTAGAAGCAAGTCTTTGCCATACGCAAGATTACGGCACCGTCAAGTTCAGGATCGCGACCGCGCAAGGAATCATAGGCGGCGTAAGCATTATCCCATTCTTCCTTGTAAAAATACTGAGCAGCAAGAGCAAAGTCACGAATGTTCTTCGGCTGGTTCGGATCCTCGCTTGCAACCTTCACACGTTCATAACGTACCACCATATCCTGGAAACGGCTAGGCGGAATCTGTTCAAGATCCACATAGGGATTTACAGGATCCATAGGCATGGTAGCGATGATGCTATCCGTAGACTGCATCGGAACCGGAGCAGAACTATCTACAACAACAGGTGCAGACGGCGCAGCAGCAACAGGTTCTGCAGGAGCGCTTTGAACTGTACTATCAACAACAGGGCTTTGAGCAAATGCACCCAGAGTGCAAATGCCTAAAAGGGTCACAAGAGATCGAATCATGACTTTCTAATTACTATTTCTTACTGTTTTCAACTTGTCCCACCACGCTAGAAATACCCAAGTCCATAATGGGCTGTGCATATTTCTTTTGCAGGTAGGCATTCACACTTTCTGCATCGTCCATCTGCAAAACAGTCAAAGCCGTTTCACGAACGTCTTCAAAATTGATGGAACGAATAATCTTCTTGGTGGACATCACACTCCACGGAGTCATGGAAAGTTCATCGACGCCAAGTCCCACAAGCAACAGAACGCTCATGGGATCTGCAGACATTTCACCACAAACTGCTACAGGAATTCCTTCACGATGCGCAGCACGAACCGTCTGGTAAATCATGCTCAGCACTGCCGGATGGTGAGGCTGGAACATGTTAGTGATCAATTCGTTGGTACGGTCTACAGCCAAAGTAAACTGGATCAAGTCGTTAGTACCGATGCTAAAGAAGTCCACTTCCTTCGCTAATTTGTCAACAATCATCACTGCAGCAGGAACTTCAATCATCACACCGATCTTTACAGGCGCAATCTTGTGTCCAGCAGCTTCCAATTCCTGACGGCACTTACGAATATATTCCTTCGCACGACGCAGTTCAGACATGCCAGAAATCATGGGCAAGAGAATGCGGAGGTTACCCTTGGTATTTGCCAAAAGCAGAGCCTTCAATTGTGCGCAGAACAAATCAGTCTTATCCAAGCAAACACGGATAGAACGCCATCCCATAAACGGGTTGGATTCATTCACCGCATTAATTCCACTAACCAGTTTATCGCCACCGGCATCCAAAGTACGGATCGTTACCGGGCAAGGAGACATGGTCTCCAAGATGTAGCGGTAGGCATCCTGCTGCTCATCCTGAGTGGGAGCATTCTTGCGCAGGAACAAAAATTCAGAACGGTACAGACCGATACCCGTTGCACCAAAGTCCGTAACCTTGGCCGATTCCGACGGCAATTCGATGTTTGCATGCAAAGTAATGTACTTGCCATCGCGGGTCATGGGTTCAAGCTGGCGCATGGTGAACAATTCACGGCGCTGCTTTTCAAAAACTTCCTGACGTTCATGGAAATCGCGAATGTCATCTTCATTCGGATTGATGATCACCGTTCCGCGAGAACCATCCAGCAAGATGGTTTCTCCGGCCTTTGCCATGGCGGCAAAGTTTCTCAGGCCAGACACCAAGGGGATCTGAAGAGAGCGAGCCAAAATGGCCACGTGGCTCGTACGGCCACCAGTATCCATAGCAAGACCAGTCACCTGACCAGGCTTGATGGACATCAGCAAACTGGGCAAAAGTTCATGGCCAACCAGAATAACGCCGTCTTCAGCAGCCACATCCTCCAATACAGGTCCGGAGTCTTCCATGGCCGCCATCAGGCGGTTATACAAGTCCCTAAGGTCCGCAGCCTTGTCGCGCATAGCCGCAGAATCAATGGATTCAAACTTGTCGATGTAGGCGCCAAGCACCACATGAACCGCCCAACGGGCATTCTTATGGCGATTGCGAATCTGATCCAGGACTCCATTCAAAAGTCCCGGGTCCTGTAAAATCATCAGGTGCGTAGCAAAGATGAGGCTATCCTTCATCCCTGCGCGGGTTTCGGAAATTTCCTTAATCTGGGCAATTTCCTTGGAAGTCATGTTCACTGCTTTCAAGAACAGCTGTTCTTCATCAGCAATGCGACTTTCCGGGAGGGTTTCCTCTACAACAGAAATCTCTCGGTTAATAACCGGAAACACCCGGCCCATTGCAAAGCCGGGGGAAGCGGAAACGCCAGTCAGAACAGTGCGGACCGGCTGAGCTTCGTTATTAGCAGGGTTCTTCGTTGAAGTGGTCATTGAACAGGCTTTCCAACTGAGAAGCAACGTTTTCTTCGTCTTCACCGTCGATTTCGAACTTCACTTCGGAACCGGCAGGAATAGCGAGCATCATAACGTTCAGAATACTCTTGGCGTTAGCCTTGGAACCTTCATAGACGATACTGATATCGCTCTTTGCTTGTCCGGTAACGTCAACAATCATCCCAGCAGGGCGGGCGTGAATGCCCAACTTGTTAGAGACCACCAATGTCTTGACTATCATTTTTTCCTCAGAAAAGATCCACGTTGATGTCCAAGCCGTCCTTAAGAATTACGCGGAACAAGCTGTCAGCAGAATGTACCGTCTTAATCAAATCGTCATGGAGGGCGCGATCATTCAACAAAAGTCCTGCAGTGTTGTCCTTGGAGTTGATCTTGTTCTGGACCTTGGACAGCAATTCATCCAAATGCTTGGTAACACCTTCCAATTCACCCACCAGGTTATCGGCGTTACCCATAAGCTTTTCGGTATTGGCAAACAGATTGTCCACCGGAGTCTTTACACCATCAATCAGTTCATTGACCTTGACGGTAACCTTGTTCAGGCCATCCAGGCTCTTCTTGAGCTTAGGATCGGTGGTGTTCAGCATAGTCATCAAGCGGTCTTCAAGATCTTCTGCCTTAACAAGGAGAGTCTTGAAACGTTCCTGGAAATCCGGGTTCACAATGGTCTGGTTCAGAGCCTGCTTCACAGATTCAAGGAGAACCTTGGTACTATCGCAAACTTCGCCAGCCAAACCGATGGCTTCTGCAATACCGGCATCGAACTGACCGTTGATGGTATCATTGGGAGCGAAGTATTCTGCGGAATCGCCCAAAATCATACCAATCTGACGTTCACCCATGATACCGATGTTCTGCACGCGAATTTCAGAATCCTTAGGAATCTTCACGTCGGTACGAAGGCGAACCGTTACCACCACGCGGTGGCCAGAAAGTTCAATGTTTTCCACCTTACCCAGCTTAACGCCGTTTACCTTGACAGGGTCGTCAAGAACCAGGGTACTGACCTGGGTAAAGCGCAGGTAGAAGGTGTTATAAACCTCACGCGGGTCCTTTTCGTTAAGGAAGAACACGCCAAAGACAAGAATGACGACGGCCAGTACAACAACCAGGCCTACAGAAAAATAGAGTGCAGAATACTTTTTCATTTCGTTCTTAATCTAGTATATTCCGGCTTTTTCCATGGGAAAGCCCCCGCAAAACAGGGGCTCTTTAGGGAAAAAACGGCTTTTAGCCCTCAATTCGGGTAATGGGGCTGTTATTTTCGATGCCATTTACGTGGCGATCCAGCCAATCGGTCAACAAAGCGTCACGTTCAGCCTTGGGAAGGAGGAACTTTTCACGGCCTTCCTTCTGCATGAACACATCCAGATAAGTCATCAGAACGCCACCGGCAACGGACACGTTCATGGATTCGGTAATACCGTACTGAGGAAGCTTAAATTCGTAATCGGCATGGGCGAGAGTATCCGGGTGGTTGCCGTGGAATTCACTACCCAGGTAGAAGGCTGTGGGCTGACTCAGGTCCAAATCCAACACGGAGTTGGTGGTATTGGTGCTTGCCACAGCAATCTTGTAACCCTTGGCACGGAGCTTTTCCATGCAGAGCATACGCTTCTTATAGAGGTAAAGGTTCATCCACTTGTAGGAGCCCTTAAGAATAGACTTGTTCACGCTATAGGCGTTGTCTTCTTCGATAATGTGAACATCCTGCAAGCCAAAAACTTCAGCAGTACGAATCACTGCGGAAATATTATGAGGATCGAACAAATCTTCGAGAACCATGCAGAAGTGTCTCGTACGACGATCTACGACAGAGGTCAGCAATTCCTTGCGACGGTCTGTCACACGGGCCAGGAGGGATTCCAACTTTTCAGAGTTTTCGTTCATTTCACTCATTTGACTTCCTTGATTTTTTGAAATTCTTCAACACGCAACGGTGCAGTCTGCGACGGATTATTACGCTGCTCTTCACGCAACTTTTTCAGCCTCATGTAATCCCCCAGTTTCCAGGGAGCACCATTGACCACCGCTTCGAAATCCAGGATATTCTGTACATTTTCCTGAGACTTCAAGTTGGTGCTTTTCAGCATAGGTTCCTTATCCCCGCTAAAGTACTGACCCGAGGATTTTTTAATGTCATCCACAATGTGGTCAATCTTTGCGTTCACAACTTTCTTGAACAAGTCCATCTGCATAATGGAATTCAGAACGGTATTTGCAGGGAACACAATCGCAGTTAGTTTGTACTTAAGTTTCTTGTTGGGAATGGGATCCATATCAAGATATGCAATGGCAGTACCATGGAGAGCCCACTTCAGAACCTTGGCATGTCCATAGCCAAAAAACAGGTTCCTCAGGCCCAGCTTGTGGCCTGCGCTATCCTGTAGAGCCCAGTAGAATTCACCCGAAAGGCTGCGGCCGTTGCTACCATCAAAGTACCTACGGTTCGGATGGGTGTATTCAAGAACATATCCAGATTCCAGATAGGCATTGATCAACTGCGCCGTGAAGGGCATATTGTCAAACAAATAGCTGATTACATTTTCATCCAGCGGAAGGGTGCCCGTATTCTCATAGACCGCACGATACTGTCTTCCAAGGCGGGCGAAGATCTCCGGAGCATAGGGCGTCTTCATATCGGTACTCAGTCCGCGGGCAACAACCTCATGGAAAGGAGCGCAATACGCCTCATCATACTTCACCTTGGCCAGAGGTTTCTTATCCAGTTCGTCGCAGCCAGGAACATCCTTATCAAGGCAGGCCTTCATACCAGAGCAAAGGGCATGGAGGTCATCATGGCCAAGCTTGTTCTGCAAGCGGAGTCGCTCAGCCTTGTCCACTTGACTCATGGTAGACGAAACAGAATCGTTTGGAGCTGCTGGTTCTGCGGCAACAGCATAAACACCGCACAACAGAATTGCGCACAAAATTTTCAGCATGTTTCCAAGAACCTTGCTCACCGTTCAAAACCTTCTAGTTTCTGAATTCCAGGCTGTCCAACGGAACAACGGTAAAGGGCTTCAGAGCATCAAACTTGGATACCGGTCCCACAATGGAAATCGTCATCTTGTTCTTATCGAAATACTTGGCAACCATGGCCTTCACCTGTTCCGGAGTCACAGCATTGATTTCCTTCACATAGTCCAGGTAATGATCATCGGTCTTGCCCAACAATTCGCCCTTGGCAAAGATAATGGCCGTAGAGGACGGGCTATCAAACAAGCTGGGAAGGCTTTCAATCAAGGACTTCTTGGCCTGAGCCAGTTCATCTTCAGTAGGGCCATCCTTGGCAAGCTTGTCCACTTCCTCAAAAATCAACTTCATGGCAAAATCCACCGATTCCACCTTGGTCTGCAAGGCAATGGTGGCCATGGCAGTATCACGATAATCGTTACCAACAGAGCTATAAATACTGTAAGCCAAGCCTTCGTCACTACGGACACGGTTCATGAGGCGGCTGGTAAAGCTTCCTCCACCCAGAATAAAGCTGGCCACAGCAGCAGGATAGTAATCCGGATGGGGGCGCTTCACAAAGGGCTGGTTCATGGAAATATTTGCCTGAGTAATATCCTTGTCCACCACGTAGATGCCAGGCTTGTTCAAGAAAGCCAAGGGTTCCGGCTTTACCACAGTCTTGGGAGGTTCCACCTTCCAGTTAGCAAAGAATTCCTTCAGCATAACCAGAGCGGAATCCTTGTCCACATCGCCGGAAAGGGCAAAAACAATCTTCTTGGAGGAGAACACGCCTTCTGCCAGGCGCTTCACATCATCGACAGTCACACTCTTGTACTCTTCGGCGTTGGCATCCCACATTCTTGCATTGGGGGCATAGTTCACCTTGGCCTTCAAGGCAGAAAGAACCTTGGCCGGAGTATCATAGCGGCGATCATAAGAGGTAACAAAATTGGCCTTGATCAGTTCCAACTGTTCCTTGTCAAAACCGGGAGCGGTCAGAACCTGCTTTGCAGTGGCCATCATATTGACAAAATCCTTAGAAAGGCAGTCAATATCAAACATGGAGGAGAATGTGCCAGCAGAGGTGCTGAGGCCTGCGCTGATAAATTCCAGGGAATCATCCAGGGCATGGGGGTTCAGGCCACCGCCGCCGCCACGGCGAAGCATTGATCCCACCATAGAAATGGCAGCTTCATCGCTGAGGGATGCAGGAACCTTGGATTCATCAAAATAGACGGTAAAGTTAACCAACGGAAGGGAACGATCGCAAACAATGTAACCCGTAATACCCGGAGCGACTTCCACACGGAAGTCCTTTGGATAGGGGGCCACATAGTTGAATTCGGGGAACTGGATATTCTTGTAACTTACAGGAAGGTCTGCAGCCTGAGCATTTTCCGTGGTATTCGCGCTACTGGAGCTAACGGATTCTGGCATAGCCTTGGACTCCGTCTGGGGAGCCGGAGCAGAAGAACAGGAACTCAGGGCAACGGCAGCCACAGAAGTAGCAAAAGCCGAAGCCATCCAGATTTTCATAACATTGGAAACTTTTCGCATTATGTACCAAGATAGCAAATACCAAAACACAAAACCGCCATCTATTTCTAATTTCAGGGCTGTTCTATGACAGGAAAAATACGATTCGCCCCCAGCCCCACCGGCTATCTGCACGAAGGTCACCTGCTTTCGGCCCTTTACGTATGGGCTGCAGCCAGAAAATGGGACCTTCACGTGCATTTGCGAATTGAAGACCACGACAGAGGGCGCACCAGGCAAGCCTACATTGATGGCATTCGCGAAGACCTGGAGTGGCTAGGTTTCAAGCACGATAGCGAAAGCATACAAAGTGAACGAACCCAGATATACCAGGATGTTCTGGAAAAGATGTCGCAGGCAGGACTGGTTTACCCTTGTACTTGCAGCCGCAAGCAACTAGAGGCAGAAAATCCGAAGAGCGAAACCGGGGAAATCATATACCAAGGGAAATGCCGTATTCTAGACGGACATTGCCATGACAACCCCCTCCCTCCCCACAACATTCGATACAAGGTTACAGACAAAGTAATTAGTTGGACAGACGGACGACTTGGAAATTTCGAAGAAAATCCTGCAGAGCAATGCGGAGACTTCCCTATCCAAGACCGCGAGGGCTGTTGGACTTACCAGTTCGCAGTCTGCGTTGATGACATTGACCAGGAAATTACCCACATTATTCGTGGTGAAGACATTCGAAATTCCACCGCAAGGCAAATCGCCCTTTCCGAGTCGATTTACAATGTTCTGGGACGCCCCTACAAACGTCCTCTTTACCTCCATCACGCCCTCATTGTGGACGCCTCGGGCAAAAAACTTTCCAAACGCGAATTAGCCCACAGTATCAGGCAAGACAAGGAAGCCGGAATCTCCGCGGAAGAACTTCTCGGCAGGGTTCTTTTCAAGGCAGGAATGCAATCTACGGACCATTCCACATCCCTTGATGAAGCATTGGACAAAATAGCCGCATCTCTTTAACGCCAAAAGATTTATGTCCTTAAAAAAAGGTATATTGAGGACATGTCTCAGGCATTATCATCTTCTATTGTATCTAACATTCGCGAAGAAGCAGCTCTTTTTGATTCTAAAGACCGTCTGCTCATTTTCTCCTCCAAGGCGGATTTCCAATCTCCGCTGATTATGGAAGCTGGAGATTTGTTCTACGAGAAATGGAAACAATCAGAAGGTCCCCTACCGCTTGATTCCTTTTTCCCGATTTCTGCAAACTTTACCGCCCAGCAGAAAATGGCCATGGAAGACTCCATGTCCATGGTTCTCCGCGAAAAGTACGAAGACTTCGGCGAATCCGACTTGTATCTCGTCCTGGGATTCCTCAAGTGGGATGGCAACGCCCTTGCCCCCAGCCTTTTGATTCCCGTAGACGCAGACGTAAGCAAGAAGACTTTAAGCCTCGCTAATCGCCAGCCGATCGAAAACGTCATCCTTAGAGAACGCCTCAAGGACAAGATCGCCCTTCCCAAGGCAGAAGATGCGATTACCAACAGCAAGTTCAGTATCCTGCAGTACTTCTCCCTCTTTGAGAAGGCAATCGCAGGCGAACGCAACTGGAAGTTCACCCGTCACGGGCTCTGCCTCGGGTTCTTCCATACTAGCCGCCTCCTTTTCAAGAAGCGCTATGAAATCGGATGGTCCGACAAGAAGATCGAAACCAACGCAGCCATCCAGCCGTTCCTTAGCGGAGACGGCTACGATGTTACAGAGTCCCTGTTCGAAAACGACGCATTCGACCACGTCTACTCTCCTGCCGATCATCACTTTCTGTACCAGACAGATTCTCATACCACAAAAGTCGTGATGGACGCCCTCGACGACCGTGCACCCGCCTATGCAATCCAGGCTCTGCCCGGTACCGAGAAAATGAAGGTGGCCGCAAACATCGTGGCCGAATCCGTCGCCAAGAAAAAGAAAGTTTTAGTAGTCACGCGTCGAGCAGTTTCCGCCAATGCATTCAAGAACGCATGGAAACCGCCGTTCCGTACATTTGCTGCTGCCGATCGTGCCGTATTGGAAGCCGAAGTCCGTAAGTTCCGTAAAGAATACCTGGAATACTACGAAACAGTCAACAACCCAATCCAGCCCTCCGGCGTACTGCTTGCAGACCTGCTGAAGGAATTCATCACAGCCAAGGCCCCCAAGCACAAGTTCCCTGAATCCATTTTCCAGGGCGTGAACGAGCTCAACTACACAGACTACCTCGCCTTGAAAGCAGACCTGGAAAAGATATCCGATCTGTACTTCAACAAGAAAGGCTTTGAAGTCCGTCAGGCATTCCAGAGTGTCAAGGTTCCCGGGTTGTCTGCCGAAAAGAAAGCAGACATTTCCAACGAACTGAAACTTGCCGCAGAAAATGTTTCCAAGCTGGATTCCACCATCAAGCTTCTGGAAAATGCAGGGCTCTTCCCCACAGGCATTTTCCTTTCCAGTTTGTCCGACATTCTCGAACTGATTCAGGACAACTTCGACCAGGATACCCCTGACTTTGAAGACTGGGAACTGCGTTCCAGCAACTGGGCTGCCTACAAGGACACGCTGCTTGAGCTTTCCGAAGCTGGAGACAAGTGGGTCCGTTACCGTCGCCAGACCTCCGAAATCTACACCGACGAAGCCGTGGACACAAACGTCCTTGCCGCCCGTGATGAATTTGCGGAGAGCCAGAAGGCAACATTGAAGGGTCTCTCCGATAGATACCGTAGTTCCAAGAAGCAGTTGCTCCAGGTCATCCGTAACCCGAAGGACATTACCTCCGATATTCAGCTATTGGATCTTATCGACACCCTTCTGGAACTTCAGGAAAACAAGAAGGCCTATAAGGAAAGCGCAGTCCTCGGCAACCACCTGTTGGGCAAGGACTGGCAGTACGAACGATCCAACTGGGTTGAACTTCACAAGAAGATTCAGTACGTCTTTGAATTCCGCAAGAAGTACGAAGACAACCCGCGCCTGGAACTGTTGCTCCAGATTCTTGAACAATGGCATAACATCAAGCAGATTCTCGCTGACTTCGATACCATTTCTGATTCTGTAAAGAACCTCCAAAAGTCTATCCGCCAGATTTCCAAGGACATGAAATTGGAAACTCCGTTGGATAGTTTGGACATCAACAAGTGGTTGAACACCATCAAGTCTTGGAGTGAAAACTGGGACAACCTGGATATCCACCTGCAGCTGACCGCTCTGTTCAACGAAATGGAAAGCTACAACTGTCCTGGTCTGTTGTCCTTTGTTGAAGACACGGCCAACGTGAACAAGGATATTGTCCAGGCATTCGTCCACCATTGGTCCGGTGCACAAATTCAGGCAGCAACAAGGAGCTGTCCGGATTTGTTCTCCTTGAATCCCAAGGCTCGTTACAAGAAGAACAGCGCCTACCGCGAACTTCTGGAAAAGTTCAGCAACGCAAACTTCAAGGAACTTCACGATTCCGTTGAACAAAATCCGGAACTGCTGACAGTAGTCAACGTCAATGGCGCCTTGGCTTTGCCCTCCGACAAGAAGTTTGACTTGACCATTATTCTTGATGCAGACTGCATCACGGTTGTGGAATCTCTCCCCAGCATTCTCAGCTCCACAAAGGCCATCTTTATCGGTGACCCCCATAATCCGAGCCCCGAAATGCTGCCCTTCGACGCCTACCAGGAGAACCCGTTAAAGCACACGCCGTTCTTCGTGGAAAGCATCCTGTCCTCCATCCTCCGTCAGGGCGTACCTACAAGAGAATTGTGGCTCTCGAGCCAGTACGTCGACGCGTCCTTGATCGGTTTTGCAAACGACAGGATTTACAACAACAGTATCAAGCAGTTCCCTGCCCCGAAGCGCGACCAGTTCAAGGGAATCCGTTTCAAGACTGTTATGGACAAGGTAATGACCATTGCACAGGCAGCAATCCGTCATGCCGAAAAGAATCCAAGCCAGACTCTTGGTATCATCGCATTCCATCAGTCTACCTGTCACGAAATTGAAGCAGCCATCAGAGCCATGCTAACTGCAGGTTCCGGCGCTGCACGATTCTTCGACCAGCAGAACCAGGATATCCGTTACTTTATTAAAACTCCGGAACGCGCCATTGACCGTTTCCGTGATGTGGTATTCGTATGCGCCGAGGCGGAAAACACAAGCGGTCTCGCCAACGATCGAAAGATTTCCGTCTGCTCCACCTTGGCTAAGGTGGAAACCAGAGTATTTATTTCCGAATCGGATATGTCCAAGAAGGGAACCTCCAGAACATCCCTGTTCTGGGAATGGATTTCCTATCTGCAGGAAAAGAACTACACCATCAAGGGTGAAGGTCATCCCACGGAATCCGCAATCAAGCCCCAAGTGCTCAGCGCCTTGGAGAAGGAAAACATCCAGATCGAGGAATCCTTCAACCGCGGTGGCATTTCTATTGGACCTGTAGTCGTTGACGCAAACAATCCCAACCGATTCCTTGCCCTCATTGAAGACGACTGCACTGTGGTTCGTTTCTGCGACTCTGTGGAAGACAAGACCTGCATCCGCCCCGTTCTCTTGAAGAAGCTGGGTTGGAAGGTTCTCCACCTTTGGCTGCCGTTCTGGTACATGACCAACGCAGACGAAGTGGGCCACATGATTGCAACCATTGCTATCGAACAGAGCGTCGCACCTCCGCCAGAAGCAGAAAGCGATACCGAAGATGATGAAGATGTAGCAGAAAAGATGGCTGGCGAAGGAACCGCAGTTGTTCCTTACACTGTCCAGCATCCGAAAATTGAGGGCACACCTCACGACAAGCCCATTGCCGAGCTGCCGGCCGCTGCACTCATCACTCAGCTCAAGTTCTACGTAGACCACGAAGCCCCCATCCACGAAGAGATTCTCAAGCTTCGCGTGCTGGAACTTCATCACGTTGATCGCGCAGGTCCCATGCTCCAGAAGGCTCTGACAGACGCAATCAACCAAGGCCTGCAGAAGAAGCGTTTCGTCAAGACCGGTCCGTTCTACTACTCCCTCACCCCGATGGAAGTACAGCCCCGAGACCGTTCCTCCCGTCCGGATTTCGAGCGCAAGCTTGCCTTCGTTTCCCCGGAAGAACGCGCCCTCATGCCGCAGTCCCTGAATGAACACAACCTCAAGCAGGCTCTGGGTTTATTGGAATAAACCGCGGATCAATCGACATAAGAAAAAGCCCCGCTTTCAAGCGGGGTTTTCTTTTTTCCCAGGTCCGCTCAGGACCAATAAGCTGATAACTACTTCAGCTTTACAACGAAAGCGTTAATGTTATAGGCAGAAAGTTCGCGAGCCTTATCTTCGGCAGCCTTCTTGGTAGTCCATCCACCGCCACGGAGCTTGTAGAACGGAGTATCAAAAACAACCTGAATTGCATAGCCGGTGCTTGCAGAAATCTGTGCACGACGACGCTGGGCGGCATCAAAGTCTGCCACAGCTTCGAACTGCAGCACATAGTAGCCGTCGGACTTGTTGGACTTTGCAGCAGCCTTGCTAGGAACAGCCTGACCAGAGGTTGTATCTCTCAAGGATGCGCTCAAAGCAGGCTTGTACTCCTTACCGCGGAACAAGGAATCAAGATCAGTAGGCTGATCAGCAGCCCAGCTCATTGCACACGCAGCAGCGACAGACAAAAAAGCAACAAATTTTTTCATAGCCCAAATATAAATAAAAAAAGACCCTCCGGCTCAGCCGGAAGGTCTTAATTCTTATTCTAGCGATTAGAAATCTTCAGTGAAGACTACACGACCCTCAGTGTCGTAGTTCTTGCCTTCAGTCTTTCTAACACCGATGGTGTAGGTTTCGTTTCTATGGCCATCCTTCTTGCTGCCAAGCTTGACATAGGTTTCAATCTTGGAGATGTAGACGCCAGTGCCAACCAAACGGCCTTCATCGGACATCATGTTCCAACCAATGTAGTAGTTACGGTTGGTACCCGGTTCGATACAGGTCTTGTTTTCACCAGATCTGCCGAAGAAGCTTCTACCGTACTTCTTTTCGTTGGTTTCATCCTTACAGTAAATCTTACCGGTAACGCCAGCAACATAGTTACCCAGGTTAGTGAAGTACTCAACCTTGTAGTAGAAGTACACCTTATCCAGGTCGTTGATAAGCTTCTGACGATTTTCATCATTCAGCATGTTGAAGTAGGAAAGAACGTCAGCTTCAACAAAGTGACCCGGAATACCGCCAACCTTGTCAACGATGTCCTGCAACTTTCTGTACTTACTGTATGCGTTCACAGCAAAGGGAGAAGTTACGGTGTCGCTAACGTAGCTAGTGTAAGCGAATCTGTTCGGGGTAATACCGGCCTTTGCAGAACCAGTGATTTCAACCCACGGAGCAGGCAGACGCTTGGTTTCGTTATAGCGAGTCGGAGAATTCCAGAAGTAGGTATCATCCAGGTGGATATCATCCTTGTTGTTATCCTTGACAATTGCACGGATACTGTCGGCACCACCCATGGTAATATCAGTTCTGTCGGTCCAGAACACGTTCGAAGGATCAATGCTTCCGCTAAGGCGGATGTAGTCATCCTTATACGGAGTGATAGCGCTCTTTTCACCGGTAACTTCATCTCTCTTAGAGTAGTAGTTCACGGTAACGATGTTGCTATCAAGCAGCGGTTCCTGTGCAGATTCCACGATGACCGATGTATTCTCAGTAGCAGAGGCATAACGGTCATCATCAGACAGGTTGACTGTGGTCATGTAGAAGTCAAACACCTTGAATCTATCGACATCATCAAGAAGCTTCACAGGTTCAGACATTTCAAGAGTCAAAACGTCCTGACCGGTGGGCTGACCCTTAGAGTTCACCACAGACTTCACAACTGCAGAGAGGATCATGGGAGACATACGGTCGATCATGACATCAGAGGAGAAGCCCTGCTTAACCTGCTGACGCTTCTTATTTGTGAATACAGAGTAAGAAGTCACCTTACCCGGACCCTTAGTCTTGATGCTAGAGGACAAGGTCAAGCCTTCGAAGCGGAGTCTCTGGTCACAGTACATAACAGGCTGACCAGTAATGGAGTCTGTGATAACTTCACCATCGATATTCTTCATAGTCTGATTACAGTTAGTTGCGTTTTCTGCTTCAGACGGAACCAACCATGCGTTACAGAGAACGAAGACATCTGCAGAGTCACTGGTAGAAACGCCTTCCTTAGCCGGATAGTACTTTTCTGCAGTAGACTTTTCCCATTCAATACAGACTGCCAGCGGGATAGAATCCTTCGGAATCATACGGTTATAGTAAACGTCGACCTTGTCAGCAATACCATCCATGTATTCCGTAGTCTGGTCGAAGTACGGAGCCGGAATTGCCAACGGTGCGGGAGCCGGAGAACCAACTTCATCAAACACGTCAGCAAAAGACGGAATCGGGCACGGAGGATTGGCGAAGTAAATCGGGGTATATGCAGTGTTAATCAGGGGGATTTCACCTACAACACCGATCACGGCCGGGTTTTTATCAAATACCAGGTATTCCTTTGTAGAACGAACCTGGAAGGCGGCACCACCATTTTCAACACGGAGCTTACTTGCATCAATTGCATCAACACCAATGGAAGAACCTGCCAAAGTGAAGTCAAGGCTACAGGTCAAGCAGGGTTCATACTTTCCAGGCATACCTTCAACCGGCTTCAGTGCAACCAGGAAGAAGTCATAGGCATAACCAGTCAGACGTTCTTCGTAGGTGCCACCAACTTCTGAATCACCAGTAATAATCTTCAGAGAATCCTTGTTGATAACCCACTGACCGGAAACATCCTTATACAAGGTATCCACAAAGGCCAAACGAGGCAGGTAGAACTGGATTGTAGCACCTGTTGCCTTGCCTGCCACCTTAATGGTGTAATCCTTAGTAGCGGCAGCCATCATGACCTGAGGCACGGTAACGTAGATGGTATCAACACCGTTAACCTTCAATTCAGTGAGGTTAGCATAAATCTGAGTCAGCTTGCCATCAATCATCTTGTAGGCAACCATACCTTCTTCAAAATCAAGCTTATAGGAAATATCCACTGCATCGCCCGGCTGAATAACAACCTTGCCATTTTCATCACCGGCAACTGCGGAGACGTACACCTTGACAAGTTCAGCAAGTGTCGGAGATGCAGAACTTGCCATAGCAGACCTGGTATAGGGATATTCAGTGGTCATGGAGGAGATAAGCTTATCATCATCGTCATAGAAGTAAGCAACAGCATCACCACCAACCACGTCAACTTCACCAGACATACGGAAGGAGGCAACCTTCCTCTTTGCACCGTTGATTTCAACAACCAAGGTCCAGCGACCAGGTTCAACTTGAATCTTCTTCTTGTTGATCTTCGGGCTTGCGGGGTTAGTCAAGTCAATACCACCCATATGAACCTGGCCATTGGCAAGATTCTTCAGCTTATCGCCGCTGTAGCTCAGATCAGAACCCGGAATCAAGGTGTACTTCATTTCGAAGCCGGTGCACTTCGGGTTGGTCACAAAGTCATCACCGCAGCAGGTCAAGGCAGAATCCTGACCAGACATTGCAGCAGCGCAAGAACCATCACCAGATTCGGTGTAGCACATGTTGTAGAGATCAATGGACTTGTCCTTCGGATCCTTAGTCTTTGTAGCATTAATTGCAGTTTTCTGCACAATGTACATGTTAGTCTTGATGATCACGTTACTCATGGTAGTACGGCGGTCGCAGAAGAAGATATCCAGCGGATATTCGTTACCAGCAACCAGGAAGCCAGCACCATAAGTAGTATTCAAGTTCTTCAGCACAACGTGAGCAGGAGCGGCCAAGTGGGCACCACCGTTATCCACGGCAATCTTGTTGTTGATGAACACCCAAATGTCATCGTCACCACGGAAGGTAAATTCCTGATCTTCGTAGTAAGTAAAGGTTGCGTGAGATTCAAAGCAGAACTGCTGGTTACGCTTTTCACCAACGGATTCAGCGATATCAGACTTTTCTTCACCATTCCAGCGGAAGAATTCAGCGCTGCAGTAGTTACCCCAGCACCAGAGGCCTGCCGGATTATCACCATTATCGAACTTGTACTCGCAATTTACACCACCAAACCAACCCGGGGTATTGCAGTAGTGGTCAAAGTCCTGGATATAACCGGTACCGTTCTTCATCGGGAACATGGAATCAACAACCGGCACAGGACCTGCAGCGAGACGCTTGGTACGGGCAGCAGGTAGAGGGCCCAACCTCTGGCCAGCGGCAGTCACCACCACGCCATCGTCAGTGGAGTTTTCAAGGGGAGAGAAACCACCCACAAGGGTATCCTTGGCAACGGTACTGTAAGTCTTTGCGGAATCAGAGTCGTAGCCCCAACGGGTATCGGTACCATAATGTCTGAAGGGCAAGTCATAGCACTGAACTTCGTTCTTACCCGGGGTATAGTTAAACAGGGAGCTGAAGTTTGTAGCATTACCAAAGCACTTCACAGCGTTAGCAGAGCCGGAGAACACGGGCTTCTTGGTAACGGGGTCAAGATCTTCCATAACAATCTTGGGATGAACGCCAACGCAACCAGAGGTATGATCCTTTGCTGCGCCATAAAAATCCGGCTGACCGTTAGAAGAGAAGATCCGGGGGTTTACGCTTTCATCGGTATCGTAAATAAGTGCAGCCAAGCTGAAGGAGCAACGGGTATTGTCACCAACTTCAGGAACACCCGGGTCAGTAATGTACCAACCACCGTCATTTTCATCCTTCCAGTCATCTTCGGACGGCATGAAGAAAAGTTCATCGGTATCAAAACCAGTGTAGTAAGCGCTCAATTCAATAGGTTCAGCAGCCTCGCCTGCTTCAAAAGCAGTAAGACCACCCTTACCAAGCTGTTCGGTGGGGCTGTTCTTTCTATAGAGATAGACATTGTTGGGAGCATCTTCAAAGACCATGCTTACCCAGCCACAAAGATCCTGATTCGGAGTCATGACGGTGTCCTTGAAGGCACCAGCCTTATTGTCGTAGCGAATCATCAGCTGGTCTGCCTGCCATTCAACCTCATTCGGAACCAGCACATGGAAATGCTTTGCACCAGACGGAACCGGACCGGTATAGGTGGTACCCGGCTTCAGAGGGTTATTCATGATATAGACAGAGGCACCAGAGCCCGGGCACTGAAGACCACCGTTGGTTCCACCAGGACGGCCGGCAACAACACCATCATAAACCTTATCGCTAATACCCCAAAGACCCGGATGGTCGATGTTCGTATAGTTCGGGTTCGTTGTATAGACCGTGAAATACGTATCCATATTTCCCGAAAGCTTGGACAAATCTACGATGTAGAAATCCGAAGCAGCATCATAAGCCGTTGCTGCAATTTTGTTTTCTGCATTGCCGTAGTAGATATTGACGTCCTTCCAGGTAGCGGGAACGCGGATATAAGCCGTACCGGCGCAGGCAAATGCACTCTGCACTCCTGCCAGGAACAGACATGATCCGAGCATCCATTTAAGCAAGGTGTTTTTCGTGTTTTTCATAATTCTCTTTTCCATCGATGTAAAACCTTCCAACAACGGCATAGCAAAAAGACCGGCCTTTTTGAAATGCCACACCGGGTTGAAATCTATTCTTTTCTTTTCAAAAATGCCAATTATTTTTGCAAAGAATAGTTAAAAAAAAGGTTTTTTCTGTAAACAAAATGTGAATAATTGGCGAAAACGTGCAAATATCACATATTTTTGCATATATTATATTAGATTTCCCCCGTGAACGAACTCGGAGACCCCTAATGCAGGACCTAGACCAGACTATCGCAGCCGGTAACAATACTATCAAGTTTTCCACCATAGAAATGCGCCCCCATCTGATCGTCCTGTACCCTCAGAACCAGTTTAAGCAGATCCCCCTGGAAAAGGGAACCGTGGTCCTTGGCCGCGGTCAGGACGCCGATATTAGGCTGGATGACGAGCTGGTCAGCCGCAAACACTGCTCCCTGACCTTTGACGGACGTAACGTTACCGTGCAGGATATGGGCAGCACCAACGGGACCTTCGTAGATGGCTCTCCCGTCCAGAAGATGCAGTTAGACTCCGACAACCGCCTGCAGATCGGCAAAATGGTGCTGAAAGTGGATTTCAAGGACCCCTCCGAGGAAGCTTTTGACCGTGAACTGTACGAAGCAGCCACCATGGACCCCCTGACCAAGATCAGCAACCGCCGTACTTTCATGGACCGCAGCCTGGGCGAATTGGCCTTGGCACGTCGCAATAACTATTATGTACACACCATTATGGTGGATGCAGACCATTTCAAGCGAGTTAATGACACTTGGGGCCACCAGTGCGGAGACATGGTTCTTAAGGAAATCGCCCGCATTCTCAAGGAAGAAAAGCGCGAATCCGACCTTCTGGCCCGTTACGGCGGCGAGGAATTCGTGCTCCTTTTGGCTGGAATCGGCCCTGAAGACGCCAAAAAGAGCGCAGAACGCCTCCGCGCAGCGGTGGAAAGCCACCGTTTCTCTTGGAAGGACACCATTATTCCGGTGACGATTTCCCTGGGACTCTGCAGTAAGCAGGGCGAACAGATCGGGAAAATCGATCAGATGATCGCAGAATGCGATAGATTGCTGTATATCGCTAAGGAAAACGGCAGAAACCAAGTAGCGGTGTGATGATGCAGGGGGCAAGCCCCCTGGACCCCCGAGCCAATGTTTGCAGAGCAAAAATTGGCGCCTGACGGCTAAGCGACGTGAGGGGTTCCACCCCTCGAGCTCCCCGGGCCAAAGTTTGTTTCACAAAATTTGGCGCATTTTTCTAAATTTGGCGCCGAAATGAGCGATTTACATTCGAACAAACTAAAGAGTTTTGGGACGGCAAGCATTCCCAAGCTGGTGCTTCAATTTTCCGTGCCCGCCATCATCAGCATGGTGGTGAACGCCCTATATAACATAGTAGACCGTTATTTCGTTGGCCAAGGCGTAGGTAGCCTGGGGATCGCAGGCATTACCCTATGCTTCCCTATCGCCCTGTTCATCATGGCAATGTCCATGATCGTAGGCGTAGGCGGCAACACCCTGTTTTCCATTCGCCTAGGCGAAAAGAAACATGAACAAGCCGCCATCATCCTGAACAACTCCTTCGTGCTGTTGATCATTATGGCCATAGGCGCCTTCGGCATCGGCGAAATTTTTATGGAACCCCTGCTCCGCCTTTTCGGAGCCAGTGACCAGACCTTACCGGTGGCCTCCGGCTATATGCGCATTATTTTGCTTGGCGCCGTATTCCAGACCGTGGCCCCGGGCATGAACCATTTCATCCGTTCCATGGGCCATCCCAAAACCGCCATGTTCCGAGAGATCATCGGCGCTGTAACCAACGTGGTACTGGACTACCTTTTTATCATGAAGTTCCACTGGGGCATCGAAGGGGCCGCCTGGGCAACCATTTGTTCCCAGTTGGTCAGCAGCCTTTTGATTACTCATTTCTTCTTGAAGAAGACCACCCCAATCAAGATCAATCGTCGTTACATGAAGTTGCGACTCCCCTATGTTCGCAAGATTTACATTTTGGGATTGCCGCCCTCTGTAATGCAGATTTGCAACAGCTTGATGAACGCCATTCTGGCTTGGAGCCTCACCACCTACGGAAACGAGAGCCTGGAATCCACAGCCTCCATGTCCGGCGGCGACATGGCAATTTCCGCCTTCGGTATTTTGAACAGCGTTGTTTCCATCATTGTCATGCCCCTGCTGGGATTTGTGAATGGAACCCAGCCCATCATCGGTTTCAACTACGGCGCAAAACTATTCGACCGAGTCAAAGGCGTGGTTAAGTTCGCCTACATCTACTCCTTGGCATTTATGATTTTGGCCTGGGCTCTTGTCCAGTGGCAAGCGGAAGCATTTGTTGCCCCGTTTGCTCCGGGAGACCCGACAATGCAGCAAATTGCCGCCAAGGCAATGCGCTTATTTACCTGCACCATTTTTATGGTTCCCTTCGGAATGATTGCAGGAAGTTTCTTCCAAGGCACAGGAAAGGCAGGCCGTTCCATGTTCCTGAACGCCTGCCGCCAATTGATTTTGTTTATTCCATTCCTGTTGATTCTTCCCCTGTTTTTCGGGCTCACAGGCGTGTTCTGCGCACAACCTGTTGCAGACGTGGGAACTGCGTTCATAGGCATCTTTATGCTTCGCCGGGAATGGAAACGTATGAAATAAAAGAAAGCCCGATACATACGTCTCGGGCAAATTTTGATGTTCTTTCTAAAAACTAGAACAGTTTCTTCATGTCGGTCAGCTCACCACCCTTTTCGTGGAAAAGGATCAGAGAGCCGCCACCCATCTTCTGGAACACCTTGGTCATCTTAGCAACAGTTTCGCTTTCTTCGAAGCCGATTTCGTTAGCTGCGGTTTCACCGATGACCAGGCCAATCTGAACCATCTGGGGAGAAACCTTGCGGAGGTAGTTCAGGAAATCTTCATCGCTGTTCAAAACGTTAGTTGCAGTGGGCTTTTCAATTTCAGACGGGTCACGAGTGCTAACCAGAAGCGGATACATGTCGTCTGCCACAACCTGCTTGGCATTAAGATAGAAGGTATTGCCAACAAACAAACTGATGGAATCGTTCAGAACCTGGCGAACTTCAATCATGACGTCGCACATGGAAGACTGTTCCTGCATTTCCAGCTTGGAAGGACCGCAAGCCATAAAGAACATGGAAACAGCGGCCAAAAGGGAGAGAGCGAGTTTTTTCATAGATACTCCTAAAATTGTACTCCCCTAATATATAATTATTTGAGGAAAAAACCTAACGGGCTACTTGTCGAGAATGCCAAGGGCCTGATCAATCAGTTCCGGCTTAAGGCCAAAAATACGGCTAAGGGTTTCCACACGATGGGGAGCCTCAATTTTCTCCATACGGGAACCGTTGGCGTCGCGGGTAACCAAATTGCCCTTTTGATAATAATACTGAATTCCCTTTTCGCGGTCCAGGCGGTTAAGGACCGGATAGGTCATCATTTCGCGGTAGAAGCTTTCGTTCCAATGCTGCTTGAAATCCTCTACGGAGACACCAGCCACCGGATAGTCAAAGCGGAGTTTCATAGGGGCGCCTGCGCCACCTGTCCACAAAGACATGGACTCGTTATTGGGGCGATCCAGACGGACGCAGTTAGGGACCAGCGGGAAGAATGCGGTGCCTGTGCCGAAGGGAGGCGGGAGAGGAATGGGAAGAGGCTCGAAGATTAGGTAGCCCGGATCGAAGAGGTATTCTTGAACCGAGGAAAGGGACTGCTTCGATTGCTTCGCTTCGCTCGCAATGACAGATTGAGAAGGGCTCGCAATGACATTCGGAGTTTCATCTGGGAGGATGAGGGCGCAGTGGATGTTTCGTTCCTTGCGCTTATGGCCCATGACCAAGCGGGGATTCAAGCCCATGTCCCTGAAGGTTTGATACAGATGCCAAGTCATGCTGAAACAGGTGCCGCCACCCATCCATGCATCCACATCATTCTGGAAACTATCATCCAGTTTTTGCGCCGCAGTGGAACTTCCCGTTTGATTGAGACGGATAATCTTTGTCAGATTTTCATAGGTAACCTTGGACAGTTTGTCACAAAGTTCGTTAATCTTTTTCCACTGTTCTTCGAGCATGCTCTAAATCTAAAAAAAGAAATCTACACCAAGCACGGTTACGCAAGCCACAATGGCAACCACAACCAAGCCACGGCCAAGCAAGGAGGCGATTACCGCCGTTACCAAGGCAAGGATACCAGAAAGGCGGCTTTCGGTGGCATAGAAAATAGCAGGTACCGTCATGGCACTCAAAACCGTATATGGAATGTAGGCCAAGAAGGATTTCCAGAAAGGGCTGGTCAGTTCCTTCTTCAAAAGAACAAAAGGTACAGCGCGAAGGAGATAGGTCACTCCAGCCATAACAGCAAGAAATTCAATGTAAGTCTTGAAGTCAATCATTATACCGCCTCCTCTGAACCATCGACTTTGGAATCGCCGGCAGATTCAGCTTTCACTGGGAACAGGGCTGCACAAATCAGCGATGCAATAACAGCACAAATAATGATGGCAAAGCCGGAACTCACTTCCTTAAGTACGGGAGCGTAGAAGAACGCAAAGCTCAAAGCGATAGCAATAAGGACAGCAATCAGCGTGGGACGGTGAGCCTTCATGGGCGGAACCACAATGGCGATGAACATGCCGTAAAGGGCGACGCCCAAGGCGTTCACCACCATGTCCGGCAGGATCTGTCCACAAACCGCGCCAGTGAGCGTACCGCCGCTCCAACCGATGTACGGCAAAGTCATTAATCCAAGGAAATAAACGGGATTTACCTTTTCCTTCTGGGCCATGGACACTGCGTAAATTTCGTCGGTAATACCAGTGGCGAGAAGTAGGCGCTTCGCCGTATTGAAGCTAGGCGTAACCTTCTGAGAGAGGGAAATGGCCATCAAGGAATAACGAAGATTGATAAAGAAACTCGCAATGGCAAGTTCAATCAAAGTTCCTGTGGCACTGGACATAATCTTAAGGCCGGCAAACTGGCCAGCTGAAGTCAAGTTGGTCATGGAAATGAAGGTGGCCAACAACCAGGAGTTCAAAACTGCACCGGCATTAATCCCGAATGCAAATGAAACGGCGAAATAGCCAACCCCGATAGGCAATCCGTCTTTTACACCTTTTGAAAATTTCATGGGGGCAAATATAGAAAAGATTTGTTGTTTTTTGCATTATGATTTATGCAAATATGCAAATTTATGCATAAATTGTATTTTTGCAGATAAGCACAACAAAGAAGCCCCGCCTGATTTCAGGCGAGACTTATGGAGGAATGGAACTCTTTTTCTAATGAATTACTTGATGGAAACGCGTGCCGTGCGGACCATGCTTCCGTTTGTTACGCGAACCAGGTAACCGCCCTGATGGAGATTCTGCAACGGCAGCACATAGGAGCCGTTAACATAAACTCGTTTAGACACAATCTTGTTGCCCATCATGTCAAATATCTGAATGTTCACATCAGAGGCCTTGGCAGTTGCAAGGGTCAGCTGATTACGAGAAACACTCATCTTGAAGGTTTCGGCAACAACTGCATTCACCGACAGGACTGTCGAAGAACTGCTGGGCGGAACAAGAGTTTCTTCGCTAGAAGAACTCATGACCACCGAGATTGAACTGGAGGAAATTTCCACCGGAATTTCGCTGCTAGAACTAGAAACAACCAATTCACTGCTAGAGCTAGGAACCACCATTTCGGAGCTGCTGCTTTCAACAATTGCAGAACTGCTGGAAACCAACGGTTCTTCACTACTACTAGAAACAACAGGAGCATCACTGCTGCTAGAAGCGATTATTTCCTCGCTGCTACTTGATACAACAACGTCTTCGCTGCTGCTGGACATTACCGGCTCTTCGCTGGAAGAAGATTCTACAAGTTCAACAGAGCTTGAAGACTTCGGAGCCTCAACAACCTTAATAGTACCAGCCACAGTCTTATTTTCATCAACACCCGTTACGTAGGCTGTATAAACGTAATCAAAAGAAGTAAGAGAAGCATCCACAGATCCAGAGATTGTAAATGTCTTTGCCTTCTTATCCTGTTTTCCATTTAAACCCAGAGGCAAGCCTTCCACAACAAAGTTTGTTGCATTTTCATAACGATAAACAATAGGAGTAATAGCATCGCCTGCGATTACAGTTTGTTCATCACTACCAGATTCCAAAACAAACACTGTTGCCACAGGCTTGTGGCTGACCTTGATTATTCCGGTTGCAGAGGTGTTTTCATCGACACCCGTAACAGTAATGGTATAAGCATAGTCATGATCACTGAGGCTTGCGTCCACGGTTCCGCTGATTGTATAAGTCTTGGCGCTTTCATTAAGTACTGCGGACAAGCCCTGAGGCAAACCGGCTACAACAATATTCGTTACGTTTTCATACTTATAAACGATAGGTTCGATGGCATTGCCTGCGACTACGGACTGTTCTGTTTTTCCTGTCGTTGCAAAAGTCGTTACCAACGGTGTTCTAGAACTGCTACTTGCCACAGAACTGCTTGACGCCACTGTACCGCAGCTGGTTTCCACCCACCAGTATGTTTCGGCAACATTGTTGTTTACCCACTGAGTTTTAGGATCACGTTCCGGATTCAGCGTATAGCATTTTCCTTCAGCCATATCAGTCAAACCAGAATTGTAGCAATGGTCCGCATAACCGCCAGTACCAGCGACATAGGCAATGCAATTGCCAGAAACAGCGACGCTGCTGGAGGAAATAGAACTGCTAGAAACCGTAAGCGAGCTACTAGAAACAACACTGGAAGAGGATTGTGCGCTGCTAGAAGATGCAACAGAACTGCTGGACTTTGCGGAACTAGAGGAGGCAGGCGTTACAGCAACTTTCTTAATAGCGATACCGTCACAACGAACATCATCAACGTAGAGATAGTTATAGGTCGGCTGAGTTCCCTTCAGGTCCCCCTTCACTTCCCAGGTAAACTTGGAGATTCTCTTCTTGGAAAGAGTCACCGCATCCATTGAAGCCACCCAGGAAGGCTGCCCCAGCATATCCCAGTCAATATTTACAGCAGTCCAGGAGTTGGAAGCAGTCTTGGAAATCTGGTGATAACCGTAGTTCGTTACATTGACGTCTTCAGCCTTGAAGTTATGGGCAGCACCCTTGTACTTGTAGCTGATAGTGTTACAAGATGAAAGATCGTAAGCCGACTCATCAGCGTTCAGCTTGACTCCCAAAGCCACATAAGGTTCGTATTCATTGCCACCCTGGGACAGTTTAATCCCAGAAAGCGCACCCATATAACTGGTTTTATTATCAGCAGAGATAACAACATCAAAGCTCGCAGCGCCCTTAGCGTCTGTTACCTTTGCATTTGTGATTGTGGAGGCACCCTTATCCCCCTCATCGGTGTATGCATACCAGACACCGCCAGTATAGGCAAGGGAATCGCCATCTTCAAAATCATCAATGTAGTCTGTATAGCCTGCAGGCAATACAACGCTAGAAGAACTTGTGCTGGAACCGGCGGAACTGTTGGAACTTGTTGCAGAACCATTACAAGCAGTGTATGTCTTGGGCAAACCAGCAAAAACATTCTCATTCACCCACTTACCGCTTTCCGTATAATTCCAGGCAGAACCGTTAAAATAGGAAGCAGTTTCGTTCTTGTTTGTTACAGCCCAGTTGGCTCCGGAAAGCTTATGCTTTTTCATCCAGTTATACCAATTCGTACTGTAGGTAGAATTAAAGCCGCCATCGCCGCTAGGAGCAGAATTACCCCACTCCGTCACAAACACAGAGTAGCCCGCATTCATTGCAGCTTCTGCGTTGGCACCCTGACTGGAAATCGTGTGCTTATAGGGATCTTCACCAGCATAGTAATGGAAGGAATAAGCAACATTCTTATCGTTAATGGGGTCGTTATTAACCGCATTGGGATACTGATCGAAATAAGGTGTTCCTGCCACAACTAAGTTGTCGGAATACTTTCGGATAGCCGCAATCACGGTCTCGGAATAAGGCTTAATTTTATCAGACCAGTAACTTTTTGCACCGCTTAAATCAAACCAGGAATCGGAACAGCCATTCTTCGGTTCATTATAAATTTCGAAAATGACGTTGTCGTACTCACCCCATTTTTCTGCCATGCGGCTGAAAAACTTTACCGCATTGTTCGTATTCTGTTCGGCACAATGGGAATGGAAGTCAATAATCACGTAAATATCGTTGTTGATGGCGGACTGCACCACGCGATCCATGACACCTTGGTAATAAGACTCATTTTTGAAATAGTGATCGGAGCCACTCCAACCAGTTTCATCCACAGACATGGGAGCGCGAACAATTTGGACACCTTGCTTTTCCACAAGGCCTGTCACAATGTCGTCGGTCCAGAAATCGGCACCGGCGCCTTCTCCTGCGCCGCTCCAAAAGAAGCTCATGCCCTGAACAGCAACTTCGTTACCCGAAGATACGCCCTTGCAGGAACCATAAATCTGACCCTTGCTGCTGGAATTTTTTCCAGCTTGCAACTGACCATACTGACTTACCGGTCCAACTTTTGCACCAAATGCAGACGTAACCAAGCCTGCTGCCAAAATTCCTAATCCAATCACTTTTTTCATGGCGTCTCCTAAGAGGGAACACTTTAGATGCTATCAAATGAAAAATAATTTTTTTAATGAAAAATCCCTATATACAAACTTCTTACAAAAACAAACTGTGGCATACGCCACACTCCCTCAAAAAAAAGACACCCGCTGTTTTTCAACGGGTGTCCATATTCTCTACGAAAAGTTATTCAAGAGGGCTTACTTCAGCGAAATACGCTTTGTCATGTTGGCGGAGCCTGCGCGAACGCGGACAATGTAATTTCCAGTGGAAAGGCTTTCCAAGGAAACTTCACCCTGAACGCTGCGGAACTTCAACATGGGGCGGCCCTGCATATCGAACACATCTACATCCATGAGGTTTGCACCAGCAATCTGGAGAGAACGGCCCTGGAGTTGAGCATTCAACTGGACCGCGCTAGCAGCGTAACCAATAGCCTGCGGCTTAACAGAGGAGCTGCTACCCGGCTTGACAGCGCTGGAGCTAGAAGTCGGAGCAACGATCTTCAAACCTTCGCACTTGAAGTTATCCACATAAAGGTAGTTAGGAACAGCAGCGTCACCCTTGACTTCCCAATGGAATGCGGTAACCTTGGACTTGTCAAGAACGACAACTTCACCCCAACCAGCTTGTTCCAGATCGGTCCAGGCGATAGAAGCCTTAGTCCAAGAAGTGGAAGCCGGAACGGCTACAGTATGGCGATCGTAAGCGGTAACAGCACCCTTACCGTCACCAGCGAGAATTACCTTGAAGTTATGGGCTGCGCCAATGTAATCGTAGGAAATGGACTTGCAGCTAGAAAGATTGTAGGCTTCATCTTCTTCGGCAAGGTTCAAACCGAGAGCAACATACGGGTCATATGCGTTGTCACCCTGATCCAGCTTGATATCCTTGAGGCCGCCCATTGTGGTGGAGCCATTGGTTGCCGGGAAGATAACCACATAGCCACCGTTTTCCGCATCTTCTTCGTTAGAGAAGGTGGAAGCCCCCTTGTCGCCCTTGTCGTTGTAAGCAAACCAGTAGCCACCAGTATAAGCCTGGTTGTCGCCGTCTTCGAAGTCTTCCACCATACCGGCAGGAGCTGCAACAACGGGAGTGCTGGAAGAGGACTTTACGCTACTGGAGCTAGACTTCACAGAAGAAGAGCTTGACTTTGCAGAGCTGGAAGACTTGGCACTGCTGGAAGAACTGGGGGTAACGACATTGATGGACATGCCATCGCACATCACATCGTCAATGTAGAGGTAGTCATACTTCAAGCTGGTGGTAGCAGCCTTTTCTTCGCCCTTCACTTCCCAAGCCAACTTGTTCACAGTATTCTTGAACTTGGAAATATCAAAGTGAGTTGCTGCTTCTGCAGTGCCCCAGTTGCCCTGAACCAGATCAGCCCAATCGATGGTCACAGTTTTCCATTCACCCTGGTCAATAAAGCTTGTGGAGTGATAGTTGTAGTTTTCAACCTTTGTGGATTGAACCTTAAAGTTATGGGCAGCGCCCTTGTATTTATAGCTGAAGGTCTTGCAAGAAGTCAAGTCAAAAGCCTTTTCGTCCTTATCGATGTTAAGACCCAAGGCAATATAAGGAGCATATTCGTTTTCACCCTTTACAAGCTTAATTCCGGTTGCAGCCAACATACCCTTGGTGCTGTTGCTGTTATCAGTGGGGACAACCACAGTCCAGCCTTCGCCATCATCATCGACAACGACCTTGTTGCTAATGGAAGACAGGCCCTTGTCATCCTTATCGGTATAAGCATACCACACACCACCCGTAAAGGCATACTTGTTCAAATCTTCAAAGTCATCGAACATGTTGGTCTTGCCACCAGATACGACGCCGCCAACGCTAGAAGAGGAGGAAGCGGGAGTCACTGCGCCAGAGCGCCAAGGAGCGCTATTTGCCCAGCTCTGGAGATGATCATAAACATACTTACCAGATTCAGAGTAGCCGCTATAGTTCCAATTCTGGGGATTTGTGTAAGAGGACTGATTAGCAAAGATAGATGCGCTTTCATCCTTGCTGTGAACAGACCAGTTGCACCAGGAAATCTTCTTCTGGTCAAGGAAACTCATCCAGGCGTCAGAACTTGACTTGTTATAACCATTGTTACCGCTAGCATCCACAGTACCCCATTCCGTCACAAAGACGGTAAGGCCAGCCTGAATTGCGTTGTTGATACCTGTTCTGTAAGAAGGATTGCCACTGTAGGCGCCACCATCCAGAGAGTGAGAACCTGCATAGAAGTGGAAGGTATAGGCAACGTTGTTATCCTTGATGGGATTGGAAACGGCTTCGCCCGGACGGATAGAGTATTCACTGTTTCCCACAATGATTAAGTTATCGGTACCGCCATTCTGACGAATTACGGGAATCACCTGATCGGCATAGGTCTTAATGGTGCTCCACATGCCTGCACCCATGGGCTCATTATAGATTTCAAAAATCACGTTGGGGTATTTGCCCCACTTGCTGGCCATGGTCTTGAAGAAGGTCTTAGCATCTTCGGTCTGGGTATGGGCCACATGAGAATGGAAATCGATAATGACGTAAATACCGTTATCAATGGCAGCCTGAATAACGGTTTCGTCAACACTCTGCCAATTGGCCATAGGTCCACCACCCTTTTCACCGCCAACACCATGGGGCACACGGATGATTTCAATCTTCCACTTGTCCACCAAGCCCTTAATCACGCTTGCGGTGTAAAATTCCGAGGACCATACGTCCCAGAACATACTCATACCCTTAAGCTGGACCGGCTGATTGGTCTTGGCGCTATAGAGCATACCATTTTTGGCCTGGAGCTTACCGTAAACGTCTGCAGGACCGGCAGCAAACAATGTTGCGGCCAGCAAAAGGCACATAGCTAACATCTTTTTCATGGACAAAACCTCACTGTTTTGTGAATTTATATCATCAAGTCATAATTTATGCCCGAATCTTCACAAAAACCGAGTCCCCAACAGCAATAACGTTTACAACTGTACCCACTGTTTTGCAAATCACACAAAAAAAGCCCTGCGGGTCACGCAGAGCTCTTGATGGAATTTTTTGGTATTCCCTAATTGAGATATCCTGCAACCTGCAGGCAGGGTGGGAGACTGGGGGCGGGGCTGCGTCCCCGCATCCAGAATATGACAAAAGCCCCGCATCACGCGGGGCTTTTAGTCATATTCAAACCATTAGTTTTCGTTGTTGCGCATTTCGGTCTGTTCACGGTCCATGGTGTGCTGGAGGTATTCCTTGAAGTCACGGTCGATGTTCACGCCGTCGAAGTCAAGGTCATCGTTTTCCAACACGAACACTGCAGACGGGTTATCGAGCCAACCGACCACGTCCACGCCTTCCAACTTCATGGACTTATCGCCAGCGAGCTGTGCAACGTATTCGATCTTGGACTTGGGAACCCAACCCTGACCGCAGTTGCCCTTAACGAGCACTTCGGTTTCGCCATCCTTAACGATGGTAAGTTCGTCATTGAAGCCTGCGGTACAAACCACAGCGCCGCCATCCTTTTCCTTAGTGAGGTCGATATCGCCCAGCTTGGACTTGACCTTCTTGCCGGCGCCAAAAGAAACGCCGACCATAAGAACGAGAGCAATTACCAATACCTTTTTCATATTCTCTTCCTCAGAAACATGGTAAAAATTCAAAATGCAATAGGAATATACCTTTTATTTTTCCTTTTCGGTAATTTTTCTTTTAAATTTTTGTCGTATGAAGAAGATTTTACTTGTTTTTGTCGCCATTTTGGCCCTAATCACCTTTTTTGGGTACTCTTCCGTGTCCTCCAGGATGGGTGCAACCGCCCAAAATAAGGATTCTGTACTGATCCAGATCCCCAAGGGCAGCTCCCCCACCAAGGTTTTCCAGATCCTTAAGCAGAACGGAATTTGGGATGATGAGGTGGCCTATAAGCTGGTTATCCGTAAAAAGAACCCGTCCTTGAAGGCTGGTTGGTACGAAATTCCCGGCAAGCAGTCCCTGGAACAGGTATTGGACATCATTGCAAGCGGCAAGGTAGCCGTACGAAAGGTGACCATCCCCGAAGGTCGAGCCTCCTGGGAAATTCCCGCCTATATTAAAAAGGTTTACCCGAACCTGGACGAGGACCGCTGGAACAAGTTGGTCCAGGACCCCAAGTTCGCCCGCAAGCTCGGTGTTGAAGCGAATAGTCTGGAAGGTTACCTGCTGCCGGATACTTATCCCTTCCCCATCGATGCGGATGAAGAAGTAATCCTGAAGCAGATGGTTGCTGCCAACCTGAAGTTCCGCGATGAAATCCTGAGCCAGCCCCAGGCCATGTGGAAGACCCTAGGCACTTGGCACAAGGTGCTGACACTGGCTAGCGTGGTCGAAGAAGAAACCGGCATTCCTGAAGAACGTCCCCTCATTGCAGGCGTGTTCCACAACCGCCTCCGCATCGACATGCCCCTGGGCGCCGATCCCACTGTGCGATTCATCTTCAAGAACTTGACCGGTCCCATCTACAAGAGCCAGTTGGAAAGCAACAATCCGTACAACACCCGCAAGTTCAAGGGCTTGATGCCGGGTCCCATTTCTAATCCGGGACGTAAGGCAATTCAGGCAGCACTGAATCCGGCAAAGACCGATGCATTGTTCTTCGTCGCCAAGGACGACGGATCCATGACCCATTTCTTTAGCAGCAACTTGGCCGACCACAACAAGTACAAGGATATCGCTGCGAAGAACCGTGCTAAGACCGGCGCACCTCAATTATAGACCCGAGGGAGGCTGAGCCCCCTGCATCATACAACGCCCAGTTCTTTCCAACGGCCACCGCGCCAACGGATGTAGTTCACGATGGAGCGATAAAATTCGTCGGCAGCCATACCCAGCCAGATACCGGCAACGCCCAGTTCCAGGCCAAAGCCCAACAAGAGTGCGGTACCAAGACCCAACGTCCACATCATGGTGGAGCCAACAATAGCAGGGAACTTGGAGTCTCCAGAAGCGCGAAGTGCCGAAGTGATAGTCATGTTGGCGGCCTTAAAAGGTTGCAACGCCACATCGCACCAAAGGCAGATTTTACCCAGGCGTTGGATTTCCGGATCCACGGTGTAGAAAGACATCAGTTCCGTACCAAAAATCGCCACAATAATCGCTACGACAAGACTGCTGGAGCAGCCCGCAGCAAGGCTCTGATGCAAGCGACGGTTAGCCTTATCAAAGTCGTGGGCTCCCACCAAGTGTGCCACAAGAATCTGGCTACCGCTGCTGAGACCCACGCTGAGAATCACCGCCAGCATAGCGAAGTTGGCAGCAAAAATTCTGGCAGTCATTGCGGTAATACCCAAGTGCACGATAATGGCCGTAAGCACCACCTGGAAAATCTGGAAGCTGACAGGTTCCACTGCAGCAGGCACACCAATGCGGATCCAATCCGGAAGAATGACGCGAGAACGCTTAAAGTCCGTGCTGCGGATCTTATGGTGAACCTTGTATTTGAGAATAGCATAAAGCACCACAGAGGAAATGAGCCAGGAAAGCATGGTGGCAAGAGCAACACCCTTCACACCCATGCAGGGTAATCCAAAATAACCGTTCAAGAAAATCACGTTCATAATTGCATTGGAAACGATGGTAATAATGTTACCAATCAGGTTCCAGCCCGTAAGACCGTGGGTTGCAATCAAGGACGTAAGGGTTGTCTGTAAGGAACGGAATGCAAAGCCAAAGGAAACGATGAACATGAACTCATAACCGTACTTGGCGGCATCTCCCGTAAGGCCCATCCAACTGACAATGTTTCCTGCCAAAGGAATCGTCACAAGCATAATGGCAACACCCAGAAGGAGACTTCCAAGGAGAACCATGGTCTGGGTAGTACCCGCCTGCTTCGGGCGTTCCGCCCCCATAAACTGGGAGGCAATACTTGCTCCTGCCTGGGAGAAAGCAGTAATAGCCATGAAGATGGCACCGAGAATGGGGCCCAAGGCGCCAACACCAGCTGCAGCCGTTTCAGAAGTGCGGGACAGAAACCAACTGTCCATCATGGGCTGGCATGTGGCAATGCCGAACGTAATGAACAACGGCCAAGAAAGACTCAAAAGGGAGCGATCTTTGACTTGCACTTTAGCTTGCATAAAAAGGGCCTTCTTAAAATTTTGAACAATTTTAGAAATGCCCTGAATGTGTTGCTAGAGTGGCCTAAAAATTTTTTGTATACAGACTAGAACGAATAATTGCCAAAGCGGATAAAATAGGTATAGTCGCTAAATCGGCCGATATCACCAAAAGTATCCTTATCCACAATGCGGTTCATACCGGCATAGACTTCCAGAGACTTGTATGCCAAACGAAGGGCTGGTTCCACGATAAACTTGTTCCTTGACAGTTTTGCATAGGGACTTCCCTCGAAATCATGATAGTAGGCAACAAAAAGCCAGAGGCCAAAATACTTGCTATGTAGAGAAGCACTTCCACGAAGCAAAGCATATTCATGGGACGCCAATTCTTGGTTATACCATTCCGTAGACCACGGGGTCGCACGCACTTGATAGCGGTATGCAATATCCAACGGCTGGTACTCAAAGGCCTTCGGGTAAACGTAGCCAAGACCATCCTTGTGATAGCGTTCCATGCCGGCAGCTGCGCCTACAGTAAATGTGGCGAAGGACTTAGGAGAAACAGAATAGCGAGCATCGCCAAAGAACTTCCAGTAAATCGGAACCAAGTCGCTCACACCTAGATTAAATCCAATGGATTCCAAACCTGCAGAGGCGTGAGCCACAAAGCCATTCTGGGCAAACCAAGCATCTTCATCTCCATCCTTGTATTCATAATTCAACGTGGGAGAAACCGGGAATGTCTTTACACCGTCTTTACCGTAATACAAATGATTCATTTCAAAGGTTCGATTGCCAAACAAGAAATTTGCAGAAACCTTTTGATGATTATCTACGTCATAAACGACAGATATGGAAAAGTCACTGCGTTCTTCAGAAAGAACCCTTGATTCCGCATCAATGTCTTTGTTGAAAGTTTTCAACGGACGCAGCATCAAATAGTCGTAACCAAATTCCAATCCCCAATGTTTATTCCAAAGTTTAGAGACATTCAAACGAGGCTGCACACCATAGGAAGATGTTCCCCAAAAACCAGACAGGACCAATTCAATTTCCATCTGGCTCACAAAATTCACAGCACCTTCAAAGTAGGCATTTGCGCCTAGAGCATTGGAGCCGAAGCCTCCCACAGCCAAATCAAATGTGGGGCGCACCGCAGCATAAATCTGCAAGTCCCCGGAAGGCATCATGTCGAAGTCCAGGGAATCATAAGCCGGACGTTGCAAAAGTTTTTCCGCAAAACGATCCAACGCAACAAGGCCCGTATCGGATTCATCCCAATAAGTTCTGATGGCACTAAGCGTTTCAGAAGACAGGCTATCAAACGCCGGATTAAACTTAAACCAAGCCTTGCGAACATCGGCACCCGCAAACAAATCCTTGTAAGACAAGCGACGGTTTGCCAAGACTGAGAAATCACCAAGATTTCTTTCCAGGGTGGAAAAGCCCAATTGAATCATTGCCGCATAGGACGTATCCAGAGCCGTATGGGCACGAACCATTGTTCCAGGCAAATTGTTCAAGTTCGCCCCAGCCATCGTCTTGAGAAGCTTGGAACGAGCGTCACCTGCTAAGGGACTTCTTAACGGATCTGCAATAACAACAATGGGGTACTCCGAAACGTTATCCTCTACGGGTAATGCATAATGAGGACAAAGTTCCCCTGAAATTTCCGTAGTCCACAAGGGCAAAGAGGAAATCACATCGGCAGGTTGTGCACCAACATTCTTTCCATCGCAGCCTTGTACAGAAAACGGAATTTTAAATGCAACGTTCTGACGATACAGACTTTCCTGGAAACGGAGTTTCGCAATGGCCCGCTTAATGCCCATGGAATCGGGATACAGATGTTTCTTTTCGCGGGAGACATTACCTGCGTCATCCACAGTCATCGTGAAACGCTGACGAAGGCTCGGAATGCCCTTTGCGGAAATAGGCAATTCATGAGCACCTTCATCATCGTAACCCAACTTGCTCGTCGGATCGGAAAGATCGTGTCCCACATAAGAAGCAATGGCAGGATCCCTCATGATTCTCTGGATTTCATCCAAAGGAACGCCCTTAGCCCACAAGGAACCAACCCATGCACCCCAAGATGTTCCAACAACAGAATCCACGGGAATACCGTATTCTTCAATTGCATAGAGAACACCAAGATGGAACCAGGGAGAACGTTCTCCGCCGCTGAGGTAAAGAACAGTCTTTAGAGTAGGCTTTGATTTTTCGTCCTGTACAGAACTAGAAGATTCCGGTTGCACTGACGCAGAATCCTCAGCAGAAACAACAGGTTCCGCAACAGGAACGAACGGCTGCGCAGGAATAGAGTCCGAAACAGGTTCCACCACAGAACTTGAAGAAGATTCCGCTGTTTCAAAAGCATCCAGCAGACTTTCCGCATCCGCAGATTTTTCCTGGGCAAACGCAGGAACAAGCAACCAGGAAAGGGCGGCCAGAGCGGTCGCCTTTCTCATAACCCCCAAGGTTACTTTAGCCAAGTCGTGCGGGATTTGCCACATATCTTGCAGCATCCTCTGCAGCAACATAACCGGACTGCACAAGACTATTGATACAATCGTCCATCAGCATCATGCCATCTGCAGCAGAGGCGGCAATGATGGAGGGCAAAGTGAAGTGTTCGCCGCCGCGAATTCGGGCAGCCACATTCTGGGTACCGTAAAGGATTTCCCATGCAGCAGTGCTGCCACCCTGAGTAGACGGAAGCAGACGTTGAACAACGATAGCCTTAAGAACAGATGCCAGCATATTGCGGATCAAGTCGCGATTCTCTGCAGATTCAGAAGAAAGCAACGCATCAAGAACGCCCACAGCATTACCTGCAGTCACATTCAAGACAACAAGCGCACCGGCTTCTGCAGCGTGCAAAATAGGAATCAAAGTCTTTCCGTCAAAATCACCAAGCCAAATCAGATCAGTACCGCTACGGAGAGCCTGATCAATCTTCTGGGCGACATCGCCAGTAGCGTCTTCAAGGACCAAACTAGGACCACGCTTTACAGGAATTTCTTCGGCACTGTTCAAGAAGCTGACGCGAAGAATCCTGGACTGGCAAAGAGCGGAAATATAAGATGTTGCCGTAGTGGTTTTGCCGCTGCAAGAAGGACCTGCAAAGACGACCAAGCCAGAGCTTACACCCAAAAGGTTATTCAAGGATTCAGGAGCGCCAATTGCGGCAAATTCCGGACATTCCTCAAGAACCGGGCGGAATACCGCAGCATTGCCCAAGGCGGCACGATAGTAACGCACACGCCACTTGGAGCCGCACCAGGAACCCATTACTGTTCCGGATTCGCCATCCATGGAAGTCAGGATGGAACGGAGACCGCCAATTTCAATTGCAGGAGCATCGGGAATGGCACATACCTTTCCTGCCAAACGAACTGCAGAGGCAGCACCTTCAGTGACAATCAGTTCACTGGCGCCAACATTCAAGGCGTATTCCAACAAGGATTCAATTTCTGTCGCCATCATAAACCTCTTTTAGTTAGCGGAACGATATGCGGCAAATCGACGGGAGTCGTTTGCGCGTTTCCAAGCTTCGTTACCTTCAATGTAACCGGATTCCACACACTTCTGCAAGGAGTCATCCAAGGAAACACCCTGATCCTTCAAACTGTTGATTGCAGCCACCAGCTGGGCGATTTCGCCACGACGCAAAAGGTTTGCCATGGGAGAAGTCATCTTCATAGCTTCTACAGCAAGAATCTGTCCCTGGTTCTGAACAATAGGAATCAAGTGCTGAACAATAACGCCCTTCAGCTGGTCAGCCAAGGCATTTGCAAGAGCAGTACGATTCTGCTCCGGCACAGAATTCAACAAACGAGAAAGCAAGGAATGAACGTTGTTTCCAGCAGTCACGGCGAACACCAGGGTGCCTGCGTTTGCGGCCTGAAGCAATGCATAAAGTTCATCTGTATTTTCAAGATGATCAAAGAGGATTACATCGGCACCGCTCTTCATTGCAAGATCAACGCCTTCGATACCGGAACGTACCTGCAAGCCAACCTCACGCTGCGCAATAGCGCCACGGGCATTCTGCAAAAGACGTTCAATAGGCTTTTCCACCGTCTGGATGTAGACATCACGATTTGCAGCAATAGTTTCTGCAAAGGTGGTCATGGTGGTAGAGCGGCCGCTTGCGGCGGGGCCAGCAATCAGCACAAGGCCACTGTTCAATTCAG
Organism: Fibrobacter sp.; assembly: GCA_045599625.1. GTDB lineage: Bacteria > Fibrobacterota > Fibrobacteria > Fibrobacterales > Fibrobacteraceae > Fibrobacter. Next base: position 218,354 of record JAZRWJ010000006.1, read on the forward strand.
CAAACTGAGCACAGAATGCGGGCAAGTAAAGATTTTCAAGAGTGGTAGATTCAGAAGGAATCACTCGCAGAGAAATGCTGGGAGTGGTTTCGTTCCAAGTCACCGTAATGCGGGCGCGGCCAGCACCCTGTAGACCAATGGTCTTGCTGAAGTTCTGACCCACCACAATCTTGTAACCATCGGAGAAGCCCTTGGAGGCTTCGTCCAAACGTTCATTCAGGCGGGACAAATCCAGAGGCTGTTCAGAGGCTTCGAACAGGGCGCCCGATTGTCGCATGACAATGGGGCGGTCTGCGAACAGATAGATGTCTGTGGCATTGAACTTGCGAGCAAAGGCGATAATCTGGGGCAGAGTCGTCATGGGGCGGAGAGTTTCCGGAGCCTCGATGGGAGCTCCTTCACCCGTTGCAATGGCAAAGCGGGAAGGCAGTTCATCGCTTTCTGCATCCAGAGATTCTTCGTCGGAGTCGCTCTTCACCTGGAAGGTGCTGATGCTGGTAGCTTCAAGACCAGCAACCGCCTCAACGTCCATATTGGCAGTAGAGATTTCGCCATAGGGATTGTTACCCTCGATCTGCAATCCGCCTTCGGATTCAGAAGAGCTAGAAGCGGAAGAAGACGCGGTAAACGCAGGCTTCGGGGCCGGAGCAGCAGGCGCAGGAGCAGCGGGAGCGGCAGGCTTCGCCGCAGGTGCAGCAGGAGCTTCGGCTGCAGCCTTAGCTTCGAGATTCTTAACGAAGGCAAGAACCTTGATATAAGTCGGAGGAGGAATAATACCAGCGTCCACCAGAACCTGGCCGATATCCTTTGATTCCGTCACTTGCCCCCAATGGGCCTTGATTTGATCCTCGGTCACAACCTTGTTGTGAACAAGGACCTTTGCCATATACTGGTTTCTCATAGGAAATCCCTCCGGCTAAACCACCAACTTGCGATGGCCAAAAACACACCAATATAACCCAAGGCGTAGACTGTATTCCAGAACAAGTACATATCCGGAAGAGCCACACCATGAACCACATAGTTGGTTACATTAAATCGATAAAGGCCCGGGAAAATTGCATGGATTACCACGGCTGCCTTTTCAAAAATTGCGCTGGAAACATCGTTCATTTCACCCATACGGCTAGCAAAACGAACCTGTTCCAGAAGCTGGTTGCTTAAATGGCCGGCAAAGTACACACCCAGAGTAAACAAGGCGCTAAGCACAGTGCTGCTAAAACTGCTGAACAGCAAAGCCACCGCAATGACAATAGCCATTTCACAGAAAATCAGATAAATGGCCGTAAGCAAGCTGAGCGTGGGATTGGCTCCCGTCACAGCCAGCATCAAATAATAGATGACCGTCAGGATTGTCAAATGAACCGCAACCACAGCCAAAAGTCCCAAGTACTTGCCCACAATAAACGTGGCTCGACTAATGGGCTTGGAGAGAAGAGTCAATACCGTGCGGCGCTGAATTTCCTTCTGCACCAGGCTAATGCCCACGAAGATGGAAATGAGCAAGCCGGAAAGGCTCATCACAGAAAGCGTGGTGGACTTGATCACGTAAGCGCGATCGAACACGGACCATTCCCCAAGCACGATGCTGAACAAAGTGAGGGCAATAGCCAGAAACACGATATTATAAAGAATCTTGTCGCGGATAGATTCGCGGAATGTATTGAGGGCAATAATGCCAATATGCTTAAGCGTCGGCACGGGCAATCTCCTCTGTCAAAATATCTTCAAGGCTGGGGCGCTTGTGGTCCATCTTTTCCACAGCAATGCCGTGAGAAAGACAGAAACTCAAAAGACGGTCGCGGGCAGCATCATCGGCGCAGACACATTCCTGCGGATGGCCAGCAGGGGTCACACCTTCGGGAAGGTCGGCCGCAAGAATTGCCTGACGAGTGCGAACGTGGTATTCCACACCGCAGGATTCCGTAATTTCATCTACGGTACCTTCACGGACAATCTTGCCATCCACAATCATGGCCACCTTATGGCTAATGCTTTCCACATCGCTAAGCAAGTGGCTGGAATAGAAGATGGTCACGCCATCGCGATTCAAAGTCTGGATAGCTTCACGAACATCGCGACGACCCATGGGGTCAAGACCGCTCATAGGTTCGTCCAAGATCAAAAGCTTCGGCTTACCAAGAATTGCCTGGGCAATACCCACACGCTGCATCATACCCTTGGAATAGGAACGGAGACGGCGGTCAATCCAGTCCTTGTCCGCATGGAGAAGTTCCAAAGCCCAATGAATTCGGGAATCCAATTCCTTGCCTTCAAGACCCACAAGTTTCCCATAGAACTGCAACAGTTCACGGCCAGAAAGGTAATCGTAGAAATAGGGCTGTTCTGGAGAATACCCCAGGAAGGTTCTGCTCTTCACATCACGAGGACTAATCCCATTGATCAAAACCTTACCGGAATCAAAATTCAAAAGACCCGTAAGTACCTTAATGGTAGTAGACTTGCCTGCACCATTAGGACCAATAAAACCATATACCTGACCCGGTTCCACCTTAAAGCTCACATCCTTAAGAGCGAACTTCGGCTTCATCAAGAAACCGCTGTGGTAGGTCTTATGCAAATGTTCAATCTGAATCATACAAACACCAAACTACTTTTCAGAATCTTCAACAGATTCATCATCGTTGCGACTACCACCAAAAGCACGTTCCTGAGCTTCTTCGATCTGGCGGCGGCGACGGTCTTCCTTTTCCTTCTTGTTTATAAAGAAATAGATGACCGCACCAATTAGGTACGCGATAACACCGGAATAGAAAATCGGATTGATGGACTGGCCTTCAAGCCCCGGAAACAGGTTCAACAGAAGGCTATGGCCAAACAAACTGAGAATGACCAGGACAAAGCCCAGGGCACGAAGCACAAAAGTCACAATGACGAGCTTTTTCATCAAAAACCTCTAGATAGACAACAAAACACCGTATTCGCATACGGCTTGCTTTTTCTTGAAAAATACACATTTATAAGACAAAGAGGAAAGGGGCGTAAGCAAAATGGCCGCATTTTGCGTGATTATTTCGCAAAAATTTTATGTATCTTTGAAGCAAGACAGTTCGAAACCATCCTGTCTAAAAACAAAACTAGGGAACATATGAAGAAAGCAATCGTCCTCTCTTCAGGCGGTGTAGACTCTACCGTCTGCGTGGCAATGGCCGTGAACAAGTTCGGCAAGGAAAATGTAGCCACCACTTCAATCTTTTACGGACAAAAACACCGCAAGGAACTGGACTGCGCCAAGGCTATTGCAGACCACTATGGCCTCCCCCATTACGAGTTCGACGTATCCTCCATTCTTCAGTTTTCAAATTGTTCCCTACTGGCCAACTCCACAAAGGACATAGAGCATAAAAGCTACGACCAGCAGATTGCTGAAAACGGCAAGGGCAAGGTATCCACTTACGTTCCTTTCCGCAACGGTCTGATGCTTAGCGTATGCGCAAGCCTAGCCCAAAGTATTTTTGAGAATGACGACGTCACCATCTTCCTAGGCGCACATGCCGATGACGCCGCCGGCAACGCTTACGCCGACTGCAGTGAAGAATTCGTCAGTACCATGAGCGATGCCATTGGCATTGGCACTTACGAACAAGTTCACGTAGCAGCACCTTTTGCCGGAATGAGTAAATCCGAGGTGGTAAAAAACGGTCTTGAGCTAAAGGCACCCTTCGAACTTACCTGGAGTTGCTACGAAGGCGGAGAAAAGCCTTGCGGCACATGCGCCACTTGCATTGATCGCGCCAAGGCCTTCGCCAAGAACAACGCAAAAGATCCAGCGATTTAATTCGCCGGATCTTAAGTGGAGTGGAGTACATGAGGCTTTATACAGCCGCGTATAGCAATATGGCTAGAACTTGGCCGCTTAAAATTCTAAGCAACATGGTCAGCGGATAAACAGAGGCATAGCCCACATTAACCGCTTCGCTATTGGAAAGACCGTTGGCAAAAGCAAGTGCCGGAGGGTCTGTCATGGAGCCGGCAATGGCGCCACACAGACTCAGGTAATTTACCTTGAATACAACTCGTCCCACAATGCCAGCAACCATCAGCGGAATAAAAGTGATAAGTGCGGCAAGTCCCATGTAGTAGAATCCGTCTCCGTTCAAAAGCACATCGAAGAATCGAATACCCGCATTCAAGCCCACGCATGTCAAGAACAAAGTAATACCTAGTTCACGAAGCATGAGGTTTGCGCTAGCTGCCATGAAGAAGTTCAAGGGACCGATTTTACGCTTGCGGGAAAGGATGATGGAAACCACCAGCGGACCGCCAGCAAGGCCAAGCTTAAGCGGCGTAGGCATACCAGGAATTGCAACAGGAATGGAACCCACAATGATTCCCAGGAAAATTCCAACGAAGGCCGGGATAATTTCTGGATGGTCCAAAGCCTTCAGGGAATCCCCCAACTCCTTGGTAACCGCTTCAATACCAGCTGCAGGGCCCACAACCAAAAGTTTGTCAGCAAACTTCAATCGAAGATCCAAACGACCCGTGAACTTAAATTCGCCACGGACCACACGGCTCACGGTAACACCATAACGTTCAGCAAAAGCCAAGGATTCAATGGTCTTGCCCAACATTTTCTTGTTCGTCACAAGAATGGACTTCGTTGTCAAATCACTATTGGCAGATGTAATGGGCTTTTCCAGTCGAGAACCAATGACTTTTTCCATGGTTGCCACCGCTTCCGGCATCCCAACAATGTGAACCTTGTCGCCTTCAAGAATTTTTGTTTTTCCATTGGGCGTTATGATCTTGTCAGCACGGAGAAGGCGAGTAATTACAACGCCACTGGACACCAAGTCGGGAATTTCCTTGACAGTAATTCCAAACAGATTCTTATTCTCTACAAGAAGACTGCAGGAAACAATATCCTTTCGGGTAGAGGCAATTTCTGCAGTGTATTCTTCCGCAGACTTCGCAGGATCTTGCCTAAAGAACACGCGAACCAAAATCATCACAAGGATGATGCCCAGGACACCGAAGGGATATGCAACAGCGTACCCGATACCCGTAAGGGATGTATCTGCCCCGGCCGCGACAAAGGCTGAATTTGCGGCTCCAAGGGAAGGAGTGTTTGTGACAGCGCCACAAAGCATCCCAATGAGCACGGGTACGTTGTTATGCATATCCGTAAAGAAGTAAAGGCAAAGAGTCACAAGAACACCCATTAGCACAACGCTAACCGCAAGGATGTTCAGCACCAAGCCATGACGACGAATGGAATCGATAAAACCAGGACCCACCTGCATACCAATGGTGTACACAAACAGGATCAAGCCAAATTCCTGCATAAAGTGAAGGACGTTGGGCTCCAAGCGAAGTCCCAAATGCCCCATCAAAATGCCAACGAACAAGGCTCCAGCCCCACCAAGGCTAATGCCCTTCACCTTAATTTTTCCGACCATGAGGCCAATGGCAGCAGTGAAGGAAAGGACCACAACCTGCTGCGCTACGGAAGAGCCTGTAAAAAGATCAATGAGCCATTGCATATTATTTCTTCACACAACGAACAGATGCAGCAATATTCTTACTATAGTGTTCATAAGATATGGTATCTGTTTTAATTCGCACCATGACACCGCGAGCATCATCAAAAGCATCGGCAGTCCAGAAGCTAGCGCTTACGCCCTCATCAGCAAACTTGCCGTTGCTTGCGTAGCGATAACCGCCGAACAAGACGTTGAGGGATTTCATATCTGCTTTTTCGAAGTCGGCCTGGGAAGGCAAAGTCCATCCATCAGGGCAAATGGTGTTGGCGGATTCAAAACCGTAAAGGCGACCGTACTTCTTGCAGTTTTCATGGTTGCTACCATAGCAGAAGCTAGAGTCTGAGTCGTATCGTTCCAAGTTTTCCGCCATCCAAACCTGTCCATTCATCTTTACAGTATTATATGTCTTCTCAGAACAGGTAAGAGTATTGTTGCTATCGCTATAAGAACAGGCATTAGCCTTATCGCAAGCGGTGAAAGAGATCGCAGCTGCAACTGCAGCGAACATGACGGCAACAATCTTGAATTTCATAAATTGGACTCCTTTTGTTTGCGGAGCCAAATCTAGATGGATTCATCATTTTTGACTAATATTTTCTTCTAATTAGAATAATAATAAAAATTGATAATATAATTTATAATTAATAATTTTCTATTATTCTTTCATAAATTTATTGTATGAGTGAAAACCTTGAGAAATCATAACGAAAACCTATATTTGTAGTATGGAACTTACGCAGCTCAAATATTTTCTGGAAGTCGCAAAGAACGAGCACGTAACACAAAGTGCTAAGAATCTTTGCATCGTGCAACCCGCACTCACCCAGGCAATCCACAAGTTGGAAGATGAACTGGGCGTTTCTTTGTTTAAAACCTCAGGAAGAAACATTAAACTGACCGAAAGCGGAAAGTTCTTTTACGAAAAGCTTCAGCCTGTATACAATGAAATGATGGCTCTTCCGAAAGTTCTTCAGGAAATGGCCAAGCAGCAGAACAACAATATAAAGCTGAATGTCCTTGCCGCATCCGCGCTCATCACCAACGTGGTTATTGAATACAAGCAGACCCATCCCAATATCAATATTGATATGGTGCAGAACGAGGAAACCGACCTTTTTGATTTCTGCGTACGCACATTCAGTTCCTACAAGCCTGAACTTGACCGCTATAAGAGCGATGAACTATTCGTACGTTCCGAAAAAATTTTCCTCGCCGTCCCCAATACCGCAAAATACAAGAAGATGGATTCCATTTCCCTGTTCAACCTTGGAGAAGAAAAATTCATCCGTCTCTATGGCTCCAAGCAATACAGAACAATCTGCAACGAACTTTGCGAAAAGGTGGGATTCAAGCCCGAAATCACTTTCGAAAGTGACAGCTCTGCAGCTATTAAGGAAGCGGTGGCTGGCGGCATCGGCGTCTGCTTCTGGCCCGAAGTTACCTGGGGCAAGATGGACCACAAGAAGGTAAAGCTTCTTGAAATCACCGACACCGATTTCAAGCGCGACATCGTGATTTCCTACAGAAGAAATAAGCAGAACTGCACCAGCACCGACGAGTTCTACAATTTCATGCTTCACTACGACGCGAAAAAACGCTGGCGAAAGAAAATCGTTTAAGCGCTCCACAAATGAAAAGACCTGCTTTTTAGCAGGTCTTTTTTTGCATTCAAATGCACTTGGCCTATCCCTTAGTATGGATAGCAGCGGCAAATTCCTTCAACAATACAGGATCCTGGACCTTTTCCCAAAGGGTTCCAGTAACAATAATGTCGGCGCCTGCGGCAACCCGAATTGCAGCAGTCTGGGGATCCTTAATGCCACCACCGGTAATGATGGTCATTTCGGTAGCCTTACGGGTGTAGGCTATGTGTTCCACAGGAACAGGATTTTCAGCACCGCTACCAGCTTCAAGATAGACGTAACGCATGCCCATCAATTCCGCTGCAATGGAGTGAACCATGCTGAGCTTCGGCTTGTCAGCAGGAATAGGCGTAGTATTGCTGACATATTCCACAGTCGTACGGCGGCCGCTATTGATCAACTGGTAAGCCGTAGGAATAGCTTCCATATTCAAGGCACGTACCAGGGCACCGCCGCGGACCTGTTCTTCAATCAGGTAGCTGGGATTACGGCCGCTCACGAGGGTCATGAAAAGCATGGCATCGAAACCGGGAACAACCTGGCTAGCACCACCCGGGAACAAAACCACAGGTAAATCTACCTTGGCTTTGAGGGCGGCAACCTGACGAGGCAGGTTGAAATTGCCCATAAAGGAGCCGCCAACAAGAATCAAGTCGGTACCGTTTTCCTGGGCAAGAACGCCAGACTTCAGGAGAGCTTCGTCATCAGAAGTGTCGGGATCCAAAAGAACAGCGAACAACGCACCGCGCTTTTCGATTTCTGCATTCAAACGAGCTTCAGTCTTTCCGATTTTCATAATAGGCCTTAGAGCTAAATTTTCGTTTTGAATATAGAACTTTTTAGCTTTTTACGCCACTAAAAACAACCTAGCGAACCTTAATAACGCTGCCACCGGCCTTAACGAGGTAGGTTCCGTGATTTAAATCATTCAAATTAATTTCACGGCCAAAACCCTTTCGTGCCAAAACACCATTCAGGTCAAAAACCGTCCAGTCTGCGGCATCAGACAAGAAGACTTTACGAGAGCGGGAATCGTAACGCAGGGTCGTCGCGCTTTGACGTACAGAGCGATTTGCAACAACATCGGTACTATCGGAAGAACCCGCTGCAGAGAACTTGATGTTCCCCAGCAGAAGTTCATCAGAGATTCCAGATGCGGTCAAGTAGAAATCCTGCACGCCAGAAAGTTTCGGAAGATTGGAGCATTTCACATCCACCCACTTTTCATTGCCACAAGTTGCAGGAAGGTCGCACTTGGAAATTTCGTCACCCTTCTTGCTATCCAAGCGCAAGGACAACGTTCCCCCGCTGCAGTTTTTCGTTTGCACATGAACCGCAGAACCAACGATAGAATCCGTAATGACGTTTTCATAAATGGCGTAGCCCCCATCCTTGATTGCCATCTGGTCATTTTCATCCAGACGAATACGGATGCCGTTGTCAAAGCCATTTGCAGGAATGGTATCGCGGATTATGCGGAGAAAATCCAAGCGGTCCAATTCACCATAGCTCTTGCCCTTGGTGATTTCCACGAAGTTGCTGCCACGTTTTAACTTGGCAGGTACATAGACCACAGACTTTTCCGGGAACTCGCCCCAGGCCCCTGTAATAGGCAATTTTACTTCGCGGGTTACACCATTAATATCTACAAAGTGAGAACCTTCATCGGTCCAGTCATTGGCGTAACGATAGCGGATCAGATAATCACCGGCCTGAGGAATAATCATGGGCAAACGGATGCGACTATCCGGTTCGTTAATGTAGCCAACGTATTCGCCGTTGGAGGCCTTGGAGCTACTGGAAATTTCCACGTTGTTCAAAATTCCATGTTCCGCCTCGGCACTTAAATAGCGACCAAGGAAGGGCTGACCCAATTCCGGCCAGTTGTCTTCCGTATAAACAATATCACGAACCTGGATCTTGGCGCGACCCGTATCGCTTGCATCGTAATAATGATTGACGAAACGCTGACGGTTAATATCTTCGAAAGCCTCGCCACCTGCAGGACCATAGTAACGACCATAACGCTGCAACAAGATGGTTCCACCCCCCTTCAGAGCCTGATTCCCATTGCGATCCAAGTAAGGGCCAGTAATCTGATTTGCTCGGTTCACCACAGTCTTGTAGGAATTACCCTCCAGATTGGCTCCCGTCTTGCAGCAATTATCCCAGGCAGTGAACAAGAAGTACTTGCCGTTATGCTCGATGATGCTCGCCCCTTCTACACCGGCGCCACCGCGGTTGGCAATGTTGATCTGTTCTGCGCCCTTGGCTACCTTACCAGATTTTTCATCCAGTTCAATAATATGGACACCCGTACCCCAGGAACCAAAGGCCATCCAAACCTTACCTTGAATATCCTTTAGCACCGCCGCATCAATGGCATTGTAGGCATCGCTCTTTACAGTATGAATGACCTCGCCTTGATCGGTCCAACCATAGCCCGGCTTGGTCGGGTCAATTTCCTTACTGGACATAAAGCCCATTCCCGAAGAACGGATTCCCATTTCAGAACCGCAGTAGTACACGCGATATTCACCACCGATATAGTGAATGTCCGGAGCCCAGATATCGATCATGTTGGGAGCATAGGTATAAAGCCACTTTTCAAACTGTGGCATGGCAGGCTCGCCCTTTTTCCAGTTCAAGGCATCTTCTGATGTCTGCATCAAAAGATGATTATCGGTAGTCATCAAGGCGTATCCATCTTCATAGCGGATAATATCGGGATCATGTCCCGCCCACTGCGTTTCCTTGGCATACCAATCGGCTGCCACGGCAGAAGAAACCGTAGCTAGAATTGCCAACGCAGGAACAGCTGCATTTTTGGCGCACCCAAATCTCATATAATCCATCCTTTCCCTAATCCAACGAGAAATATAAACTAATTAAGCAGGGAACGATTTGCCAAAGTTGTTATATTCACGTCAAAGATAAGGACAAAGGCCTAAATGAACCTTTTTACCAAAGTGGACATTCCCCAAAGCGGCATTAAAATCAACTACCAGACCAAACTGGCATTTTTCGGCTCTTGTTTTGCAGACAACATTTCCCTGCGTTTTGCAGAACGAAAATTCCATGTACTGGCAAATCCTTTGGGCGTGATTTACAATCCCCTTTCCATAGAAAATCAGATTGGAAAGATTGCAGGAGAAATGCGCGACGAAAACTGCCTCGCAGAATCCTGGAATCTCTGGGATGCGCAGGGAAGTTTTTCTGAAGAGGCATTGGGCGAGGTTGTTGCGAAGACCTTGGATTTTTTGAAAACGGCCGACGTTGTATTTATCACCTTGGGAACCGCTTTCGTCTACTTTTTGAAGGAGACCGGCAAGGCCGTTTGCAATTGTCATAAGCAGCCTGCGGAACTTTTTGAAAGAAGATTGATTTCTGTGGACGAAGCAGCAGAAGCATTGAAGAACACAGTGGCGGCGTTGCGCAAGATAAACGAAAAGGCTCACATCGTTTTCACAGTATCGCCCTTACGTCATTTGAACGACGGAGCCCATGGCAATAATATTTCCAAGTCTATGTTGCACTTGGCGGTAGAAAAAGTTGTTCAGGAATTTGCATCTGAAAATCGCTCCGCAGAAGGGTGTCGCACCACAGTATCCTACTTCCCCAGTTACGAAATCGTCATGGACGAACTGCGGGACTATCGTTTCTATGCCGAAGACATGACCCATTTATCAAAGGTTGCGGAAGACTACATCTTTGAAAAAATGCTGGCCACCTATTGCGACGAAGCTACCATCGCCAACACAAAGCTGGTGGAAAAATACATGAAGATGGTAAACCACCGGATCGTTGACCCAAGTTCTCCTAAGGTTGCTGAATTGAACCAGCAAATCGCCGAGAAAGCGGTGCAACTGGAAAAGCAAATTCCCGGACTTGACTTGTCCAAATAGAAAGAAGGTGAGCTTACGCCCACCTTCCTTTTTTGCCTCCTAACCACCTAGCAAAAATTACTGTTTGACACAACGAACATATACAACGTCTACATCTTCATAGGAAATCGACAAACTGATTGACTGCATGAAAGTTTCTGCAAACGACATCCTAAATTGGTTACCGTTATCATCCCACATAGCATAATCTATACCCTCTCCTAAACTATAGAATGAAATTTGAGTTAGGCGACCGCCACCATAGTACTTCGTAAACTTTTCGACCCGACATAACTTCAGCCACTTCATACTTGTCCCCATCAATAAGCATTTGCAAAGAATCAATTTCAATGCCATGACTCACATCAAGAGTGTACATGCGTCCATACTTTTGGCAATTTTCTTCTTCATTATTAAAACATACAGAAATCGCACACAATCACTTTTGTATTGGACACAATTGAGGTTTTTTCGCCCTGACGTTCTGCGGTACAACGACCGATATTATCCGTGACTTCAAAAAGATTAAAGAGATAGGACCTGCAAGATTCATTAAATCCGCATCACTGGTATCTTTATCATCATAGGCCAGATAGGACTTAAATTCAAACAAATCTCCTGACATTTCACCGAGCAAAAGCCCACGTGACATTCTCAATGGTATTTGACCAGTATAGACCTTGCATATATTTTCCATTCCACAAGGGATCAATTTCCCAGTCACCATCCCACTTTCCATCTTCGCCAATATCTTCTGCAACAGAAATTATATAATCACTACCCATGGTATAAAGAAATGACATCATCAAAAAAGCGGCCTTACTGTGGATTTCAAAAACTTCTTTTTCAGCCTTTGCTCTTGCCGTTTCAAAATCCATTCCTGACAACATAAGATTCTTGTGCCTAGGCGTAGCCAAGGTGGTCATAACATTCATAACCAAAGACCTTGTCTTGCGCAAGTCAATTAAGTTACAACGCCATAACTTTACATCTTCTAATGTCGGATTTTGTCCAATTTCAGTCTCTATAAATAAGTAAGGGCTCTTCACAGAGAAACCGTCCACCTTGAACATTCCATTTGCATCGGGAGATACCAGCAAACTCTCTCCAAGAAAAAGCGGACTTGGCCTTACGATCGGAATAGTAATCCGAAATGTAGGCGCGATAGTCTTGATAATCAAGAATATTTTTCATTTTTTCTAACCTCCGTACAAATCAATATAGGTGTTAGAAAAAGCACTTGCAAAAGTTAAATAATATAAAATTAAAGATTTTTATAAAAAATCAACATTTTTGATTCATATAGTTTTCAACTACGACATTCCTCACAATACATCTAGTATTGTAGAAACCGCATTTCGCCCATTGTCTATTAAAACAGTTGATGCATTTCCGGCGAATTATTTCAAGCGAATCACATCGTCGCAAAGTTCGCATACAGCGGGACGATGAGTAATAAAGACCATAGTCTTGTTGGGATAAGCCGCGAACAAACGGCGGTACAGTTCCTGTTCCGTAGACTCGTCCAGAGAAGAACTGATTTCATCCAAGAGCAGGATGTTTCCCGGATGCAGAAGACCGCGGGCAATGGCAATACGCTGAGCCTGGCCTTCGCTGAGACCGCACCCGCGTTCCCCAAGAACAGAGTCAATACCATTAGGAAGTTCATTGACAAAATCCGCGCAAGCCGTATGAAGAACCTGTTGCAGTTCATCATCAGTAGCTTCGGGCTTTGCAATTTGCAAGTTGAAACGAACAGATCCACTTAAAAGAGAATTTCCCTGAGGCACAAAGGACATGTCTCGCTTATTGGAAAGAACCTGGCCACTAGACGGCTTTACCAAACCGAGCATCAAGCGGAACAACGTCGTCTTACCCTTGCCAGTTTCGCCCATGATTGCAGTTCTGCTGTTAGGCTTGAAATCATAGGAGAAATGATCAATGACGCTTTCGCCATCCACGTAACGGAAGGAAACATCCTTGAGGGAAACTTCACCCATGGTTTGCACAGGTGTTTCGGCAGCACCATCAACGCCCCCCCCGTTTTCAGGAACTTCACGAAGTTCTTCCAAACGGTCAATGCTTGCGGTAGCGTGAATCAGTTGCGGAGCCTCACTTAAAATTTGCAAAATGGGCTGCTGGATTTGCATTACCAACTGCAAGAAGGATGTCATGACACCGAAGGTAATAACACCATTACGAAGGCCGATGCCGCCCCACACAAAAGCCAGCATGTAACCCAGCGCAAAAGCGGAACCAATAAACGTCCTAGCCGTTACCGTAAAGCGGGCACGGTGCATAACGAGCCCTTTCAAGTTCTGCTGCTTGGAATCCAACTCACCGGTCATCCATTCTTCGCTATCCAAGGAACGCAGCACTGCGTTATGTTCCACCGTCTCCTGCACCCGCATCTGGATATCGCTTTCTTCCTTACGAATGGCAAGAGTCATCTTGCGAAGCGCGCGGGCGATCATCTTTCCAAAAACAGCAAAAGCAACAGTCATCAACACAAGCGCCCATGCCAACTTCATGTCGAACCAACGCAACATCAAGAAGGCGCCAACCAGTTGCGCCAACGTCACGCAAATCTGGGGAATAGATTCTGTAATGACCTTACAAACCTGATCCACGTCCTTGGACATTCTGGAGGTTACATCACCAGACAGAAGGACTTTTTCATCAAAAAGATTTCTGCGGAAAAGGGCACCAAACATCCGCAAGCGAATTTCGTTGTTCTTAGAAATGCTGGCCGAAGACGTCACGTAGGAATAGGCCTGACGCAGCAACACTCCGCCAAAAACCGCAGCCAGCAAAAGGGCCGCCATGCGAACCACATCACTATCGCTACCCGTGCGGATTGTTTCATCAATAAAAAGCTTGCTAAGCCACACCACATACAAGCCCAAGGCAACACGACCCACGCCAAGCAAGACGCGGATTCCCATATTGCCTCGAACACCTGCGGTGTTACGCCATAGCCAAGCTACATATTTCATTCAATCACACCGACTTTCTGCCACTCGCCAACAATGGCGGCAACATCGTTCTTTGCCTGATCCAGGGAAACGTTGTATTCCTGGCAAAGGGCTTCGCTCAAGCTGTCAACGGAAAAGTCACCCTGTTCCGCAGCGCGCTGCCAGAGCCACGCAGCAGTCTCGTTCAAACAAAGCAAGCGACCAAAATTGAGAGCCCCAAGACCCTCCCCCATAATCACTTGTTCACCGCACACATCGCGCAGCACATAACCGCTTTTCAATTTCATAAATCAGTTCCTATGAAATACTCGATATACCAAAAGTAACCACTTTCTAATGGGTCGCAGAACCTTCCAGACAAAAGAACCTATCTGGCGAGGCTTTGTATAAAGATAATGGGTTTTACCTTTCTTATCAACCACATGAGTGGCCAACGCCTTCACGTCGGAAACAAGGCAGCGTTCACCGTAGGCAAGATTTCCATCACCCATGAGCCAAATTTCATTTTCTGCAATCCGCTCGATACGATGAACCACGTAGCGCCTGTTATCGACCCAGGCCAAAATAACATGGCCGACCTTCAGCGATTCCGGCTTCACAAGAATAACACTTTCCTTGCCGCCCACAATAAAGGGCAGCATGCTACGGCCATTCACAGGGAAAGTCACGCTCACCCCATCGCTTACAAGTTTGATGGCTTCTGCAATAATATTTTCGTCGGAAAAAGCGGAATTCATACTTGTTAGTTTATTATAGAAAAACAGGTCCCTGCAGAATTGCAGCGACCTTGTTTTTCCGAGGAGTATTCGAGCTCAGACCTCGTTCCTGGAGCCTAGTTAGCCAAGCTTAGCAGCGACCCACTTTTCAGCTTCAGCGAGAGCTGCAGCGATCTTAGCAGGTTCGCGGGTACCGGCCTGTGCACGGTCCGGACGGCCACCGCCCTTACCGCCGCAAATTGCAGCCAGTTCCTTCACCATGTCGCCAGCCTTGACGCCCTTGCCCTGAACGTTCTTGCCCACGATAACGGCAACGCTTCCGTTGTCCTTACCCTTGTTGGCAATAACTGCAACAGAGTCAACATCCAGCTTGTTCTGGACACCGTCAAGAAGTTCCTTGTACTTGTCGTCGGCAAGTTCAAGTTCGCGAACGAAGAGCTTGACACCCTTAACGTCGGTAGCATCCTTCAGCAAGTCTGCAGCGGCGAGAGTTGCAAGCTCAAGTTTCACTGCCTGGAGGCTCTTTTCGAGAGCCTGGGTCTTTTCGAAGGACTGCTGGATACGATCCAGAACTTCAACATCCTTGCAGCGGAGCTTGTCGCGAAGAGCGTTCACGATCTGTGCACCTGCACGAAGCATTGCCATGGCACCGCGGCCAGTAACGGCTTCGATACGGCGGACACCAGCAGAAACGCTGGATTCAGAAACGATCTTCACCATGCCGATGTTACCGGAATTCACAACATGCAAGCCACCGCAAAGTTCCTTGGAGAATTCTTCGCCAGCGGCACCCATCTTCACAACGCGTACGGTATCGCCGTACTTTTCGCCGAAGAGAGCCATAGCGCCAGAAGCCTTGGCTTCGTCCACGCCCATGACGTCGGTGTGGACCGGCAGGCATTCCATGATCTTTGCGTTCACGATGTCTTCGACCTTCTGGATTTCTTCAGCGGTCATGCCATTGAAGTGAGTAAAGTCAAAGCGGAGGGAATCCGGAGTCACCAAGCTACCCTGCTGCTGTACGTGAGTGCCCAGCACTTCACGGAGAGCGGCCTGAACCAAGTGAGTAGCGGAGTGGTTGCGACGGATGTCCATGCGACGTTCGTCATCCACAGTTGCCATGAACACGCCACCCATGGTCTGTTCGTTAGCTTCACCCTTCACCACCTTACCGCGGCAGAGAGCGGTGTCGTTCACCTTCACGGTGTCGAACACGGCGATTTCAAGATCTTTGGAAACCAGCATGCCCTTGTCGCCAACCTGGCCACCCATTTCGGCATAGAACGGGGAAGTTTCAAGAACGATGGAAAGAACGCCCTTGTCTTCGCGGTAACGGACAACCTTGGTTTCGCAAGCGGACAGTTCATAACCAACGAAGTTGGTAGAAGCTTCGGAGTACTGGGTCCAGCCTTCGGTACCCATGGTGTTGATGCCCTGCTTCATGTTGGCGCGGGCACGTTCCTTCTGTTCTTCCATGCACTTTTCGAAGCCGGCTTCATCGATGGTGAGGCCCTTTTCTTCGGCGAGAATACCAGTGAGGTCCGGCGGGAATCCGTAGGTATCGTAAAGCACGAAGACCTTGTCGCCCGGCACAACCTTTGCGGAACCCATTTCAGCAACGATGGCTTCGAAACGTTCGAGACCTGCGTCCAGAGTCTTGATGAAGCGGTCTTCTTCGCTCTTGATGACTTCGGTAACGAAAGCCTGACGCTGACGAATTTCGGGGAATGCTTCGCCCATGGTGTCTGCAAGAACCTGGACCAGCTTGTAAATGAAAGCTTCCTTCTGGCCGAGGAGGCGAGCAAAGCGGCTTGCACGGCGGAGAATGCGGCGGAGCACGTAGCCGCGGCCTTCGTTAGACGGCAGAGCGCCATCGGCAATAGCGAAGGAAACAGCACGGATGTGGTCGGCAATCACGCGGTGGGGGGTGCCGTTCACGTCGTCGGTGTAAGGAACACCGGAAAGTTCCGCAACCTTGGAAATAATCGGGGTGAACACGTCGGTGTCGTAGTTGCTACGCTTGCCCTGAAGGATGGCGCAGATACGTTCGAAACCCATACCGGTATCGACGTTCTTTGCCTTCAGCGGAATGAGGGAGCCGTCGCTAATGCGTTCATACTGCATGAACACATTGTTCCAGATTTCGATGTAGCGGTCGTTTTCGCCGTTCACGCCAAGGATTGGATCCTTGAAGGTTTCTGCCTGGGTAGCCAGGTCGCCGCGGTCGTAATGGATTTCGGAGCAGGGGCCGCAAGGACCGGTGTCGCCCATTTCCCAGAAGTTACTGTGAGCGTCGAAGCGCATGATGCGGTCATCGGGAAGACCGGAAACGTCCTTCCAGATCTGCCATGCTTCGTCATCATCTTCGTAAACGGTTGCGAAGAGACGTTCCTTGGGGAGCTTCCAAACTTCAGTCAGGAGTTCCCATGCCCAGCTAATGGCTTCCTTCTTGTAGTAGTCACCGAAAGACCAGTTGCCCAGCATTTCGAAGAAGGTGTGGTGGTAGTTGTCACGACCCACAACGTCCAGGTCGTTATGCTTACCGGAAACGCGGAGGCACTTCTGGCTGTTGCAAGCACGCTTCCAACCCTTGGGGTTGTCACCCAGGAAGATTGCCTTGAACTGGTTCATGCCAGCGTTGGTGAACATCAAGGTCGGGTCATCGTGCGGCACCACCGGGGAGCTGCGGACAAACAAGTGTTCCTTGGATTCAAAGAACTTGATAAAGGATTCGCGCACTTGCGCAGAAGTCATAGTAGCCATGGTTTATCCCTTTTAAATTTTTACGGCGGAAAATATAGAAAATGAGAAAAATCCCCCTAGGTTTAGAGTCCGCAAACTGCATATAAAAAAGGTCCCGATACGGAATCGGAACCTTTGTGAGTTAGGAGGGAATCTCTTTTTGGATTAGTCGGCTTCGCGGCTCAGAATCATCTGGCACATGCCATCCTTCACAATGAGGTTTTCATCGCGGTACCAGACCTTTTCCATCTGCCAGGAACCCTTGCTCCAGCGATCCGGATTCAGGTCATCGCCATCGAAATCATCCTGCCAATTGAGAGTGAAGGTCTTGGTTGCGGCGTCGTACTTGTAAGTACGAACGTAGTCAATGTACTGGATCTTGGGACCATCAGCAAGTTCGTTACCAGTGAACTTACCCACCCAGGAAGTACTGCCAGACACCCAGAGGTTAAAGCGCAGAGACTGTTCTTCAGTCATGAAGGCAACCTGGTCGTGGCCCGGCTTCTTTTCAAAGCCCAAGGTATCGCGACGGACTTCAACACTGTCGATTTCCCAGGAGATGTATTCCGGAGTCCAGATCATTGCATACAGATGGAAATCTTCTGTAGCATGGAAACCAAACTTGGGCTTGGATTCAGAGGTAATCTTACGGCAGTCACCATTCTTGTCCTTAGTGCCGCAAGCTTCAAGCTTGTCGGTTTCGTTCTGTTCACGGGTAATCAAGTTTGCCTGCCAAACAGTATCAGACTTGCCCAGGACTTCAATGTCAATTTCATTCCAGACATAATCACCGAGACGATGGGAATCATCATAGTACAGGAACATAGAGCTCACAGAACCCGGAATAGAAACCATCTTCATGCGGGCTTCGAAACGACCGTACTTGAACTGTTCAAGACCGGTAAGTTCTGCACCATAGTAGGAATAAGTTACGTTGGGATCCACAACAACAGTTGCAGAAGAGGAGCTAACGCCAACGTCCGGCATGGTAGCAACAGAAGAACTGGATTCAATACCCGGAAGGGCTGCATCGGAAGAGCTTAATCCAACGTCAGGAAGAGCAGCCACAGAAGAGCTGGACTCTACAGGAGGAATCACGTTCTGATCAGGGTTGGAACCATTGTCATCACCGCAAGCAGTGAAGAGAGAAGCGCAGAGGCCGAAAGCCAAGGGGAGGATAATTTTCTTGTTCATAGTGTTACCTCGTTTTACCATAAATTATCCAAAAAAAATACGGGGCGCAAGCGCCCCGAAATCAAAACAGGTTAAACTGTATCAACTATGTCAATTTTCGTTTTTAACCCTTAATGGCATCACCCATGGAGAACATCGGCATGTACATTGCAATCAGCAAGCCACCCACAGCACCACCGAGGAACACGATGATCAACGGTTCCATCATACCCACGACGCCATCCACGGCGGCATCCACTTCTTCGTCGTAGAAGTCAGCGAGTTTCAGAAGCATACCGCCCAGGTTACCTGTTTTTTCACCCACGCCAGTCATCTGGATCACCATGGGCGGGAACAAGTTGCACTCAGCCATCGGTTCAGCGATGGATTTACCACCAGCAATACCAATTGAAATCTTGGTAATGGCCTTTTCGATAACCTTATTGGAAACGGTAGATGCCACAACCTTCAAGGAGTCCATCACAGAAACACCAGCATTAAGCAAGGTACCAAGAGTACGGGCAAAACTTGCAGTAGCAGACTTAACCTGAAGGTCACCTAGTTTGGGGACCTTTAGCATAAAGCCGTCCCACGCAAATTTAATTGCGGGAACCTTCATTGCCATTTTGTATGCAACAGCAATAATGACTACACCGATAAACAAGAACGCACCATTATCACGAAGGAAGTCAGAAATAGTCATCACGAACTGGGTCGGTGCAGGAAGTTCTGCATCCAAGGCGGCAAACTGTTCAGCAAAGGTCGGCACAACGAAAGTCATCAAGGCGATCACCACAACAATACCCACGACAATCAACATGACCGGGTAAGTCAAAGCCTTTTTCACCTTACGTTTCAAGCGTTCACTGTTTTCCAACGTATCTGCCAAACGGGCAAGAATACCATCCAAAATACCGCCAGCTTCACCAGCAGCCACCATGTTGGTGTACAGAGAAGTAAACACCTTAGGGTGCTGAGACAAGGCGTCAGCCAAGGAGGAACCACCGTTAATGGACATGGTCACCTTATGGACCACAGCCTTCAAGTCGGGATTTTCGCACTGTTCCTCCAAGATGTTCAGACACTGCAACATGGGAAGACCTGCAGAACTCATGGAAGAGAACATTCGGGTGAATCGAGAAATGTCGGCAGGTTTAATGCCACCACCAAAGGGTAGCTTGATTTCCGTCGGTTTTTTCTTCAGGCTTTCGATGATCAAACGACGACGCATCAGCAGGGCTTCTGCTTCAGCCTTGTCCTTCGCCTCAAGAGTGCCTTCGAACTTATTACCGGCAGTGTTGGTAGCCTTGTACAAAAATTCTGGCATAAATTACACACCTTCCTTCACGAACAGCTGTTCCAGCTGGTCCGGACTGGGAGAACGGGAAAGAGCTTCAAAGCGGTCAACCTTGTGGTTCTTTACCAATTCGCAAAGACACATGTTCATAGTGTTCATACCGAACTTTTGACCAATTTCAATCATGGATTCAATCTGGTGAACCTTGTCATCACGAATCAGCGCACGAATACCCGGAGTCACGTTCATCACTTCGTAAGCCATCACACGACCGCCACCAATCTTCGGCACCAAGGTCTGGCATATAACACCCTGAAGCACAAAGGAAAGCTGGGTACGAACGGTCTGCTGTTCACCCTTGGGGAATGCGTCCACCACACGGTTAATGGTTTGCACGCAGGAGTTGGTATGCAAAGTTGCAAAAGCCAAGTGACCCGTTTCTGCAATAGTCAATGCAGCACGGATGGTTTCCAAGTCACGCATTTCGCCGATAAGGACCACGTCCGGGTCCTGACGAAGAGCCATCTTAAGAGCATCGGAGAAGCTATTGGTATCGCTACCCACTTCACGCTGGTTGATCATACAACCCTGATGCTTATGCAAAAATTCAATAGGATCTTCAACAGTAAGAATATGGTCGTGACGTTCCTTGTTGATCTTGTCGATCATTGCGGCCAAGGTAGTGGATTTACCAGAACCTGTAGCGCCAGTCACAAGAACGAGACCAGACGGTCGAGTGGTGAACTCCGCCATGATCTTCGGCAAGCCCAATTCCTTGAATGTTTTGATTTCCAGAGGAATGATACGGAGTGCCAATGCGACGCAGCCACGTTGCAAATAAGCGTTGGCACGGAAACGGGCCAGGTTCGCAATACCGAAGGAGAAGTCGCATTCCTTATTCTGTTCGAAGGACTTCTTCTGCATTTCATTCATCAGGCTGTAAGTCATTCGCATGGTTTCGTCCGGCTTCAGCTTGTTTTCGCCGATGGGGGTCAAGTTACCATGAAGACGAATAAGGGGAGGTGCACCTGCAGTGATATGCAAGTCGGAAGCGCCTCTTTTAACCATTTCAGAAAGAAGATCTTGAATATTGTATGCCATATCCAAGAATATAACATTAAAACGGGCGAAAATTTCGTAAATTCAAACCAGACATGGCCTCTTCACGCATAAAAATTCTCGTAATTGCAGCCGTAATCGGCGTTTTTGGCTATTTCCTCCTTAGCCAGAAGAGCATGGATAGTCATTTTCAAACATTGCCTGGCCACGTTGAGAATTTTACCGCCCTGAATGTGGATGGAGGAAAAACCACCTACCAGGATGAAAAAGGCAAGGCAACGCTTATCACTCTAAGCGCAAGCTGGTGCCCCGCATGCATGGCCGAAATTCCCATGCTGAAAAAATTCCACGAGGAATTCAACAACCAAGGTCTTAAAGTCCTTATGGTCAGCGAAGACGACAATGTGAAAATTGCCGCCAAGTTCAAGAAGAAACAGAAATTGCAATGGACCGTAGTCCACTGGAATTACGAACTAATGAACATCCTGGGAAATCCCGGAGTTCTCCCTGTTAGCTATCTCGTAAATGCACAAGACAGCATCGTCAAAATTCAAACAGGAATCTTTGACGAATACGAAATGCGTTCCTCCATCAAGAAACTTCTGAAGTAACAACCAGACAGTTAAGCCGAACGGTTAGGTCGTGAGGAGCAGGCGACTCGTATTAACGAGTCGTGGCGACGAGAGTGAGGCCTGTCGGACGAAACATCCTTACTGTGTGGCCGAACGGTTAAGATATAGGGCTTGGGAACAAAATAACGTCTGCAATTTCCGGTTTTTCCAAAGCCAGCATAAAGAGACGGTCCAACCCAAGGGCAACACCGGAACATGCCGGCATACCAGATTCCAATGCTTCCAAGAAATTTTCATCAATAGGCGGCAACGGCTTGCCCATCTTGCGACGAATTTCCAAGTCTGCATTGAAACGACGACGCTGTTCAACAGCATCTGTCAACTCCGTATAACCGTTACAAAGTTCAACACGGTCCACGAAAAGCTCAAATCGGCGGGCCCAGGTATAGCCTTCTTCGTCCTTGTATGTTTGAGCCAGAGCCGCCTGGGAAGGCGGATAGTCCATAATGAATTCCGGACCGTTACTTGCCAAGGCTGGTTCAATGACAAATACCATCAGGTAATCCCACCAGTCTTCGCGGCTCATCATTTCTGATGATTCCGGAACGGGGACATCGTGAACCTGGCATGCAGTCACGAAAGAAGAAAAATCATGGCAGAACGGATTGACCTTAGCATACTTCTTGAAGGCATCAATCCAACGGGTTCTGCGAGCATTGATTGGCTTGCCAAGAATTTCGCTGACCAAGGCTTCCACTTCGTCCATCAATTGCTCTTGGGGCATGCCTACGCGGTACCATTCCACCATGCTGAATTCGTTATTGTGATGACTACCGAATTCGTCCTTACGGAAGGACTTGGCTATCTGGAAAATGTCACCGAAGCCCGCAGACAAAAGTCGCTTCATGTGGAATTCAGGACTAGTCATCATGAATCGGGGAACATCTCCCGCGATTTCAAAATAGTCCAGTTGCGGATCGGTGCCGCCTGCATTGGAAAGTGTAGGAGTTTCCACTTCCAAGCAATCGCGGGACACAAAAAACTGACGAACCTTATTCATCAAAGCCTGACGTGCAATCCACGTTTCGCGGTTGCAAGTCGGCGCAAAATTTTTCTTGTTCTCTTCCATTCTCTCTACCCAAAAATAACCCTTTCCTTACCCCCGTAAGAAATTACTCTTCAGAGCCTTCCGACGGCGACATAGTTCTAGCCACAACATCCACCACGCAACGAATAGACATGGAGAAAGACTTTTCTACCGGCATGGAGTTTACATCGCGATCAGTACTGAACATGGAACGGGCAATGGCGCGGCCATCGGCAGATTCTTCATCCGTCCAGAAATATGCGCCTTCCCCAATAATCACAGGAATTCCATTTTTGTTGACATAGCCACCAAACAAGACTGTAAAGGCATAGTCATCGCTGCCGTTGCTACGGAGTTTTTCGGCGGCCTCGCTGGCACCACCGGCATAGGATTCCAAGTCCTTCCATTCTTCGTCAGTGGAAAGGTGGGAACCTTCCGGGCAAGCAACCTGGGCGGCCTCAAACGTGTAAAGGCGACCATAAAGCTTGCAGTTTTCTTCTTCACGATCGTAGCACTGAGACTTTTCTTCAATAGCATAGTTCAGATTCTGAACAAACCACTTGGCGCCATTGATGTCCTTGACCTTGTACTTCTGATTGTCGCGAGGATCCACAAAGGTTTCAAAAACCGGGCAACGAGTTTCAAATTCCTTTTCTGCAAGGATGGAGTCTACCTGAGGCTGCCATGCGGAGCAGAAGCGGAACAGCATTCCACCAGGAAGAGCAGTTCCTGCAGCCTTATGAGAATCCGCCCAACGGGTGATGTAGTCGTTGTTCACAATAGCCGTATCTGCAATGGAAAGAGCCTTTGCGTAACTTTCAGCCAATGTTGCAAACTTAGCGGCAACAGACATGGGAGACTTCCAGAAACCTTCTGCCAAACCAGTGCGGAGCTTTTCATAAAGGGGAGACGGCTTGGAAACGGAGATTGTGGTTTCAATGAAATGTTCAGGCTTGGAATCACAAAGAGCCTTATGTTCAGCATCTTCCAGAGAATCAGATTGAGCCTTGCATTCTTCGATACATACGGCGCGGTCCTTACCCTTCTTGGGGCAAGCAACCCAAGCAGTGGTATCCACCTGTTCCTTGACCGGCTTTGCAAAAGCCTTAGTTTTCAAAGCAACCTTGGTCACCTTGTCCAACACATCAATGGCATTGACGTTGCCAGCGGAACCTTCCATCAAGAGGTAGGAAAGTACTTCGGTACAGGCACTCATTGCCTTGGCATTGCCGCAGATCTTTTCACCATAGCCATAGGAGAATTGATTGGGGCAAGCAGCGAAACTTTCATCGGGCATGGACTTGAAAATTTTATCGTAGACCTTTACTGCATCATTAGCGGAAAGCTTGCCGCAGTAAATTTCTTCGATTTCGCCCTTCTTAACCATCTTCTGAGCAGTGGCGATGTCACCAGCATCGATTGCTTCATGAAGAGCGTCCTGGGCAAACGCAGACATCACCAAAGATCCCACCAATACGGAAATGTATGCAAAGTTTTTCATTTTTGATTCCTATCCAATTTTTTCGGCCCCAAATATAGAAAAATGGGACGCACGCGACCTGTAAAATTTTCCTACATTTGCACCCATGATTGATGCAGAAAAGATCCGTAGCGAATTTCCTATGCTGGTGGAAGGCGACAAAGACGCCAAGCCCTTGGCATTTTTGGACAGTACCGCCACCACCCAGAAGCCCGCATGCGTCATTGACGTTATGGACGACTTCTACCGCGAACACTACAGTTCCGTAAAGCGCGGCGTTTACCGTTTAAGTGCACGCACTACCGAAGCCTACGAAGCCACCCGCAAGAACGTGGCTAAGTTCATCAATGCAAAGTCTGAAAACGAAATCGTCTTCACCCGCGGTACTACCGAAAGCATCAATCTGGTAGCCTGGAGCTACGGACGCAAGTTCTTTAACGAGGGCGACGAAGTCCTCATTAGCGGCCTGGAACATCACGCCAATATCGTGAGCTGGCAAATCGTTGCCGAAATGAAGGGCGCAAAAATCAAGGTCATTCCCGTAAAGGACGACGGCGATCTGGACCTGGAAAAGTTGCCGGAACTGCTCACCGAAAAAGTGAAGATGGTTGCCGTTACCCACGTCAGCAATGCAGTGGGTACTGTAAACCCCATTGAAGAAATTATAGCTACCGTCCGCCGCCTCGCACCCCAGGCAAAGATTTTAATTGACGGCGCACAGAGTGCTAGCCACATCAAGATTGACGTTCAGAAGTTGGACTGCGATTTTCTCGCCTTCAGCGGTCACAAGATTTACGGTCCCACCGGCATCGGCGTACTTTACGGCAAGTACGATGTTCTGGATTCCATGCCTCCTTGGCACGGCGGTGGCGAAATGATCAAGAACGTCACTTTTGAAAAGACCACATATGCTGATGTTCCCGAACGATTCGAAGCAGGAACACCCGCTATCGCAGAAGTTCTCGGTTTAGGCAAGGCTGTGGAATGGTTGCAGGAAAAAGGTTTGGACAGCATCCGCGCTCACGAAGAAAAAATCGTGAAGTACGCCTTGGAACAGTTGGCCACCATCCCGCAGGTAAAGGTTCTCGGCAATCCGAAGAATCGTGGCGCATTGATCAGCGTAACGCTTGATGGCATCGCCGTCAGCGACGCCGCCATGATCCTTGACGAAGAAAACGTCGCTGTGCGCAGTGGCCACCACTGCGCTCAACCTGTCATGGACAGGTTCGGCGTGGACGCCACCCTGCGCCTCTCCTTCGGCGTGTACACTCTTGAACGTGATGTCGATCGTTTCATCGCTGGCATCAAGCGAGTGGTGAGGTTGTTCGCATAAAGCAAGTAATCACAACGACCGGTAACATTTTTAAGCACCTTGTTCAAAAGGTGCTTCTTTATTATATTCGTAACGTATTAGACAATCCTGTTGACTGGGGCGTAAGCATCCCCGAATGGGCACACAAACCTTTTGCAAAAGACGCTGGATAGCTGACCGGAACACGACCGGTTCGAGTTCGCTACCTTGGGTAGCGCAGGTAACGCCAGAGAATACCTCTGCCATCGAACTTTGCAAATCATCCTAAAAGGAAACATTTTTCTACTTGAGCCGTAAAGACGGCTCCTTCCACGCATTCAGACAATGCGGTTTTCTTTGACATGGAATGATTATGACTTTCTAAGTTGAGCGAACTACATGTATCTTGAATGTAAATAAAAAATATTGACACATAAATAAAAAATATTTATACTTATGTATGAAGTTGTAATTAAAAAGAAAATTGTAAAGTCGGTTGCATCCGTGCCGACAAAAGAACAACAGCATTTCCAGTTGCTGACTCAGGAAATAGCCTTGTTAGGACCAATACGTTCCAATTGGACTAATTACGGCATCATCGTTGGAACAAACACCCATCACTGCCATCTATCCCGTAAATGGATTGCATGCTGGGTTGAAACAGAACAAGGAATACAAGTGGAGGTAACGTATGTTGGCAGTCGTGAGAGCGCCCCGTATGCAAAGCATTGAGCCAGTATGCTTTTCCATTCAAGGAGACGTTCCTGATTTCGTTATGAAGTATCTGCATAGTAAATTTGCAGATATCAGGATAATGGACACCAATTCAGCAGAAGAATCCGAAGACGAGGATGAATTAGTCCGCTGGGAAGACACCGACTTGCATAGAGAAATCCGTGCAAAGATGACACCCGGAAGCAACCTCAAGCTTCTTCGCACCAACTTCAAGATGACCCAGCGTCAGCTTGCCGAAAAAGTCGGCATTGCAGTGCAGGCAATTTCTGCCATGGAGCGCGGTCGCGCACCCATCGGTCGCAAAATGGCTCATAAGCTGGCTAATGCACTAGGAACAAGCTACAAGAATTTGTTCTGGTAAAAGCAGAAATCGCACCTATAAAAATTCCCCGACACAGATGGTGTCGGGGATTCTTTTTTTAGGTTTGTACTGCTAGATCTTAGTAAATGAACGGGACATTTGCCGCCCACCTTTGACGGGCGGCCATGATGTTCATTAATAAATTTGAGACATTTGCAAAATCCGCAAAACGGATTTTGCATGATGTTCATTAATAAATGAACATCATCTCTCTATACTTGGGCAGAGGCCACTTTTCGTCGGAGACAACCTTTTCGAGGGAGTCCACGATCTTGCGGGTTTCTGCCATGGCAGCGAGAATGTCCTGATGTTCGCCGGTAAGAGCTGTTTCTACCTTGGAGATGGCTGCGGTCAAATCGCGGCAACCTTCACCCAGAGACTTTACGTAAACGTCTACGCCGGGGAAACCCTGGTTCAGAGCCATTTCATTAGTCTTGAGGGCGTAGGAGTAGGCCTCCACCACCTTGGGCAGGATAATGTTCTTGGCCATGTCGCGGCAGATTTCGCCTTCGATGCGAACGCGCTTGTGGTAATCTTCCACGTTCACTTCGTAACGGGATTCCATTTCTACGCGGTTCATGACGCCGTACTTTTCGAAGAGGGCAATGTTGGTTTCGTTCTTCAAAGCCTTCAGTGCTTCCAGGGAAGTGCGGATGTTGGGAAGGCCGCGACGTTCTGCTTCGGCAATCCATTCGTCGGTGTAACCGTTACCGTTAAAGATGATGCGCTTGTGTTCCTTCACGATTTTCTGGAGAACCTTCTGGAGACCGGAATGGAAATTCTTGTCATCCAGCTTTTCCAGCTGTTCTGCAATCATGTCGAAAGCTTCGGCAACGATGGTATTCAGAACAACGTTCGGTTCAGAGCAGGATTGGCTGGAGCCCGGTGCGCGGAATTCAAACTTGTTGCCAGTGAAAGCAAAAGTACTGGTGCGGTTACGATCCGTGGCGTCGCGGGGCAGCGGCGGCAAGCTGTCGGAGCCAAGCTTCATGGCACCGGCCTGCTTACTGGACTTGGGCGCGCCCTGTTCCAGCTGTTCAATCACATCCATGAGCTGATCGCCCAGGTACATAGAGACGATTGCCGGAGGAGCTTCGTTTGCGCCCAGACGATGATCGTTGCCTGCGCCGGCAGTAGTCATGCGGAGCAAATCAGCGTGAGAATCCACAGCATAAATCACTGCACAGAGAGTAGTGAGGAACACTGCGTTTTCGTGGGGATTGGAACCCGGGTTCAGCAAGTTGGCGTTACCGTAGGAAACGCTCCAGTTGTTGTGCTTACCAGAACCGTTCACACCAGCGAAGGGCTTTTCGTGAAGGAGGCAAACCAAGCCATTCTTGTCGGCCACATTGCGGAGCACTTCCATGACCTGCATGTTATGGTCACAAGCCAGGTTCACTTCTTCGAACATAGGAGCCAATTCAAACTGGGCGGGAGCCACTTCGTTATGGCGGGTCTTGGCGGGAATACCAAGCTTCCACAGCTCCATTTCCACTTCGTTCATGAAGTTCAAAATACGGGACGGAATGGAACCGAAGTAGTGGTCATCCATCTGCTGATGCTTTGCAGGAGTTGCACCGAAGAGGGTGCGACCAGCCTGGTACAGGTCCGGGCGCTGCAGATAGAAACGCTTGTCGATGAGGAAGTATTCCTGTTCGGCGCCGAGAGTAACGGTAGTCTTCTTCTTGCCGGCCTTGAAGCAAGCCATCAAGCGTTCGGTAGACTTGGAAAGAGCCTGCAGGGAGCGCAACAGTGGAGTCTTCTTATCAAGAGCTTCGCCGGTGTAGCTTGCAAATGCAGTAGGAATGCAAAGGGTCGCACCATTGCCATGACGCTTGATGAAAGCGGGGCTAGTGGGATCCCAGGCAGTATAGCCACGGGCTTCAAAAGTAGAACGGATACCGCCGTTGGGGAAAGAGGATGCGTCCGGTTCACCAACGATCAAATTCTTGCCGCTAAACACCATGATGGCATTGCAGCCTTCCGGTTCCAAGAAGGAGTCGTGCTTTTCGGCAGTGGATCCAGTGAGGGGCTGGAACCAGTGGGTAAAATGAGTGGCGCCGCGGTCCATGGCCCACTTTTTCATGGCATGAGCAACTTCGCCGGCGATATTCGGATCCAGGGGAGCGCCCTGTTCGATGGTGGCCAATAACTTCTTGCAAATATCCTTAGGCAGATAAACCTTCATGGCATTGGCGTTAAACACGTCTTCGCCGTAATAGTCCACGTTAACGGGAGCGGCAGGCATTGCCGGGGCGGTAGGGGCCTTGGCAATCTCAGCGATGGTATCCTTTCTATAAGAACTCATAATTTTTTCCTTGTGTAAGGCACAAATTAGGAAGAAAAAGAGGCTAAGTCAGTAAAAAAAACGGCTTTTTCGGCCTTGTTTTATTACAATTTTGTAAAAAAGACTAATAATTTTACAAAAAAGTAAAACTATTCCAAAAAATTTTAGTATATTTAGGCCAACTTCTCTCCTAGAACATGCTGCGTCGGGGAGAGTACTCCTTTAAACGCTAACCTCGACGCAGCAACTTTTTATGGATTTTACCGCGCTTGAAAATTCCGCTTTTGCCGAAATTGCCGAGACATTGCGCTCGGTACGCAAGCGTGAGTTCCAACTAGACAAAATCCATTCCATTCTTTCAGAAAAATTTCAAGAAGCAAGTTCCGCACATCAAGAGGAATGCGATAAGATTCGCGACCTGGTGAAAGGCAAGCCCGGCGAACTTATCGGCAACACCAGCGAAATGCGAGCGGTTCGCGACCAGGTGCGACACATCGCCACATCCATCGCTCTGGTTCTTGTTCGAGGCAACGCAGGCACTGGCAAGGAGTACGTGGCCCGAAGCATCCATCAGCTTTCCGATCGCAAGGAAAAGCCCTTCGTGATGCTAAACTGCAGCACCTTAAGCGACAGCAATGGCAGTGCAGTAATCAACAGCGCCAACACTTTCGAAAGTGAATTGTTCGGATACGAACGCGGAGCCTTTACAGGCGCCACCAGCCGTCGCCTAGGCAAGGCTGAGCTCGCCTTAGGCGGCACGCTTTTTCTTGATGAAGTTGCAAGCCTCAGCGTCAACGCCCAAGTCAAGCTTTTGCAGTTTATCCAAGACGGAAAATTCAGCCGCCAGGGCAGCAACATCGTGCAAAACGCAGACGTCCGCCTCATCGCAAGTTCTGCCCGAAACCTAGAACAAATGATGCAGCAGGGCCTTTTCCGCGAAGACCTTTACTACCGTCTAAACATATTTCAAATTCATCTGACAGACTTGTCCCAGCGAAAGACCGATATCTTGTTACTCGCCGACTATTTCATCGCCAAGATGAACCTAAAATACGGCAAGAAAATTCTGCGACTCAGCTCCCCCGCCATCGACATGCTTTTGAGCTACCACTGGCCCGGAAACGTTCGCGAGCTGGAGAACTGTATTGAGCACGCCTGCCTCGTGACCACAGACGTCGCCATCAACGCCTACGATTTGCCCCCTACCCTACAGACCGATGTCACCTCAGGAACGGCATTGCTGCCCGAAGGCACCGCTCCCCTGTCCACCCTAATCGACAGTTACGAGCGCGAAATCATCAGCGAAGCACTGCGCCGTCACAAAGGCAACATGAGCGCCGCCGGCCGCGACCTTGACCTAAGCCCTCGCGTTATGCACTACAAAGTCAATCGCTTAGGAATCGAAGTGAATAAGAGCTAAAACAGCCGCTCACACTCGCAATAGAAGATTTATATAACTTTACACCCTTTTATCATTTATCTAAATTTGGACGCAAAAGTTTTTGTGCCCTGAAAAGCTCTTTGTTTTCGCCGCAGTAACCCTGCAAGAAAATAAAGGAGAGAACCCGGTGTGAATCCGGGACGGTCCCGCCGCTGTATGGGAGTACGAAACCGGTAAATTTCAAAACCAGTGTGAGGTAGCCAACCCTCATGCGAAGGAGCCGGAAGTAGGATGATCCCCAAGCCAGAAGAACTGCAAAAACACAGGTCGCGTAAATCACGGTCCATCCGCTTTCCGGTACGCCGCGAATTGCGCAAAAGTTGAGGAACGATGCGAGAGACATCTAGTCCAACAGCCGCTAATTGTGCGGTTCGTTTTTGCGTTGCCTTGGCGTTTGCTTTTGGGGCAATCGCCAGTGTTCTTGACGCAGCAGAAATTCAAGACCTAGGCGTATCCGAAATCGTAGAGCCTCCCCCCTCCCCTGCCGACGTAGCTCCCAGTTACGAAGAAATCAAGCCCGAAGCCTGGGAAGGCCGCGGTCTTTCCGCAGCAGAAGTTCTTTCCGCTTTGCCGGGCATTCAAAGCTACAAGCAAGGCGGCATGGGCAGCTTCCAGACCGTAAGCATCCGAGGCATTGCCGCCCGCAACATCTTGATTTGCATTGACGGAGTTCCCGTAAACGACGCAGGCGGAGGTGCGGCAGATTTAGGCGCCATTGACTTAAATAACATAGAACGCATTGAAGTCTACAAGGATCGCGTACCCGCCAAGTTCGGAGGCGCAGGTCTTGGCGGAGCCATCAACTTCGTCACAAAGAATTCCTTGAACAAGGGCGGGCGCATTCTGGCAACCATCGGTTCCCACAATTCCTTCGAAGGTTCCGCCCACATTTCTGCAAACCCAAAGGACAGCGTACAATTCTCTGCAACAATTTCTGCCCGCCATAGTGACAACGATTACGAGTTCCTGAACCGCAACGGCACCGCCTATAACAAAGACGACGACTTCATGGACAAGCGGGAAAACGCCGAGTTCACGGAATACTCCGGCAACTTGAAGTACCGCGTACTCCACAAGGGCGGTTATTTTTCCACCGTTTCCGCAAGCATCACTCACACGGAAGCGGGCAACCCGGGTCATGAAAGTTCCCAGACCAAGGTAGCGGAATTCGTGGGCGACAACGCCCAAGTTTCATACCGTTTGGAAACTCCGGCGCTTTTGCAATGCCTGTTGCTAGAAGCAGGCGTGGCAGGCAAATTCGAGAAGAATGTTTCTGGATCCTACTATCCGCTGGATTACATCGGCTATAGCTACCCCGACTTCATTCATTACGGTCTCGCTGGCTACCGACTGATTCCCGAACTTATCGGAACCTTGATTCTAGACCGCCTTGAAGCAACAATCCGTGCAGCGGCTAGCGCCGAAACCTGGGGCGCCCGCGGCACCATTCGCGACTTTGGCGTTTCTCGATACACAGCATCTATTGCTGCCAACGGCGAGTTTGCCTTTACGAAATGGCTAAGCCTCTTTGCAGAAGGAAATATCCTTAAGACCAACGACGAAATTGACGGCGGCAAATTCTTGATGCCCACAGGCACCGCAATCATCAGCGACGCCGAAACCCGCGACTTGAGTTACGCCGGAATGGTCCAGGCAAAGCTAGGCAAGAAAGACAGTTGGTTCGGTGGCAACATCAGTATTGGACGTTTCTACAGACAGCCTCAGCTCATGGAACTTTACGGAGTCTACCAAGGCGTTCTTTCCAACCCCAAGTTGAAAGACGAAACCGCCGTTCGTTTTGAAGTTGGCGGATTTGTGCAAAGCCCTTCCAAAAAAAGCACCTTGCGGGCCACCTACTTTGACACTCGTTTGGAAAATGGAATTTATTGGATTGTCAGCACAAACGCCATGAAGGCTTTCAACGTGGACGCAGCAAACATTCAGGGTGTCGAGCTGGAATTAAACAGCAAACCTGTCGACTTCTTTGAAACTACAATGCGCGGCACCATCCAGGATCCCCGTGACGAAAGCAAGATTCGTTTATACACAGGTAAGCAATTGCCGGGCGAGCCGGTTCACAGCTATTACGTAGAAGGAAAGTTCTACCTCCCCCTCCATTTTGATTTGTCTTTTGACGTTAATTACCGCACCCATATTTACACGGATCGCGGAAACAAGATTCGCCAGCCCGACGTGGCAAGATACAAAGCCGCTCTCGGATACAACCCCTGGGAATCCACCCGTCTGATTTTAGGCATTACAAATATTTCTGACGAAACCTACACAAACATTTACGCCCCAAATCCCACTCCGGGCAGGGAATGGCATTTCACGCTTTTACAAAAATTCTAACCTCCAAAACATTTCCCGTTCAAACCGGGAATGTCTAACCACAAAAAAAAGGAAACGACATGAATCGCAAACTCCTATCACTCCTTACCGTCGCAAGCTTCGCCTTGTTTATGAGCGCTTGCGGTGGCGACGACAAAAAGAACGGCGTAGGCGCGGATATCACCTGCGAAGATACCGAAAACTGCCTCGACGACGACGAAAACCTTTCTAGTTCCGACGATGAGGAACCGGCCTCTTCCAGCAGCAAGAAGGATGACGCAAAGTCCTCCAGCAGCGTGAAGGAAGATAAGGACGAAGACAAGTCCAGTTCCTCCGAAGCAAAGGACGACGACAAATCTTCTGATAGCAAGGACGAATCTTCCTCCAGTGCAGAAGAAACTGCAGATTCCTCCAGTTCTTCTGAAGAAGCTATTGATTCTTCCAGCTCTTCCGAAGAAATCGTTGACTCTTCCAGTTCCGAAGAGCCGGTAGAAAGCAGCTCCAGCGAAGAACCCACAAAGCCTGTTGAATACGAAAGTACTACCCCAAACCTGGCCGACCTGGAAGTTTCCGGCGACACTTTGTTCGCTATTTTCCAGCGCTCCACAACTGTCGGCTACAATACCGAATTCCATCACAACGGTTTGCTGGCCTTGTACAACGTAGCTACAGGCGATCTTTTGGACACCATCCAGTTGGCCACCAAAAATCCCTCCGCCGTAAAGGTCGCTGGTGGTAACGTTTACGTTGCAACCGCAGGCGAATACGACGCATATTGGAGCTTGCCCGCAGACAACACTCGCGGCATCGAAAAGGTTGATTTGAAGAATAAGAAATCCAGCCTATTCATCGCAGGTTCCAAGCTGGGCGGCGGTTTAACCGACTTCGTTGTAGACAAGAAAAACAACAAGGGTTTCGTATCCGTCTACTACGGATATGGTAGCGTCGGTGTTTCAGAAATCAATCTTTCCACAGGTTCCGTAACAAAGATTAGCGGTATTTCCGATGCTTCCGGTTCCCTGGAATTAGATGAAGAAAACGGACTTCTCTACATCGGTGACCGCGACGGAATGAACTTCATGGCCATCAGAACCTATATCTACGACGGGACAAGCCTCACCGCACTTTCCAATCCTGATGAAGAAGAGGACGAATACGAAACTCGTCAGCCTTATAGCATCAAGGTCATCAAGGGTATTCCCTACGTATTCGTTTCTGACTACACCAATGGAGCGCTTTACCTCAACTACGCTGATTTGGAAGACAAGGGCCTTGAATTCGATCAGGATTCCAAGCTGGCTGTAGTCAACGGCGAACTGTACGTCATGTCCCGCGGCGATGCCGCATCCATCTCCAAGGTCAACACAACCTCCGGCGAAGTCCAGCAGTCCATTGCTATCGGCAAGAACCCCTACGACATGGTTGCCGCCAGCGCCACCACCGCATGGGTCGCCTACTACGGCTCCCCCATCCTGGAATTGATCAACACCTCCACTCTCTCCACTGAAAAGTTGATCAACACCAAGGAATTCTGCGCCGTTAAAGTTGACGCCACCGCCGAAGATTAATTCAGCAATAAAATTTGCGGGTTAGGAAACGCAAAAAGTCCTCCGAGAAATCGGGGGACTTTTTCAGTAGTGCATAGAGTCCTGGGAAAAATTCCGCCTCATTCGCCGTAAGCTTTTCGTAATAATACTGTAATAATTTTTGCAAAAATTCACTTGTGACAACGAATAGATTCAAGAAGGGCACCCATTTTTTTGTACATTTGTACTATCTAAACATTAAACTAACACACTTGGCGGTTTAGCCCGCTAAAGAAATAAACATTATGAGTCTTAAAATCGTTGTACTTGCTAAGCAAGTTCCCGACACACGAAATGTTGGTCCTGACGCCATGACGGAACAGGGCACCATCAATCGTGCTGCCTTGCCTGCAGTCTTCAATCCTGAAGACCTGAATGCATTGGAACAGGCCCTCCGTCTGAAGGACCAGTTCGAAGGTTCCACCATTTCCGTTGTGACCATGGGTCTTCCCAAGTCTGCCGAAGTCGTTCGCGAATCTCTCTATCGCGGCGCAGACGAAGGCTTTGTCGTTACCGACCGTACCCTCGGCGGTGCAGACACCCTGGCTACCAGCTACACCCTGGCTCAGGCCATCAAGAAGGTGGGCAACTATGACATTATCCTCTGCGGCCGTCAGGCTATCGATGGCGATACCGCACAGGTCGGTCCCCAGATTGCCCAGAAGCTGGGCCTCACCCAGGTGACCTACGCCGAAGAAATCCTTTCTCTCGACGAAAGTGCTCGCAAGGTTGTTATCCGTCGTCTTATCGACGGTGGCGTCGAAACCGTGGAAGCACCGCTCCCGCTGGTCGTGACCGTCAACGGTTCCGCAGCTCCTTGCCGCCCCCGCAACGCAAAGCGCGTCATGAAGTACAAGAACGCAACCGCAGTTGCCGAACGTGCTCCCGAAGCCGCAGAAAAGTATGCAGCCCTTATCGCTGAAAAGCCCTACCTGGACATCGCCCAGTGGGGTGCAGCCGACATCGAGGCAGATCCTGCCCAGATCGGTAAGGCCGGTTCTCCGACCAACGTGAAGGCTGTGAAGAACATCGTGTTCAAGGCCAAGGAAAGCCGCACCCTCACCGCTAGCGATGAAGATGTGGAAGGCCTGATCAAGGAACTCTTAGAAGGAAAGATTATCGGTTAACCTATGAATAACGTATTTGTATATTGCGAAATTGAAGGGACTACCGTTAAGGACGTTTCCCTCGAACTGCTCTCCAAGGGCCGTAAGCTGGCCGACACCCTGGGTGTCCAGTTGGAATGCATTTGCGCCGCCTCCGGTATCGACGGCATCGAAAAGCAGGTTTTCCCCTACGGTGTCGATAAGGTTCATGTGTTCGACGCTGAAGGCCTGTTCCCCTACACCACCAATCCCCATGCATCTCTCGTGATCAACCTGTTCAAGGAAGAACAGCCCCAGATCTGCCTTATGGGTGCAACCGTGATTGGTCGTGACCTCGGCCCCCGTATTTCTGCCGCCACCCACAGTGGTCTGACTGCAGACTGTACCGAACTCGAAATCGACAGCTTCGAAATGAGCATCGGTGGCGAAAAGAAGTTCTACGAAAATCAGCTTTGCCAGATTCGCCCGGCTTTCGGCGGTAACATCGTTGCTACCATCGTGAACCCGGAACACCGCCCGCAGATGGCTACCGTCCGCGAAGGCGTGATGAAGAAGGAAATCAAGGACGTAAACTACAAGGGCGAAGTCGTAAAGCACGACGTTGCCAAGTACGTTCCCGAAGCTGAATACGTGGTGAAGGTTCTGGAACGCCACGTTGAAGCTGCCAAGAACAACCTGAAGAGCGCTCCCATCGTGGTCGCCGGTGGTTACGGCATGGGCTCCAAGGAAAACTTCGACATGCTGTTCGAACTGGCCAAGGAACTCCACGGCGAAGTTGGTGCAAGCCGCGCTGCAATCGACGCAGGCTTCGTTGCCGACCATGACCGTCAGATCGGTCAGACCGGTCTCACCGTTCGTCCCAAGGTTTACATTGCTTGCGGCATTTCCGGCCAGATCCAGCACATCGCTGGCATGCAGGATTCCGGCATTATCATTTCCGTGAACAACGACCCGGATGCTCCGATCAATGCAATCGCAGACTACGTCATCAACGGCAACGTTGAAGAAGTGGTTCCCAAGTTAATCAAGTACTACAAGGCAAACAACAAGTAAGCGCTATGGCAAATTTCTATACAGATCATCCAGAGATTAAGTTCAATCTCGAAAGCAGCCCCTTGATGAACCGCATTGTGGAACTCAGGGAAAATGGCTTTGCTAATGAAGAAAAGTCCGATTACGCTCCGGCCGACTACGCCGACGCAATCGACAACTACAACAAGGTTTGCGAACTGGCTGGCGACATCGTTTCCAACGTAATCGCACCCAACGCAGAAGCAGTTGATGCAGAAGGTCCTCATTGCGAAAACGGCCGCGTCCGCTACGCAAGCAAGACTTACGAAAACCTGGAAGCTACCGTGAAGGCTGGCCTTTGCGGCGTTACCATGCCCCGTCGTTTCGGTGGCCTGAACTTCCCCGTAACTGCTTACACCGCCATTAACGAAATGATCGCTGCCGGCGACGCAGGTTTCGAAAACATCTGGTCCCTTCAGGACTGTATCGAAACTTTGTACGAATTCGGCGATGAAGATCAGCGTTCTCGTTTCGTGCCCCGCATCTGCGCCGGCGAAACCATGTCCATGGACTTGACCGAACCCGATGCCGGTTCCGACCTGCAGCGCGTGATGCTGAAGGCAACCTACAGCGAAGAAGACAAGTGCTGGTACCTGAACGGCGTGAAGCGCTTCATCACCAACGGTGACTCTGACATTCACCTGGTCCTCGCCCGCTCTGAAGAAGGCACCAAGGATGGCCGCGGTCTTTCCATGTTCATCTACGACAAGCGCGACGGTGGCGTCGATGTTCGTCGTATCGAAAACAAGATGGGTATCCACGGTTCTCCGACCTGCGAACTGGTTTACAAGAACGCTAAGGCAGAACTCTGCGGCCGTCGCAAGTTCGGTCTCATCAAGTACGTGATGGCCCTCATGAACGGCGCTCGTCTCGGTATCGCTGCACAGGCAGTGGGTATCAGCCAGGCTTCCTACGACGAAGCTCTCGCCTACGCCAAGGATCGTAAGCAGTTCAACCAGGCTATCATCAACTTCCCCGGCGTCTACGAAATGCTTTCCAACATGAAGGCTCGCGTTGATGCTGGCCGCGCCCTCCTTTACCAGACAGCTCGCTACGTTGACATCTACAAGTCTCTTGAAGATATCGAACGCACCCGCAAGCTTACCGACGAAGAAAAGGCTGAACTGAAGCTGTACAACAAGTTGGCATCTGCCGGCACTCCGCTCACCAAGGGCATGAACGCCGAATACTCCAACATCAACAGCTACGACAGCATCCAGGTTCACGGCGGTTCCGGCTACATGCTGGAATACGCTTGCCAGCGTCTCTACCGCGACGCCCGTATTACCTCCATCTACGAAGGTACTACCCAGCTCCAGGTTGTTGCAGCCCTTCCGCACATCACCACCGGCACCTACACTTCCATGCTCGACGAACTGGAAGCAGCCGCTGTTGCACCGGAATTCGAA
>JAZRWJ010000007.1:0-1376 GCA_045599625.1 Fibrobacter sp.
GATAACGTATATTGTCTTTCGCAAATTCCTCTAAGGGGGTAAAAAAAATAGGATGTTCCAATTTTTAGATTTGAAATAACCACAAATCAACCTAAAAAGAAAACATCCTATGGATAACAATATAATTAAAATTGACGAAGAAGGCCTCAAGAACGATCTGAAAGGAGTCATCCGCAAGACTATCGAGGAAACCCTCAATACCATGCTTGACGAGGAGGCTGCGGAACTCTGCAACGCGGAGAAGCATGAACGTACCGACGAGCGCAAGAACTACCGCAGCGGGCATTACCAGCGCAAACTGCTGACCACAGCTGGCGAGGTAGAACTTTCCGTCCCCAAGCTTCGTTTGGCCCCGTTTGAAACAGCCATTATCGAACGCTACAAGCGCAGGGAATCGTCCGTCGAGGAGTCGCTTATCGAAATGTACCTTGCCGGGGTATCCGTACGTCGCGTAGAGGACGTTACAGAGCTCTTGTGGGGCTCCAGGGTCAGCGCATCAACCGTAAGCAGCCTTAACCAGAAGGTGTACGAGAAGATCGAAGATTGGCGCAACAGACCAATTACCGGCGAATATCCCTATGTGTTCGTTGATGGAATCTATCTCAAGCGTAGCTGGGGCGGAGAAATGACTAGCGTCTCGGTACTTGTCGCCATCGGTGTCGCCGAGGACGGCTATCGCGAGATTCTCGGGGCCTGCGAGGGTGCGAGCGAGAGCAAGGAATGCTGGCGAAGTTTCCTCGTAAGTCTCAAGGAACGCGGACTGAAGGGCGTAAGGCTATTCACGTCGGACAAGCACCTTGGTTTCCTTGAATCGGCCTCGGAAGTATTCCCGGATGCCAAGTGGCAACGTTGCACAGTCCACTTTTTTAGGAACCTGATGACCAAGATTCCCCGCAACAAACTGGCCACGGTCATGCCGCTGCTGAAGGCGACCTATGCCCAGGAAGACAAGGAAGCGACTCTAAAGAAGGTTATCGATGTGGAGCAGAAACTGCGGGACATGGGGCTGAAATCGGCTGCGGATCTCTATGCCAAGGGAGTCAGGGAAACCTTGACCTACCTGGACTTTCCCCACGAACATTGGCGAAGCATCAGGACCAACAACATTCTCGAACGTCTCAACCGCGAAATCCGTCGCAGGACGCGGGTAGTAGGCTGCTTCCCGGATGGTGAATCGGCCTTGATGTTGGTCTGTGCAAGGCTTAGATACGTCGCTTCAAAAGACTGGGGCACCAAGCGATACCTGAACATGAAACACCTCTATGAACTTGAAAACCAAAGGGAAATTGAAACAGAATTGAAAAAAGCCAGGAAGAACCTGGCCTAGAATCTGATGTTGGAACAAACTATTTTTGCGAAAAACCCTTGACACTACC
>JAZRWJ010000008.1:0-32862 GCA_045599625.1 Fibrobacter sp.
CCGAAAAGTCTGGCCTGAACCGTGAGAGTCTTTACAAGGCGATGAAGGAAGGTGCGCATCCTCGTTTTGAAACGATGATGAAAATTCTGAATGCCATGGGCTTGCAGCTTGCCTTGAAGGTCGTTCCCGAAAAGAAAGTCCCTGCAAATGTGGTCGCCGAAAAACGCGCCAAGTACAAGGCGAAGTAAACCTATTAATTTTTAGGATTGTCATCTTTTGACATCTGTTTTTTAGTACATTTATTCTGACAGACAACAGTTGCGGAGCAACTTCCGCAACAAGCCGTGTTTTTATATCCTCAAAAGAGAGCTTTAAAACAGTTCTCGGGGTTTATAGAAATACGGCTTTTTTTATATCCGGACTATTTGTTATCAATAAATTTGTTGATTTATAATAAAATTTATTGAATATGTAGAAAAGAAAAACTATATTAATCTATGAAATTTAACGACATATGCAGGTATGCGATTGAACGAGGATGGACATTAAAAAGAATCACTGGATCTCATCATCAATTTGTGAAGCCGGGGCGAAGAACAGTACCTATTCAAAAGCATTCAAAAGAAATTGTTGGTGATTATCTTAAAAGGATCTTGAAGCAGCTGGATCAATAGGGAGGCTTGTATGTATTATGCTTGTAAAATAGAGAAGGATAAGGACATGGGTTACGTTGCCAGTTTCCCGGATCTTCCTAATGTGAATGCTTTTGGCGCTTCTGTGGGCGAGGCTTTGGCAATGGCAAAAGATGCTATGGATGGTGCTTTTGAATGTGACTTGGATTTAGGCCTGACCTTTGTTTATCCAAGGACAGAACCCGATGAAAAGAAAGGGTTGTATGCTGTAGAATTATCTCCGAAAATTGAGGTTGCCTACAAGATCTTTGAGGCGCGCCGAGGGAAGACAAAAACACAGGTTGCAAAAAAGGCTGGTATATCGCCCCAGGCCTATCAGCGATTTGAAACCCCTAAAGGGTCTCCCTCCGTTGAAACACTTTATAAAATAGCAGCAGCGCTTGGAAAGAAACTGGAAATTAATTTTGTTTAGAGAAAAAACTATCTTTGTTCCTAAGTTATGACCAACGCTCAGCATTTTGAATTTGAATCTCCGTCCTTGAGCTATAGGAATGCCAAGGTGACGGTGGATGTTCTGGAAAGGGATCCTACCCACAAACCCCGTGTGGTTTGGAGTGTGGACGGTCGCGAAGTTTACCGCACGGATCTCTGCAAGATTTTTTCTGACCTGAAGTTTGGCGCTGCCCGTACGGCGATTTATTCTTACGAGGATGAAAGTCGTGCCCATGCGGTGGGGCTGAATGCAGGATCTATTGCAAGTCCTGAACACTTGGCTCCTGTATTCTTGATGTGGCCTGGCCGCAGGTTCAATGTGAATTTGGTTGGAACGGAAGTTCCGCTGATGGATGGTTCTGCGGCGCCCTTCTTCTATGGCCTGCGTCGAGCAGCGGGGGAGCCAGAAGCGCTCGTGTTTTATGACGCTCCCGTGAAGGCGGAATGGGACCTGACGGCTGAGGCTTCTGACGGTTCTGAACGGACTTTCGGTCATGTTCGTATTTGCCCTGCTGAAACTTTTGAGGTGGAATATGTTCTGGACCGTAGCAAGGCTCGTGGCGATTCCTGCGACTTGCAGTCCGCCGCTTCCGTTTCCATCTATTCCCCGGAAAACTTGTTCCAGATTTTCATGGCCCGCACCTTCATATCTGCTGAAGAATTTGAGCAGGCGAAGGCCGCTGGCATGCTGGGCGGTGTGGATGAATCCTGCGGCATGTTGCTGAACCGTTGCGACGGTGCAAAATGTTCCAAGGATTTCCGTGTGGCAAATGAACCTGCCATGCATAAAATACTAGATTTAATTGGCGATATCACATTTATCTGTCCGGCTCTTCCCAGAGTCCGAATCGAAATCACAAATGGTGGGCATGTTTCCCACCGACAAATCATGGAGAGGTTAATTCCCTATGTCTCTGCTGGACTCTTTGAAAAAATCTGATAAAGAAGGCGTTCTCTACGGCGAAGATGTTTGCCACGAAGTTCTTCCCCAGAAGTTCCCCTTTGCTTTCGTTGACGAAATCCTGGAACTGAACGTTGGTGATGGCACTGCTGAAAATCCGCCTTCTCTGGTGGGCCGCATGCACGTGACTGGCGAACAGGACTTCTTCAAGGGTCATTTCCCTGGCAATCCGGTGATGCCCGGCGTGATCCAGATTGAATCTATGGCTCAGGCTGCAACGCTCCTTACCATGATCGCTATGGAAGAAAAGACTGTTGGCAAGCGCCCGGCATTCATGGGTGTGGAAAACTGCCGCTTCCGCAAGGCTGTGATTCCTCCTACCGATATCATCCTGAAGGTGCGCTTGACCGACCTCCGCATGGCTCGTCGCGGCATCTTCAAGTATGCCGGTCAGGTGTTCATCGGTGAAGACCTGGTGACCGAAGCTGAATTCTCTGCTGCAATGGTGTAATTCACCTTGCGCAAAATTCCGAGTCGCTCGGATTTATTGCAAAAAGGCCTGCTTAAAAGCAGGTCTTTTTTATTTGGCGAGTTCTGTCAATGCAGAACAAACCAAGGTTTGGTATGGTATGCCTGCTTTTTGTGCTTTTTCTTTGATGCGGTCCATAACGGCTACTGGCAGACGGAAAGAATACATTTTTCGCTGCTTGCTTTTTATGGATTCTAATGTTGCATGCAAAATCTTGTCGGTATTTTTTCCTTTTTTAATGATGTTGACTTCACCATTCTCAAAGGCTTCCATCAGCTCTTTTTCTTCTTCGTCAAAAGGAATATTTTTGCTTTTAAAAATCTTTGCCATAATTATT
The DNA here is from genome assembly GCA_045599625.1 of Fibrobacter sp. Taxonomy (GTDB): domain Bacteria; phylum Fibrobacterota; class Fibrobacteria; order Fibrobacterales; family Fibrobacteraceae; genus Fibrobacter. Next base: position 2,832 of record JAZRWJ010000008.1, read on the forward strand.
TCTCCTTTAACCGCCTATTCTGAAACGCTGTCTTGAAAAATATGTCACCATTATCCTCTTCAACAAATGGTACGCAGGTTGGATAACCATCTAAATTTACCACGTACATTTTTTGATTTGGATGATCATCTTGATTCTTCACATCTACGATGAAATATTGTTCCGATTGAATCAATGACACTATTTTGTTTAAATCAATACCACGTTCCTCTTGTAGTTTCTTTCCTTTATCTGCGTTCCACTTGAACATGGATTAATATACCTCTTGTTTTACAAAATGTCAATACATTCTGTATGGCCTATTTTGGGGCGATTTAGGACTTGATTTAGGAAATGATGTAATGAAAAATACGCCGCTGTGAAAAGCGACGTATTGATATAGAAACTATGTAGTATTTACAAAAATATGGAATCTAAGATGTAATGATCTAATAAGGCTTTTATGGTTCCGGATCCAGTTCGCCGCGGATGATTTCCACTTCGTGATGGTTCACCAGGCTGATGATGTTGGTAGGGCGAATCTCGATGGGGCCGCAGTCTACCATCATGTCTACGGAATGCTCGAAGGTCTTCCAGAGATCGTCGGGCTCGTAGATGTCCTCGTCGCTAAGCTTGGCTGCGGTGCTGAGGATGGGCTTGTCGAAGTGCTGGAACAGTTCCTTGAAGAAGGGGTGGGTCGGCATTCTCACGCCGATTTCGGGGCGCTTCACGTCCAGACGGCGGGCGATGTGGGGGTCTGCCGGCAGAATGAAAGTGAAGGGGCCAGGAACGCGGGGCTTCATGATGTTGAAGGCGAAGTTGTCCACGCGGGCGTAATCCGTGGCGGCGCGAATATCGGGAATGATTAATGCCATGAAGAACTTCTTCATAGGCTTCTTGAGGGCGTAAAGCTTGTGGATGGCCTTGGGAGATTCTGCGTTACAGCCGATGGCGTAACCGGATTCCGTAGGATACAGAACAAGACCGTCGTCTTCCAGGGCGGCGGCGGCCAGCTTTACGATGCGGGCCTGAGGATTTTGTGGATGTACTTCAAATCGCATAGCATGAATTTAACCAAAATTTGGCAGTTTGTTCAGCCTGGCTTGCAAAAATATAGTCCTATGTGGATGGATTCTTCGGGGCTTGCGAGTTCTCCTGAATGATGTCTTTCAGCATTGCGGGATGACCTGGGTTCCTTCGAAGGCGTTTTTCAGGTGGCTGAACTGCAGCGGCTGCAGGTACACTCTGGCGCTGAGCACATCGAAACGGCATGGCTGATCAAAGCCATTGGGAGCCGCAGCCTTGTTCCCTTGCAGAAAATGGCAGGCCGTCCGCCAGATCTTCTGTTGCTTCAAACGGTTTACGCGGGCGGCCGGGTTTCCCTGCTGGTTGTTCCAGACGGACTTGACTTCCACAAAGACGATGGTCTCTCCGTCCATCGCCACAATGTCCAGCTCTCCGCCTCGGTATGCGTAATTGCGGGCCAGTAATTCGTACCCCAAGCGTCGTAGGTATGCCGCGGCGTGAGTCTCGATGTAATTTCCCTTGACTCGAGTACCGGTAAATGTTTCTTCAAATGTTCCACTATTTTTCTTGTTTTCCATAATTTGTAATCCTCCTAAGTCCGACATTATATCTGCCGATATTTTGTTTGAACATTTATTAAAACAAAAGAACGAAAGGGAATAACCCTTTCGTTACTTTATCTAAGAAATATTTTAGATTCTTCCCCAAAGAGGATAAGAATTGTAGGAAACTAAAGTTTCGACAATTCTTTATCGCTACGCTCAGAATGACGCGCGGGGGTTCACACCCCACGTTCAGTCCTTACGGAAGTTCCATGCCAAGCAAACGAATTTCAGAAATGGCGAAGTCGTCGTTCTCTGCTTCGTAAACGTTGTCCAGGTAGATCTTAAGTTCCGTGGTTTCCATGGCCTGGATCTGCGGATACTGCATACCCTTGACGTTTTCCAGCTTTACCTTCTGCTTGAAACCATCCTTGGTTTCGATGGTGATGGTCTTGGGCTTCTTGAAAATGCGGAAGCGGTCGCCGAAGGCGTCGTCCACAGAGCGCTGGTAACCGATGGCGATACCGAAGTGGGTCACTACGGTGTTGCCGTCAAAGTACAAGGTCAGAACCGGGTTCTGGGGCTTCTGGGGCATAGTGTAGAGCCATGCGGTTTTCAAGTCGTTGTCGTTCAGGTTGGAAAGCGGGTAACCCTTGGTCATGTCCACTTCCAGAGCCTTGGTTTCGTAGTTGCCAAGAGCCTCGGCCCATTCCAGTTGGCGCAAGGTGCTTTCTGGTTTGTGGGTCAGCATGAGCAAAATCAGGAGCATGATGATCAGCGGGAAGATGAACACGGCCAATGCGGTCAGCTTCTTCTGGAGCATCTTTGCCTTGGGAGTAATCTTGGTTGCCATGTCCGTAATGGAGGCGGTGTGGCGACGCAAGGTCGAAGTGACGCGGGGATTCTGGTGGGTGTCCTTGTCGTTGGGAAACACCTGGTCGCAGGCGTCAAGGAATTCCTGCATGTCGTGGAAGCGCTCGTTCAGTTTCTTCTTGAGGCACTTGAGGATCAATGCGGAAAGTCCCGGGGGCATGTCCTTGCGGAAAAGCTCCGGTGCAGGGGGCTGTTCCTGAACGTGCTTCAGTGCGATTTCCACAGGGCGGTTGCCTTCGAAGGGAAGGCGGCCGCAGGTCATTTCGTATAAGATCACGCCCATGCTGTAAATGTCGGACTGCAATGTAACGCTGTCGCCGTGGCACTGTTCCGGGCTCATGTATTCCGGAGTACCCATGGTCATGCCGGTGCGGGTGAGGCGTTCCTTTTCAAGTTCACGGATGTAGGAGATGCCGAAGTCCATCACGTACACACGGTTGTCGTGGGTAAGCATGATGTTGGACGGCTTCACGTCGCGGTGAACGATGCCCTTGCTGTGGGCGTAGAGAAGACCACGTGCAATCTGACGGATAATGACGTCGATGGCTTCAAAGGAGAGCTGTTCCTTGTTGCGCAGAATTTCAGAAAGGTTGGTGCCCTGAACATAGGTCATGGCGATGAACAGCTGGTTCTCCTGCTGACCAAAGTCGAACACATGAACGATGTTCTGGTGGTCCAATTCCTTCATTGCCTGGGCTTCGAGGTAGAAACGCTGGATAGCTTCCTGGTCGGAAGAGGAATCCAAAATCTTGAAGGCGACTTCACGTTTCAGCTTTTTGTCAAGGGCCTTGTAGACATTGCCCATACCACCCTTGCCCAGGGTGCCAAGAAGATCGTAGTTTGCGTTAAACGGACGAGGAAAAATTTCAGGTTTCTGCGGTGCGATCATTTTGCTTTTTTAGAACAGTGAATCTTAATTACCATCACAATATAACAACCTAATGCGATTGCGATTGCGGCTAGGATGTTTTCAATGGGGTCTTGGCGCTCGAGAAGCAAGTTTAAAAGGCTATTCTGGTTGAATCGTGCCCAAATCACGTTGGAAAGCGCTCTGCCTATGGGTAGCATCTGGTCCAAAGGAACCAGGGCTCCGGCCAGGGCCACCTGGGGAATAATGAGCAAGGGTAACAATGCGTTGGCCTGGCCTGCGTTCTTGGAGAAGGCGCTGACTGTAAGGCCTACGGTAACCGGCGGGATGACCATGGCGGCCACCACCAGCAAGAGCTGGGCGGGGGAGGCGTGGACCTGGGTGCGGATGCTGACAAACAGATAGACGATTAAAGTCTGGAGCCAAGCCACCAAAGTGGGGAGCGCAAGCTTTGCCGTGACTGTGGTGAGTACGGAAACGCCCTTGCGGAATTCGCTCTGGAGGATTTCCTTTTCCTGAACGATTTCGCGGATGGAAAGGGAAAGGGCCAACCAGTTGGCGGAAAGGATAACGGCAAAGGCCACGATCCAAAGGGAGGTGAGGCTGGAGAAAATCTGGGAGAACAAGAAGCCGATTACGAGAGGCTGGATCAGCAGGGCGATAAACTTACCCTTGTCCCGGAACCACTGTTTTGCCGTGAGCATGATCTTGTACAGGAACATGGGGGACAGTTCTGTCTTGGGAAAACAGAAGTTGACCTTGGCTTCGGGCTTTTGCAGAGCGGCGGTGACCCGTGTGGCCATGGTTTCCTGGATTTTCTTTTCTTCGAAAACCTTCTGCCAGTTGGAAGAGGTTTCGTCGTTGAGACTGGAAAGGATTCTTTCTGGATCGCTAGTTTCAAAATAGCGATAGGCTTCCTGAGGGCTGCCGAAGAAACCTTGGCCGCCCTGGTGAAGGACCAGAACCTTGTTGGCGATTTCCAGAGCTTCGTAGCTGTGGGTGGTCAGGATGATGGTGTGACCCAGGAAGGAAAGTTGCTTCAGGTGGGAGCAGAGAATCTTGGAGTTGAACGGGTCCAGCCCGGAAAGCGGTTCGTCCAGGATGATAAGGCCTGGGTTCCCCATGAGCTCGCGGGCGAGGGCGGCGCGGCGGGATTCGCCGCCGCTGAGCGTTTTCACGGCGTTGTCCATGCGGTCGCTCAGCCCGAAAAGTTCGCAGAACTTTTCGAGCCGCCCTTGGGCGTTCTGCTTGAAGTCCTGCTTGTTCATGGAGACGCGTCCACCGTCCAGAAGTGTTTCGCGGACAGTCAAGTCCTTACGTAGTTCCGGGTCCTGCTCCAGGAATGCAATATGCTTGCGGATTTCCGCATTCCTGTAATCCAGAGAACCAATGCGAACCTCGGAATTTTCACCGCTCTTGTGAACGCCTTGCAGCAGGCGGAGTAATGTAGACTTGCCCTGGCCGGATCGTCCGATGATGGCGAGAATTTCACCCGCCTGCAAATTGAAGTTCACATCGTGAAGCAGCTGCTTCTTGCCGGCGAAAACATCCAGATTCTTCACGCTGACATCGAACCCGTGGGGACGATTTCTGCAAACTAAAGACGCCCCGTCGAATTCCATTTCGCAGCTGGGCAAACGCAATACTTCACCTTGTGCAAGTTTTGCCTGCTTGATGCTTTTGCCCTGGGCATTGGTCAACGTTTCCTTAAACTTCAAGGCGGCGCAGTTCCCGTTGCAGTTTCCTGCGACTTTCTGTCCTGCGCAAATCTTTGCTTCAACGCCTTTGGGAATGTCCACTTCATCAGTTTCGATGGCGGACCATTTTTCTGTCAGCGCCTTGGTAACGGAAATTTCCTGGTCTGCAGATTCCATCAGCAACAGGGAAAGCTTGCTTCCCTTGAAGGCTACCTTTAACTGGAGCGGACCCACCTGAATCACGTCACCGTCTGCAATTTCTGCAGGCACACCTTGGGATGTTTCGGTTCTTGGGACTACATCTTTTCCATTGACTTGTGTGACGCTATTTGTGGTGTGGTTCGACAGAAACCATTTCTCATTGACTCGTTCCAAAACGGCGTGATACCTGGACACCATCAAGTTGTCCAGAACCAAGCTGTTGTCCGACTTACGGCCTATAGTAAAAGGCTTGTCAGACTCTACGTTTACCAGTCGAAATGATTGCATATTCCCTATGTCATTGCGAAGCCTTTAGGTCGACGCAATCGAAGCATTTATATCCTTAGTCTTGCAGAGCCTTCAGACCTGCAATAAATCTGTCGCAGGCCTTTTCCAAAGTCTCATCGCTAGCTGCGTAAGAGAAACGAACGCAGGTGTCATCACCGAAAGCGGCGCCCGGCACAATGGCCAAGTCCTGGCTCTGCAGCAGGTATTCGCAAAGTTCAATGGAACCTCCGATCACCTTTCCTTCGGGAGTCTTCTTGCCGTAGAAGCAATCTACGGGAGCAAACAGGTAGAAGGCTCCTTCCGGTGCGTGTGCCGGCACGGGGAGAATTTCCGCAGTGCGCTTCAGCATGTAGTTGCGACGCTTCAAGAAGGCTGCCTGCATGGCTTCCACATTGGACTTGTCCATTTCCAATGCACCCAGGGCAGCGTACTGTGCCACGTTGCTGGGATGGTGTGTTGCCTGACCCTGGATCTTGCCGATGATCTTTGCGATTTCGGCGGGAGCGGCGTCGTAACCGATTCGCCAACCGGTCATGCAATGGGACTTGGAGAAACCGTTGATGACGATGGTGCGTTCTGCCATGCCGGGGAATGCGGCTGCAGATGCAAATTCGGTGTCGTACACGAAGTATTCGTACACTTCGTCGGAAATGCAGTAGATATCCTGTTCCACAATGACCTTGGCCAGTTCTGCCAATTCATCCTTGGTGTAAACTGCGCCTGTGGGGTTACAGGGATTGTTCAGAAGGATGGCCTTGGTCTTTTCGGTGCAGGCAGCGCGAAGCTGTTCTGCCGTAATCTTGAACTTGGCGTCCTTGGTTGCCTGCACAAAAACCGGAGTGCCCCCCAACCACTTCACCAGTTCCGGATAGGTCACCCAGTACGGGGCAGGAATGATGACCTCGTCGCCCGGGTTAATGAGCGCGGCCAGGGAGTTGAACACGGCGTGCTTTGCACCGCTTGTCATGATGATCTGTTCCGGCTTGTAGTCCAGGCCGTTCTCTTCCTTGAGCTTCTTTGCCACAGCCTTGCGCACTTCCATAATGCCAACAGGTGCGGTGTAGCGGGTCTTTCCGTCGTTGATTGCCTTGCAGGCTGCCGCACGGATTGGTTCCGGTGTAGGGAAGTCCGGTTCGCCTGCGCCAAGACTTACAACGTCCTTGCCATCGGCGATCATCTGCTTTGCCAAGGTGTCAATGGCAACGGTGAGGGAGGCGGCAATATTCAAAGTTCTAGTGGAGAGATTTTTCATTTTCGATACGAGCCTTTTTGCGGAGCCTGTATTGGTCCAGGGCACCGGCAATGAGAGGATAAATAACAAACTGGGAAACAAAAATACAGATCATGCCAATCATAGAAATTTGGCCGATACTCTTGATTCCCGGGTGAGAAGAAAATAGCAGTGCGGAGCTTCCGATCAGTGCGGCAAGCTGTGCAAAAAGTACGGAGGAGAACTTGGTCTGCAAAACTGTGAGGGCGGTGCCGTTCTGCTTTTCGTAGTAGGAATCCCAAAGCTGGAGCGATCCATCAACGCTTGCGCCAATCAGCAATACGAATGCCAGGGAACTATAAGCGGAAATGTGGATGTTGAACATGTAGACTGCGACCGTCACCCAGCACATGGCAAAAATAGACGGGAGCATGGTAAAGAACGCTCTGCTCAACTTGTTGTAGTAAAGTAATAGGACTAACCACAAAAGGATGGTTCCCAGGGCAATGGATTTATCAATGTTTGCCAAAATCAAGTCAAGAATAGATGCACGAAGAATGGTTGTTCCGCAAACCTTGAATTTCTTGTCCTGGATACCTTCAAGCTGGCGAACCTGCTTGTTTATTTTACGGCAGGCGAGACCGTTGTCTGCATCCACATTAGGAATGATAAATGCGAAGACTCCGGAATTTCTGTTCTTGTCGGAGAACTTGCGACGAATGTTTTCGGAAAGCTCAAACTCTCTAATGTCGTTTTCGTAATTGTAAAGCATCTCAACAATGGCGGCGCTGTCCTTTGAATTGATTGCCTTGAGAATGTCGTCATCAACCAGTTCGCGAAGCTTTTCAATATATTCCTTCTTGATGGATGATTCCTTGGGCAGGAACTGGTATTGTGTGTAGATTCTTCCCAGGTCAGGAATTGAACCGCGATTTTGCAAATGCTGGAAGTTTAGCATCATGTCATCGTTGTAGGAGGAATCTGGCAACATGACGATAACGGGGTCATAAGGAACAAAACCAGTTTCCTTGATCAGGTTCAAAACTTCTTGCTTGTCATGTTGGATTTCCGTTTGCTTAAAGTTGTAAAGGAACTTTAAGTTTGCGCCACTGTAGATGATTCCCACAAGGCTGATTATGCTCAAGACTATGATGAGAACCCAGTTTACCTTGTTCGGTAAAGTCTTAATCACTCGACGTTTTACGTAGGCCGGTACATGAACCGTAAATGGCTTCTTGCGTTGCAGGAATTGCAGTAGTGCGGTGCAGACCAGGGGACAAATGGCAAGGTTTAGCAGGCTGCCGATTGCTCCCAGGATTCCAAATTCTTGTAGACCGGGCAGAGGAACTAGTACTAAACTGATGAATAGTCCTGCCATGATGAGGGCGGATGCTGCAACTGAGGGTCCTATTCCTAAAATGGCACTTTCGGTACTGAGGGTGGGACCTAGATTCTTTTCGCGTTCGTGGAAATATCGGGTCAGTACGTGGGTAATTATCTGGCAGGCGTGTCCCGGCAGCAATAACCATAGGGACAACGTGAACAGGCTGATTCTTCCGTAGAGGAAAAACGCTATGGCCATGGTGAACAAGACCGGCAATGCGATAGGAATGGCGGAGATGATAATCAGCTGGGGTTGCTTATAGAAATGCAAAACCAGCAAAATGAAAATGACCAAGGCCGCGGCTCTGCCTGCAGTCTTTGCTTCGGGAAGCAACATTCGGCCTGTTTGGATGGAATCGTAAACTTTGCCAGAATAAAGAATACGAATGCCCTTTGAATTTTCGAGGCCTTCTAAGTATTTCTTGGCCTTGTAGTAAAGGGCGCGGTTGGCTTGAAGATCTGAAATGGAGTGGGTTGGGTAGATGTCGATGACGCGAACTGTTCCATTAGGATTGGTAAAGTTTTGTTGGAGGTTCCTGAAATACTTGTCTTCCACATTTTGGATGAAGGAGAAATCCTTGCCGGAGTTGGCTGTGTCTGGCGTTGCTTGTTTGGCGTTTTCGGAGGATGCGTCCAGTTCGTCAGATTCAATAGCGACGAAGAACGGGTTGCTCTTGAGTATTTCTTTCTGCTTGACGCTGTCAATGTGCATCAAGACTTGCTTCAGATCGTTTTCACTGGCATAGAGCAGACGGTTTTTCTTGAAAAACTCAAAGTCGGCAGTCCACTCGATAAAGTGAACTAAGGAATCGTTTTCAAATTTTTTTGCAAAGTTTTGTGCCAGTTGGTAATTGGCTAGGCTGTCCTCAGATTGTAGAACAATGGTTAGACTTCCTAAACCTCCGAAATTTTTTTCGATGGCTTCGTAGTCTTGTTGTGTTCCGTAGCCTTTCAAAGTATCTTGCAACTGAATTTCCCACCTTAATTTTTCGATGGGAATGATGCTCAGGACCGCTAAAATGGAAAAAACACATACAATCAACCTAGGATATAGGGCAATTTGTTTAATGATTTTAGCGAAGAGAGAAAACATAACTCTAATATAATTATATTAGGTTTTGAATGTTTGTGGCAAAAGCTAAGGTTGGCTTGATTCGAGTGATATGCGCGCTTGTGCTCGCATGTGCTTCTTTGTCGTTTGCCGACGAAAGTGATACCAAGAAAACTGAAACCCCAGCCCAGACCGAAGAACCGAAAAAGAAGGAATCCCGACTGGCGGACTATTGGATTTGGCCCTTCGAAAATATTATCCAGCCTTTGTTGAACGGATTGATCTATCCGATTGCAAAACCCATTGACTACATCTTTACCAATGGTGTCGTAGAAAAGTCCATTGACTTGATTACCTTTGGTGAAAACAAGAATGTTCTTATTTATCCAAGCTTCAATTTTAAGCCTGGGTCTAGCACCATGCTTGGCGCGAACTATCGACATCGTAATTTGTTCTTTGAAAAGGACTATACGGTGTTGCAGATGGCTTATTATGCCAACGGAGACTTTGACTTCTCTGCACGATACACGAAGCACAATCTTTTCGGATCCTCCGTGTTTGCCGCGTTCCGATACGATTTGAAGTTTGACCGAGACCACGTTTTCACATTGCCAGAAACCAAGACGTATTTTACCCAGCCGGACTCTTCCTTCAAGTTTACTGGTCGCTTTGGCCGACCGTTGAATAAGGAAGGCACCTTGAACTTGGCTCTTCAGGCAACCTTCCGTTATAATGATGCTTCCTTGCCAGACGTGAACGATTCCATTCTTGTGGATGATATTTACCCGATTGCGGATCATGGCTTGTACCAGAAGGGAATCCAGGTGCCGTTGGAACTGTCCATCTTGTACGATAACCTTGATAACGCCTATGCGCCATCGAAGGGATCTCGTATTGGCTTTACTGGAATTTACGGTATTGTTGGCGATTATGAGGGCCTAGATGAGGCGTATGCCGTAGAAAAGTCAACGAAGAACCATGACTATATTCGTACGGAACTTTTGTTCCAGCACTATTTCTTCCTGGGTTCTTCGAAGCAGTATGTTTTGAGTGCGTCGGAGGCTCGTAAGAATCGAAAGTTCTACACGGACTTTTCCTGGGATGAAGCCCTGCGTATCTGGAAGCCTGAAAACGTTTTCAACACATTGTTTGAACGGCGTGTGATTGCGCTTCAGATGCTGCTGATTGATGTGTGGGAAATGGAAAAGGGTGGTGCGCCGTTCAACGTAATGCCCGCTCTTAGTGCGAGAACGCCCCTTCGCGGCTATGGCGATTCCTGGGATGCACATCATTTGTTCAGTGTAAGCTGTGAATACCGCTGGCCTGTGGACCGCTTTGTAGACGGTGTCTTGTTTAACGAATACGCCATGATCGCCCCTGAGATTAATAAGTGGTCCCTGGACAAACTGTACAATTCCTGGGGTATCGGTATTCGTGTGCGTCAGCCCAACATGTACCTGTTCCGTATTCAGCTTGGCTTCCATGGACTTCACGGCGTGAACATGATTATGACTGTTGCGCCGGAATTCAAGTAATTTTTACATCCATTTGAAAAAAAGAAATCCACCCTTTCAGGTGGATTCCGTATTGTTCGTTTTGGAGTTTCGTTTTGCTAATCTATAGTTTGTAGACCTGTGGGTTTGCAAATCTGTGGCTTCGCGCTCTACAGAACGGCTTCGCGCTCTACAGGGAAAGTTCCTCCTGGATGCCTTGGCCTGCGGGGGAGTTTGCAGGAGGTGTCTTATGGAACATCTTGTAGGCCGTGGGAGTGGCGATGCGTCCGCGGGGAGTGCGTGCCAGCAAGCCCTTTTGAATCAGGTACGGTTCGTAGACTTCTTCAAGAGTGTCCGGCTCTTCGCCTAAGGCTGCGCTAATAGTTCCGAGACCCACGGGGCCTCCGTTGAACTTGTCCATGGTGATGAAAAGAATCTTGCGGTCCATGCTATCGAGGCCTTCGCCGTCGATACCCAGCATATCTAGGGTCTTGCTGGCAGAAGCCAAATCAATAACGCCTGTTCCGCGAACTTGGGCTACGTCACGACAACGGCGGAGCACTCGGTTTGCAATACGGGGTGTTCCGCGGCACCGGCCGCCCAGAAGCTTCGCTGCGTCTTCATTAATCTCTACGTCAAGAATCTTAGCGCTACGCATAAGGATCTGCACGATGTCGTCTTCATTGTACAATTCCAGACGGTACTGCAGGCCGAATCGGTCGCGCAACGGACCTGTGAGCAGGCCACTGCGGGTCGTTGCGCCTACAAGCGTAAAATGTTTGAGGGGCAAGTTCACGCTTCGGGCGGCCGGCCCGGAGTCCAGCATAATGTCCAGGCGGAAATCTTCCATAGCGGGGTAGAGGTATTCTTCTACGACGCGATTCAGACGGTGGATTTCGTCAATAAACAGGATGTCGTTTTCCTGCAAGCTGGTCAGGAGGCCGGCTAAATCGCTAGCTTTCTCAAGAACGGGACCGCTTGTAATATGGATGTTGACGCCCATTTCCTTTGCGATGATGCTGGAAAGGGTTGTCTTGCCTAGGCCCGGAGGGCCGCTGAAAAGGCAATGGTCCAGCGAGTCGCCGCGGTGTTTTGCGGCTTCGATGGCGATGGAAAGGCTCTCCTTGATGCCTTCTTGACCTGTAAATTCAGCAAGAGAAGGGGGACGCAGGGTGCGTTCCATATCGCTTTCGTCGCCGGCTCTTTTCTGCGGAGAAATAATGCGTTGTTCTTCCATTTGCTGAATCCTTTAGGGGCTTGCTTTTGAACGCATGACCTAGGGAGAAATCTTTTTTTGATGTTGTTCCGTTGGGTTAAAATCTTCGGCTACAAGTACTTGAGGGCCTCGGGAATGAGGGCTGCGGCATCCGCCTCGTCGCCAAGGTTTTCTGCGGCCTTGGCCACAGCCTTTTCCGCAGCAGGATCCTTGACACCCAAGGTGTGCAATGCAAGAACCGCTTCCATCTTGGCTCCAGTGAGGGGACCCATGGAGGTAACACCGCTTCCTTCAAGATTGCCAAGGCCTTGCAGCATGGTGGCCGCCTTATCCTTCAAGGTAAGCACCATCTGTTCGCAGGTCTTTTTGCCTAACCCCTTGATCTTACTCAGGGCGGACTTGTTGTCGCTGGCGATCATGTTCAGCAAATCGGCGGGGGAGACTCCGCAAAGGATTCGCTGGGCCATTTTGGGACCGACTCCGTTGACGTCTAGCATCATGAGGAATGTGGATTTTTCTGTAGTATCGGCAAAGCCGAACAAAGTCATGGAATCCTCGCGGACCACAAGATTGGTGTGCAGGGTAACTTCGGCACCCACCTCGGGCAACTTTCCTGCAGTATACGCGGAAATATTGATGCCGTAGCCAATGCCGTTCACATCAACCACCACGAATGTGGGGGATTTTTCAATAAGTGTACCACGCACGCGTTCAATCATGACTCAAACCTGATATACGGACTAAACATTTGTTTACTGCACAAATATATACTTAAAATGATCGTTTGTCAAGATGTTTTTGAACTTTTGTGCACTAAAAAACGGCCTCCGCTTTGGAGGTCGTTTTCGAAGGTCTCGCGTTGTTCTTTACAGCGTAATTTGCGAAATTAGAAGCCCAGGCTCAGTTCGGCCATGTAGATACGTTCTTCGTCCTGACCGGTGTAGTAACCGCGTTCTTCACCCCAAGTTGCAAGTTCCAAGGTTACGAGACGGAGCACTTCCAGGGCCACACCTGCGGTGGGGTAGCCGCCCTTGAAACCGCCGGCCACTCGGAGCGTGAGGGCTCGGAGTTCGTTGTTGTAACCCGGCCAAGCCAGAATGTTCTGTTCTGCTTCGAAACCGAAGTTCAGATGGGTAAGGGGCTTGTAGTTTCTATCGCTGTAGAGAGCGTCGGCGTAGTCAATTGCGATATTGAACTTTCTACCGAAGGCTGTATTCTTGTTGAAGAATCGAGGGCTGTAGTTCAAACCTGCGGTAATGTTGGGCTTGATTCTGTCGCCAGCCAGTTCCTTGAAGTAGATGTCACGAATGGAGAGACCCAAACGTAACTCCCGTGTTGCCTGGTACAGAACGCCGATATCCATACCTACAGAAATGGAATTGAAGTCCAGCAGGTCGTCCGCAGCCTGCGTGTATCGATCTTCCAGAGTGTCCTGCAGGGATTCGTAGTTCTGGAGGCTGATGATGACTGCATTTTCCTTTTGGCGCTTAGCAATCTTACCACCAATACCTACGGAGAGCTTGTCGGTAAAACCGTAAGCAATACCGGCCTGCATCACTGCGTCCACATAGAATGTATCCACGATCATGTAGGGGAGGATCAAACCACCGTCCAGATAGGGGGCGATTCCGCCGCTTACCCAAATTGCACCACCGAAGTTATGGAATGCCATTTCGGCGTCCATCTTGATGCTCATATCCAGGCGCTTGTGATCATAGGAGTTCAGAGTGTTCATCAGTTCGGGATGATGACTGATGGAGTCCAAAAGTGCGTCGGTGCCACCACCTGCCTCTTCGACACGTTTGTAAAGAGCTGCAATTTCCGTTACATCGTTATAAGTAGAGAAATATTTTTCGAAGGGACCTGCGCCACCGATGTTGATGCGCATGTCGCCAATGAAGTTTCTCGGATAGTATCCCTGTTCCGGCTTCTTATCGAAGTTTCCAAGACGGTTAATCTGGTTAAGACCTGCGTAGTTGAAGTAGATGGCTTCCTTGTCATCTACAACAGCGACGTGGGCGTTACCCATGGATTCTGCACGGAGAGAATGATGGGCCGGTGCCTTGATGGCGTAGCTCAAGGTTGCTAGACCTGCTGCGGCCAGAAGAGTAAGAACTTTCTTCATGATTAGTTCCTCCCTCTGAACCAGGCCTTAAATTGTTCTTCGTCGTAGTTGTTCCAGCAACCACCAACGTGCTTCTTGCGCCATTCCAGGTCGTACTTGATGTTGAGACTGTCGGTGTCGAGACGCACAGAATCCTTGTAGGCGATTCTCTTTTCCAGACCTTCTGCAGTTTCTGCGGTACCTTCCCAGGCAAGATCCTTTGCGAACTTGAAGAGACCGTTCTTGCCAGCTTCTTCACGCTGCTTGGTGGGGTAGATGAATTCGCGTTCGTCGGGATCTTCCTCACCATATACTCCGTTACCGTCAATGTCGATGAAGCGGTAGCGTTCGGTCAGCTTGATTTCACGAATCTTGGTGGGGTTGCTTTCCTGATAGTTTTCGTGATTAACGTCCATGACGTAGGTTTCGTAATGGCGCATGTCTTCGTCGATTTCGCCATCGCCGTCGTTATCCAGACCGTCGGGAATTTCTTCATCGATGCAGCCGTCGCCGTCATCATCGATAGCGTTACCCACTTCAAGGAAAATCATGGCGCGGTCCACTTCTGTTTTCTGGATAGCGTCAATCACGTAGATAATCTGGTCTGCGAAGAAGTCAATATTTTCTTCGAGAGTGGAATCGGTGATTCCCAGGGAATCAGGAATGTATTCCTTGATGACAGTGGTCACCAGTTCCGGGTTGGCCTTGATTGCTGTTGCAGTAGAGGCCAGAGCATCGAAGGTTTCCTTTGCGGTTTCGCCAAGTTCCTGCGGGTTCAGTTCGGACCAGTTAATGCTCAGAATGTTGTCTGCAGCGCTAAAAATGTTCTTGATGCTGACGCTTGCGGCACGAACTGTCAATGCCAGTTTGGTCAGCTGCATAATGGCGTAGCTATCGGAAAAGTCCTTGAAACGAACGCGCTTGTCGGTAAGGCCCAGTTCATCGCGAACAATAAAGGGGTCCAGGTACTTGAATACGGAGTCCAAGCCGTTCTTGATCTGGTTAGCCTTTTCGTCGGGCATGTTCATGAAGTTTTCGGCAACGTCCATGGCGTCGTCGGACTTTGCGTAGGAGACCAGTTCAAGAATATTCAGGCCGGGCTGCATGTTCATAACAGCCTTTGCGCGGCCGTACCAGGCGTCGGAGTAGGCGGAATCGGCGAGGATTGCCTTGTCAAAGTAGCTGCGGGCCATGGAATATTCATTCTTCTGGTAGTGCAAGTAGCCCTGATAGGTCAGTGCTTCGGCATCGTTGCTCTTAATATTTACGCTTTCGGTGGGATTGAAAAGATTACAACCCACGAAGCTAAGAGCCAGCAAAAGTGCCACCGAAGCTACAAAATGTTTACGAAAATGCTTTTTCATCATGGAATGCTTTTTCATTATTGTTTTCTTATTTTATCAAAAAATAACATAATTAAGAAAAAAATATATTTGTGCCCATGGATTCCTATCGCGAATATTTCCCTACAAAAGCGTTTCGATTGGCGGAAATGCGACTCGGCAACCTGTTGGGTGCCGAAAGGGATCGTCTTGACGCGATTGCCGACAAGTTGGGTAGGGAATCTGCGGTTGGCCCAGACAATTTGCTGGAACAGTTGCCCTATATCCTGGATTTTACCAAGAAATACCATGAGGCCTTTGCCTCTTATCTGAAGGCAGTTCTTCCTCAGCAACCGAGACCGATTCAGTGTCGAGCCGCCTGTGGCAATTGCTGCCACCATTATCCCATGTCGGTGGAACCGTTCGAACTGATATACTTGTATAGCGAACTTCGTAAACGAAATGACCTGCTGGATATTATTGAGGCCTGCCAGGAACGCTCCTCCATGTTCGAGGGCTTTTATGAAAATCGTAAGTCTCAAGGTTCTGTTGTAGAAGATGATTTTGATGACAAGGCTGAAGACCTTGCTCTGCATGATTACTTTGCTGCCTGGAAACCTTGTCCCTTCTCTGACAAGGCGGGAGATTGTACGGTCTATCCGCTCCGTCCGGTATCTTGCCGAATGTACTTCAGTGAGACTGATCCGAAGTTCTGCACGCCGGAACATTTGCAGACTCCCGATAACGACAGTTATATCGTTTATCTGCCGGACCACATTGAAGACGCTGTCTACGGAATTTCTGAACATTACGCCTTGCTGGATCTGCCGGAAAGCTATTTCGGTGGCCTGCTTGCCTTGAATGGCTTTGAGGGCGTCATCGGTGCAGGAGATGCACGATGAATTTGTTTGGAATTCAAATGGATCTTTTTGGTGCTGCGGCACCTAAGCAGGAAAAGCCCAAGATTCCGAATACTGTTTCGGAAAACGGCTTGGTCCATTTCAAGTATAATCCCCTGATGAAAAAGAGCATCCGCTGCAAGGGCGGCGTGTTGTTCGGTCATCCGGAAGTGATTTTGCCGGAATACATGAAGGGCGAAGAATTTGCCCAGGCCCGAGAACTTGCTGCTGAATGGGCTGAACATGCTGTGCGTCGAAAGACCGCAAAGAACAAGGCTATTATCAAGGACTTGGTCAGCCGTTTTTGGACCCTGGTGGACCAGATTCGTGCAGATAAAGGTGAAACAGCTCTTGCCAGCACAGGGCGACTTCCGCCCATTCGCCCCCAGGGAAAATATCATAATCTGAATGATATCCTGGCTGCAATCAATGATACCTATTTTGAAAATTCATTGACTTGCAGAATTACCTGGAGCAACCGCGTGGGTGGCCTCAGCTACCATACGGTTCGTAAGGATCCTCTTACAGGCGAGGATTTTCACCTGATCAGTATCAGCAAGGGTTACGACGCGGCCAATTGCCCCATTTATGCCGTTGCTGGTGTTGTCTATCATGAATGCCTTCATATCGTGATCCCTCCGGAAGAACGTGGCGGTCGTCGCATTGTCCATGGCCGTGCTTTCCGTAAGCAGGAAAAACAGTACATCTATTACGATGAATGGATGAAGTGGCATAAGGAAGTTTTGCCGCTGAACATTCGCAACATGCGTAAGCATAAGCCCCTTTAGTTTTGCGAGAGAATTAAAAAATGGCCCGTGAGCTGACTTATGTACAGAAGGTTGAACGCAGTATTTCAAAGGCATACCGCGAAAAAATCTGGACCCCCTTCATTACTGCAATCAAGAACTACAAGCTGATTGAGAAAGGGGACAAGATTGCTGTTTGCATTTCTGGCGGTAAGGATTCCATGCTGCTTGCGAAACTGATGCAGATGTTGCAGCGCCACAGCGATGTTCCTTTTGAATTGGCCTTTATCGTGATGGACCCTGGCTACAATAAGGTGAATCGCGAGAAAATTGAAAGTAATGCGGCTCTGCTTGAAATTCCTATTCAGGTTTTTGAAACCAACATTTTTGATGTAACCAGCAAGATGGATAATTCGCCTTGCTATATCTGTGCCAAGATGCGTCGCGGACATTTGTACCGTATGGCGAAGGATATGGGTTGCAATAAAATTGCCCTGGGCCATCATTTTTCGGATGTCATTGAAACTACGGTTTTGGCCATGTTCTATGGAAACCATCTTCAAGGAATGATGCCGAAACTCCGCAGTCAGAATTTTGAAGGGATGACCCTTATTCGCCCCATGTACTGCATTCATGAAAATGACATTATCAACTGGAAAAATTACAATGAACTTGAATTTATCCAGTGCGCTTGCCGCCTTACGGAAAAGGCCGAGGAAAGTGGCGAAGAGGACAATGTCAGTAAGCGACGCGAAATCAAGAATTTGATTAAGACGTTAAAGAAGACTAATCCCAATATTGAAAAGAGTATCTTTAACAGTATTCATGCTGTATGTATTGAAACGTTCCCTGGCTATAAGGCTGGGGGAGAACAGCATAGCTTTTTAGAGTGGTTTGACGCTCAAGATCATAAGGAGTAACTATGTCTTTTGTGGATTTGGCTAGTGCCCGTTATAGCTGCCGTAAATTTAGTGAACGTGCGGTTGAATTTGAAAAACTGGAAGCCGTTCTGGAAGCGGGCCGCTTGGCTCCCACAGCAACCAATGCCCAGCCTGTTTCTGTATTGGTATTGAAGTCCGAAGAAGCTCTGAACAAGCTTCGTGCCCTTACCCGTATGACCTACAATGCAAATTTGGTTCTTGTTGTCTGCTACGATACCAATGTCAGTTGGAAGGCCAAGAACTACAATGACGACTTTGATGCAGGCGATATGGACGCAAGTATCGTGACTACCCATATGGCCTTGGCAGCAAAGGATGTTGGCCTGGATACCCTCTGGGCTCGAGCATTTAATGCCGCAGATGTTGCCCGTGCGTTTGATCTTCCTGAAAACGTGAAGGTGGCCTGCATTCTTGATGTTGGCTATGCCGATGCAGAACAGGGTGGCCCCAGCCCTCGTCATGATGCTCGTAAGCCTATGGCAGAATTTGCCAAGGAACTTTAATTTATATAAAATCTCTATAACGCTTTTTTGTGTCAAGAGTTCTCCTTGGAGGACTCTTTTTTATTTCTGTGCGCGCAGACACAGTGAAAATCGAGTGTCACTTTGTGACATTGGCTTCGCCTAGATTTCTTTGTATGGAAAGTTCACATTACATACAAAGGAGACCAATCATGAGTGGTAAAAATTCTGAAGAAAAGCACTTTGATAAGATTCTTGGTATGAAACTCCGGGAATATCGTCAGAGTCTCAAGGTGACACAGCAGACCGCAATCGACATGTCTGGTGGTAACAGACAATGGCTGGGTAAGGTAGAATCCGGACAGACCACGCCTTCTGTTTTCTCGTTATGTAAGTATGCGTGTTCTGCTGGAATAAACGTTTGTGACTTGCTGGATGATGTTCTTAAGGACTTTCTACCGTACGTTTCCGAGATTAAGGCGGCGGAGGAAAATGCGAAACTCAAAAAGTTTTTGCAGCAAAAGAAAAAACATAAGGGTTAAAAAAAAGACCGGTCTTATGGCCGGTCTTTTTTTGGGGGCTTACTTGATGTAATAGGTCATGTTGTACTTGTTGTTTTCCCCTGCGCTAGTTTTTTCCCAGCTGCCGGTGTCATCAAGATCCTGGTCCATGATGTTGTTTTCTTCCGGTTCGAAAGAGTATCTCTTGTAATGATCGGTCTGTGAGCCGTCCTTGAGGGTGCAACGGTGAACCACTACGGTGCCGTCTTCAAAGGTAAATGTGACGGTTCCCATGTCTTCGGGATTGTTGGTCAGGTCCCAACGTTCGGTATCCGGAATTTCCAGGGTGGAATTGGCTTCGACCATGAATTCCTTGTCCGAGCCAAAGCGGGTATAAGTAATGGTAACCTTTTGATCGGTGGTATTCTTTAAGAAGGAAAAGTATTCTCGCTTGTTAAGCGCCTCGGTGGGGTTGCTGCAAGAAACAAAAAGTAGGGTTGCTGCGGCTATAAAAGCCAAACTTAGGGCAGTTTTTATGATGTTTCTCATATAATCCTCCTGAACACGTTCCTTGGCATTTAATATAGGAAAAACTTTTCTAAATTTGACTTGTTAAAAACTTAAACCAAGGACATCAAAATGCGTGATCAATTCGAAAGCCCGCTGATTCAGCGTTATGCTTCTAAGGAAATGAGCTTCATCTTCAGCCCGCAGTACAAGTTCCAGACTTGGCGCAAGCTGTGGATCTACCTGGCCGAATCCGAAAAGGAACTTGGCCTGCCCATTACCCAGGAACAGGTGGACGAACTGAAGGCCCACGCTACCGATATTAACTTCGAAGTAGCTGAAGAAGAAGAAAAGCGCCGCCGTCACGACGTGATGAGCCACGTTTACGCTTACGGTGTGCAGTGCCCCAAGGCCAAGGGCATTATCCACCTGGGTGCAACTTCCGCTTTCGTGGGTGACAACACCGACCTCATCCAGATGCAGCAGGCTTTGATTATCGTCCGTAAGCGCCTCTGCCGCGTCATGGATAAGCTCTCCAAGTTTGCCATGGAATACAAGGACATGGCTCAGCTGGGTGCTACCCACTTCCAGGCTGCTCAGCTCACCACCGTGGGTAAGCGTGCTTGCCTCTGGCTCCAGGATTTGCTCATCGACCTGGAAGAAGTGAACTTCCTTATCGAAGTGCTGCCGTTCCGCGGCGTTAAGGGCACCACCGGTACCCAGGCTTCCTTTATGGACCTGTTCAACGGCGACGAAGAAAAGATCATGGAACTAGACCGTCGCGTTACCGCAAAGGCTGGTTTCAAGCGCGTTCTCACCATCACCGGTCAGACCTACACCCGTAAGTGGGACAACCGCGTGAACCAGGTGCTCAGCTCCATCGCTCAGTCCCTCCACAAGTTTGCAACCGACATGCGCCTCATGCAGGGCGTTAAGGAAGTTGAAGAACCGTTTGAAAAGACTCAGATCGGTTCCTCTGCTATGGCTTACAAGCGTAACCCCATGCGTTCCGAACGCATTTGCTCTCTGGCCCGTTTCGTCATGGCCCAGGTGAATAGCACCGCCATCACTCAGGCTACCCAGTGGTTCGAACGTACTTTGGACGACTCCGCCAACAAGCGTCTCGCCATTCCTGAAGCATTCCTCGCTATGGATGCAATGCTCATCATCGCGGAAAACGTGACCAACGGTCTCGTTGTTTACCCCAAGGTTATCGAAAAGCGCATCATGGCTGAACTTCCGTTCATGGCTACCGAAAACATCATCATGGAAGGCGTGAAGAATGGCGGCGACCGTCAGGAACTCCACGAAGAAATCCGCGTGATGAGCCAGGAAGCTGGCCGCGTCGTTAAGGAACAGGGTAAGGATAACGACTTGCTCGAACGCGTCCTCAAGAACGAAAAGCTCCAGAAGCTTGGCATCACCGAAGAAAAGCTGAAGGAAATCCTCGACCTTCGCAAGTTCGTTGGCCGCGCTCCTGGTCAGGTCGTGAAGTTCGTGACCGAAGAAGTCCGCCCGGCTATCGAAGCTATCGCGGATTGGGATAAGATTGACGCAGGTGAACTGAAGGTTTAATTCACCCTTGATGTCATCCCGGGCTCCGACCCGGGATCTCCATAGAAATTAAGAAGTGCGGCCCATTGGGGTCGCATTTCTTTTATGCAAAAAGCCTCCGGATTTCTCCGGAGACTTTTTGTGTTTTATGGGGATTATAGAGAATCTTACTTGCAGGAGCCCATGGGTCCAACCTTGGAGAGGTTGAACTTACCTGCGTCACCATCAGAACCGGTGAACTTAAACTTGAGCGAGGCAAGAGTCTTTTCCGGATTTTCAACGGTTTCAGAAGCCCAGCCCGGTTGTGCAAAGTCTTCCCAGGGAATGTCTACAACAGTTGCTGCAGTCACAGGATCAAGGGTGTAAGACGGGTTTGCGTAACCGATGGCGAGGTCGGTTGATGCACCGAGGCCAAGTTCGATAACGATTTCGTAGTCAGATTCGTAAGCGACGCAAATACCCTTACTTGCGGTAAGATCGACAACGTCGTCATCAGTTGCGCTAAAGTTGAAGCCGAAACCAACATAGGGGTTGTACTTGTATTCGCCCTGATCCAACATGAAGTCGCCGCAAAGACCGTTGCATGCTGCAATAACCGGAGCCATGGAGCCGTCATCGAATTCGTCACCAGCGGGAACCTTCCAAGTCAGGGTAGACTTGCCGTCGCCATTGTCACCACCGTTGTTGTCGTTATAGGAATACCAGTAGCCGGCAGCATCGTTGCCTGTGGGAACCTGGGTGTCACCTGCGGTGCCGTCCCAAAGACCAAAGCCTTCGTTTGCAGACGGAGTGGTAGTGCCTGGGTCAACCGGAGTGGTAGTGCCCGGGTCAACCGGAGTGGTAGTGCCCGGATCAACCGGAGTGGTAGTGCCCGGATCAACAGGTGTGGTGGTGCCCGGATCAACAGGTGTGGTACCCGGATCAATCACTTCACCATTGGTATTTTCGGAACCAGTCGGATCGCTGGGTGCAGCAGGAGAATCGCTGCTGGAGCAAGCGGTAAAAGCCAATGCAAGGGAACCTGCGATTGCGAGTTTTGCAATGTTCTTATGGAGATTCATAGAGTACCTCTTTGTTTGTTTTGTTGTTTATAAAGTACTTTTGAAAAAATTGAGAGGAGCAAACTAAGCGAACATTTCTGGTTACGTCAGTAACCGCGTTTTGAATTTGTATGCAATTTGTGTGAGTTTGCTCACGATGGACTTATTTGTTGTTGCTTTATGAAAAAAGATTTTGTAGGGCGTTTGAAGATTCATAATTATTTATATTAAAGGCATGAATAACTTTACCTTCTACAGTCCTACAGAATTTGTCTTTGGTCGTTCCACAGAATCCCAGGTGGGGGAGCTTTGCCTTAAGCATGGCGCAAACCGCGTGATGATTATTTACGGAGGCGGAAGTGTAGTGCGCTCAGGCCTTTTGGAACGCGTGAAAAGCGCATTGGCCGCTGCAGGGATTGCCTTTGCGGAAATGGGTGGCGTGCAGCCGAACCCCATTGATACCAAGGTCCGTGAAGGCCTTGAAATTGCCCGTGAATTTAAGCCCGACTTTTTGCTGCCGGTGGGTGGCGGTTCCGTTATCGATACGGCCAAGGCTATGGCTGTGGGCTACCATTACGAAGGTGACTTCTGGGATCTTTATGAAATGGTAAACGGAAAGAAGAAGGCTACGGTAAGTCGCGCTTTGCCTATTGGCGTGGTGCTGACTATTCCTGCGGCTGGTTCCGAAGGCTCCGGCAATTCCGTCATTACCAATACCACCACCAAGGTGAAGGTGGGTATCCGCTATCCCATGATTCTTCGCCCCAAGTTTGCGGTGATGAATCCTGAATTGACCATGACTTTGCCGGAATGGCAGACTGCCAGCGGTGTCAGCGACATGATGGCCCACATTCTGGAACGCTACTTGAGTAACACTCCTGACGTGCAGATTGGTGACCGCCTTGCCGAAGGCATGCTCCTTGCCATTATGGAAAATGCGGAAAAGCTTATTGCCGATCCGCAGAATTATGAGGCCCGCGCCAACATCATGTGGAGCGCTACCATCGCTCATAATGATACCTGCTCCATCGGCCGCGTAGAAGACTGGAACAGCCATGCCATGGAACATGAAATTTCTGCGGAGTACGACGTTACCCACGGCGCAGGCCTTGCGGTAATTTTCCCGGCGTTCCTGCAGTATGCGGCCAAGCATAACCCTCACAAGGTTGCCCAACTGGCTCATCGCGTGCTTGGTATTGCTGATTCCGGCGACGAAGCTGCCGACGCTATGGCGGGCGCTCTTGCCCTCAAGACTTGGTTCCACGATAAGCTCCACATGCCTGTGACTTTCGCACAGCTTGGCGTAGAAAATCCCGACCTGGAACTTTTGAACGAACGCCTCCACAAGTTGAAAGGCGAGGTCCTTCATGGCTATATGGACCTGGACGCCTCCGCCACCATGGAAATCTACAGGTTGGCTTTGTAGGAGGAAATATGGAAATCAAGAAAGAAAAAGTGGTTCGGAATAAGGCTTGGTCTGGAAAGGCTAGGGCCGCTGCCTTTGCTGCCCTTGGTTTGTCTGCAGGATTGGGGCTTAGTGCGTGCAAGGAAAAAGAACCTGAACTTGTCTTTGGCGATGTGGGAACTGATTTGACCGTCTCTGTTACAGTACGAGATGACTCCGCGGATACAATGAAAGTTGATTCCACAAAAAATGATTCCACGATAATTTCTTCAGATTCTATATGCGTCCGAGACTCTTCTTCTGATGTTGCTCAAAAACTTTCCCAAATGAAAGGACGTAAGACTCTTTTGGGTGGAGTTCCTCGTGCTCCAGAACCAAATGAAAAATAATTCTGAAAAGTGATTTTAGGCGCTGTTGTATAACGGCGCTTTTTCGTAGTCGTTGCTACTTATACTATATTGTGCTTGTTAAAACTAAGGAGTTTTTATGTCCGTTCAAGTTATGGTAAATGGTATTCCGGGTAACATGGGCAAGATTGTTGCCGAAACCTGCGTTGCCCGCGGTTTGGAACTTGTTCCTTATTCTCTGACTGGCGAAATCATCGTTGAAAACGAATCTGAAGTTGCCGGCAAGACAGTCCAGCTTTTGAAGCCCAGCAATCGTGAGGAACGCATCGGTGAAGTTCTGGCCAAGTACCCCAACCTCATCTGCGTGGACTACACTCATCCCACCGCTGTGAACGACAACGCCGCTTTCTACGTCAAGCACAAGATTCCCTTCGTGATGGGTACCACCGGTGGTGACCGCGAAGCTTTGACCAAGCTGGTTGCTGAAGCTAACCATCCCAGCGTTATCGCTCCCAACATGAGCAAGCAGATTGTTGCCTTCCAGACTATGATTGAATGGCTGGCAACCGAATTCCCCACAGCATTCAGCGGCTACAAGCTGTCTGTGGTGGAAAGCCATCAGAAGACCAAGGCTGACACCAGCGGTACCGCCCGTGCAGTGGTTGGCTCCTTCCAGAAGATGGGCTTCGAATATACTCCGGACGATATCGAAAAGGTCCGCGTCGAAAGCGAACAGATGGAACGTATGGGCGTGCCCGAAGAATACCTGGGTGGCCACGCATTTCACACTTACAATCTGGATAGCGCCGACGGTACCGTCCATTTCGAATTCCAGCACAATGTCTGCGGCCGTAAGATCTACGCCGAAGGTACTGTGGATGCCGTGAACTTCCTGGCTGAACAGATTGCCGCTGGCACAGCAAAGCCCTTCAACATGATGGACGTTCTCCGCTCCGGCAAGATGAGGTAAATGCGTTCCTATATCCTTAGACGTTTGCTGCTGATGATCCCGACCCTCATCGGGATTTCATTGGTATGCTTTATCCTGATTCAGCTGCTGCCCGGTGGCCCTGTGGAAGAAATGATCTCCAGGGCTCAGCAGGCTGCCGCCATGAAGGGTGGGGTAGACGCGTCCAAGGCTTTGTCGCCAGACCAGATCGCACAAATCCAGGCTTACTTCGGCTTCGACAAGCCGGCCTGGCAGCGCTACCTGACCTGGCTGTGGAACGTACTTCACCTGGACTTGGGAACCAGCTACACCTACGGCCTCCCTGTGTGGGACGTGATTACTAGCCGTTTCCCCATTTCCTTGTTCTTTGGATTTACCTCGTTCTTCCTCAGTTACTTGATTTGTATTCCCCTGGGCCTGTGGAAGGCTGTGCACCACGGAAGCAAGTTGGATTCCTTTAGCAGTGGCGTTATTTTCTCCGGCTACGTGATGCCGGGTTACGCCCTGGGTATCTTGCTTATCATCTTCCTTGCGGGCGGTTCCTATTTGGATATATTCCCCCTGGGCGGTTTGACCAGCGATGACTTCGAGGATTTCAGTTTCTTTGAGAAGGTTCTGGATCTTGGACATCACTTGGTGTTGCCGATTTTCTGCTACATGATCAGCGAATTTGCGTTCCTGACCTTCCTTATGAAGAACTCCGCCTTGGAGGAACTGGGCCGCGACTATATGCGTACTGCCTTGGCCAAGGGTATGAGCTTCAATCAGGCTCTGGTCCGCCACGCTCTCCGCAATGCCTTGATTCCCATTGCCACCCGCCTTTCCGAAATCTGCACCCTCATGTTCGCCGGTGCCCTTTTGATCGAAAAGGTCTTCGATATCGACGGCATGGGCTTGCTTTATTACAATTCCATGGTGAACCGCGACTACAATGTGGTCATGGGAGTGATCTTCCTGAGTAGCTTGATGGCTATGGTGGGCCGTCTGTTCAGTGATATCCTTTACACCGTGGTAGACCCTAGAATCAAATTTTCTTAGAAAAATTCTCTCGTCTTTCGTCTCTCGTCTCTCGTCTTTTATATATTGCTTACCATGAATACTGAAATCGTTTCTTCTGCTGTTAAAGATTTTCTTCTTTCCCACGGCTATGCCGCTGACTTTGAAATTACAACCATCGCTGGTGCAGGCTCGGGCCGCAAGTACTACCGAGTTGCCAGTGGCGAACGCAGCTGCGTTCTGCAGGTCTCTGCCGTTGTAGACGACGATTTTAAGCGTTTTGTTGATTATTCCGAAACCTTTGCTGAATTCGGTTTGCCCGTTCCCCGCGTCTATTTCGTAGACGAAGCCTCCTGCTCCGTTCTGCAGGAAGACCTTGGCGCCCACAATCTCCTTGATAACATTTTCCCGGCAGGTGCAGAAAAGCGTTCTGGCAACGTCCGCATTCTTTACCCCGAAGTGATCGAAGCCCTCATCAAGTGGCAGCAGGTTTCCCGCTCCCTGTTCAGTTCCCATTCCGACATCTGGCTCCGTCGTTTCGACTTTGCCGCCCTCAAGTGGGAAACGGACTACTTTACCGAGAACTATTTGAAGGCTCACAAGGGCATTACCGAAATTCCGGAATCTGTCCGTAATTTCTACTCCATGCTGGCCCTTTCTGTGGATGCGCAGCCCAAGGCCTTGATGCATCGCGATTTCCAGAGCCAGAACATCATGGTGAAGCCGGATTCCGAAATCGCATTCGTGGACTACCAGGGCGCACGCCGTGGTTCCATGTTCTATGACCTGGCTTCCTTGCTGTGGGACCCCTACGTTTGCCTGTCCCTTGCCGAAATCAAGGACTTCTTTGAATACTGGCGCACCTCTTTCCGCGGCACCAAGACTTATACTCAGCAGGATGCCTGGGAAGCTTTCGTCTATGCAAGTCTCCAGCGCGTCATGCAGGCCATGGGCGCCTACTGCTTCCTTTCCAAGGTGAAGGGAATCCAGAAGTTCGAACAGTACATCGAACCGGGCAAGGCTCAGCTCCGCGTTCTGTTCAGCGAATTCAAGAAGATTGCGAAGGCCACAAGCCCCGAAGTCTTCGAATTCATGGACAAGGCGCTGGCTTAATTAAGATTTATGAATTACGAATTACGAGATGATCGAATTCGTAATTTTTTTTATTTGACTTTTTTGGTTTGGGAAATTTAGATGGCTTTAGTTTACACGAAGTTTTACGCACAAAGTGATACTTTTGGTCGTGCACTCGGTTTTGCTTACGATGCGTTGGTGCATGGACCTCTTCAGTTTGACGCCATGGCGACGTGGAAAAATCTGGCTGAACGTGTAAAGCAGGGAATCTATATGGGCGAGGGCTTGCTTTTGCCTCACACTCGCGTGCCCGGCCTTGCAGAACCCCTCATGGCCTTTGTGGTTTGCCCCGAAGGCTTTACCGGAATCGAGATTCGTGGGGGAGAAAAGGCTCAGTTCATGTGCGTGCTGCTTTCTCCGGCAGAGTCCGCTACCGCCCACACCACCGTCATCGCGGACATGGCCAAGAAAATGCTGAATCCTGAATGGAAGGCCAAGGCCCTCAAGGTCACTACAGACCAGGAAATCCGCGAACTGTTCGCGTAGAAAAAAGAAAATTGAGGACGGGAAAAATTTTCCTGAAAATTAGGTCGCACATTTTGTGCGACCTTTTTAATTGGAACGGGGATGTTCGATTATAGAGCCTTGATTTCTTCGGGGGTGAGTCCTGTGCGTTTGGCTATAGCTTCAATAGGAAAGCCGTCGTCACGGAAAGCCTTGGCGAGATCCTTGCAGGCTTCTTCTCGGCCTTCTTCACGGCCTTCTTTAACACCTTTCTTGTAGCGAATGTTCAATTCCTGTTCTAGAGTCATATAAGCCTTCCTCGCGGCGGGGTCCATACGGTATTTCTTTACCAGTTCGTGAATGCGCTTCATCTTCTCGGATTCACATTTCTTGGTAGCAAAATACTTCATATACTCACGAGTGGAATCGTCGTCCATTTCGGAGTACTTCTTGAATATATAGAAATTTTTATAGCAGAGGTCATCCAACAGAATATTTGGGTCAGAGTCTTCGTGATTCTGGAACCTGTAAATTGCCTTTCCCTTATGGAAGATGTCGTTGGGACAGATGAACAGGATGTATTGTTCCTGTAATTCTTCGTAGTCACTGCCCTTGGCCAAGGCGTCCAAGTCGCACATGTCTTGATAATAGCGGGCGCGTTTGGGGAGTTCGCCTGTATCAACCATCTGCATCTCGATATCAAACTGCCGTCCCATTTTATCAGTTCCGTCTACACAAGGAATTTCCTCCCGCACCTGCACATCAAAACGCACGCTCTTGTGAAAAGGAAAATAACAATGTCAAATGCCCGCTATAACGAAGAAATGCGGCTTCAAACTGTAAAATTAGTCCTGAAAGGCGACAAGTCGGCCGCAAAAATCGCCAAGGATCTCGGAATCATCCAGAATACGGTAAGTCGTTGGGTTCAGGAATACAGGAAACAGAACAATCTCCCGACTTACGAGGAAGAACGGCGGATACGCAAGGTCTCCATCGAAGAACTTGCCGCCAAGAACAAGGAACTAGAACGGAAACTCAAGCAAAAAGAGAAGGAACTGGCAGACGAGAAGGAGACCGTTGAAATTCTAAAAAAATCCCTGCACATCTTGACGCCTGCGGCGTCCGCGGCTGCACTCGGTCATAACATCATGCAAGCATGATGTTGCGACGCTCGTTTTGCACGCTTTTCATGCGACCACAAGGCTGAAATGCGAAGCTATAAGCATACATCGAAGCGAGCATTCAGTCAAGAAGATGTGCTTTGCCTTGGGGATACCACAGTGTTCCTATTACCAGTGGTCACGGCAAGAAACCAAGAGAAATCAACGGCGGCAGCGTGAAGTAGACCTCGTGCAAACTGTCCGCAGCGTATTTGAGGAGTACTTCTGCATCTACGGTTGCACAAAGCTCCTGAGGGAACTTAACGACCGTTCCGTAGATATCAACGAGTACAAACTATGCCGTATCATGCGCGAGAACGGCCTCTACTCCGTCGTGGTGAAGAAGTTCAAGCCTTACAGACCGGGCAAGAGCGACGGGATGTATGCGCAGAACTTGCTACAACGTAATTTCGCACCGTTCGGCCTGAACCAGTATTGGTGTGGCGATATCACGTATATCCGCACGAACCTTGGCTGGGTCTATCTGGCCGTAGTTCTGGACCTGTTTAACAGGGAAGTTATCGGTTACTCTATCAGCAAGAATATCGACACCGAACTAGTGAAGAACGCCCTTGGCAACGCTGTGGCGAACCGCGGCAAGCACGAAAACCTTATTTTCCACTCGGATCGCGGAACGCAGTACAGCAGCCGCGGATATCGCAATATGCTTGACGATTTAAAAATCGTTCCCTCCATGAGTGCGCCTGGCTGTCCGTACGACAACGCGGCGATGGAGAGCTTCTTCGCCAGCTTGAAAAAGGAGCAAGTTCACCACAGGACATACGCAGATATTGACGAGGTCAAGGAGGATTTGTTCAAGTATATTGAACTGTTTTACAATCGCAAGCGCTTGCATAGCAGCCTAGGGTACATGAGTCCGGTTGCATATCGCTTGCAGAAACTTTGTGCTTAAGATGTAACTGTCGATACGAAAAAAGTGTATATTTATTCCACCAGCTAATGAATATGGTTTATGAGAAACCCTCTATTAAAAAATCAACAAGTCCAACTGTTCTCCGTATTCATCTTCTTTCAATTGATTTTCAATATACGACTTGATTTTTTGCGTATTCTTTCCAGTCGTGTCCACATAATATCCTCGACACCAAAATACCCGGCTTCGGTATTTTTTCTGTAGTTCAGGATACTTCTCGTTGATCATCAAACTGCTTTTGCCCTTCAGGTATCCGACGATTGATGATGGAGAGTATTTCGGGGGAATCGAAAGCAGCATGTGTACGTGGTCGACGCAGACCTCGGCTTCTACAATTTCAATGTCCTTCCATTCGCACAATCTTCGCAGAATCTTCCCTATTTCAAGTCTGCGTTCCCCGTAAAACACCTTCCTTCTAAATTTTGGGGCAAACACAATGTGATATTTGCAATTCCACGTTGTATGGGCGGTTGTATTTCTATTATTCATACTATTCCTTTGGTTTTATTGTGATGCAGTTGGCAGACCGCACCATCAATTTAGCCAAAGGATTTTTTTCATGACCGCCAGAAGGCTTTATTTGAACTCCCCAGCATAGCTGGGGGTTTTCGTTTTTATCCAAGGCTATGTTCAAGCAAAGTGTAGGTGAACGGACAAAAGAAAACCGACCAATTAGGTCGGTTTCATTGTTCTATTCAATTTCTTTGAAAATGAATTTTTGATAAACTGAAATGGGTTCTATCTTATTGGTTAATGTTTGT
>JAZRWJ010000009.1:0-278252 GCA_045599625.1 Fibrobacter sp.
CTGTACACCTGGAGCGCCGTGATGGATAGTGCGGCCCAGTTCAGCGTAAACGCAGGAACCAAGTGTGGCTACGGTAAGACCTGTACCCCCAATAGCCCCCACCGCGGCATTTGCCCCGAGGGCTGGCATGTGCCCACGAACAAGGAGTACAGCACCCTATACACCTACATAGGTGGAACCAGCACTGCCGGTACGATGTTGAAATCTACCAGTGGCTGGAATGATTATAACGGCAAGAGCGGTAACGGTACCGACAAGTATGGCTTCTCGGTGCTCCCCGCCGGTTTCAGGTACTACAGTGGCAATTTCTACCGTGAGGGCTACTACGCCTCCTTGTGGTCTGCTTCTGAGGACAATAGCGACTACGCGTGGTACCAGCTCTTCTACTACAGTGACGTCTACGCTTACCAGGACTACGACAACAAGAGCCTCGGTTTTGGTTTGCGTTGCCTCAGAGACTCGTTCTAACCAAGGTGCCGAAGGCACCACAACAGGCGGCGTCAGCCGCCTCTCAACTCACAAAAGAAGCCTCCAGGGCGCAAGCCCCAAAGGCTTCTTTTTTTACATACAAAGGAATGAAATGGAAAAACAATCTGCACTATATACTAACCCCCGGGTACTAGAAATCGAGACCGGCAACACGAAAACAATACACATGTACCTGCGTAGGGCACACTACCACGTGTTTGAACAAAGCGCATGTTTGTTTCAACAACATATCGCCAAGTACAAGGTGGTGCTTACAGTTCCAAAGAATGTGGGTCGTGAAGTCCTGTTCATAGGCTTTGGCATGAACCTTTTGGAAAAGGTTAAGGGGGTTGCTGAAAAGCTGGGCTTTACCTTGAATGTGCTGGATAAAACT
Organism: Fibrobacter sp.; assembly: GCA_045599625.1. Lineage (GTDB taxonomy): Bacteria > Fibrobacterota > Fibrobacteria > Fibrobacterales > Fibrobacteraceae > Fibrobacter. The sequence continues at coordinate 863 of JAZRWJ010000009.1, forward strand.
CATGTGGTCATAGAGGGCCTACCTGTACTGGAAAACTTTGCTGAGTGGCGACGGAAAGTCATGGTTAGTGCCGAGTTTGACTACAATAAACGACTTTTGCAGAAGGGTTTGCCTAACAATATTGTTGCAACGAAAGAGCGAAGTTCGTCTAACGAAAATTCAACGGTTGTGCAACGAAAATCCAACGAAAATCCAACGAATGGACAACGAAAATCTAACGAAAATGAATTGAAAGAGGCTGAGCTTGAACGACCTGTTGCCCAACATCCCCTGGCCGCCTGGCAGGCACTGGGCAAGTGGATGTTTGAAAATCAGAAAACGGACCCAGTGGCTCGGTCACAACCTAAAATCATTAACCCCTTCACAGAAAAACGCCGCAATCCGCCCACCACCTTGGAACTTTCTACCATGATCTCGGTACGTGAGTTGTGCTCCATCATATTTGAACTTACTGCGGTGATTCCAGCGAAGCAACGGCCTGTGTATGGCGACCGACTACGGGAGCTGACCATGCGACTTCACGAGGAACTGTTTGTAACAGTGGAGCGCGCAAAGAAGGAAATTGATAAAATAAAGACTTATGAGTGGCTCGTCCGGATTCAGGGCGGGCTGATTTTTTTAAAGGACATGTGCCAGTTCAAAAATGCTAGCTGGGTTCATGCCTTGGAAGTTGTAAATAAACTAAAGCAGGATTTGTATGGTATCAAAAAGTAAGCTCAAGAAGGACTTGGTATATGCTTATCTTAGCGCCTGCAAGCACAAGCGTCGTAAGAAGTATGTTGGTGAATTTCTTAAAAATTTTGAACAAAATATCGATGACCTTGCAAGTGAATTGTTGGATGGCTCCTACGAGATTTCTCCGTCCATTTGCTTTATTATTGAAAGTCCCATTAAGCGCGAAGTAATCGCCGCCGACTTTCGTGACCGCGTGGTACATCACTTTCTTTTCAATCTCATAAACCCCGTGTTTGAACGCCAGTTCATTTATGACAGCTACAGCTGCCGCGTGGGCAAGGGTACGCTTTTTGGCATAGAACGGTTGGAACACTTTATGCGAAGCGTAAGCTGCAACTACACCAAGCAGACCTATGTACTTAAGCTGGATATTCAAGGATTTTTCATGAGTATTGACCGCAATATTCTATACAAACTTGTCATGGAGCCTCTGCAGAAACCTTTACGCAATGAACTTGCCGATTACCGAACCATTGTAGAAATGTTGGTTCACAAAATTGTGTACAATAATCCGTTGGAAAGGACAAATTTTATAAGCCCCGCCAACGCCTGGGACGACCTGCCTAAAAATAAGACACTCAAGCATTCTCCGACCAATTGCGGGCTCCCTATCGGAAACTTGACTAGCCAACTCTTTGGTAACATTTATCTAAATCCTCTGGACCACTTTGTAAAGCGTGATTTGAAAATCAAGGGTTATGGCCGCTATGTGGACGATTTCTTTTTGATTGATGGTGATGTTGAAAAGCTTCTGTTTGCAAAAGAACGCATTCGTGAATTTTTGAAACGAAAATTGCATTTGACGCTGCACCCAAAGAAGGTTTATTTGCAACCAATTGAACATGGGGTGAATTTTGTGGGGGCCTACGTGCTGCCCCATAGAAAATACTTGAGCAAACGCATTCAGGGGAATTACCGTAATACGATGCTTACGGATTTAGATTCGGAAAATCTGGGCGAAAAGATCGTAAGCTACCTGGGCCAAATGGAACATTTCGATTGCTATCGCTTCCTTGAAAAATACTACATTAAGCGAGGTCTTTTGCAAAACGGCAAAACGAACACGCCAGGGTCCGCCGGGAACTTCGCCCGTGTGGAGCGTGCATAAATACGAGTCCAGTAACCGACTAGATTTTTCTAGTAAACAATTTGCACCTGGAATTTTAAATCAGATTTGGTGTTGAACCAAAGTTTGTTGATCTTCCAAGTTCATGTATGGACAGGTTACGAAATTCTCGGTGCTCCCCGCCGGTAACAGGAACAACAATGGCAATTTCAACAATGAGGGCAACAACGCCAACTTGTGGTCTGCTTCTGAGAACAATAGCAACAACGCGTGGAACCAGAACTTCAACTACAATAACGACAACGCAAACCAGAACAACAACAACAAGAACAACGGTTTTAGTTTGCGTTGCCTCAAGGACTAGAGCTTTTACCAAACCTTTACATTCCAACCCTTTACAAAAATTCCGTATAAGCTAAATGGACGCTTTCGGCGTCCGCGGCTGCATTCGGTCATAAGGTTAAGTGAACTTAACTTTGCGACACTCGTTTTGCACGCTATTTCTCCCGAGCGTTACGAATAGTCTCCAGACACCTGAATAAAATCAGGTGTTTTTTTGCAGAAAAAACTTCGGCTCGGCCATGCCAGAATGTAGGCATTCTGTCGCGGCGCTCGCCTTGTGTTTTTTTGTTTGTCCTCAAAAAATGCGCCATTTAAAAAGGCGTGTTCGTTTTTGAACCCGACTTACGAGCCTGGCTTTCGTGAGGTTTTCAAGGATGTGAGTTTTGAGTACGAGGATCGCATCAAGTTGCTGCATGAAAATGCAAAAAAAATCCCGGCGTTCACGCAGAAACGTCGGGACGTTTTTTTAAGGAGATCCTCCCCTTAAGGGGACCAGCCACACTAAGGAACAAGTTCCTAAGTGTGTTGCAGCCGGGCCAAGTCTGGGATGACATTATGCGCGGGTTGCGACCCTTGTGTTATTTGAACAGGTCGTTGTCGCCGTCGTCTTCAGCGCCATCGTCTTCTACGGAGTCGCAGAAGGGGTCGGCGGGGGAGATTCGGCTGGTGCGCTTCACCTTCTTGGCGGTGAACTTGCTGCCCAGAGCCTTGTAACCCTTGATGTCGGCAACGTCCTTCAGGTCCAATTCTTCCTTCTGGACTTCGCGGCCCACCTGGTATTCCATCAGCTGCATGGTATCTTCGGTAGCGAAGAACTCGATCATCTGGGAATCCTTGTGGTCGGAAATCAGGCTGAATTCAGTAGTCATGGGGCAGCCTTCAAGATTGAAGCGCTTGACCATGTAGTTGAAATTGCCACCTTCGAAGTACAGCACGGTAAAGACCTGTGCAGGATCGTACTTGTGGATGTACTTGATGCCGGTGCCGATCAGGATAGGATCTGCCATGTCGTGGACACGGGCGGTTCCGTTTTCCTTCACGATAAGAATCTTGTCCTTTTCGCCGAATTCACCGATGCAGTCGCCCTTCTTCTGGGTGCTGATGATGCCGCTGGGAGCGTCGAAGTACAGCACGCGTGCGCCCAAGGTGCTAACGCCCTTCTTGGTGCGCTTGATGCTCTTGATGGGGTACTTGGTGACAATGTTGCCGATAGCGCCACGGCCCTTCACTTCTACAGAGCTGAAATCCACTTCGAAGTTCAGCTTGGTACGGGGGCGGGGCTTCAGGGTGACTTCCACCACTTCGGCTTCACCGTTCAGGTTGCTGGACAGGTAAAGGATCTTGCTGCCCGGCTTGCCCTTGCCCATGAAGTAGTCCTTGTCGCGGGTAACGCCACCCACGTTGAAGCGCTTGATGTAGGCGGTGCCTTCCTTGCCATCCTGGTGGATGACGTTATAGATATGGCGGTCGTCGTCCTTCTTGAACTTTTCAACAAGGATAATGTCTTTACCGACGAAGTCCTTGTCGCTGACCTTGACCACCTTGAAGCTGCCGTCGGCCTTGAACACGATAAGGTCGTCGTATTCGGAAACGTCGAAGAGGTATTCTTCCTTCTTCATGCCGGTGCCAAGGAAGCCTTCCTTGCGGTTCACGTAAAGCTTCTGGTTGGCAAGTGCCACATGGACTGCGTTCACGGTGCCAAATTCACCGATTTCAGTCTTGCGGTCGCGACCTTCGCCGTACTTCTTGAGAATGTTCTTGAAGTAGTTGACGGCGTAGTCGGTCAGGTGTTCCTTGTTGTAGTTGACTTCTTCGATCTTAGCGTCCAGTTCCTTCAGCAATTCGTCGGCCTTCTTACGGTCAAAACGGCTGATTCTGCGGACGGGGATTTCTGCCAACTTGAGAATTTCTTCGCGGGTCACTTCGCGACGGAGCTTGCGCACGTAGGGCTTAAGGCCGTCGTCAATCAACTGCACCATTTCTTCGTGGGTCTTGGCCTGCTTGATCACTTCATAGACTTCGTGTTCAATGAAGATCTTTTCGAGACTGGTCATGTGCCACTGGTCCTGCAGGTGCTTCAGCTGATTGCTCAGTTCCCAGTCCAGCAGGTGAACGGTGTGGTCTGTAGAAAGCTTCAGAAGTTCGGTAGTGCTACTGAACTTGGGCTTCTTGTCGATAATGACGCAGGAGTTGGCTGCCAAGGTAGTCTGGCAGTCGGTAAATGCGTAGAGGGCATCGATTGCCACCTGGGGGTCGGTACCGGGCTGCAGGTGAACCAGGATTTCCACGTTTTCGGTGGTATGGTCCACAATCTGCTTCACCTTGATCTTGCCCTTGTCATTGGCCTTGACGATGGAGTCGATCAAGCTGTCCGTGGTGGTTCCGAAGGGAATTTCACGGATGGCGAGAGTCTTGTTGTCCACCTTTTCGATGCGGGCGCGTACCTTCAGGCGGCCGCCGCGCTGACCATCGGCATATTCGCTAACATCGATAATGCCGCCGGTAAAGAAGTCCGGGAAAAGCTGGAACTTACGGCCACGGAGGTAGTCGATGCTGGCCTGGCAAAGTTCCTTGAAGTTGTGGGGGAGGATGGTGGTGGAAAGACCCACGGCGATACCATCGACGCCCTGTGCAAGCACAATGGGGAACTTGGCGGGCAAGGAAACCGGTTCCTTGGAACGGCCGTCGTAGTTGGGGATCCATTCCGTGGTTTCCGGGTTGAACATCACTTCCACAGCGAAGTCGGAAAGCTTACCTTCGATGTAACGGGGAGCAGCGGCTTCGTTACCGGTGAGGGGGTTACCCCAGTTACCCTGCGGTTCAATAAGCAGGTTCTTCTGGCCCATGTTCACCAGGGCGCTGTAAATGGAAGCGTCGCCATGGGGGTGGTAATGCATGGTATCACCTACGATACCTGCCACCTTGTGGAAACTGCCGTCGTGCATTTCGAAAAGGGTGTGCAGAATGCGGCGCTGCACCGGCTTGAGGCCGTCTTCGAAGTACGGCACGGCACGGTCAAGGATGGTGTAGCTTGCGTAGTCCAGGAACCAGCCGTTATACAGCTTTTCCAGATGATTTACGTTGGAGAGGCCCAGAGTCTGATTTTCATCCATAATTACAGTTCCTCAACAGCTTCAGTTCTAAGGTTTCCCACAATAAAGTCCTGACGGGCCTGGGTGTTCTTGCCCATGTAATATTCCAGGAGCTTGCCCAGGGAGGCGTCGGAAGGCATGGTGACCGTTTCCAGGTGCATGTTCTCGCCGATGAGCAGCTTGAAGTCTTCGGAGTCCATTTCGCCAAGGCCTTTGAATCGGGTGATTTCCAGGTCCTTCTTGTTGATTTCCTTGGCGGCGCGGTCGCGTTCCTCTTCGTCGTAGCAGTAGAAGGTCTTGGACTTGTCCTTCTTGTGGCGTACGCGGAAAAGCGGTGCCTGGAGAATGTAAAGGTGCTTTTCCTGCACCAGTTCCGGGAAGAACTGCAAAAAGAAGGTCATGAGAAGCAGGCGGATGTGCATACCGTCCACGTCAGCATCGGTTGCGATAATAACCTTGTCGTAGCGTAGGTCTTCCAGACCGTTTTCGATGTTCAAGGCTGCCTGCAGCAGGTTCCATTCTTCGTTTTCGTAAACAATCTTCTTGCTCAGGCCGAAACTGTTCAGCGGCTTACCGCGAAGGCTGAATACTGCCTGGGTCTTGGGGTTACGTGCCGTAGTGATGGTACCGGATGCAGAGTTACCTTCGGTAATGAAGATCATGGTTTCGTTCTTCAGCGGGTTCTTTGCATCGGTAAGGTGTACGGAACAGTCACGAAGCTTCTTGTTGTTAAGATTTGCCTTCTTGGCGCGTTCGTTGGCCAGCTTCTTTACACCAGCCAGGTCCTTGCGGAGCTTTTCGTTCTGGTTGATGCGGTCCAGCATTGCCTTGGCAACGGCTTCGTTCTTGTGAAGGTAGTTGTCCAGTTCCTTGGCCACGTAGTCCACGATCCAGGAGCGAAGTGCGGGACCATCGGGAGCCGTAGTGGTGCTGCCCAACTTGGTCTTGGTCTGGGATTCGAAAACCGGTTCCTGGATGCGTACGGAAATGGCGCCGATAATGCAGTTACGAACGTCGCTGGCGTCGAATTCCTTCTTGAAGTGGTCACGGACGCCCTTCACCACGCCTTCGCGGAAGGCTGCCTGGTGGGTACCACCCTGGGTGGTGTGCTGACCGTTCACAAAGCTGAAATAATGTTCGCCTTCCTGGTTGGAATGGGTGATGGCGAACTCAATATCCTTGCTCTTGCAGTGGATGACGTCGTAGCGGATGGTATCGTCGGTACGGCTCTGCAAAAGGTCCAAAAGACCATTGGGGCTTACGTAGGTCTTGTCGTTCATGATGAGGGACAAGCCTGTGTTCAGGTAAGCATAATTCCAGATCTTTTCTTCCATGTAGGCCGGAAGGAAGCGGAAGTTCTTGAAAAGGTCGTTATCCGGCACGAAGTAGATTTCGGTACCGTTCTTTTCGTTGGTAGCCTCGATCTTGTAGTCCTTGACTAGGATACCCTTGCTGAATTCGGCCTTTTTCACGCGGCCGTCGCGGATACTGCGGACGACGAAAGTGGTGGAGAGGGCGTTCACCGCCTTGGTACCCACACCGTTCATACCCACGGACTTCTGGAAAGCTTCGGAATCGTACTTACCGCCGGTGTTCATCTTGCTCACGCAGTCAATGACCTTTTCCAGCGGGATGCCACGGCCATAGTCGCGGACGCGGCAGGCGTGGTCTTCCATGGTGATTTCAATCTTCTTGCCGGCACCCATGGCGAATTCGTCGATGGAGTTGTCGATCACTTCCTTGGCCAGAACGTAGATACCATCGTCGGGGCTTTGACCGTCGCCCAGCTTACCGATGTACATACCCGGACGCATTCGGATATGTTCGTACCAGTCCAATGTTTTAATATTACTTTCGTCGTATTTTACAGCCATATTCTCAAAGCGCTTTACAGCGGTCCTTTATAAGCGTTTGCTCGGTTTTCCTTGAAAACCATCGTAGTTTTCGGCAAGTTTAGGAATTTTCAGTGTCAAAATCGTGCACAGCCGGGGTTTTGTCGCGACTTTTTACCAAAACTTGCAGAGTTTTTACGAAATATAATAAAAATTTGTGTCAAAAAGTGAAAATTTGTGCACTATTTGGGCGGAGCGGGGGTTTTAGCCATTGACATTTTATCAATAGAAGTTGTTTTGCCCCTTGTGACGTTGGTCACGGGAGAGAGTACTTTACTACACGAAAGACGGGGTGGTGCCCGTCTCGATAGGTTGGTGGGGTGGTTCCCGCCGATAAGGAGTGTGGAATGTTTGGTAAACATTTTTCGACGGGCGTATTGTCCGCTATGGTTTTGGCTGTATCTGGATTTTTCTCCATGGCAGCCGCAGATAATCTCTCAGTCGACGGCAAGAACCGTACCATGAATGTGTACGCGCCGAAGAACATTGAGAAGAATCGTCCCCTTATTATTCAGATGCATGGCATGAATCAGGATGCCAACTATCAGCAGAACGCCGCCAAGTGGGAAGCTATCGCTGATACGGCTCGCTTTATTGTGGTGTTCCCCAATGGCGAAGGCAAGGCTTGGGACTTGAGCGGTAATAAGGACCTGTATTTCTTGAAGGCCATCATTAACGATATGTACTCCAAGTACGGTATCGACAAGAAGCGTGTGTATGTTTCCGGCTTCTCCATGGGTGGCATGATGAGCTACTATGCCGCAACCAAGATGGCCGACCAGATCGCTGCTATTGCTCCCTGTTCCGGTTATCCCCTGGGCGGTGGCACTCCTTCCAGCAGCCGCCCCATGCCCATTATCCACACCCACGGTACTACCGATGACGTGGTGAACTATAATGGCGGTGTTTCCAATTTGAAGAACTGGGTGAGCTACGAAAAGTGCAATACCAATTCTACCAAGTATTCCCAGTACCCGGTGGGTCGTACAAGTTCCGCAGCATCTCTTGAAGTGTGGACAGGTTGCCAGGGCGGTAGCGAAATCCGCCTCATGACCATTGCAGGCAAGGGCCACTGGTATTCCATGGACTTGGCCAGCGTCAACACCTCCGACGAAATCTGGAATTTTGTGAAGCGCTTCTCCTTGGATGGCGCTACCGGCGAAGGCGAAGCCATTGCTCCGGCAATCGTTGTGCCCACCAACCGCGATTCCATTTTCAACGGTGGCTTTGATAGCACCGCTGTGGCTTGGGACTTGCAGCTCCATGGCTCTGCCAAGGCTGAAGGTACCGTCAAGAATGGCAAGTATACCCTTAACGTTTCTGCTACCGGCGACCAGGCTTATACGGCTCAGCTGATCCAGCATGATATCCGCTTGGAAAAGGACCAGTGGTACGAAGTTTCCTTTGATGCAAGTGCAGCTGTTGACCGCACTCTTGAAGTGAATGTGGAACAGCATGTGGATCCGTGGGTAAGCTACCTGAAGAATGGTGCCCAGAACTTTGACATCGGAACCACCGCAAAGACTTACACTCTGCAGTTCCAGATGACGGCAGCAACCGATACCAACAGCCGCTTGAGTTTCAATGCGGGCGGCGCGACAGGCTCCATCACCTTGGATAACGTTTCCATCAAGAAGATTGAAGCTCCCGCCATTCAGGAACCGGAAAATCCTGAAAATCCGGAAGAACCTGCTGCAATCGGCTTGAATATGAACTGGTCCAATGGCGCTGTGCGAACCTTCGATGTGTTCGGTTTTTCTGGCGCCTATATGGGAAAAGTAAATGCGGGCAATATGCGCGATGTTCAAAATCAGGTGAAGTTGCTGACTCAGCGAGCTGGCGTATACCTGGTAAAATCCAGGAACATGGGCGCTTACAAGGTAACTGTTAAGTAGGTTCTCATACATCACAAAAAATAGGAGCTCCCGAGCAATTGGGAACCTCTTTTTTGTTGCCACCTGTGTACTTTTTTTTGCTAAAAAAGGGATTGGGAAAACGTTGTGTATAAACTAAATTTTCGTTGGATAGGGAAATAACGCACCGATTTGTTTGGACGGGTGCGAAAATCAGGGAAAGGGTTATAACATGAAAAAATGCGTTCTTTGGACCGCACTTCTTTTGCTTGTGGCTATGTTCTCCGCCTGTGAGGATGCAACCAGTGCTTCAGGCTCCGAAACCGTCGTTACAAGTAGGGTAGATACCCTTTATGTTAGCTCCAGGGATACTCTGGTTGTGAGCAAACGTGATACGCTTTGGCTTGTGGATACCACTGTCCGTAGGGATACCTTGGTGATCAAGGAACAGGAAACGGTTTGGGATACCCTCCATTCCTATGACACATTGTACGTGACGGATACGACCTACCGAGTAGATACCTTGTATATCGCTGATACGGCCCATGTGGTAGACACTATTGTGAGTGTGGATACCCTTTACATGGAAAACTATGTGTATCAGGGCATGGCTCACGATGCTGTAGGTTACTTCGTTCGAATCCGCGATGTGATGGCTGGCCTTAGGGAAAATGAAAAGGTGGTGTTCTTTATTCGCCATTCCGAAAGAACCGATGATACCAGCGAAAATGGCGAACTGACTGAAAAAGGCAAGAGCCAGGCGAGAGAACTTGGACAGGGCTTGGCTAGCTATGGAGAATTTTCCTTTATCAGCTCCACGTTCAAGCGTGCTGCGGCAACTTGCCAGTTCATCGCTGAAGGTAAGGGCCAGGGTGATTTCAAGTTGCAGACTTATGCCGATCTAACGGATTCCTGGTACGTGAAGAATTCTGGTCTTTTAGAGCAGTATAAGTCTACGAACCAGGGTGGTTGGCATGTGTTCTCCCGCTGGGCCTTTACTTCTAGGTATTCTGACGCCTTCAAGGATATTGACGAGGCTAGCCAGGAACTGATGGATAAGTACCTGGTTCCCGGCTACGAAAAAATGCCCAAGTATACCATTGCGGTTTCCCATGACCAGCTTTTGGTTCCTTTTGTGGCTTGGGCTACTAATCGACTGGTGGACCTGCGCTATTACGAAACGAATAAATGGCTGAACTATATGTCCGGTGTGGCTATTGTGGTAAGTGAAAATGGCCATATTCGCTATATCCCGGTTTACCCGGCGGTAACCGACCTGTATTCTGGCACCAGATAACGCCTTTTTTTTTGCGAAAATCGCGGATTTTGAAAAAAAGAGGCCTTTTGGGGTCTCTTTTTCTGCTTTCGGGATGTTTTTTCTCGTTTGGTTTATGCTTAAATGTGGACTTTTTTATTGCTGAAAATGTCTACAAAAATGACTTGTAATATAAAAATATGTGGCAAATGTAGACTTTTTATTGTATATTTGTAGACGTAAAAGAAGAGGATGTGATTATGGGTATTCGAAATTTCAAGTCTTTCGCTAGCGCGATCTGTGCAACTTGTGCCGCTTTTGCCGCCCAGGGTGTGTTTGCTGCCGATTGGTACGCCAAGGATAACTTGCAGCCGGGTCATGATCCCAGTATGATCCGTTTGGAAGATGGTTACGCTCTCATGAGCACCAATAATCATCTTCAGCTTTGGACTTCCGAAGACGCCTACACTTGGAAGGATAACGGTCGCACCATGCAGTCGGTGCCGTCCTGGCTTACTCAGTACGCCCCCGGTATGGAAGATGTCTGGGCTCCGGATATTTACAAGTTTGACGACGAGTACCGTGTTTATTACTGCGGTTCTGAATTCGGTAAGCGCAACTCCGCAATCGGCTATACTGCTTCCAAGTCCATGATTCCGGGTACGGCTGGTTACGGCTGGACCGACAAGGGTCATGTGTTCCACACCAAGGAAGGTACTGATAAGTATAACGCAATCGATGCCGATATTATCAAGACTAGCCAGGGTGAGTACTGGATGGCTTTCGGTTCTTTTGGTTTGGGCATTCAGCTGATTAAGATTGATGGCAAGACTGGCTACCAGGCTTCCGATGATAAGACTGTCTATAACATTGCCCGTCGCACAAGTACTGCCAGCGGTGGCGCCGAAGAAGGCCCGGCCCTGATTGAACATAATGGCCAGTTCTTCCTGTTTACAGCATGGGATAAGTGCTGCCAGCAGGGTAACAACATTGAGCAGACCACTTACAAAACCGCCTATGGCCGCGCAGATAAAGTGACCGGTCCTTACAAGGACAGGGCTGGTTACAACATGGCGACTGGCGGTGGCACTATTTTGCTGGAACGTTATGGCCGTTATGTGGGCCCTGGTGGTGGCGAACCCTTCCAGGATATTAACCGCGTCCGCTTCGTCCATCATTACTACGACAATGCCGGCGACAAGTACAACCACATCCACATTCGTGACATTGTGTTTACCGACGACAACTGGGCGGAAATGGGCCAGCCTTTCTTTGGCCGTTATCTGAGTGCAGAAACTGAACATGGCGTGCTGACTCGCGCTGTAAGTGGTGACTTGGCTATTGCTACCAGCAAGACTGCTTCTAATGGTGAATATCTTTCCTACGTGAATACAACCGGTTCTGTAATTCGTTTGCCCATGAACATTCCCCAGGCTGGTGAATATCTGCTCCGTTATCGTTATGCCAACGGCGGTACTGGTTCTGCAACCCATGGCGTTTCCATTAACGGCAAGGAACAGGTGGTGGAATTGCCGCCCACTGGCGCTTGGGGCACCTTCCCGGAAAATTCCGTGGTCATGATTCCTGCTACTCTTAAGCGTGGTGGCAACTTTATTGAAGTACGCCCCATTCCGAACAATTTCTTCTCTGAATTGGACCGCATCGACTTCCTTCGCGTGATCCGTGATTCCATTCCGGGTAATGGCTTTGATAATGGTATCCGCATTCGTCTGGATGAAAATGACCAGTTGGCTATGAAGGACGGCGGTTACGCAATCTTCGAAAATGTGGTGACCGATTCTATCAAGAGCACCGATGTTCGCGTCATGGTGAAGGGCTCCGCCGGAAAGCTTTCCCTGCGTAAGGATTCCAAGTCTGGTACTGTGGTTTCTGAATGTGACTTGAGCAAGGGCGTTGCTACGGAAAATGGTTGGAGCGAAGTGGAATGCTCTGCCTTGGGCGGCACCAAGATGTTGACAGGTGTTCAGGACTTCTACCTCACTGCAAGTGGCGTGTCCGGCGAAGTGGTGGTGGGCAATATCTTGTTCAAGTCTAAGGTTGTTCCGGTTTCCAGTTCCAGCGAAGTGGCCGCTGAATCCAGCAGCTCTATCACGGAATCTATTGATCCAGTTGCTGCTGCAAGATCCGCACGTTATTCTGTAAGCCGTCAGGGCAACGATTATCTGGTGCGCTTGAATTCTGTAGGCAATCATAATGTGTACTTGCTGAATTCCATGGGCCAGGTGGTTGGTGTCCGCAATGTTCGCGGTGCTATGGCTGGTACGGAAGTTCGCTTTGAAAATTTGCCTAAGGGCAACTTCGTTGTAAGGGTTAGATAAATGAAGGGTATAAAGGGGGTTTTGGGTGTTGCTGCTTGTGCGACTTTGTTCGTGTTTTCTGTTGCACAAGCGGCTAACCCTTTGACAACAGGTTTCTATTCCGCTGATGCTGCAGCGCTTGTTTACAACGACAGTTTGTTCATCTTTGCGGGCCACGATGAACAGGGCCCAGAAAGCGCCAACAACAAGTTCTTTTTGATGAATGATTGGCATGTGATGGTGACCGACGATATGGAAAACTATCACGATTACGGCGCCGTTCTCAGTTACAAGACTTTCAAGTGGGCGGATGCCAGCGCCTTTGCAGGGCACTGCGAATATCGTAACGGAAAGTTCTACTGGTATGTGGCTGTTCATCACGGCTCCATCAAGCAGGACGAAGGCTTTGCCATTGGTGTGGCCGTAGCGGATCATCCGTCTGGGCCGTGGAAGGATGCTCTTGGTCATGCGCTCATTACGGACCTTACTGAAAACGATGTCAAGCTGAATATTGATCCCGCCATCTTCTACGATGGAGATGACATCTGGATGTATTGGGGCTCCTGGAACGCCGGCCGCCGTGTAAAGCTGAAAGAGAACATGATTGAACTGGCTAGCACTCCGGAAGACATCAAGATAAAGGACTTCTTCGAAGCTCCCTGGATGCACAAGTTCCGCGGAAACTATTACTTCAGCTACGCTTCCGGCTACCCGTCTACCACCAACTATTCCATGGCTCCCACCATCAATGGCCCTTGGACTCAGATGGGTGTCATCAATGCCAAGGAAGACAATTCCGAAACAAATCATCAGGCCATTTTCAAGTACATGGGTCACTGGTACTTTATGCATCACGGAGCCAACTCTCCTGGTGGCTGGACTTACCACCGTTCTGTGAATATTGACTACTTGTACTATGATCGCGATGGCAAGATTCAGTCTATTAAGCGAACCTCTGGTGTAGACAAGGTAAATAACGCCTTGATTAAGAATGGAGCCTATCGTTTGACTGTAAGCCATAGCAATTTGGCTCTACAGGATGATGGAAATATGGTTGTTCAGCAGGTTGCCGACGAAGCTGCAGATAACCAGTTGTGGGTGGTTGCTCAGGGCAAGACCAAGCGCCATTACACATTGCAGAACTACGGAACCAAAAAGTATTACTGCCCTCAGGCCGTGCTGTTGGATACGGTTCGTACCAGCGCCACGCCATGTGAAATTCGCATTGAGAACGCCTCCGAAAAGTTGGGATATTTCCTCTTTGCAAATTATGATGATGATTATCTTGGAGACGTACTTAATATTTCCAAGGAACCGGGAATGCCCGTAATCACTTGGGTTCGTACTGGCACTGATAATCAGAAGGTCCGTTTTGATGCGGTAGCATTGCCCGAGCCGCCGGTATCATCCTCCAGCTCTGCTATTCTTTCTAGCAGTTCGTATGATATCAGCAGCAGTAGTGGTACCGCATCCATTGTTTCCTCCGCAATCAACGCTCCGCAGTTGGTGTCGTTCTCCCGAAATGCAGGAATTCGTTTCTCGGAACCGGTCGGTTATATGGTCTTGGATGTTCAGGGAAATGTAATCCGGAAGGGCTTTGGTGCCGAAATCCCTGCATCTTTTGTGAATTCTGGCGTATATTTGCTGAAATTTAATGGAAAAATCCAGAAAATTCGCTTGTAAAGTGTGATGGAACGCTACGCAGAACATTCGTAGCGTTCTTTTTTTATTGAAGTTTTATATATTAAGGGCGTTAAATAAATGAGGTTTTCTATGAAGCTTTCTACTCTCTTGACTCGTTCTGTGCTTGCTCTGGGCTTTGTTGCACTGGTTGCTTGTGATGACAGTTCGAGCTCCTCTGACAATGGTGGAGAATCTAACTCCAAACTTGATTGCTCTGTAACTGAGGGTACAGTTGTTGTTTCTCCCAAGGGCGGAGAAACCTTCAAGTTGGGTGACTCCATTGAAGTTGTCTTTGGCACTGATATTGTGGATGGCTCCTACAGAATCATTATTACTCCTGATGAGGATACTCAGGGGTTGGATCTTGTTTCTCCGTCTCTTCCGTCTAGTGAAGTGGAAGCCGATGGCAAAACCTGCAATACGGTGAAGGTCTACTTGGATCCTGAAACTGCAGAAGCTATGGACGAAGCTTTGATTGAAGTCCAGCCTTATGCAAGGCCTAGATATCCGGGTTACTCCAAGGCTTTCAAGGTTGTTGAGTAATTGACTCTAGCAAATAAATTCGAAGATTCTTCTATCACCGTGGCTCTTGTGGGCTGCGGTGGTTTTATTGGTAGCCATCTTTTGAAGGCTGTTCTGGAACGTACCAAGTGGCGCGTTTTCGGGGTGGACCTGGATTCCTACAGAATTCAGGAACATCTTTCCAACGATCGATTCGAATTTCTTTGCGCTGATTTGAATGAGCGTAGTGTTGTGGAGCGATTGGCCCAGTATCCCATTGTGGTGAACTTGGCCGCTATTTGCACGCCAAGCCGATACATGGCTGAGGCGGCAACGGTAATTCGCAGCAATTACGATCACCCGGCCCGATTGGCTGATGCTTGCCTTAAGAGCGGTTCCTGGCTTATCCATTTTTCTACCTCTGAAATTTACGGTAAGACTGCTGCGGATTCTGGATTGCTGGATGAGGATTCCACGGAAATCACCTTTGGCCCGGTCACTGCCAGCCGTTGGAGTTATGCTACGGCAAAGCTCTTGACGGAACGTTATTTGATGGGCCTTGATGGCTTGCGCTGGACCGTGGTTCGCCCCTTCAATTTCGTTGGCCCCTATATGGACTTTATGCCTGGGGTGGACGGGGAAGGGATCCCTCGCGTGCTGGCAAATTTCTCTTCTGCGCTGGTTCGCGGTGAATCGTTGAAACTGGTGAACGGCGGCCTGGCGAAGCGTAGCTTTACCTCGGTCCATGATGCGGTGGACTTTATGTTCTGCTTGTTTGCCGCAGGTTCTGGAGCCGGTTTCGGCAGTAACAATCCTGCGTTAGGGCAGGCATTCAATGTGGGCAACCCGAATAACGAATTGACCATAGCAGAACTGGCAAATAAGATGCGCTTGATTTATGCCTCCATCAAGGGCGTAGACGTGGCGACGGTTCCGGAACCGGAAATTGTAGACGGCGAAGCATATTACGGCAAGGGTTATGAAGATTCCTTGCGCCGCATGCCCTCTGTTTCTAAGGCAGAAAATCTGGTGGGTTTCAAGGCGGCGACTCCGCTGGATGTTGTGCTGGAAGAATCCTTGAGATGGTTTGTGGACCATTATCAAGTTGTGACGGAATAATGTCCGCTTTTGATACCTTCATTTTTGTTCCCGCATACAATGTGGAGAAAACCTTGGCCGGGGTCTTGGACAAGATTCCCGAATCGGTAAAGAACCGCTCCAAAATTCTTGTAATCAATGATGGCTCCAAGGACGGAACGGAACTGGTTGCCCGAAAGTATCCTGTGGAGTATTTTGCCTTTGAGAAAAATTCCGGTTATGGTGCCGTGGTGAAATACGGGTTGGTTCAGGGCCTGGCTAGTGGGGCAAAGTATATCGCTTGCCTCCATGGAGATGGGCAGTATCCTGCAGATTTGCTGGACAAATTCTTAGATCATCTGGAAAATTACAGAAGCGGGGATGGCTTAGGGTATGCTGCTGCCGAGGGCGAGGGTCGTCGCCTGGCCTTGCTTCAGGGCAGTCGCCATGCGGTTTCTGGTGGTGCGAAGGCGGGGAATATGCCACTGTATAAACGCATTGGTGGTGCGTTCCTGACGGCGTTGGAAAACTTGGTTTTTAAATACAAATTAACAGACCGCCATAGCGGGTTTATTCTTTATAATTCTGAATTCCTGCGCAGTGTTGATTTGGATAAGTTGAGTCCTAGTTTTGACATTGACTTGGAACTGATTTCCATTGCGGATGCTATGGCTAGTGGAAACTCGGCAAAGGGTGGGACGCCGAAATTTGTGCTGGGCGAGTTGCCTATTCCTACAGTTTACGCCGATGAAAAATCCAATTTGAACGTGGTGAATTACGGCTTGCGTTGCCTAAGGCTGATTTGGCGACGTTTGATGATGAAATAACCGTGATTTAATACAAATTGTAGTTGGAATCTGCCTTGGACCTTGTCCATGACGGATTTTTTTGAATATATATTTACAACATGATTAAGTCTTTAACTAACGCATTGAATAACGTTCTTCTTGGCAAGAACGATACCATTGAACTTTTGCTTATGGCACTTTTGGCAGATGGCCATGTGCTTATTGAAGACGTTCCGGGTACAGGTAAAACCACCTTGAGTAAGGCGCTTGCCGCTGCTGTTGGGGCGGACTTTGCCCGAATCCAGTTTACCCCGGATTTGCTGCCTGCCGATGTGACTGGCGGTGCTGTTTATAACGCTAAGACAGGTGAATTTAACATCAAGAAGGGTCCTGTCTTTACCCAGATTCTTTTGGCTGACGAAATCAATCGTGCGTCGCCCCGAACCCAGAGCTCCCTGCTGGAAGCAATGGAAGAACGTCAGGTTTCTCTTGAAGGGGAACGCCATAAGCTGCCTGAACTTTTCATGGTGCTGGCAACAGAAAATCCGGTGGAATTCCACGGTGTGTTCCCGCTACCTGAAGCCCAGATGGACCGCTTTATGGTGCGCATTTCTGTAGGTTACCCTACGGAAGAAACGGAGCTGGATATTCTGCGTAGTCATCGCAACGGTCGCCCCATCGATAAGGTGGTGGCGGTGACGACTCCCGAAGAAATCCTGAAGGCTCGTGCCCAAGTGATGAACGTTCACGTGGATGAATCCCTGGAGCGTTATGTGGTTTCCTTGGTGCAGGCAACAAGAAACGATGGCGGTGTCCGTTTGGCGGCTAGCCCTCGTGCAGGCTTGAACTTGATTCGTATGGCACAGGCCTGCGCCTTTATGAATGGCAGGGACTTTGTGAATCCCGATGATATCCAGAGGGTGTTCTTCCCGGTGATGGAACATCGCGTGTTTGCCAAGGACAGCGCCAATCCCGAGGCAAGTAAAACGATCTTGCAGAACATCCTGAAAAAGGTAAGCATTCCGAAATAATGTCATTGCGAGGACGAAGTCCGAAGCAAACGAAGCTGTTCCCTCTCTCAGAAAATAGACCTTTGAAAAACAACTTCTTCACATGGTTTGTAAATAGCGTTCCTCGCGCGCCCAAGCGTGCGGGCTTGTTGATGCATGCTTACTACCTGTGGCAAGAATATCTGACCACCGCTGGGCGCGCGGCTTTCGCACTGTTTCCGATGGCAATGGCTGCGGGTATGATTCCCGGATTCTGGGCTGCCTGGATTTTTTGTGGTCTTGATTTTCTGCTGATTCTAGGAACGATAATTTCCTTGTTCGTTTCCTGCAAACTCAACTATGTAACAGTGGATAATGTGGTGGTGACGCCTGCCTATGAAGGCGAGGCGGCGACAATTTCTGCAGAAGTAGGCGTTGGATTGGAAGATTCAGTCAATGCCATTGGCCGTCGAAAAATTCGAGGAAAAGGTCCCTCCCGATTGGATTCCGTTCAGTTGTCTTCTTTCCGGATGGATCCTAGTTTAAAATGCGAAGGTTCCGAATTTGTTTCTATATCGAAAGCTGATGGATTGAAAAAATTAGAGTGCTCCATTCAAACGAAAAATCGTGGAGCTTATCCGCTAAAAAAGATTTCGGCTTCTGTTCTTGAAATCATGGGGATTTTGCAATGGCCTTATCCCTATAGAGGTTCTGCAGAACTTTTGGTTTATCCCCGTCCAGTAAAGGTAGGGGAGTTTACCTTCTTGACGGCAGGCGCATCCGGTATGGTGTTTGCGCCCTTGCTTATGCCTAGCCTTACCCGTGGAATGAATTTCGTCGGTGTTCGCGAATATCGTGAAGGGGATGCCTTGCGAGATTTGCACCATAAGGCTTTCGCCAGATATGGCCGCCCCTTCACCAAGGAATTTGAAACAGAGCGAGGGGCGGGTGCTGTCCTTGTCTTGGATACGGCGGCGCCGAGTTTTACGGAACGTCAGTATCTGGAATCTGCCATCAGGCTTGCTGCTGGCATTGGCCTGTGGCTTCTGGAAAGAAACATCCTAGGTCGCTTTTTTATTGATGACGAAGAAATTCCTCTTGCAGGCAGCGGTGCCGCTGACGGTGAACGCCGCAAGAATCTTCTGGATGCCCTGGCGCGAATTCCCGCGGCGAACCTGATTGCAGCAAAAAAGCCCGGGCCATGGTCCCCCGCGGCTCGCCCCATGGACCCAGTGCTACGTGTGGGCTTGTACCCCAAGGACGACACCCTTGTCCATAAGCACATAGTGCTCGCCCGATTCAAGGGCGACGTCCCTGCCAACGGTGAATCCAGTTCAGACAAAATCCTTTACGTTGATGCCAAAACCACTGGCGGAGTGTCTCTATGAAAAAAGAAATCGTAGACATCCGCTACATTGCTAAAATCCTTTTCCTGGTTCTGACCTCAGTGAATCTTGGCCATACTTTTGACGTGGTTTGGCTAGGCTTGATTTTTGCAGCGTTCTTTGCGGTGACTGGGTTCTTGAATGCAACCAGTCGCCGAGAATTTTCGAAGCGTCCCAAGTACAATAAGATTCCTGCCTATGGTGCCATTGTTCCGCTGGCGCTTTACTGGGTCATGACTCCTGGCGTTGAAAATGGAGTGAATCCGGTAATGGTTTTCTTGCCGGGCATTTACCTGCTTTTCCTAACAGCGCTTCAGGAACGAAGCCGTGGTAATGGTGGCTATGACGCCTTTGTTGCCTTTGATGGGATCGCTGCGCTATTGTTCAGTTTCTATACCATACCCAAGGGCTGGGCTCCTGTAGGTTTTGTTGCTCTCCTGCTAGCAGTATTCTCTTACACCCGCCGTGGCACCGCATGGTACAAGTATGTGCTTTTCTTGCTGATCGTAGCCATGCTCAGCGCTTCATCCTACGGGGGCTGGCGTTACTGGCGGGCTCACCGTTACGAAAGAGGTGCCAAGTGGGCCGACGACTATTACCAGCGTGAACGCGTCATGGGCTTTGATCAGGTTGCGGCCCTGGGAAGTTTTGGAAGCAACTACAATGGTAAGTATAATAGCCAGGTTGTTCTCCGTGTATGGGATGCCGTTCCGTCAATGTATTTGAAGGCTGCCAGTTATGAAAAGTATGTGGCTGGTATTTGGAAACTGCCGACTGTTCCCGTAAAAACCTTGACTCCCGCCTATTATCAGGTGGACTACGCGGTTCTTGAAGTTGCCGATTCGTTAACAAAGCCGTTTGATACAACGGGGGCTCCACGCCCTGTTCGCCAGGTTTGGGTGCAGTCCACCATCAATAATTTTGGATTTGTATTTGCCCCCTATGGAACTGTGGGCTTTGCTGCCAAGGATGTAGATTCCCTCCAGTATTTTGCCGGCGGTATGGTGAATGGTCTGGGCCAAAATGGAAAACGTTCGGACTGGCATTACTTTGTTTGTGATGGCCGTGCAGGCTCCGTCGGATATGTCGAATCCACTGACTCTGCAAAATTTTTCGATTGCCAAGTTCCGGATTCCCTGCTTGCGTACAGGGCCAGTGATTTGCAGATTGGAAAACGATACGAACCCTTGATGGATTCTGTCATTGATGCCATGGGCCTTGTTCGCCGCGATTCCTTGAATGATTCCTTGGCCGCCAAACAAAGCGTTGATGGTGATAATCTCCAACGAATCCTCGTGTACTTCAAGGATAACTTTACATACAGCCTTCAGATACCGGGGCTGAATCGCTGGCAGGGCTCAAGTGCTGATCCCTCAAAAGATCCTTTGTCTGTTTTCTGGCATGCTAGGCAGGGCTTCTGTGAATACTATGCCACGTTGTCAGTACTTGCTTTGCGTCGTGTAGGAATTCCTGCTCGTTATGTTACTGGATTCGCCCGCCCAGAAGTGGTGGAGGGGAGACCCTATGCAATCTTCCGACGTAAGCACGCTCATTCCTGGGTAGAAGCGTTTGTGGATGGTCACTGGGTGATCTTTGATCCTACGCCTCCAATGCTTACGCCTCTCGGTAACGAACCGAATTGGTTTGTCGTAAAGTGGGAAGGCCTGCAGGGACGTTTTGCTCGTGCAATGCATTTCCTCAAGGAAGGTGAATGGCGCCGCACCGTGGACAGCTGGCAGAACTATACCCAGAAGATTACGGACGGCATGGCTATCTACGTGGCGCTGGCTCTTGCCTTTGTGGCCTTTATATTCCTGAAGTCCCGCAACGTCCTTAAAAACCGTCAGAAGAAAATTGTGGCGAAATCAAACAACGCCATATTGTGGTCTAAAAAACTGGAACAGTCCGAAAAGGAACTTGCCCGTTTAGGCTTGCGCCGTGATGCTGGCGAGACGGTGGGAACTTTTGCTAAACGAGTGCAAGCCTATTTTGAACAGATGAACGGGGATGAAGTGAAATTAAAGGCCCAAAGAGAACGTATTTCTGCTGCGATAAAGGTTTTAGAAGATTACGAAAGTTGTCGTTGGCGCAGATAGAGTGTATATTAGTTCTTAAATGTTCATGGTTTGGAGGGATCAATGAAAAAGTCTTTATTAGGAATGGTGGGAACCGCCGCCTTGCTAACTGCATGCGGTGATGATGCATCGAATAATCCTACCGAAAATAATCTTGAAACAACCAATCCTGCGATCTCAAGTTCTTCCGATGGATTAAGTAGTTCGTCCGGCGAAACCGAATACGTTAATCACGATAGTGTGGCGGTTTCCTATGGCAACTTAGTGGATTCGCGAGATGGCAAGTCCTATAGGGTGATGACATTAAAGGATACCTCGGATAGCTATGCTCTGGATACATTAGGACAGCGGCACTTTGACTCGTGGATGATCGATGACCTTGCATACGACAAGGAATACATGGACCAGATTCGTGTGGAAAACGGAATCCATTATTATCCCGTTGCCGCTGCAATGGATTCTCTGAAAACATGGTGTGGACACCATGAAGACATTCCCGATATATGGTATTGTGAACTTTCAGAACCAGAACAGGGGATTTGTCCTGAGGGGTGGCATGTGCCTTCTCCTGAAGATATGAAGTGGTGGCGTGTATTCTTGGACCGTAGCTCTGAGGCTCAAAAAGCATTTTATCGTTCCAGTGAATCTAGGGAATGCGAAGAAACGGATTATTTCTGGTCTACAACGGAATCTGGCTATGCTTTGTTCTATGGATTTGAATCTAGAAAGGAATGTGCTGGCCAGAACGTCCTTATTGAACAGGCTGCTCCTATTCGTTGCGTGAAGGATGAAGAACATCATATTAAACCGTCAATCCCTAGTGAATACGACGGAGATTTCGTGTATTACCAGGATGCCCGTGATGGGAAAAATTTTAAGTCGGTGGTGATTGGAAATCAAACCTGGATGGCTGAAAACTTGGACTGCAGTCATGGAAGCTTGCCCCCAGGGTTGGCATTTGCCTAGTCAGGATGATTACAAGGAATTGCTTGATTTGGTTTCTACCCAGTGGCCGGATTACGAGGTCGAATCTTTGCTGGGAAAAGTCAATGAATGGGAAGCCCGTGTGTACGACGCTTATGGCTTTGGAGCCATGGAAGATCGTACTCCCTTCGATAACGGAGATCCCGAATCATTCCATAAGCTAAGTTCGGCATTCTGGACTTCTTCGGAAGGGGAAGATGCTTCGAAAGCGGTGGTGCTTTGGTTGAATTTTGACGAGCCCTTGAATGAAATTGGCAAGACCGATTATGCTGGCGTTCGCTGCTTGAAGGACTAAAAAATCCTGTTGCAAAAATGGTAATAAAAGAAACCCGAACCGAGAGGTCCGGGTTTTCTTGTTTAAAATTCTCGTCAATTACAAGCTATAAATCGTAATTCATAATTCATAATTGCGCGAAGCGCTTACAGCTTCATGTCGGAAAGGCGGGTATGTTCCACGGCGTCAAATTCGTCCTGGATTTCCTTGCTGGGCTGCTTGGTCAAAAGACTTACCACGATGATGGTAATCATACTGAATACAAAGCCCGGAACCAGTTCGTAGATCTGGAAGATTTCACCGCTAAGACCGGAGAGGTAGAACTTCCATACGAAGGTGGTGATGCCGCCCACCAGCATACCGGCAACGGCAGCGGGCAGGGTAGTACGCTTCCAGAAGAGGGCCAGCAGTACCAGCGGGCCGAAGGTAGCGCCAAAGCCACCCCAGGCGAAGCTCACCAGGCTCATGACCACGTCCAGGAAGCTCTTGCCTTCCTTGGCGGCGCCTGCGGAAGGTGCACCCTGGAGTGCAACGAGAACGGCGATGATTGCGATAATGGCCACAACCACACGGCTTACCCACATCAGCTCCTTGTTGGAGGCGTTCTTGCGGAAGATGTGCTTGTACATGTCGTTACTGAAGGCGGATGCAGAAACCAGGAGCTGGGAGTCGGCGGTACTCATGATAGCGGCAAGAATGGCTGCCATAAGGATAGAGGCGATTGCCGGATGGCAGAGGGCCTGGCAGAGAACCATGAAAATGCGTTCGGGGTCGGTAACGGTGAGGCCGTTGGCGCTTACATAGTAGCGGCCAAGGAGACCAATCATCACAACGGCGCCAAGGCAGATGATCACCCAGGTCATGGCGATGCGGCGGGAGTGAGTGATTTCTTCGGCATTCTTGATGGACATGAAGCGCACCAAGATGTGGGGCATGCCGAAATAGCCAAGGCCCCAGGCCAAGCTAGAAATCAGTGAGACAAAACCGATTGCCTTGCCGGTGGAGGCGTTGGTGAAGAGACTCATCAGGTAGGGGTTCTGTGCGTTCACTGCATCCATGGTAGCTGCAAAGCCACCGCCGGAAATGCAGATGATGGTGGGAATCACGAGCACTGCGATAAGCATCATGGAAGCCTGGATGAAGTCTGTCCAGCAGACTGCGAAGAAACCGCCCATGAAGGTGTAGCTCACCACCACCACGGCGCCGATAATAAGACCGGTGGTGTAGTCCAAACCAAAGATTGTGCCGAACAGCTTTGCGGATGCCACAAAGCCAGAAACAGTATAGAACAGGAAGAATGCCAGAATGAAGAAGGATGCGATAACGCGGATAACACCCTTGTTGTCGCGGAAACGGTTGGAGAGGAAGTCGGGGAGGGTAATGGAGTCACCGCAGAAGTGAGAGTACTTACGGAGGCGACGGCCCACGATCTTCCAGTTGAAATAGGTACCGATTACAAGACCGATGCCGATCCAAGCTTCGGAGAAACCGCTGAGGTAGATGGCGCCCGGAAGACCCATGAGCATCCAGCCACTCATATCGGAAGCCTGGGCAGACATTGCCACCACCCATTTGTTCATGCCACGATCGCCCAGGTAGTAGGCGTTCAAGCTGTTAGCCTTTCTGGAGAAGTAGGCACCGATGCCCAGCATCATCAGGAGGTAAAGAATAAAGACTACAACGGTCATTTGTTCCTCTTCTTGTTGTGGCCGTAACCTGAATGCCAAAAGGCGAGGCCGTGGCCTGTTTAAATTCCTGTGCGAAGATAGAAAAAATTGCTATATAATAAATGTATGACTCAACCCAGCGAATACAATTTCAAGGTCGTTGCGAAAATCAAGAGCGATTTCCCGGACAAGTTCGGAATTCCCCGCCAGAGCGGTCTTCTGAAGAAAATGAAGTCCTCCATTGTCTTTGAACCTGAGTTCCGCATTGCCGACGCCCTGCGAGGCCTTGAAGGCTTTAGCCATCTTTGGATTCTCTGGATTTTTTCAGAAAATGTAAGGCCGGACGAAAATGGAAATAATCGCTGGAGCCCCACAGTGCGCCCGCCCCGCCTTGGGGGTAACAAGCGCCTGGGAGTCTTTGCGACTCGCAGCAGTTTCCGCCCCAATCCGGTGGCTATGAGCTGTGTGAAAATTGAAGAGGTGCGCCTAGATGGTCCGGAAGGTCCCGAAATCATCGTCAGCGGCGCAGACCTCATGGACGGAACCCCCATTGTGGACATCAAGCCGTATCTGCCTTATGCCGATTCCGTCCCTGATGCACTGGGCGGTTTTGCAGAAGCCGTTCGCAAAAGGCAGGTGCAGGTGGAATTTCCGGAGGCGCTTCAGCGGGCCACGGCTCTATCGGCCGAAAAGCTGGAAACATTGACTGAGATTCTGGCCCAAGACCCGCGCCCCGCCTACCAGAACGATCCCGAACGGGTGTACGGTTTCAAGTTCGCCGGATTCGATGTGAAGTTCAAAGTCCAGGACGAAGTCCTTACGGTCATCGATCTAATTCAACTATAACGATACAGCTACGATAAAAGCTTAAAAAAGACCTCCAGGGAAATCCTGGAGGCCTTTTTCGAGTTAGGAGGTTTTTCGATGAAACTTCTTACTTGTTCACGTGAAGCGGAACTGTCTTGGAGATCCCTGCCACGGAAATGCTTGCGATGTAGTTGCCGGAGGACAATCTTTGCGTGCTTAGCTTGATGGCTTCGGCGTAGTTCATATTCTTTTCGCTGAACTTCAGGACTTCGTGACCCAGGAGCGTGTAGACGCGGACGTTGTACTTGTCCTTGACCGGGGTAGCCTCGGCAGTGGCCACAACGCCGGAAACCATTGCGGAAAGAGCCAGGGCTCTCCCGTATTTCTTCATCCAATCCATAATGTTCTCCATAAACGCGGGCCCCACCCGCCAAACACATCCCAAAGATAGAACCTTGTATTTACGTATAACACCCCTGTAGCTTGATCTTTCGTTGTAGGTATTTACAACAAATGTTACCGGAAATTTGCGTTTTTCCGTAAAATAAAGTTCATTAAGAATCCTATGTCCGCAACTTTTTCTTATATTCCGTAAAAAATAACGAGGTTTTACAATGAAAAAGATTTCTATGGCTCTTGCAATTGCCGGTCTTGGCGCTGCAACTTTGATGACTGCTTGCGACAGTGGGGCCGATGCTCCGAAGCCGACAAAGGCTCAGGAATGTGCCGCAGGTCTTTCCACCGAATGCCTGATTGGCGATTGGTCCGCCAAGGGTGTTGCCAATGTAACTACTGGTGAAATGCATCCTTCCTTCAACTATTCTTCTGCTCCGGGCACTTTGAGCTTTATGGATAACGGTCAGTTTATGTATGACGTTCCTGCTGGTGCACCGGCTGCCGCAAACTGCGGTCAGAAGACCTATGGTACTTGGAGCGTTTCTGGAAACACCTTGACCATGAAGGCTACCGTGGGTGAACTTTGCTTACCGACTAAGAGCTATTCCGGAACTCCCAAGGTTACCGTTGGTGCCGGTACTGTGGATCTGGTTTTTGAAAAGCTCTTCTTCCTGTTCAATGTTTCTGATGAAGCAGGTGACCGCGCCGGTTATGGTGACGTGTTCTCCATCAGCGCTCAGTAATCTTTGCTTTAAGAACAAGATTTAGCTAAAAGAAAAGCCCTGGTTTTTACCAGGGCTCTTTTGTTTTCTGAAAAAGGTTGAATCGGATTAACGGGTTCCGGATTCACCCCCTTTAACAGCGACATAACGCCTTTCGTTCTTGTCGTTGATGATGATGGCGACGCCGGCGAGGTAGTTCAGCCACTTGTTGCTGCTGGGGTCGTGAATTTTGATGTCAATTTCCTTGTTGGTAGCCCAGATGACCAACGGAGCCAGAACCAAGTCGTGGGATGCGGCCAAGGTGTATTTCGGCATTGTTGCATAATCCTTGACAACGAGGTCGAGGATTTCGAGGCTACGGTCATTGAGATCATAGAATACGTCGGCATAGGCGTTTTCGTATGCCCAGGAGGTGTACATGACCTGCACGTTCCTGATGGAATCTCGAACTTCGTATTCTTTTTGGAGATCCTTGTCCTTGACGTACCAACCGTCCTTAAGCTGCTTCAAGGTGTCGGGCTTGAATGTGGGGGAGACGAAGGCCAGATGTTCAACTTCGTCTGCGTCCAGAACAGTAGTCATTTCGAAGGTTTCTTCGCCACGACCTACGGCAAAGCCGAGGGCTGTCTGATAAGTACGGGTCATTCCGGAGAAGATGTACTTGAAAGGTTCGGCACCGACAATCTTCTGACCTGCAGCTACGGCTTCTGCGAAACCATCTTCGGTAAGGGCGGATTCGTTACCGGTGAAGCGTTCACGTTCACCATGACGCACAATGAAAATCACCTTTTCGTTGCACTGGATGCTCTTGTAGATATCACCGATGTCGATAAAGTCATTGAGCGGGAAGTCCACGGGGGTTGCCACCTGACCTTCTGCACAGCCGCTTGCCTGCTGTTCCGGCGGAAGGACCTGACCTGCGGAACTGCTGAGGTCGCCTACAATGCCTGCGGAGGAGGAAAGGTCTGTGTTCGGCAGGCCTGCAGCGATGGAACTGCTGGACAGATCGTCGGGCTGAGTTGCGGACTTGCCGTCGTCACCACATGCAGTGAATGTCAAACCTGCGGCAACTGTGGATGCCAAAATCATGCTAGAGAAAAATTTGGACTTCATAGATAATCCTTGCTTAATTCCATCCTAATATAAATTATTTAGAAAATAAGCTGTGTAAACTCTTGCTCACATGGGGTTAGATGAACAAAAAGGCCCGCTTTGGGGCGGGCTTGCTCTTTAATTCTTGTTGTTGTAGTTGCTAGCGTTTCTTCGCTTCAGTTCGTTGTTCAGCGGTACATAGATGAGGCTGAAAAGAACATATCCGGAAAGCAATACCAGCCAATGGTTCCAACCTAGGCGGGTTTCGATAAAGTGCATTTCCAGGAACATGAAGGGGCCTGCAATCAGGAACAGCGGAAGCTGACGGCATTGGTCGCCCAGGGAGAAACGGC
Source organism: Fibrobacter sp. (assembly GCA_045599625.1). Lineage (GTDB taxonomy): Bacteria > Fibrobacterota > Fibrobacteria > Fibrobacterales > Fibrobacteraceae > Fibrobacter. The sequence continues at coordinate 28,209 of JAZRWJ010000009.1, forward strand.
TTTCGTAGCTGACAATGGAGTTCATCATGGGGAAGCTGGTGCAGAATCCGCCCATGAGCTGCTTGATGAACATGAGTCCGCTGACCACGCCTGCGATGGCGGGAGCCTTGATGTATATGGGCAGGGGAGTCTTGTAACGAACGCCGGACTTGTACTTCTGCTTCTGGAACATGATTACGCCTACGATAAAGTCGAAGGCGCAGACTCCGATAAAGAAGGCTTCGCCGTCGGGAATGCGGGGCATGAGGAAGGTTCCCATGGCGACAAAGCAGGCGAGGCCTATGACGATGGCGGGGACGATGGGGATCTTTGCCTTGTAATGCAGCACGCGGACGATGTTGGCGTAAAGCATGCACATGAATCCTGAAATGGCGTTTGCTGCTCCGATGGGCAGTCCTACGGCGATGTAGGCGAATCCGAAGGGGATGGGGATGGTGGCCGTGACCGCCTTGAGCTGGGGATCCTTCAGGTAGGCACTGAGGGTTCCTAGGGCAGTGACCATGAAGACCAGCAGCCAGTCGTAGAAGGAAAAATGGAAGTTTAGGGACTCAAGCATGGCGTTTTTTTGAAATTCGGGCGTAAAAATAGCTAGTGGACGGCGAAAAGTGAATAGTTGAGGCCTTTTTAGTGCAATTTTTCTCGTAATTCGTAATTCGTAATTAATAATTAAGTTATATTTCCACCAACGTCATTTCGCCTTGGTATTCCCGACCAGTTAAATTCCACTGGGAGTGAAAGTAGAATACTCGGGTGCAAACGTGTAAAAAACAGAAAAACAAACAAACCAAAAGGAACAGGTAGTAAAATGGCTACTATTACTAAAGAAAAGGCTGCAGAAATCACCGCTAAGTTTGGCGCAAACGAAAAGGACACCGGTAACGTCCGCGTTCAGATCGCTCTCTTGACCGAAAAGATCAAGAACCTCACTGAACATGCCAAGCAGCACAAGAAGGACCACCACTCTCTGCGTGGTCTGACTGCAATGGTTGCAAAGCGCAAGAACCTCATCCGCTACTACAGCGAAAAGGACATCATTGCAGCTCGTGCTCTCATCAAGGAACTTGGTCTCCGCGGTTAATTCTCTCACTTTGGAGATTATAACTTATGTCTATTGACGCATACCAAGCCAAGTACGGCAAGATGCTCGATCCGAAGGAAGAGTCCGTTACTCTTCCCGACGGCCGAGTACTCACGTTCGAAACTGGCCGACTGGCAAAGCAGGCTCGCGGTTCTGCTGTTGCCAAGATGGGTGACGCCTTCCTCCTTTCTACCGTTTGCTACGGTGAAGAAAAGGATGGCGACTTCTTCCCTCTGACTGTTGAATATCGCGAAAAGTCTTACGCTGCTGGTCGCCTTCCGGGCGGCTACAGCAAGCGCGAACCGGGCCGTCCGTCCGACGAAGAAATCCTCTCCGCTCGTATCATCGACCGTCCGATCCGCCCGATGTTCCCGGAAAACTTCACTCGTGAAGTCCAGGTCATCGTTCAGGTTCTCTCCGCAGACAAGAAGTTCGCACCCGACGTTCTCGGCGTGTCCGCAGCTTCTCTGTCCATCGGCCTCTCCGAACTCCCGTTCGAACAGCAGGTTGCTGCAGTTCGCGTGGCTGTCGTTGATGGTCAGAACATTGTCATGCCTACTTACGACCAGCTCGCTGTGGCCGATCTTGACCTGGTGGTCGCCGGTACAGAAGACTCTGTCTGCATGGTCGAAGGTGGTGCTTACGAAGTTTCTGAAGACACCATGATCGGCGCAATCCTCGCTGGCCACGAAGTCATCAAGGAAATGTGCAAGGCTCAGCAGAAGCTTGTTGAACGTTGCGCTAAGCCGAAGATGGAACTGAAGCCCCAGCATGTGGGTGAAGAACACGAAAAGCTCCTCGCTACCGTTAAGGAAGTTGTTTGGGAAGAACTCAATAAGGACGTTCATTCCAACATGGTCAAGACCGACTTCTATCCGGCAATGGCAGACCTCTGCAAGCGCATGCTTGAAGACGAACGCATTACCGCTATTACCGGTGCAGGTGACGAAGCCGACGCTAAGCTCGTTGCTGACGCTAAGGCAATCTTCAGCGATTACGAACGCACCGCAATGCGTGAAATGATCTTGAACGAACATGTTCGTCTTGACGGCCGTACCACTACCGAAGTTCGTCCTATCGAAATCGAAATGGGCGTTCTCCCGCGTGCTCACGGTTCCGCAATCTTCCAGCGTGGTGAAACCCAGGGTCTCGTTATCTGCACCCTCGGTACCAAGGCTGACGAACAGCGTTACGAAAGCTTGCAGGGCGAAGGCTCCAAGAGCTACATGCTTCATTACAACTTCCCGCCGTACTCCGTCGGTGAATGCAAGAAGCTTGGCCTCTCTCGCCGCGAAATCGGCCACGGCCACTTGGCTGAACGCTCTCTCGCTGCAGTCCTTCCGCTTCCGGAAGACTTCCCGTACACCATCCGCGTTTGCTCTGAAATCGAAGAATCCAACGGTTCTTCTTCCATGGCTTCCGTTTGCGGTGGCTGCCTTAGCTTGATGGACGCTGGCGTTCCTATCAAGGCTCCGGTTGCAGGCATTGCAATGGGCCTCATCTCCGAAAAGGGTTCCGTGAAGGAAGGCGGCAAGATTGAAATCTTGTCCGACATTACCGGCACCGAAGACCACCTCGGCGATATGGACTTCAAGGTTACTGGTACCGCTGAAGGTATCACTGCCTTCCAGATGGATATTAAGATCCGCGGCATCACCCCGGAACTCATGCGTCAGGCTCTCGAACAGGCTAAGCAGGGTCGTCTCCACATCCTGGAAAAGATGACTACTCTCGGCCTCCCGGCACCGCGTCCGCAGGTTTCCGAAAAGGCTCCCACCATGATCAAGATGAAGGTCCCGACCAACAAGATTCGTGACGTCATCGGTTCTGGTGGCTCTGTCATCAAGGGTATGCAGTCTCAGACTGGTTGCACCATCACCATCGACGACAACGGCAACGTTGATATCGCTGCTCCGACTGGTAAGGCTGCCGCTGTTTGCCGCCGCATGATCGAAGAACTTACTGCTGAACCGGAAGCCGGTCGCAAGTACAAGGGCAAGGTGAAGACGATCCAGCCGTTCGGCGCATTCGTCGAAATCCTCCCGGGTCGCGATGGCCTCGTTCACATCTCCGAACTTGCCGACCACCGTGTCGATAAGGTCGAAGACGTTGTTCACGTCGGTGACGAAGTTGAAGTTCTCTGCCTCGGTGTAGACCCCAAGGGCAAGGTGAAGCTTTCCATGAAGGCTTTGCTCCCGCCTAAGGCTGAAGAAGCTGCTCCTGCTGCAGAAGCCCCGGCCGCTGAAGCACCTGCCGCTGAAGCTCCGGCCGCTCCCGAAGCACCTGCTGAAGCTTAATTCGCGGATTCCGCAGAATTGAAAGACGACCGTCCGGTTTAACCGGCGGCCGTTTTTTTTGTTTTGGTAAAGTTTACAAAAAGCAAGCTTTTTGTTATATATAAGTCCATGGTTGTAGGAAAGTTGTTCTGAATGGAGTATGAACGATGATCTTGGGATATTTGTTTGCGATGTGCATCTTGGCTGCGGTCAACGTAGCCCTGTTGTCTCACGCGAACTCCAACTATAATCAGCGTGGTCCCTACGCCGCCATTTTCTTTGCTGCCTTCTTCTCCTGTGTGGGCTACTTGTTCCTGGGGCTTTCCACCAACATTGACGAAGCCAACGTTGCCAACAAGATTTGCTACCTGGGCGCATCGTTCCTGCCCATGTTCACTTTCCAGGCGATTCTTTTGGTGTGTGATATTAAGGCTCCCGATCGGCTGAACGGATTCCTTGGAGTATTGTCCTTTGTGGTGTTCGGCCTGGCTGCAACAACAGGCTACAGCGACATTTACTACACCTCTATGAAGTGGGTGGAACTTTATGGTGTTGGAAACTATGTGGCGACCTTCGGGCCGGGTCACTTGTTGTTCAACTTCATGCTGGTGTTTTACCTTGTTGCGAACGTCAGCCTTCTGACCTACTCCTTCATCAAGAAGAAAAACGTTTCCTACAAGAACCTGATTGCCTTGACCTTGGTAGAAATTGCAAGTATCGTGTCCTTCCTGGTGGCACGAATCATCGGCACCGATACCTTGGTGATGCCCGCGGTCTATGTGTTTGACCAGCTGGCCTTGTTGTACATTTGCTTCCGTGTTCGTTATTACGATATTAACCAGAGTGCCATGAATGCCTTGGAAGAAGGCAATACCGATGGCTTTATTTCCGTGTTCTTTGACCATACTTTCCTTGGTTGCAACAGGATTGCGTACAAATTCTTTGAACCTCTTAAGGAAAGTCGCGTGGACAAGCCCCTGGTGGGAGATTCTGAAATCGTCAAGTTCCTGAAGAGCTGGGTGGATGAATGCCAAAGCGGCAACGTTGAACCTGTCAAGGAATTCCAGTTTGGAGTCCGTCATTACAAGTTTTCCGTGAAAGTCCTGAGGGTAACCCAGAGAAGGGCGGTTTATCTCTTCAAGGCTGAAGACGACTCGGACGTTCACAATTACGTGCAGATGCTGGGCTCCAGCAACTTGCGCCTCAAGAGCAAAATCAAGAATAGCGCCCACCAGATTAACGCCATTCAGGAACAGATGATCGTGGGCATGGCTAACATGGTTGAAAACCGCGATAGCAATACCGGTGGCCATATCAAGCGTACTAGCCAGCTGGTGTCCATTCTGGTTAATGAACTTCGCAAGGAAGGCTTTGCCGGCTGTGATGAAGATTTCTACACGGCCCTGGTCAAGAGCGCTCCTATGCATGACCTCGGCAAGATTGCCGTGGATGACGCCATCCTCCGTAAGCCGGGCAGGTTCACTCCCGAAGAATACGAGGTGATGAAAACTCATCCGGCGAAGGGAGCCGCCATTGTGGAAAACCTCCTGGTGTCTTTGGAAACGCCTGAGTTTGTGCAGATTGCAAAGAACGTGGCCTTGTCCCATCATGAACGTTACGATGGCAAGGGCTATCCTAACGGATTGAGCGGAACGGATATTCCTGTGGAAGCGCGAATCATGGCTGTGGCTGATGTTTATGACGCCTTGGTCAGTAAGCGCTGCTACAAGGAAAAATTCTCCTTTGAAACGGCCTACGGAATCATTATCGACGGTATGGGGACTCAGTTCGATCCCAGCCTGAGAACTTGCTTTGAAAATTCTCGCAAGCAGCTTGAGGAATACTACAGCAGTCTTGACTCTGCAGAATAGTATAGTCGGTGGCTTGGGCGTTGTCGCGACGCTCGACTTTTTCTAAATTTGCCACCATGACAAAGTTTTCTGAATTCCCGTATGTTGCCGATCGCTTGAACGCAGTCCGCAGGGAAACTGTACAGGTTCGCGTTGGCGATGCCTTGATCGGGGGCGGTGCCCCTATTCTCGTTCAATCCATGACTACCACCAAGCCCAAGGACGTTGAAAAGACCGTCCAGGAAACCTTGGATCTGGCTAAGGCTGGTTGCGGCCTCGTCCGTATTACCACTCCGACCTATGCCGACGCTGCTGGCCTTGAAGAAGTCATGAAGCGTATCCGTGCCGCAGGCTGCAAGGTGCCGGTTTCTGCCGACATCCACTTCCAGCCCAAGGCTGCCTTCGAAGCTCTCAAGTGGGTGGAAAAGGTCCGCATCAATCCGGGTAACTTTGTGGACACCGGCATCCTCACTCTGGAGAACCAGACCGATGCCATGTTCGAAGAAGGCAAGGAAAAGGTTGCCGAACAGTTCACTCCCTTTGTGCAGGAAGCTAAGCGCCTGGGTCGCGCCATCCGCATCGGTGTGAACCACGGTTCTCTTTCTGCCCGTATGATTTACCGCTATGGCGACACCGTGGAAGGCATGGTGGAAAGCGCCATCGAATACTTGGCTGTTTGCGAAGCCGAACATTTTGACCAGGTTGTCCTCAGCCTCAAGTCCAGCAATCCTCGTGTGGCAATCGCCGCTTACCGCATGCTGGCTGCCCGCATTAAGCAGGAAGGCTTCAAGCCTTATCCGTTCCACGTTGGCGTTACCGAAGCTGGCGCTGGTGCCGATGGTCGTATGAAGTCTGCTGCAGGTATCGGTGCTCTCCTTCTGGATGGCCTTGCCGATACGATCCGCGTTTCTCTGACCGAAGATCCTGTTGCCGAAGTCCCCGTGGCTCACGACTTGATCAAGGCTTGCTCATTGCCCGCAGCTCCCGTAAGCTACGCTGTTCCCGTTTTTGAGAAGGACCCGTATCACTACGAACGTCGCGAAACTACACCGGTTGCATTGAACGGTGTGGAAATCGGCGGTACTCGTCCGGTGATGGTTGGCGTCAAGTCCGATGCTGCAAGCCTTACTGGCGAACGTCGCGGTCCTGAATTCGCACTGGCTAGCCTGGATGCAAAGCCGCTGGTTACCTTCAAGGATGAAATGGATATCGCAGGCTTCGCTGCAAATCCTGCTTCCGTCCCGGCCGGCTCCGTCTTCTGCTACACCGGTAAGGAAATGGTGATGGGTGTCCGCGCCATGGCTTCTGCACTTGCAGCCGCCGGCCGTAAGGACCCGATCCTCCTTTATGCAAATATTTCTGATTCCGATAACGATATGCTCCGCGTATCCGCTGACATCGGAAGCCTGGTTACCGATGGCCTCGGTGACGCTGTGGTAATCGAAGGCTACAAGAGCGCCAAGGATTCTGTGCTGCTTGCTTTCGACATTCTGCAGGCCGCCTACTGCCGTCGCAGCAAGACCAACTTTATCAGCTGCCCCAGCTGTGGTCGTACCCTCTACAACATCCAGGAAGTCATGGGCAAGATCAAGGCCCGCTTCGGTCACCTGTCCGATATTTCCATCGGCATCATGGGCTGCATTGTGAACGGTCCTGGTGAAATGGCTGACGCAGACTTCGGTTACGTTGGTGGCGGTCCGGGTCGTATTACCTTGTTCGAAGGCAAGACTGCTGTGAAGAAGAATATTCCGGAAGCAGACGCCATCGAAGAACTGGTGGCCCTCATCAAGGAACGCGGCCGCTGGGTGGATGCGCCGGAGGCGCAGTAAGCGGTGAGTGGTGAGCATTGAGCTGTGAGCGAATGTCCGCGAGTTGCGCTTATAAAAAACTCAAGGCTCACGGCTCAAAACTGATTGCTAAAAAAAGAATTTTAAAAAACACTAAATAATAAGGACTAAAAATCATGGCAACTATTAAGACTATGAACAACATTTCCAAGAAGGGTCTCGACCTGTTTGGAAAGTACTATCAGGTTTCTGATACCATCGAAAATCCGGATGCTATCCTGGTGCGTTCTGCTCAGGTTGATACCGACAACTTCGATGGCCTTCTGGCTGTGGCTCGCGCCGGTGCTGGTGTTAACAACATCACCATCGACAAGGCTTCCGCTAAGGGTGTCTGCGTGTTCAATACTCCGGGTGCAAATGCAAACGCTGTTGCTGAACTGGTGATGACCGTTCTCGGTATGGCTGTTCGTAATGTTGCTCAGGCTGCTAACTGGGTTAAGGCTCTCGACCTGAACGACCCGGATATGGCTAAGACTGTTGAAAGCGGCAAGAAGAAGTTCGCAGGTTCCGAATTGGCTGGCAAGACCCTCGGTGTTATCGGCCTCGGTAAGATCGGCGTTCTCGTTGCTAACTATGCTCGTTGGAAGAACATGCGCGTTATCGCTTACGAACCGTATCCTAACGCTCTCAACATGCACGAACTTTCCAACAAGGTTGAAATTGCTGATCTCGACACCGTGATTGCAAATTCTGACTTCCTCACTGTTCATGTTCCGTTCATCAAGGGTGTTACTGAAAACCTCCTGAACCGTAAGAACCTGGCTAACTTCAAGGGCTCTCATATCTTGAACTTCGCCCGTAACGGCCTGGTGGAAATGGACCCGGTTTACGAAATGCTGGCTAACGGTACTCTCCAGGGTTACCTCAGCGACTTCCCGGATGCAAAGCAGATCCAGAACGACAAGATCATGTGCTTCCCGCACCTGGGCGCTTCTACCGAAGAAGCTGAAGAAAACTGCGCAGTCATGGCTGTTGAAGAACTGAAGGACTACATCGAATACGGTTGCGTCCGCAATTCCGTCAATTTCCCGGCCCTCATGGACAAGCCCCACATGGGCATCAAGAGCCGCGTCGTTGTGATCAACGAAGACGTTCCCAACATGATTGCTGAAATCACCAAGGTGATCGGCGAAGCTGGCATCAACATCGCTTCCTTCAGCAACAAGTCCAACGGCAAGATCGGTTACAACCTGATCGACTCCGAAGCTACCATCGGTGACGAAGTCATCGACCTGCTGAAGAAGCTGCCCAAGGTCATCAAGGTCCGCGTGATCCATTTCTAATGAGACCGCTCGCACTAGAATCGGGATGGTAACATCTCGTAAGTGCTCACTCTCGCAATCGTCCCTGGTTAATACCAGGGACTTTTTGCTCACGACCGCGTGGGCCGTTCGTTAGGTAAGTAACCTCCGGTCACCCACGCTGATGCTCGGAATCGGAGTGCGTACTTTCTAGACGAGCTGGATATGAAAAAAGTCCGACGATTTAATCGCCGGGCTTTTTTTGTTTTGCGGAACTCGCGTTTACTTGTACATGTCCTCGATAATGTCTGCGTACTTTTCTTCGGCAGCCTTACGACGGATCTTCAAGGTGGGGGTCAGCAAGCCGGATTCAACGGTAAGGTTGTCGCCAATGAGGGTCCACTTGCGGATCTGTTCCCAATGGTTCAACTTCTTGTTGATGCGGGTGATGTGACGCTGCAGGGCTTCGTTGATGCGGGAAGATTCCAGTGCCTTGTTGATGTCGAAATCGTGCTTGTCGCGCTGCAGGAAGCGGCGTGCATTCACCGGATTCAAGAAGATAAGCACGGAAGCGAACTTGCGGTCATTGGCAATAACCAGGGCCTGTTCCACCAGCGGGTGGCGGCTAATTTCAAGTTCGATGGGGTTGGGGCTTACGTACTTGCCAGTGCTGGTCTTCAGCAGTTCCTTAATGCGGCCGGTGAGGTACAGGTAGCCGTCTTCGTCGAAACGGCCCTGGTCGCCAGTTCTAAAGAAACCGTCTGCAGTGAAGATTTCCTTGTTCAGTTCGGGCATGTTGTGGTAGCCCTTGAATACGCTATCGCCCTTGACCAGCACTTCGCTGTTTTCGCCAATCTTTACTTCCAGATTGGGGAGGGTGAAGCCAACGCTTCCCGGGCGGACTTCGCCGTTCTTGGTAACGCTAACTACGGGAGAGCATTCGGTAAGGCCGTAACCTTCCAGCACATTCACGCCCACGTTCAAAAGGAAGCGGCAAATGGACTTGTTCAATGCGCCGCCGCCAGAAACGATAATGCGGAATCGACCGCCAATAGCGTCGCGCATCTTGCTGTAGACCAGCTTGTCGTAAATGCGCTTGCCCAGGCTGGGGCGCTTTGTGGGGTCTTCGATCTTTGCCAGCTTGATGGCGCGATTCAAAAGCCAACGCTTGGGACCGTGGAGCTTGTCGGCGGCGCCGGTCATGCTTTCGTAGACGCGTTCCAAAATGCGGGGCACCACCATCATCACGGTGGGGCGAACTTCGTTCATCAGGATGGAAGTGTTCTTCGGGGAGTCGCCGAAGAATACCTTGGTTCCGTTCAAGATGTAGAAATATACGGTCATGCGCTCAAGAACGTGTGCCACGGGAAGAATCACCAGGCCTACGTCGGTCTTTCGATTCAGGTTAAGATTGTATTCGCGTTTGATAACCTGGATCTGGCTCAGCATGTTTCTGTGGGTCAGTTCTACGCCCTTGGGGCGGCCGGTGGAGCCGCTGGTGTAGATAATGCTGAAGGGCATGTCGGAGTTTATGTTTGCGATCTGGTGGACCAGCCACAGGGTGGACTGTTCGTCCTTGGACAATTCTTCGCCTTCCTTCAGAAGGTTGTCCCAGTAGACACCGTTTTCCGGAAGCTCGGAAGCGGGGTCGATACAAATGACGGCCTTGAATCTGCCAAGGCTATCCTTAAGACCTGTGTCCAGTTCCTTTATGTTGTTCAAAAGAAGGATTTGAACGTCAGAATCGTCGCACTGGAAATTGAAATTCTCGGAGGAAATGTTGGGAAACAGGGGAACGACCTTTGCATGGTTGATTTGGGATGCAATGTCGGTCATGACCCATTCCGGGCAACTGTTGGCTACGATGCCGATGCTTTGTCCGGGATTGATGCCGTGCTTCTTGAAAGCCAAGGCCAGGAAGCGGGTGTGGTCGCGGAGATTCTGTCTAGAGAAGTGCACCCACTGCTCGTTTTTACGGTGGTACCATCCGGCGAAATCCTCTCGTTCGCAGTTAGTAAAGAACAGGTGGACGAGGGAAGGGGTCTGTAACGGTTCCATTAAAATCTCCGAGTTCGGCTTATCAACTTGTTTTGTACAAGATACATTAAATATGGTCAAAAATGGGGCGTTTTTGACAATGTGTGCTATTTAACACGTTTTTATAGAAAAATGAGAACTTTTATAAAATTTTGAGAACATTTTGTGTTTGAACTTTTAGAAATTTTGATAAAAATAAAGAAAATCTATTGACTTTTGTTTTAAATTGCTTTATATTTGAGAAAGAAAATGAGAACATTTGGTGGTGCCGTGTTCCAAAACCAACAAAAACAGGGATGTGATATGAACTTTATCAAGACCGCTTTCGCTGCAGCAACCGTGCTTGGTTTCGCTTCCGCAGCTTCTGCCGCTGTAACCGTGAATTCCGCCGAAGGCTGGCTGGAGTCTGCCTTTGTGGAATGGGCCCCGGTAAGTGGCGCTACCAGCTATACCGTTCTTGCCGACGGCAAGGCTATCGACAACCAGCTTATCCGTAACTATGGCTCCTATATGCGTGCCGATGTGCTTGGCCTTAAGGCTGGTTCCCATACTCTTCAGGTAAAGTCCAATAATGGCGAAACCTCTGCCGAAAAGACCGTGGCCGTCAAGGCTCATGATCGTTCCGGTTTTGCATTTAGCAACGGACGTATCCCTGGCGCCTACAATACCGATGGTACTTTGAAGAGCGGTGCCGTAGTCATTTACGTCACTGAAAATACCAAGAACAAGGTGACCATGGATGTGGTTACCAATTCCAAGGGCGCGACCACGACTTGCAAGAGCTTCCAGGGTATTCTCAACTGCATGAAGAAGGGTTACGAAACCCGCCCGGTGGACTTCCGCTTTATCGGTAATGTTACAGATTCCGATTCCCTGGTGGCGGGGGATATGGTTATTGAAACCGGTAGCTCCGAAAAGAGCTCTGTGACGGTTGAAGGTGTGGGTACCGATGCTGTGGCCAATGGCTGGGGTATCCGTCTCAAGGGTGCCCAGAATGTTGAAGTTCGTAACATGGGCATTATGAATGTGAACAGCTCTGAAGGGGACAACATCGGTCTTCAGCAGAGCAATCAGTACATCTGGATTCACAACAACGATATGTTCTATGGTGATGCCGGTTCCGATAAGGACCAGGTGAAGGGCGATGGCGCCTTGGATTGCAAGAAGTCCACCTACGTGACTTTCAGCTACAACCATTTCTGGGATAACGGTAAGTCCAACTTGCTGGGCCTTTCCGAAGGTACTACCGAAGGCTTGTACATTACCTATCATCACAACTGGTACGACCACTCCGATAGCCGTCATCCCCGTGTCCGCTACTACAGCGCCCACGTCTACAACAACTACTACGATGGCAACGCCAAGTACGGCATCGGTGCAACTCTGGGTTCCTCCGTTTTCGCTGAAGCAAACTACTTCCGTAACTGCAAGTATCCCATGCTTACCTCTATGCAGGGCAGCGATGTCTATGCCGGTACCGAAAAGCGTGATCCTGCGAATTACGGAACTTTCAGCAAGGAAGCCGGCGGCTCCATCAAGGCTTTCAACAACTACATTGAAGGCGGAACCTTTATTCCTTATGGCGCAAGCAAGTATACTTTGAAGGGTGCTGAAACTGCTGTCGGTTCCATCGATTCCAAGAAGGATTTTGACGCTTACGTCATCACTAGCCGCAATCAGGAAATGCCTTCTTCCGTAACCTCCTACGAAGGTGGAAACAAGTACAATAACTTTGACTTGAACAGCTCTCTGATGTATTCCTATACTGCTGACGCTCCGGCGGATGCCAAGGCCAACGTGACGACTTACGCCGGCCGCGTCAAGGGTGGCGATTTCAAGTGGACCTTTACCGCAGCCGATGACGAACTTTACGAAGTGAATCAGCCGTTGAAGAATGCCCTCGTTGCCTACAAGACTTCTCTGAAGGCTGTGCAGGGCGAAGGTAGCATGACTCCTATCGAAACTCCTGTGAACTCCAGCAGTTCTGTGATTGGCTCCTCTAGCTCTAGCGTTAAGCCTGTCGATTCCTCCAGCTCTGTGGCAAGTTCCTCCAGCATCAAGCCGGGTAGCTCCAGTTCCATAGGCGGTTCTGAAGGTTCTGTTGGTGCAATCTCTGGCGATATCGTCCATAACTTTACTGAAGACGCAACCTCCAGCGAAGTGTTCGATATCTTCGGTACTCTTTCTACCAGCAAGGGTACCGTGGATTACGCTGGCGAAACCCTTTCCCGCTGCCTAAAGATGGAATCTTCTACCAGCATCGAATTTACCTTGGAAAAGGCTGGCAAGATGACCTTGGTATTCAACGATGGATTTACCGGTGCTGTGAAGATTGATGGCAACAAGGTCCCCGCCCAGAACGGTATCGTTGAAATTGACCTGGAAAAGGGCGCCCACGTTATTACCAAGGGCGATGTGGCCAACCTCTACCTGATTATCATCAACATCAAGGCTGCTTCCGGTGAAGGCGAAGGAAACTCCGGCGAAGTCGAAACCGAATCCTTTACCGCAACTGTTGCTGCCAATGCAAATCCGCTCTTCTACAATTCCCGCGAATGCCGCTTGGAAGTAAGTGGTGAAGTTCGTCGCGTAGACGTCGTCCGTATGGATGGTCGCAAGGTGAATGTTATTCCGAGTAGCGGCTTCGCAGGAATGAATTACGACCTGCGTGCTATCCAGCCTGGTGTCTACTTGGTTAGGGCTTTGGTGGGTAGCCAGATGGTTGTTCAGAAAATTGTGAAACGATAATTCAGTGAATTTGGTGTAGGACTGTTTGGGTAGGGCCTCCGCTTTGGCGGAGGTCTTTTTTTGAGCTTTGTCTTGTAAAAGTGTATTATCAAAATGGCGAAATTTTAAAGGAAAATCAAGTTTTCCAAATAATTACATATATATGGAATTCTCAATTCTATTTTTACGCCGGGTATTTTGGGATTAGTTCCACTGGGATTGGAATAAACCTATAAAAAGGATGTATAATGAAGAAAGTCGTCGCTGCCGCTCTTCTTGCCGCTGCAACTTCTGCAATGGCAGTAAGCGCAACTCGTATCGGCCCCGTCAGCACATATGGTGAATTGAAGGCTAATGGTGGTAAGCTGTCTGGCTCTTGCCCGGCTTACGCAAATAAGGCTGTCCAGGTGAAAGGTATGAGCCTTTTCTGGAGCTCGGGTAACACCTACTCCACCGACTTCTACTCTGAAAAGGGTATCAACCGCTTGGTTGACGATATGGGCGTCGAAGTTGTCCGTTTTGCCCTTGGCGCTGCTGATGAAAAGTTCAACAGCTCTGGCCGTTCCTATACTACCGGCGGCGAATCCTTCCAGAAGGCTTTGTTGAAGTCCGTGGTCAATGCTGCTATCGAAAAGGATATTTACGTTATTATCGACTGGCACATCGAAAGTTCTACCGGCTACACCAGCGATGCTGTCAAGTTCTTTGAATATGCCGCTAAGGAATACGGTTCCTACAACAATGTGATTTTTGAAATTTGGAACGAACCTACCGGTGACATGGGTACTGTCAAGAACCATGCTGACCAGGTCATTCCTGCAATCCGTAAGTACTCTGACAACCTGATTCTCGTGGGTAGCCCGGGATGGTCCAGCCAGCCTGATGCTTGCGCTAATGCCGGCATTTCTGACAATAACTACGGCTGTACTCTGCATTTCTACGCTGCATCCCACTACATGGGTGGCTACGACAAGGCTGCAGAAACTGCAATGAGCAAGGGCGTTCCCGTTTTCGCAACGGAATGGGGTACCGTTAATTCCAATGGCGATGGCCAGCCCGATGAAAATTCCAGTAATCAGTGGATCCAGTGGATGGCTCAGAAGGGCGTTTCCTGGACAAACTGGAACGCTTCTGCCATGAGCGAAACTTCCGCAGCTTTCGCCAATGCTTCTTTTGACAATGGCTTCACCTACACCAATTCTGGTAAGTATGTCAAGAGCAAGTTGGGTGGTGCAACCTACAGTGATTGTGGCCTCCAGAATGGTAATGCCAGCGCAAGTTCTGGTTTCTCTACCGGTATTGCCAACGGCACCAAGACTTCCATGATCGATGATATGGAAGACGGCGACCGTTACAACTACATCGGTGGTGCTTGGAGCGCTATTGAAGACCAGGAAAATGGCGGTGCAACAACCATCTCCAACGAAAAGATCGTTGATGACTTTGGTAAGCAGACTTACAACGTTATCTATCCTGTTGATAACGGCGATAAGAATACTTCCAAGTACATGGCTGCTCTTAAGGATGTGAAGATCGGTAAGGGTTCTCTTTCCTATGGTCCTTACACTGCTCTTATCTTGAACCTCAAGAAGGATACCACAGTCTATGCAGATTTCGCAAACTGCAAGACCATCAAGTATAAGTACAAGGGCGCAAGCCATAACTTCCGTATTGAAACTACCGATGTTACCGACTATAACTATCACCGCGTGAACAAGGATGCTTCCGAAGGTTGGAAGGAAGTTGAAATTACCATCGATATGCTGAAGCAGGAAACCTGGGGTGACGATTCTCGTTCCAAGGCTATCAACCTGGCTCATGCAAACCGTATTGCTTGGGAAATCAAGGGCCTTGAAAAGATTCCTGATAACCAGAACCAGCCCAAGTATCCGTACCTCTATGTGGATGACGTTAGCTGCGATGGCCTCTCCTTCACTGCAAGCACCGCAGGCGCATCTTCTAATCCCGCTTCTAGCTCTAGCAAGGTTAATGGCAAGTCCTCCAGTTCTAACGGTGGCGCTATCGTTGCTAATAGTTCTTCTTCTGTTGTTCCGGCAATTTCCTCTTCGTCCACTGTGGTTGTGCCGCCCGTAAGTACAACCAAGACCGTTTTCGTTGTGGATGACGTTGAAGATGGCGATGAAGTCCTGAAGACTACTGGTACCTGGTATGCATACAACGATAATGAATCCAAGGGTCAGTCTTCCTTCACCAACCAGTACAACGCAACTATCGGTGGCTATGCAGTGAACTTCCTCGGTTCTGCCGACGCTACCAATGGTACCCAGGGCTTTGTTGGTATTACTGGTATTGTTTGGAATCAGGGTCTTTATACTGAAGCGCCTTTCGTTGCTCTTGGCCTTAACACCATGGCAGACACTTCTAAGGGTCTCGATATGAGCAAGTGCTCTGGTATTTCCTACCGCTATAAGGGTTCTGAACATGTGTTCAAGGTTCAGGATGGCAATGTGACTGACTGGGCTTTCCATCAGTCTATCCAGATGGATGCTGCAAATTGGACCACCGTTACCCTGATGTGGGATGACATTGCTCAGCCGAACTGGACCCAGGATCCTAAGGACCTGAATGTTGCAAACATCAAGAAGATGGCTTGGGAAGTTGTCGGTTACAAGGGCTTTGATGCTCAGCCGACTATGAACTACCTCTACGTTGACGACGTGGTTTGCTTTGAAAAGCAGACATCTTCCATCAAGGCTGCTGCTCGCGCTGCAAGCTCCATCAAGATTTCTGCCCAGGGCTCTAGCCTCAACGTTACTGTTGCAAAGGCTGGCATGACCCGTGTTCAGATCTTCGACATGATGGGTCACGTTGTTGCCAATATGAGCGAAAACATGGCTGCTGGTACTCATCAGGTTTCTCTTGAAAGCCTGAGCCGCGGCAACTACATGGTTCGCGTCATGAGCGGTAGCGATGTCAAGACCTCTCGCATCGCAGTGAAGTAATGTTGGATTGCCATCCCGACCTTGAGCCGGGATCTCCCGAGCTTTAGAAACTAAAAAATCCCTCGGCTTAAAGGCCGGGGGATTTTTGCATTCATGTCATTCCGGGAGTGTCCCGGGATCACCTTATTGCAAGTCTCTTTGGAGAATTTCGATCTTTGCCTTGCTCCATTCTTCGAAGTCGTCGGCAGCGATGTGGTCCTTGGCCTCCTGCATCAAATGCAGGTAGAAATGCAGATTGTGGATGCTTGCCAGGGTGAAGCCAAGGCTTTCGCCGGCGTGATGCAAATGACGCAGGTAGGCGCGGCTGAAGTTGCGGCAGCAGTAGCAATCGCAGTTAGGATCCACGGGCTTGTCGTATTCTTCTGCATGGCGGGCGGCCTTGTAACGCAAAACGCCTTCGCTGGTGAACAGCATGCCGTTTCGTGCGTTTCGGGTGGGCATGACGCAGTCGCACATGTCTACACCGCGGCCGATCAATTCCAGCAGATTCCAGGGGGTTCCGACGCCCATCACATAGCGGGCGTGGTCCTTGGGGAGGTAGTCGGTGCAGAAATCGGCGATTTCGTACATGGTTTCCGTGGGTTCGCCTACGGAGAGGCCGCCCATGGCAAATCCGTCGGGCTCCAGTTCCGCAATACGTTCGATGGCCTGTTTACGCAGGTGCTTATGCATGCCGCCCTGCACGATTCCGAAGAACTTCTGCTCGTAACCGTGGATTTCCGGGTTGGCCTTAAGCCAGTCCATGGCCTCTTTGGTCCATTTCAGCGTAAAATTCAGACTGTGTTCCGCTTCCTTCTCCGTACTGGGGTAGGGGGTACACTCGTCAAAGGCCATAATGATGTCTGCGCCGATCTCGCGCTGGGCCTTCATAACGGTTTCCGGGCTGAAAAAATGCTTGGAACCGTCCAGAATGCTCCTAAATTCCACCCCTTCGGGCTTAATTTTGCGTAAATCCTTCAGACTCCAGACCTGAAATCCACCGCTATCGGTCAAAACCGGGCGGTCCCAGCTCATAAACTTGTGAATACCGCCTGCCGCAGCAATCTTCGGGGTAGTGGGGCGCAAGTACAGGTGATAGGTGTTTGCCAGGATGATTTCAGCCTTCAAGTCCTTAAGTTGGGCCGGGGTAACGGCCTTGACGGTGGCTTCTGTGCCTACGGGCATAAAAATCGGCGTATGGATGTCGCCGTGGTCCGTATGGAGCACGCCTAGGCGAGCCTTGGACTTCTTGGAGGTCTTTATAAGTTCAAAACGATTCATTATGCCCCAAAGATAGCTTTTTTTTCGAAAATTCCCATAGTTTATGCCGTTGTCAATTTATCCATAAGGATTGCTTTATATCACAGCATTTTATGGCAAAATGAGTGTACCTTTATATATGGATGATTTCGCATGGTGCGAACATTTTGTGGAGTGATGTATGAAAAAGATGATCAAAGGCTGCTTGGCCTTGACTGCTGCATTTGGGCTGGGTTCCACTGCATTTGCCGATAACCCGCTTTCTACTTACCATTATCTGGCAGACCCTTCTGCCGCTTCTGATGGCGATACTTTCTACGTCTTGACTGACGTGGATGATCATTCTCCCCAGGAAAACTATAACTACGACATCGTCGGTCTGAATGCATTCTCTTCTGAAGACATGAAGAACTGGACCGACCATGGTATGATTTTCCGTTCCAAGCGCGAATTTGGTACCTATCCCAACAACACTTGGGCATCCGGCATTGCTGTCCATAAGGGCCGTATTTACATTGTGTACCCCAACGGCGCAAGCGGCGTGGGTATGATTACTGCCGATGATATTGCTGGTCCCTATAGGGATCCCGTCAAGGAAACTCATGGTGTGGAATACATTGCTGCCCATTATGGTTCCAGCGTGATTGGTGGTTGCGATAACATTGCCCACTGCTTTGACCCGGGTATCTTCATCGAAGAAGATGGTACTGGCTATGTGGTGTTCGGCGGTGGCGAAAATAGCACCCGTCCTTACGGCAACAACCTGGATATTATCAAGTTTACCGATAATAACGGTAAGATTACTATCGATAAGAACTCTCTTACAAAGATTTCTGCACCGGGTTCCTTTGAAGCGCCCTATATCCACAAGAAGGATAACAAGTATTACCTGAGCTTCAATACTCTGCCGCAGGTTATTGACTATAGTATGTCCGACAAGATTATGGGCCCCTATACTTTCGTGGGTACCGTGATTCCGGGCATTTCCGCAGTACCTGATGCTCACAATGAAGGTGGTAACAACCACCAGGGCTTCGCAGAGTTCAAGGGCAAGTGGTACGCCGTTTATCATGACCGTCGCTTGGTCACTGCCGACGAACATCCGGGCTCCTGTACTCAGGCTGGCGTCTGCACCAACTCTCCCAACAAGGAAAACCATCGTAGCGTTTCTATCGATGAACTGACCTGGAATGGCGACAAGATGAACAAGCTTTCCTTCACCCGTGAAGGACCTAAGCAGATCAAGAACTTCGATCCGTACAGAACCTACAAGGCTCTCACCAGCTCCAAGCAGCGTAACGTTCGTAGCCGTACCGACTGGACCAAGGGCCAGGCTGTTAAGCATGTGCTTACTCCGCTGGGAACCAAGACTTCCTGGATTCGCGTGACTGGCGTGGACTTCGGCAATGGTGCTGAAAATCTCCGTATTAAGGCTGCTAACGTGGGTGACAACAACAAGATTGAAATCCGCACAGGCAGCGAAACCGGCACCTTGGCTGGTACTTGTACTTTGACAAAGACTAGCGGCTGGCAGGACTACAAGGACAATGATTGCGCTCTGACTGGCTTGTCTGGGGTCGTGGAACAGTTGTTCTTCGTGTTCAAGGGTGCAAAGGACTCTACCATGGGTATTCTGGAATGGGAATTCCAGGGCACCAAGCGCGAACCGGAACCCCAGACTGCTCACAACGATACCAAGACTCCCTGGGCTGTTCCGGGTGTTGTCCAGGCCGAAGATTTTGACGATCCCGGCTATGGCGAAGGCAACGATTCCTACTATGAAGATGATTCTGATAACCATTCCTGTACCGACTCCGGTAAGGAAGCTGAATGCTCCAAGTATCGTGATGGTACCGGTGTCGACATCTACAAGAAGAGCGAAACGAAGCTTGTTGTTGGCTACATCAGAACTGGCGAATGGCTGGAATACTCTGTGAATGCCGCTGAAGCTGGCGATTACACCATGTACATTGCTGCTGCTTCCAATGGTGGTGCAAGCCTCACTGTTTCTGTCAATGGTGGCGATGCTGCTGAAGTTGCTATTCCTGCAGCCTCTAACTCTGGCGACGACGATCAGAACTTCGATGACTATAACAAGATTTCCACCAACGTTACTTTGAAAGCTGGCGTGAATATCATTCGCATTACTGCAGCCTCAGACTGGTTCGATCTTGACTACTTCAACCTCGTAAAGGGTAAGAATGCGGTCGATGACAATCCGCTGGGTGAAACACCGGTTGACACCGTTCCGTCTGCCATTGCTCATTCAGGCCTTCACCTGAATTTGGGCTCTGTTACCGAATACAATGTATTCGACCTCCAGGGCCACATTGTGGGTACTGTGGGCCTCAATGGTACCAATGCTGTGCAGGCTCTGAATGCCGCAGGCTTTGCCAAGGGCGTGTATATGCTTAAGCAGGTCAATGGTTCCCAGAAGATGATGGTGAGCACCGCCAAGTAATCGGTAAACCATAAAAATTTGGGGCGCTAAGCTCCGAGAACAAAGAAACCTCCCGATGATTCGAGAGGTTTTCTTTTGTTTACAAAATGGTGCTGGGCCATTGTCAATTTGTCCATAGTAAGTGTATTCCGGTTGGGAATTTTTTTTCCGCTTTAAGGTACTTTTAATATGGGTGAACTTGCATGTGCAGGATTCCCTGAATGGGATGATTTATGAAAAAAACATTTAGAAAAATGTTGCTTTTGACTGCAGCATTTGGCTTGGGTTCCTCGGCTTTGGCCTATAACCCGATTTCTACCTATCACTATCTGGCTGACCCGGGTGCAGCTGCCGATGATGAATACTTCTACATCATTACGGACTCCGATGACCCGGCTGCATACAATGCCACCGGTTATAACATTAAGGCTCTTTACGGTTTCCGCAGTAAGGATATGCAGAACTGGACTGACTTCGGCATCATCTACGATGCTCGCCAGGTAAGCGGTATTAACGACATTTGGGCTTCCGGCATTGCTGCGGATCCCAAGACTGGCAAGCTGTATATCGTGTTCCCCGATGGCGGTGGCGGCGGTATTGGCTACATCAAGGCCGATAGCATTGCTGGCCCCTGGAGTAACGCTGTAGGCCAGGGCAAGGATAAACTTGTTGGTGGCCGTGGCATTATCGGCTGCGATGGCGTTTCCTGGTGCTTTGACCCGGGTATTTTCATCGATGACGATGGTACTACCTATGTGACTTGGGGTGGTGGCGAAAGCGCAAGCCGCCCCAATACCGATAACTTTGACGTTGTGAAGCTGAACGATGCCAAGGATGCTCCGGTGGGTACTGGCTCTCATGTGAAGGTGAACGGCCTTTCTACCCGTAAGATGCTGGAAGCATCCTACATCCACAAGCACAACAAGAAATATTATTTCTCCTACAGTACTGGCTGGCAGCAGGGTGCTCCCACCATCGACTACGGTATTGGTGATAGCCCCACGGGTCCCTTTACTTGGAAGGGTACCATTCTGGGTGACCCCAGCATTAACGGCAGAAGCATTAACGGAAACAACAACCACCATGGTATTGCCGAATTCAAGGGCCATTCCTATGTGGTTTACCATGACCGCCGTATTGCCAAGGGCCACGATGGACTGGAAATTATTCCTGCAGATGATGGTAAAGCAAATCCGGATCCGGGATACCATCGTAGCGTTTCTGTAGACGAAATGTTCTACAATGGCGATGGAACCATCAAGCAGGTGGTTTGTACCAACGAAGGTCCGGAACAGATTGAAAACTTTGATCCCTACGATTGGTATCCGGCTCTCACCAGCTCTAAGCAGAGAGGCATCCGTAGCCGTTCCCTCTGGGCTCCGGGCAAGGTTGCTGCAAGTATCTTGCTGCCCCTTTCTACCAAGGAATCCTGGATCCGCGTTTCTGGCGTAGATTTCGGTACTGCAGCAACTGGTTTCGTTGTAGAAGCTGGTAGCGCTGCCAACGGCAACAAGATTGAAATCCGTACAGGCTCTGCAACTGGTACCTTGGCTGGTACTTGCGAACTGAAGAATACCGGTTCCAAGACTTCCTATGCAGAAAACAAGTGCGAAGTTACAGGTCTTAAGGGCGTTGTAAGCCAGTTGTTCCTGGTGTTCAAGGGCTCCCAGGATTCCACTATGGCTATTAGGGCTTGGGGCTTCGAAGGTAGCGGCGCAACTCCGCCTACACCGCAGAGCCCGTTCGGTAACGATGGCAAGGCTTGGGCAATTCCGGGCAAGATTGAAGCTGAAAACTTTGACGTTCCGGGTGTAGGCCGCGGTAGCGATATCAAGTCCTTCAGCGACAACGATGCTGAAAACCATGGCGATAGCGATTATCGATCTGAAGATGCTCCGGCTGTTGACCTTTACAAGAAGTCCAACAATCGCATTGTGGTTGGCTACATCCAGAAGGATGAATGGTTGGAATACACCGTGAATGTTGCCAAGACTGGTGACTACACCATGTATGCTGCCGTTGCTTCTGATGGCGGTTCTTCCTTCAAGCTTTCCATCGACGGCAAGGACATCACCGAAGATATCGCTGTGCCTGCTGCAACAAAGAAGGATGGTGAAGAACAGAACTTCGATGACTACGGCAAGGTCAAGGCTAACGTCTCCCTTACCGAAGGCGAACATATCCTCCGCTTTACCGCAACCGCAGACTGGTTCGATATTGACTACATCAACTTCGAAGCTGGTAAGGATGCAGAAGACAAGAATCCCATCGGTGGTGTCGTCGATCCGGATACTTCCAAGCAGGACACCTCTAAGCTGGATACCGTTCCTTCTGCAATCGGTGCTCTTTCCGGCATGAGACTGAACCTGGATGCTTCCAGCTACCGCGTATTTGACCTTCAGGGCAATATGGTGGGTACCGTGGAACTCTCCGGTATGAACGCTGCTCAGGCTTTGAAGGCTGCTGGCTTCAGCAAGGGCGTGTACATGCTCAAGCAGGTCGACGGTTCCAAGAAGATGATGGTGAATTCCGCCAAGTAATTGGATACTATTCTGGAGGGCCGTAGGCCCGATAGAAACAAAGGCTCGCGATTTGATCGCGGGCTTTTCTTTTGTGTTTTTGACCCGATAGAATCCAAAGCAGAATGCATCCCGCGTCATTCTGGAGGCCACCTTGGTGGCTGATAGAATCAAAAAGAAAAGACCCAGTTTTCACCAGGTCTTTTCTACTGCGGTCGGACAGACTTGAACTGTCATGGGATCGCTCCCACTAGCACCTCAAGCTAGCGTGTCTACCAATTCCACCACGACCGCGAGGTCCTTAACGGAACACCCTCTTTCGAGAGCGACACAAAGATATAAATATCTAGGACTCTTGTAAAGGGCTGTTGGCAAAAAAAGTGAATTTTTTTTAGGTTAAGTCGGCAACAAGCTTGTCGAAGACCTGACCGCGAACCTTGTAGTTCTTGAAAAGGCCGAAACTTGCGCAGGCGGGGCTCATAATGACGGTGCCGCCCTGGCCGATGGCGAGGCTGTCTGCGAATGCTTCCTCGAGAGAGGGGAAGATTGCCGTCTTGATGCCTGCTGCGTCCACACCAGCCTTCTTCAAGTCGTCAAGCATACGTTCGGCGGTTGCGCCAATCAGAGCCACACGCTTCAGGTTGGGGCGTTCCTTCACCAGGATTTCGCTGAGTTCCGTAAAGTCTGCGTTCTTTTCGGAACCGCCCAGAATTAGGGCGAAGGGGCGCTTCATGCTGCCTGTGGCTGCGATGGTTGCGTCGGGGCGTGTGGCGTAGCTGTCGTTGTAGAATTCGATGCCATTCTTTTCGCCCTTGAATTCCATACGGAAGGGGAGGGTTTCATAAGTCTTAAGAGCTTCGAAGGCGTCTGCCACCTTGATGCCCAATGCGGTACAGGCGAGAGTTGCTGCAGCCATGTTTTCCAGCTGGTAAATACCGCGGACCTTGCAATCGCTCAGGTACAGCTTGTCGTTTCCGATGGTCAGAACGGATCCGTCGATGTTTGCATCGCCATCGCCGAAAGCGACGGCCAGCTTGTTACGGGCTGGGCTTTCCGCCGCAATCTTTGCGGTGGGGGCGGCATCCTTCAGGTATACGCAGGTGCCGGCGTTCTTCTGCCAACGCACCAGGTTTGCCTTGGCGTCGCGGTATTCTTCAACAGTCTTGTGCCAGTCCAAGTGTTCAGTAGAGACGCGCAACACCACGCCCACATCCGGAGAAAGAGACATAGTCATCAGCTGGAAGCTGGACAACTCCAGAATGCTGATGCGGTCTGCAGAATCGTCTTCCAGCAAATCAAGAGCGGGCACGCCGAAGTTGCCGCCGATGACATTTGCCTTGCCGCACTTGTCGAGAATGTGGCTGATCATGCTGACGGTGCTGCCCTTGCCCAAGGTGCCGGTAACACCTACGGTCTTTGTAGACTTAGTTTGTTCTAAAAACAACTGGATCTGGCTGGTCATCATGCCGCCGTTCATCTGGAAGGTGAACAGTTCCTGGCTCATGGGATATACGCCTGCGGAACGCACCACGGTAACACAGTCCCTGAGTCCGTCCAAATATTTTTCGCCGCTGCAAACCTTCACGTTTACGCCTGCAGGAACTTCCGGCAAGTTCACCGGATTCTTGTCCATAACGACGATTTCCTTGACGCCTTCACGGAACAGGTAACGCAAAGTGCTCTGGCCTTCAACGCCAAAGCCGAGGATGCCAACGGGGGCCACCAAATTATTGTTCATATCAAACCTTTATCTTCAAATGTCATCCCGGCCTCAGAGCCGGGATCTCCTTTTCAACAATGAAAATTTAGCAATCAATTACCAGAAGTGTGCACCGATGCCTAAGCCGAAGTTGCTATAGATTCCATTTCCGGGGAGCCATTCGATGGAGAATCGTGCTTTTAAAGAAAGATATCCCATAACTCCAAATTCACCCGGACGAGATTCCATGAGAAATCTAAAATCAAGCTGGGAACCCAACATAACGGGGCCTTCAAATGCTCCACCGACAAAGGGCTGGAACTTCAGTCGCTTGCTGTCGTAAAGGTCTAATCCTAAGGTCATCCCTACATTCTCCCATTTGGGATATAGTTTCTTGTTGTCATCATTTTTTTTTGTCGTTGTCAGAATGTAGGCGTTCGCCAGATTCGCAGCCTCCGAAGAATGGGGTGAAAATTAATACGTCTTTCTGAATGGGAACTGCGATAAAGAACTCCCCTGCATCGTGAAGAATAACCCTTGAGACAAAAACCTCAACGCCAATGCCGCCGGTGTAGAGCTTGTCGAACGTGGTTGCGTTGTTGACGGTTGCGTATATGTACGCATGTTGCAGTTCTACTAGTATGTTGGAGACGTGTTTTGTTGATGGCGAATTGGGATATGTGGTTATGAATGTCGAAACCTTTTGGACGATTTGTTGAAGCTCATCTTCCTTAGGGGGATAAATGATGGGGTAGCCCAGTACGGATATATGGGCGTCTTCGTGATGACCTGGGCTGAAAATCGTTTGCTGGTATCTAGTTCTTGCCTTGGCGAATTGCGCGAGTGAAATTAATACTTTCGCTAAGTCCTTCGTCTCTTGAGAAACCTCGGCTTTTCTAACCTTTTTCAATATTCTGACTGTTGAGGCGGAATCGTTAAAGTCCAGGAACTCGTTAAAAAAAATCAGACAAGTCGTCGACGGCGCACAAACTGCTGTGCATGCACTTTGTGTACAAAATGTTCTTGGAGACGTTTTCGGGGCGATTGGGGTGGATTGTAACATCTCTTTCTACGGAAAGAGCGTTTGCCCATAAAGCTAAAGCCTCTTCGTAGCGGCCAATGTATAGCGCTAACTGGATGTATTCGATGCTTGTTAAAAGTATCGATTTTTTGCTGGCTGGATGTTCGTCCAGAAATTGTTCGGCAATCTGAAAATCCTTGGCCTTAAGCGCTTCCATTACTTGGTCGCGACTTGCTGCCATTGCGCGTTCTGTTGGTATGCTAGGGAGGGGGGCGGAATCCGGCTCATCTATGGCGAAGCAAACGCTTGTCAAACAAAATAAAATCAGAAATAATATGGATCGAATCTTGCGCATAACTAACTCCCAAAATCAATAAATCCTAAACCAATCTTCTTTAAAACTGCAAAATGCCCGTGTGCGAAATGCTGATTATGCATAAAAAAGAAGCCCAGTCTTTCGACTGGACTTCTTACTGCGGTCGGACAGACTTGAACTGTCATGGGATCGCTCCCACTAGCACCTCAAGCTAGCGTGTCTACCAATTCCACCACGACCGCGTGGTTGCTGCCCGCGTGCTTTCGCACGATCGTTCAGCAACTATAAAGCTTCTGAGAAACTTTATTACTCAGCTGCGGGAGCCGGAGCTTCTGCGGCCGGAGCAACTTCAACAGCCGGAGCTGCTGCAGGTGCGCCGAAGTCAGCGGGGAGAGCCGGAACTTCCGGAGCCTGCTGAGCTGCGTTTTCGCGGGTTGCCTTCTGCATTGCGGATTCTTCCACAGTCTGATCCTGCTTAGCAACGATGAGACCGAGACCAATCACGACGATGAAGAAAATGATTGCAACGACGCGGGTCAACTTCTGGATGAAGGTTGCTGCACCAGCGGTGGAGAAAGCAGACTGAGAAGTCATGCCACCGAGACCTGCAAGGCCGCCCATCTTGTCGTTCTGAACCAGAACGAGGAGCATGAGGAACAAGCAGAGGAATACGTGGAGGACGATACCAATCCAAAAGAGAGTTGTCATAACGTTTATACCTTGAGTAGTTTAAAGTTTCGTTTCGAAGGAAATTACTTAGCTTCTGCAGCTGCGATGATTTCCATGAAGGTAGCAGCCTTGAGGCCAGCACCACCAATCAAACCACCGTCGATGTCCTTCTGAGCGAGGAGGCCAGCAGCGTTAGCACCCTTCATGGAGCCA
The DNA here is from genome assembly GCA_045599625.1 of Fibrobacter sp. Lineage (GTDB taxonomy): Bacteria > Fibrobacterota > Fibrobacteria > Fibrobacterales > Fibrobacteraceae > Fibrobacter. Next base: position 54,344 of record JAZRWJ010000009.1, read on the forward strand.
CCGTACTGGATGCGCATGCCTTCAGCAATTGCTTCGCCGTAGATTTCCTTAACAACGGAACGTACGAAAGCCTGGGTGTCCTGAGCCTGTTCGTCGGTAGCGGTAACGCCAGTACCGATAGCCCAAACCGGTTCGTATGCGAGAACGCACTTAGCAGCGTCTTCAGCGGAAACGCCTTCGAAAGCGCCCTTAACCTGAGTGGAGAGAACTGCTTCCAGCTTGCCGCCGTTACGTTCATCGAGGGTTTCGCCAATGCAGATGATCGGCTTCATGCCAGCTTCGAGAGTCTTCTTGACCTTGAGGTTGACGGTTTCTTCGGTTTCGTGGAAGTACTGACGCTGTTCGGAGTGACCGATGATGATGTATTCTGCGCCGATTTCCTTAACCATGTCAACGGAAACCTTACCAGTGTATGCGCCCTGGTCCTTCCAGTGGATGTCCTGGATAGCGAGCTTAACGTTGGTGCCCTTAACAACGTCTGCAACCTTAGCAGCAGCGAGGTAGGTCGGAGCGATGACGACTTCAGTCTTCTTCACGTCCTTGACGGCTTCAACGATGTCCTTAGCGAGCTGAACGGATTCGCTAACGGTCTTGTTCATCTTCCAGTTACCAGCAATGATATACTGACGCATAATTAACTCCTTGGTGGGTTTAAAATTTAACGAGCGAAAATTTAGTAAAAAAAAGACCGCCAGGGGAGGTCCGGGCGGCTTTTTATATTGAAATGTCTGCTAAAACTGACGATTAGTAGTTAGAGCTATACTTGGACTGGGGTGCCGGAGAGCCACCGTAGCGGTCGCCTTCGATCTTTTCCAGAATCCATTCGCCTTCGTAGCCCTTCAAGCGAGCCTGGTCGGGGTGCTTCCAGATCAAGCGGGTGATGAGCTTGCCATCGCGGGTGTAGTATTCCCAGACGCTGGAGGTTTCGGTTTCCTTTTCGTGGTCGGGAGGTCCCCAAAGGAGGTTCACCATGTCGTTGGTCATGCCTTCTTCGATGTAGCCCTGCTTGAAAACGTCCTTCAAGCGCTTGTCGATGCCCATACTTTCCTTGATAGCAAAGTATTCGCGTTCGTATTCCTTACGGCCTTCGCCGCGTTCAATCAAAATAGGAGAGGAGTAACGGCTGGCACAACCCCAGAACATGAGGGCGCTGATACCGAGCACGCACAGATGAGAGAGCTTCATATTAGTTCCTTTAAACTTTGTTGCCCACAAAATAAGAATTATATCGACGAATGGCAGAAAATATTTTTAATTTTACAATGAATTATGGACATTAAGAGCTTTTTCAAGAAATTTTTGCTTTCAACGGCGCTGCTGACTGCCAGTGCCGGTGCCGAAGGCTTTGATGTCGACGCTCTTGATGCTCGCCATTACGGTCCGAACCTTTCCGCAAGCGTCATGGGAAACACTCCTTTCGTTTGGGGACAATGGCTTCCCCAGGCCTTTGGCGAAGTCCACTACTCCTGGCTGGAACCGTTGGACAAGCTTTCCTATGGCGATGCTCCTGAACGTTCGGCAAACTACTGGCGACTGGATGCGTCCGTGGAACTGAGCCCGTTTTTCGGCGGCTATAAGCTTGGCCTGGGTATTCGCCCGTTCAAAAGCCGCTGGCTGTTCGAGTTGAATGCCACTTACGAAAGTTTCCTGTACTTCCGTTCCAATGTGGAGATGGTTACTGCCGAAGTGGAAGGTAGCGGCGAAATCGCAAAAACCTGGAATGCAGACCACATTACCGACAATGTTTGGGGCGAGGACTCCAAGTGGGATTACTCCCAGCAGATTGACTTCAGCGTCAGTTTCGGCTATTTTTTCGCCTATGGATCTGTTCTTGGGTTCAACCTTCATTACCTCTTGACCGATATCAGTACCGATTTCGAAGGAAAGAGCTATGACTTTGAACTGAACATGCCCGTGTTCAGCCGCGATTTCATTATTGTCATGGAGTGTTTCGGACGAGTGCCTGTGTCTGAACATTTGGCTTTCGTTTTCTCATCCAACTACTACAGAACTGGTTACCTTCGTAGTAAGAACACTGTAGAAAAGGAATCCCTTGGTTACGGCAAGGCCTTGGTTGGCCCCCATGTTTCCTGGGATAATGGCTTGCAGAGCGTCACCTTGCAAATTGGTGGTTGGCGCCGTGTTGGCAAGACCTTCTATAACGGATCATTCTCGCAGAAGTTCCTGGTTCAGTTTGAGTATCAGTGGAATTTTTCTTTCCCCTCTCACAGGGATCTTTCTGAATAAGTCCGGTTCCTCAAACTTGGGGCGCTTTTCCACATTCTTCTTGAGCGGGTCGGATTCCAATGCCTGGATAGGGTAGGCGGAACGGATCCAAAGTTCGCCACTATACTGATCGCTTTCCAGCTTTACCAACGTGGGTAAAGGTTCTCCGGAGTAAATCTTCCACTGGCGGATGGAGAAAGTTCTTGCTTCCTTGCGGGCGCCCTTCATAGTTACGCGGGACGGCTGCGGCAAGGAATCGGCCACCAGGCTCCACCACATATTGGAGAACGCGGTGGAAAGTATATTGGGCTTTTGCTCGCTGGGATCCTTGCACAGAAACTGGCCGTTGGCCAGAAGTTCCATGTCGTCCAGCTTCAGCGGCGTTTCGCCGATGTTTTCCTTCAGGTGGTGCAAGCCCAGTTGGCGCTTGATCTTTGCATCGGGAAACACCAGGTAGCGGTATGCTCCTGCGGTCACGAAGTTGAATTGCGGACGATCCGGAAGGTGAACGAAAAAGGTGTCGAGGCTTTCGGGATGGTGACGCCATTCTGTGTAGAAGTTTGAACGTGAATTCTTTGCGTTAACGAAATGGCCTTCAATGTTCACCACCATAGCGGATTCCAGCAGAAAATGAGGGCAGGAATTTTGCCCCATGGCTGCGGTTGCGACAAATGCGCTGAATATGGCGGAAATAGAGATACCCCTAAGCATGGCGAACAAAATAGAAAAATAATTGGGGCTTGAACGTAAAATAATCTACAAACGGAAAACCCCGGCGGAATCCAATGGCTAAAGATTCAACCGGGGTTTTGTTTTTTCAGGAAGAAATTTTTTACATCAAACGATTATGCTTCGTCGGCGGAGAGTTCGATTCCGTCGTCTGCGGAGAGCGCGTCGCCTTCGTTAAGCTTGAAGAGTTCTACGTCCTTCATGCTTTCGCGAATCTTGGTTTCGATTTCGTCGCAGAGTTCGGCGTTGTCCTTCAAGAAGAGACGGGCGTTTTCGCGACCCTGGCCGATGCGTTCGTTGTTGTAGCTGAACCAGGAACCGCTCTTCTGGATAATATCCATTTCAGTAGCGAGATCCAGGATGGAAGCTTCGCGAGAAATGCCGCAACCGTAGAGGATGTCGAATTCGCACTGGGTGAAGGGTGCTGCCACCTTGTTCTTCACAATCTTTACGCGGGTACGGTTACCGATAACGTCTTCACCGTCCTTGATGGCTGCGATACGACGGATGTCGATACGCTGGGTAGCGTAGAACTTCAGTGCGTTACCGCCGGTGGTGGTTTCGGGGTTGCCGAACATAACGCCGATCTTCATACGCAGCTGGTTGATGAACAGCATGCAGGTATTGGACTTGGAGAGAATGCCGGTGAGCTTACGCAGAGCCTGGGACATAAGACGAGCCTGCAGACCAACGTGGTTGTCGCCCATTTCGCCGTTGATTTCGGCCTGGGGAACAAGTGCTGCCACAGAGTCAATAACAATAATGTCGATGGCGCCAGAGCGAACCAGGGTTTCTGCGATATCGAGAGCCTGTTCGCCGGTGTCCGGCTGAGAAACCAGGAGGGATTCAATATCAACACCCAGCTTACGTGCATAGACTGCGTCGAAAGCGTGTTCTGCGTCGATGAATGCTGCTACGCCGCCCAACTTCTGTGCTTCTGCAATGGCATGGAGGGTGAGGGTAGTCTTACCGGAAGATTCAGGTCCGTAAATTTCAATGATACGGCCGCGGGGGAAACCGCCTACGCCGAGGGCCATGTCCAACTGGATGCAACCGGACGGGATGACCGGGATATCTTCGATGGGCTGCTGTCCGAGAGCCATGATAGAACCTTTACCATAATTCTTCTCAATCTGGGCGATGGCAGCTTCTACTGCTTTTGCCTTGTCTGCGGAAAGGTTGTTAGTTGCGCTATTTGTCTTCTTAGTCATGATTGACTCCGTTTTATTTTGTTTTTCTGTATTCAAATATATAAACTAGTGCTCGTTCGTGCAAGTGCTTTTCTGTTTATTTATTTCAAAAAAAAGTTTGCACAACACTTTATACACGCTTTTTTCTCTGACTTCGGTGCGGTTTCCAGAAAAAATTTCGCAAAAAGCTTCATTTTTCTGGCTGTTGGCCACTGCCATCCATACGGTTCCCACGGGTTTGCCGGGTTCGGCTCCGCCGGGGCCTGCGATACCGGAGGTGGCCACTGCCCATTCGCAATTGAACTTTTGACGGGCTCCTGCAGCCATTGCCATTACAGTATCGGCACTAACAGCACCTTTTGTCTCAAGAATTTCGGAGGGAACGTTCAACAAGTTTGCCTTGACTTCGTTCTGGTAGGCAACGATGCCGCCAGCCAACACAGCCGAAGATCCGGGAATGTCCACGATGTGGCTTGCAACGAGGCCCCCTGTGCAGGATTCTGCGGTAGCCAGCATTTCGCCGCGCTGGATCAGGGCATCCTTGATATCGCTTGCCAACTTTTGAATGTCGTGTTCAATACTCATTATTGTTCCTTTGATGACTCAAATATACGAATAGTTTGTGACAGAAAATGACACTTTCAAAAGGCTTCGGAAAAATTTTTGAAGAAATTAAAAAACTCATTCTTTGCGCAGGTGTAAAAATAGTTCTGTCTGGACTTTTGTATATTTGCCTCGATGAAATCTCGTTCCTTTATGGTCGGTTTAATGATGGCTCTGGTGCTGTCTGTGTCCGCTTTTGCCGGTTCTCCGCTGCAAAAGGGTGTCACTGGCATTGAGGCTATCGATACCTTGAAGGTAAACGAGTGGGATATTCCCACGGATAACAACTCCCTGGTTGCCACTATGCTGTTCAGTATCTTGCCTGGTGGCGGTCAATATTATACTGGGCACTATGTGCGCGGCGGCTTTATTACGGCTATTGAACTGGGACTTGTTTATGATGTGTTCTTTAATAAGTCCTTCCAGTACGATCGAGTGATGGAGCAGGCTCGTCCGTTCCAGGATTCCGTGTCCCATTATACTCAGCTTATCATGGGTTCTTCGTCTCGAGATAGCCTTAGCTATTACTACAATCAGCGCTCCAATTACGTGAGCCGAGTTCGCGGCTACAGCGACAAGAAGATGGAACAGGAAGACTTGCGCAAGGCGGAAATGGCTTGGTTGTGCGGTGTTCAGATTTATGGAATGTTCGATGCCTTTGGCATTTGGTTCAACAACCATCACCGCAGTGTAGAATTGCGTGATATGAAGAAGGCCTTGCTTTGGAGTATTCTGCCTGGCTTTGGTCAAATGTACAATGGGGAATTCGGCAAGGCCGGCCTTTTGTACATGAGTTTTATTGGTGCCGGAGTCAGTGTGTGGACTTCTCAGAACATGGTGAACTATTATCTGGATCGAAAACATGCGTTGGAGGCCGAAGCCAATAACAGTGCGGATCTGGACCGTGTTACGGAACGCGTGACCTACTATAGAAAAAACAGAAACCAGTACATTTGGGCTTCTGCATTACTTTATCTGTACTCTGTGGCGGATGCGGTTGTGGATGCTCTGCTCAGCGACTTTGACAATCCCATGCATATGGCGGTGGTCCCGACTTTTAGCGGCGGTGCCCAGGCCATGTTTACCTTTGACTTCTAGCATGTCATAGCGGCTCTTTTTATTGTCATCCCGGGCTTGCCCCGGGATCTCCTTTATCCAATCTTCAACGGAACCATCTGGATGCCGTCGTGGAACTTGGTGTAAGTTCCGCGGTAATGTCCGTCAGCATCGCGCTTGAATTCGAACTTCGTCACCATGGCGTAGCTGAAAGCACCTTCCACGAATTCATTGTCGGGAAGTCCGCAGGCGAAGTGCTGCAATGCGGCGATAACGCCGGCGTGGCTGATCCACAGAAATTCACCATCGTCGTCCAGCGTATCCAGCAGGCTCTGGGCGCGCTTGTCGATGTCGTAGAAACATTCGCCATTGGGGAATCTGAAACCGCGGAGGTCGTTGGCCCAGCCCTGCATCTGTTCGCGGGGAACTGCGGTCAGCTTCTGGCCTTCCCAGTCGCCAAAGTTAATCTCGATAATCTCGTCGCGCTTTTCCATGGGGAGGCCGGTAGCCTCGGATGCCTTTTCTGCCAAGCGCAGGCAACGGAGAAGCGGGCTGGTGAACAGTCGGGTTGGCTTTGCGCCTGCAGCCAGCAGAGCCTTGATGGCGCCGTCGCTTTCTTCCGGGAAAGTGGGGGAGACGTCAAAATCCATACGTCCATAGCAGACATCGTTAGGATTGTAGGGCTTGGTGTGGCGAATGGTCCAGAGAATCATGGCCCAATTATAAAAAAATAACCCGAGGAGTTTTTCCGTCGGGTTAGTAAAAAAATCCTAGGCTACCTGAGCACATAAAAATCCGCAAGTCCGTTGCTGCTTTCGCCCTGGCGATTTGCCCGCAAATAGTCATTGCGCAGGGCCTAGGACTCTGAATTATAGCTTAATTTGCCGTTTTTGCCAAGGGATTCCTTAAAAATGGGTCAAAAATCGGAGTTTTATGTTTCCAGTGAAAGCCTGAAAAAAATGAAATTCTCAACAAATGTAAATATTTGTAAACGTTTTTGGTGCGGTTTTTTGAGTGCTTTCGCAGGTTTGAATGCAAAAAAGTGTAGTACAAATCAAATGTTGTTAGAAAAAACAACGTTTTGTTAACAACCTATTAACGAAAGATTGAGGTTGTAAGTTTATTTTAGTATATTTGATAAATGGAGTTTACAAGATTTATTCCAACTTGGAATAAATCGAAAAAAGGAAAACATTAAGCCATCAGGGAGATGGACTATGTTGGTTGGTAAGAATTTGATTAGGAAATTGGCTGGCTCTTTGGCCACCGTGTTGGCTCTTGCAGTCCCTTCGCTTGCTGCGGAAGTTCGACCGCTGCAATTTGAGGGAATTAGCCAGGACCATGATATCCAGCAGTCATACTGGAACTACTTGATGCGTTTCAAAATCTGGGGCACCAACGGTGTTTCTCTCGGATCTCGAGTGGAACTTACGGATAAGACCGGTGCTACTGGTACGGCTAAGGGTGATATCACCGTCCGTGGTGAAAAACTGTCGTTGGGCGGTCCGATTATTTCTGGTCGAGATATACGTTTTGACGGCAATGCCAAGATTACTCAGTTTACGACTGGTCCGACCCGTGTCCTAGGCTCCATGAACGCAGCCCAGAATGAGGGCAATGAATTCCATGGTACCAACTGCTTGAATTCTTCCAACTGGATTACTGAAATTGGTATTAACAATGCCAATGGTCTTTTGGTTCCCGGTAATCCGTCAACCGGCGAGTGTGAACCGAAAAAAGTAATTGAAGCTAGGACAGATTTGTCTGTTCCTGTTTTGATGAGCGGATATTCCTATAAGGCAGGGGAATCTTCAACTCGTGCTGGTATAAACATTCCTTCTCGTGAAACAAAGTATATCGACATTCCTCCTGGTGAAGGAATGTATGATATTTACATGGACTACCTGACTTTCGGTGATGACTGGACTAGGCTTTATGTCCGCATGCCCGAGGGCGGTCGTTTGACTCGTATTTTCCTCAACAAAACGAATGATATTCTCCACTATGTAACCCTGAAGGTTGTCTATGTGGGCGAAGGCTCTGTTTATAACGAAGCTTCCAATTCCTATACCACAGTAGTTAATGAAAAGGAACAGGCTAATGAGGATTATGCTGGTAACTTGCTTATCTACGTACCTCATGACTTTACCATCAAGGCTGACCAGTATGAAATCCAAGGCTCCTTTATCAGTACTGGAAAGATTACTGTTGAAAACCAGATCAAGTTTGCCGGTCAGTTGATTGCTAACGAAGTCTATATTGGTGACCAGGTTAATGGAAACGGCTTCCGTTTTGTTCCGTTCGATCCTGCTAAGCCGGACCCCACTCGTATGGGCGACCTTCTTGAAGGTGTGGAAGACGCGCAAAATCTTAACATTTACTTGACCAAGGAAACCGACGCCAAGGTTGAATTCAAGTATTGCTTCCTGTTTGATGGTCCTGCTGAAGCGGGCTTGGCAGAAGGCAATATCCGTGCTAATGCAAACGACATCGTGGCAAACAAGGGCGATTTCGTTCTTTGCGGAGGAGCTGACAACAAGGCTTATTACAATACTGCAGAAGTGAATGTCGGGGAACAGGAACTGGCCAAGCCCATCTCGCTGTATGTCAATGATGACATGATGATTGAAGATGACGAATCTTTCTCAATCTTCATCTTTGATATGGATGGTGCCGTATTTGCCGGCGATAAGCGTGAAGGCACCTTGCCCATTACCATTATCGATGATGACAAGAAGCCCGTTTGCTTTGATACGACCTTGGTCATGAATGAAGATGACTCCTTGTTCTTCAATTTCAATTTACCGGCATACCAGCACGACAGCGTTTCCCCGTTGACTGCGGACTACATTGTTCCCATTCTTGAAACTCCTAATCAGGGCTTGACCATTTATGGTGAAACTGTTCTTGCCGATTCCATAAAGTATCGCCCGATCCCGAAGGGTATTCTCAAGGATACCCGCTACAAGCCGGGTCTCAACGAATTCGGCACTCATTACGACTCCCTGACCTACGCTATTGAAGTTGGTGCAAAGGAAAATCGAAAGGGAGTTCGTTCTGAATCTTGTAAGATTTACTTTGATGTTAAGCCGGTGAACGATAAGCCGGTGCTGAACGACACCACCATCACCATCCGTGAAAATACTCCGGTGGATTCTGTCATTTTGCAGCTCGTTGCATTCGATGTTGAAAACGACAAATTGGTTTACTCCATCGATTCCGGTGCAACCACCTTGTTTGGCCTCACGGGCACTGTAAAGGACTCCCTGTATGTAAAGGCTAAGCTGGATTTTGAAACCGCCCAGCAGCATGTGCTCAAGGTTGTCGTTACTGAAGATAGAACCGATGGCCAGACCGCATTGAAGGATACAGCCTACGTTACCATCAAGCTCATTGATGAAAACGAACCTCCTAAGTTCGACAAGGACGAGTATAAGATTCTTGCCGTAGAACATTCAAAGAGGGATTCTCTTCTCGAAACGATTTCGGCAACTGATGTAGATGCTGCGGACCAGGGTAAGATTACTTACTCCTATAAGTTCATCACTCCTGCGAAGGATGATTCTGCCTTCTACCTCTTGCCCTCTGGCGTGATTTCTACAAGAAACCCGGATTCCTTGAACTACGAAAAACTTGACAAGTATGAACTTTGGGCTTACGCAACCGACGCCAAGGGCTTGTATGATTCCGTCAAGGTGACTATCACCGTTGACGACATCAACGAAGTACCGTCCTTTGAACAGGATAAGTATTACTACCAGACAAACTTTGTCTCTATTCCTGAAATTACCGAAAATGGTGCTATCCTGACCTTCAATTTCAGCGATCCCGACTCCAAGAGCGTTCTTGGCAAGGCCGGTTATCACCAGCTGGAATTGAAACTGCTGGATTGTACCGAAAAGGATTGTAAGTTGGGCAACTCCGATGAACTGGACGCCAACATTTCTTCCTTGTTCAGCATCAAGATGAATGGCGACAGCACCAGTGGCGTCCTTAGCCTTATTGATGCATCCAAGCTTAATTATGAAGTTGACTCTACTTACAACATGCTGATTGAAGTTCGCGACAATGCGAAGGTTCCTGCATTTAGCCTTGCTGATACCATCGTTATCCGCGTTCGCATTACCAATGTGAATGAACCGCCAAAGTTTGATTCTACCAAGTACACCTTCAGTGTAAAGGAACACCAGCTGGACCGCGTCAAGGTGGGCGAGGTTCACGCCACCGACGTCGATTTTAAGACAACCCTGACTTATTTCCTGGGTGATTCCACTACGTTCTCTGTTGATCAGAAGACTGGTGCATTCTATACAAAGACGTCTCTGGACTACGAAGTAGATTCTCTATACACGGTGATGGTCTATGTAACGGATAATGACGCTACCAAGCCTCTCAAGGATTCTGTGCCCGTGACCATCAAGGTTATTGACATAAACGAAACTCCTTGGGCTGAAGGTATTAAATGTAGTGTGCCTGAAAATTCTGTTAAGGGAACTGCATTGACTTTGTATAGCGACGCATCTAGTAAGTGTGTAGTTGTTGGTAAAGATCCTGACAAGTACAATGAGAATTTCAATCAGTTGACATACTCTTGGGGTGATCCTTCTGAAAAAGGCGTAGACCTCTTTAAAATTGATGAAAAGACTGGTGCTGTAACGGTGGCTGTGTCTGATGCTTTGGATTTTGAGACCAAGAGTTCTTATAACCTGACTGTGAAGATTGCCGACAATGGTGGCTTGGATTCAACTGCTGTTGTTTCCATTGAAATCCAAAACGTTAATGAACCGCCTGTTTTCATTAATGATACGATCTATGTTGATGAAGATATTGAACCGTCGAAGCTGAATGAAATTTACACTTTGACTGCAACGGATCCTGATAAGGGACAGACTGTAAAATTCAATATGATCGACGGAGATCCCAATAAGAATGATGTTCGAGTGACATCTTCGGGCAAGGTTTATGTCTACAATTCCTTAAGCTATAAGGATAAGCCGAAGTATGTATTGACCATTAGCGCTTATGATAACGGATCTCCCTCTATGTCTACCACTGCAACATTGACCGTGATTGTTGTAGATAAGAACAATCGTCCGGAATTTGATGATTATTTGTTGGAAGTTGATGCTTGGGAACATAACCCTGCGGATACGGTCCTTGGTCGCTTGGTAGCTCATGATGTTGATGAAAATCCTGAATTCAACCACTTGACTTACAAATTGATTGATGATCCCAGCGGATTTTTTGCTGTGACAGAAGATAGTTGCTACGTCTATATTCCTAAGGCAAATGTTCTGGACTATGAACCGATTGCTAAGAATCCCTACTATGTCTTGACTGTTGAAGTTTCTGATGGGTATCTTGCGGATACGGCTTATGTTAGAGTAACTGTCTTGAACATCAATGAAAAGCCTACGTTGAAGAATTACACCTTTGAAGTCAAGGAACATCAAAAGGCTGGAACTTTGGTTGGTACTGTTGCTGCGACGGACCCGGATCTTGATGAATCCTTCCGGTACGATATTGTTGGTGCATCCTCCGAATTCCAAGTTGCCTCTAATGGTGAGATTACTACCAGTAGGGAATTGGATTACGAGAAAAAGATGTCCTATACCATCAAGGTGTATGTTTCTGACAATGGTGTTCCGTCTCCTGTGTTGAGGGATACAGCTACGATTACCATCAAAGTAGTTGATGTCAACGAAGCTCCCACCGTTGGTGACCAGGAATTCACTATTCTTGAAACTGTAAAGGGTCCTGCTTCCGTTGGTACTGTCGTGGGTGCTGCCGACAAGGATATTCTCAATAATTTCTTTGGTACATTGGACTACGCTCGCTCCGATACTATCGTGGACGGTGTAGTAACCAAGGGATCTGATTTCTTTACCATTGACAAGGAAACAGGTAAGATCTCTGTCAAGAATGGTGTTACCTTTGACTACGAGACCAAGGGCAAGGTCTACTATCTCAAGCTGACCGTTACCGACCATGCTGATCCGGATAAAGAAGACGCTCCTTTGAGTGCTTCCTCCTTGATTACCATCAAGATCGAAGACGTTCCTGAACCGCCGCATTTCGCCAAGGACGTGTACGAATTCGATGTGGATGAAAATTCCCTGGGTGACGTCGTTGTTGGTGAACTTTCCGCAGACGACAAGGACGAGGATGAAAAGCTTGTATATGAACTTCTCAATCTTGATGGCTCTGTAAGTAAGCAGTTCCGTGCAACCTACGCTAATAACAAGGCTGTAATCGTGGTCGAAGATAATGCTAACCTGGATTACGAAACCTTGGCTCATTACGAAGTCATGGTCATCGTTACCGACAAGAGCAACCTGAAGGATACCGCCAAGGTGGTCATCACCGTTAACGATGTGAACGAAACTCCCACCTTGGAAGAGCAGTACTTTGAACTGGATGAAAATAGCGGTGCCGACTTTAAGCTGGATGGCATCGTGGAAGCTGGTGACCTTGACACGGCCTCTGCATTCACCAAACGTTACTTCACTGCAATCGGTGGCGATACCGATCTCTTCACCATGAACTCCCGTGGCGAAATCTTCGCTAACTATGACATGGATTATGAAGAATACAAGAAGAAGGGCAAGACGACCTTTGTTCTGAAGACCAAGGTTACCGACAGGCTGACCGATGTCAATGGTGATTCCTTGTTTGTCATCAAGAACATGTACATCGATCTTAAGAACGTAAACGAAGATCCGTACGTGACCACAGACACCTTGGAAGTTGCTGAAAATTCCAAGACTCCCACCTTGGTGGGCATGTTGGATGCTGAAGACCCCGATGGTCCCACAACCTTCTCCTTCAGCATTGCCCGTGCCTCCGACGAGTTCTATGTAGAAACCGACGGTTCTGTACGTGTAAATGTGGGTGCCATCCTTGACTACGAAACCAAGAATGAATACAAGATCTATGTGAACGTAACCGATAAGGAAGGAGCTACTTCCAAGGAAAAGCCCGTTATCATCAAGATCCTTGATGTGAATGAAGCTCCGGTCTTGAATGATACCATCCTGTATGTCAGCGAAGACGCCACCGTGGATACAATCTTCGGTAAGGTTGTTGGCTCTGACCCGGATAAGTACAACGATGCATTCAACCAGCTGAGCTACGGCATGGTTTCTCCGAAGGATACCTTCGACTTCCTGACCGATGGTTCTGCAAAGTTGCTCCGTCGTCTTGACTACGAAGCAATTACCAGCTATGTACGCCAGGTCTATGTCACTGACGGTTTCGAATATGATACAGCTAATGTAATCATCAAGGTTGTCAACGTTGTTGAATCTACCCACGTCGAAATCATCCAGGTTGATGATCCGGACTCCATCTGGGTTAAGCCGGATACTATCTACACCAATGTTCCGGACAAGAACATTGAATGGATTGAAGACGACAAGAAGTACAAGTCTGATACCACCTTGGTGGAAGGCCCGAATGTCATTTCCAGATGCTTCTGGGATAGAACCAAGGACTACGAAGGCTGCGACACCGTAATTATTTACTATAGCAGTTCTAAGCCCATTGTAACGGTTTATGCAGAACCGGCCAAGGTTTCCGCAGAAAACGTCTACACCATTGTGGAAGAAAAGGATAAGAACGATACCACGGTTTACGTGAATACCTTTGAAAAGGAAATCACGGTCTCCATTGTTGATACCGCTTCTGGTGTGAACAGCAAGTTTACCGTGGCTCTTGAATTGGATTCCGTTGAATCTGTCTCCAAGAAGACCATGAAGGATATCAACAATATCGCTGGCGAAAAGATTACCATCCGAGACGGCAGCGATGTTGAAACGACCAAGCTCAAGATCACTGGAACGGATCAGGTTGTTGTGTCCTACATGGATACTGTAACCATCAATGGCGAAAAGTTCCCTGTGAAGGTTTCTTACAACACCAATAACAAGGGTGAAGAAACCATGACCGAAGTGGTTAACGAAAAGGGTAAGGTTGAAAAGATGCAGGTTATCACTGTGTCTTACACCACCAAGGGGGACGACGGTAAGGATGTTACCATTTCCTACTATGCTGACGCCATTACTGGTGAAGTCCTGAATACCACTTCTGGTGGCCAGCTGACCAAGGCTGATCCGGGTTCTACCTCTGGAATGGCTCAGAATGCAGTGGGTACCTACACTGTTTCCTACGACTACAAGGATAAGGGTAACTCTGTCAACGTTCACTACGTGATTGACGACGAAGGTCATTTCGTTAAGAACGAAGACGGCGACATCGGTTATGAAGTGTCCTACACTTACGTGAACAAGTTTGGCAATGTCGCTACCAAGTCTGTATTCATCGTTGTGGACCAGGTTGGCCCCAAGGTTAAGATCCTTGAACCGGATGATGAAGGTAAGATCAAGGTTGTTTCCACTAGCTTCATTGACGTGAAGTGGACTGTCAACGGTATTGAACAGGATACCTTGACTAGCCAGGGGCTTGAAAAGGGTCTCAATGCTGTTGTCCGCTTCTATCGTGACAAGGCTGGTAACGAAACTTCTGATACCGTCTTTATCATGATGAAGAACAGCAAGACCATTGACATTCACCCGGAACAGCCGGTAACCTTGGTTAACCGCGAAAAGGTCGAGGAATACTACGCTGACAATCCGCCGAAGGAAGGCCAGACCTATGCTGTTAGCATCATGAACCCGACTAGCGGCGATGAAAAGGAAACTTTGATTGGCGGTAAGGGCAAGCCTAAGGAAGGTAGCGGCGAAACTCCGTATGAAAACGTAGATAGCCCGTACCATCTGGGTCCGACTTTGGCTTTGGATATCAAGCTGCCGGTTGTAAGGCAGACTGATGAAAATGCCAAGATGGACGGTATGAACACTGGTATCGTCAGCGGCCTTGCCACCCTCGATGACCTTGTCAATGCTGACGGTCGTATCCCGCTGGATGGTGTGGATGCAAACGACGGTGAAAAGCCCACGGTTGAAGAATTCGTTGAAAAGTTCTGCGTGGATGGCTTTAAGGTCGGTTCCGACCTGAGCAAGGTTGCCCTGTACGATTCTAAGATCGATATCAAGATCTGGGTCTACACTACCTTGGGCGGCTTCGTGAACTACTACCACTTCGCTCAGGAACTGAACGATCCGGACTACGTCAACCCGGCTGGCATGACGAAGTTGTTCTTCGAAATGAAACCGGATAAGAACGGCGACGTTCGTACCGATGATGGCCGCCTGCTGGCAACCGGTTCCTACGTCTACAAGGTTGAAGTCAAGCTCCGCTCCGAACTGTTGTGCTCTCTGCCGCCGGTCGAAGATGGTGGTTCCCCGAAGAAGGGTGACGTCATCAAGAACAACGACCAGTTGCTGACTTCCTTCGGTTACAAGCGTCCGAAAGAGTAATGACTAAATCTTAGGATAAATGAATTAGAGGACCCGCTATAAGGCGGGTCCTTTTTTATTTTTTACAGAGAAAATTGAGGTAAAATATGGGTATTGAAGAACGTTCTACGCTTGTTTACTCTACGGGAATTGGACGCATTAAGCAGGAAAAGCCGAAGGCTGAACGCCCCCAGGGTGACGGCGTGGTTAGAATCCAATTAAAGCGCCTTGGTGGCGGCAAAATGGCCAGTGTCGTGACTGGTGTTCCTCTGGATGAGGACGAACTGAAGGAACTTGGCCGCGAGTTGAAACAAAAGTGCGGTGTGGGCGGCTCTGTTAAGGATTTTACCATTGAAATTCAGGGCGATAAGCGCAATATCCTCAAGACTGAACTGGAAAAGAGGGGCTATACGGTAAAACAGGCTGGAGGCTAGTGGATATTCACCAATTTGGTGTTGATTTATATCACCAAGGTGAAAAAAAATCCTCCGTTTTGGCGAAAAAAGCATATTTTCGTTTAAGTAAAATAGTCGAGGTTCTATGTTCGGCAAATTCTCTTTTGTACACGTTGCTGCCGTTTTGGCTCTTGCTCCCTCTATGGCCTTCTCTGCCGCTGCTGCAGGTAAGGTCCGTTCTGCTTTGGGCTCTGTTGATCGTATGAAGGCTAAGCAGACTGAATGGTCCGCACTTCGTGTTGGCGCCAGCATTTATCAGTCCGACAAGGTCCGTACTGGAATGGAATCTGAAGTGATCTTCGGTTTGCCCGATGGAAGCACTATCACTATTGCCGAAAATGCAGAAGTTGAAATGTCTAACCTTCTGGAACCTAACGGAAACGGTGGCTACGAAACGAAGTTCGACATTAAGAAGGGCCATATCAATTTTGCCGTTCATAAGCTCCAGGACAAGAACTCCAAGTTCCTCTTCAAGACCGGAACCGCAACCGCATCTATCCGCGGTACTGAAGGTTATGTGGGTGGGGAAGGCGTGTTCTTCGCCGGTCTGAAGACTGGTAAGCTGGAAATTACTCCGGAAGGTAAGTCTGAACCGATCGCTATCGTTGCTGGCGAAACAACCTTCGGTAAGGATTCCCTGGTTGTGGTGAAGCTGGCATCTTCTGGTAACGCCCGCTTTGCCAAGAAGCTGGAAAAGCTCCTGAACGAATCCAAGAAGCCTCTCGCTGAACTTGTGGAAGAAGTCAAGCAGGCTGACTCCACTTTCCAGGAAACTCTGAAGGCAGAAGCAGAAACTGCTGCCGCTGCAGTTCCCATGAACAGTTTCTCCATTTCTACCATTTCCCCGGTTGAAGTTTGCGATCAGGGCTTGGTGATTGAAGGTTTCTATAGAACTACCGATGAAACCGCTTCCTTGGTTGTCAATGTGGGTGGTTTCCAGTCTGACAACCTGGTGCGTGCTGCCGATGGCAATGTCCACTCCTTCGTTCATAAGATTGTCGTTAATGACCAGAACGGTCTCTGGACTGCAAACAAGGCTAAGGTCTCCTTTGCTGGTGGCGGAGTCAAGGATTCCAAGACTATTGACATGCATGTCAATAAGGCTTGCCTTGATGTGAATACCAAGGTTCCGTCTGTTGCGATTTCCTCCTACGACTCTCTCCGTTGTGTCGCTAACCTTTCCATTGGCGATATGCTGGGCGATGCTGCAATTCTCGCTGTCTACGCCGATGGTTCCCAGTCTTCTGAAGAAGCCATTACTCGTAACGTCCAGCAGAGAATGAAACTCAAGAACGGAATTCATAATTATCTGGTGAAGGTTGAAGACCAGGCCGGTAACAAGTCTGAAATTGAAAAGACCATGGGCTGCTATCCTGCAAAGCGCTTCAGTGTTGATCTTGTGGGCGGCGCAAGAGAAGTGATTAGCCTTCCGCCGGATCCGCCTATCAAGGGTGGCAATGGCCCTGCTCCTTTGATGAGAACCATGCAATTCAAGATCCGTACTGCTGAAAATGATCCTACTCAGCTGTACAAGGTCCTCGTAAAGCAGAACGGAAAAATTATATTGCAGGAGACCTTGTCTCAAATCCAGAATCTGGATTACCAGATTCCGCTGGAATTAATTCGCGGCTCAAACTATCGCGTTGACATCGAAGTAATTCACAAGAGTGGTTACAAGGTCAAGACTAAGAAGGTTTACGAGGTTCATTAATGAAGTTTAGAGTTTGGGCTCTAACAGCAATTTTCATGGCACTCCACGTGAGTGCTTTTGCTGTTGAAAATGGTTCAGAATTGAGCGGTGCTGTTTCGGGCTTTTTGAGAAAAGCCAACTCTCCGTTTTCTGTGAAGGAAACGATTGTTGTTCCTGAAGGCAAGGCCCTCGTTGTTGAAGCTGGTGTTGAAATTCGTTTTGATGAAGGTGCTGGCGTCGATGTTCGCGGTGGTTCCATTGCGATTATGGGCGAGGTCAATAATCCTGTTACCTTTACCAGTTCCTCCGGCTTGTGGAATGGTATCACGGTTACTGGTATCAAGCGTTCTGAAGTTCAGGGTTTGCAGTTGAGCAACTCCGAGTACGGCTTTGTTGTGGAAAGTGGTGCCCTGGAAATTCGTGATGCTGAATTCGACGGTGTTGAAAAGGCCGCAGTCTATGCTCGAAATGCCTCTGTGGATATTCAGTGGAGCAAAATTCGTAATTGTAAGAATATCGGTGTGTGGGCAACCCAGAGTGCCTCCGTTAGCATCGATGGTTCTACCCTTGAAAAGAACCGCGTTGCCGTTGTTGCTACCGATGGTTCCGATGTTTCCTTCCAGTCTTCCAAGTTGATGGATAATGATGTCGCCCTTTTGGACTTTGGCGATAATCGAGTCAAACAGCGCAATACCTTGATTCAGGGTAACCGTAAGGGCTTTGTTTCTAAGGATGTTCCCGATGCTGATTTTCGTAGATCTTTGAGCAACAACAGCAAGAACCTGGACCAGGGCCTTGATGATGTTGCTGAAACCTTGGGCGAAGAACCTCGCAATCCGTTTGCAGATGGTATGAAGTTGGTGACCTTCAAGAAGAAGAGTACTTCTGATTCTGTCTGGAGAGTTTCCGGTAACGCTGGCGTGGCTCTCGGTTATCACGAGGTTATGACCCGTCATCATCATTCTAGCGTTCCTTATGAATCCGATGGTAAAATTGTTGAAAAGGGTGAAAACTACACGAATTTCTTCCAGGTGCCGGGTCTCTTCGCCAACTGGAATGCAAATGTTTTGATGGAATCTCCGGATGGCAGAACCTTCGAGTTCTCCGCAGACATTTCTAATGATACCTGGGACAAGTTCGCTATCCATAACTTGCAGGCTGTTTATACCGACCATTATCAGCGCGCTGCCTTGGGCGATGTGGACCTGAATGCTGGATCCCTTTACCTGGCAGGAATCAACTTGTTTGGCGGTTCCTACGACCTGAATATCTACATCAATTCTCCGAAGGATCCTATGTTCCAGATTTCCGCCTTTGGCGGTGAATATAGGGCTCCTAAGTATTTGCACGAAAATAATTACGAGATCTACAATGATAAAATTGAAGACGGGGAAGTTGAAGCGCAGAATATGGTGGCCGGTGGTAAGATCCGCTGGAATATGCATAGCCGCTTTAACGGAACCTTGGGCTTTATTGGAAGCAAGGACTTCCTTGAAGATCCCCTGCTTCGCGATGGCATGGATCCCGATGTGAATACATCAAGCCCGATCATGACAACCCATAACTTCTTTGCTGACGGTAATTGGTTGTTCTTCCCGGGTGATATCAAGTTGAATGGTCAGGTGGCTGTGGGTGCTGCCGACACCGCCAATGCAGCAAAGATGCGTGCCATTAATGAAGTGTTTGCTGATGCTGGCTTGAATTCCTCTAACTTCGCTCTTTTGAACAAGTTGATGAAGAATGACAGGGAAATCAATAGCCTGACTGATACTGAATTGGAAACGATCTTCGGCCAGAATTCCATGAAGACCAAGAGCCAGAAGATTGCTCAGTTGAAGGAATTGATTGCCGAAGCAAAGAAAGTTTCCTTGAACTATAAGGACCATGACGATAAGCCTGTCCATAAGGATTTCTGGAGCTACGAACATTGGGCTGTATCGGGATCCTACGAATGGTCTAGCGACAATACCTTTATCGAAGGTTTCTTCCGTTATGTGGGTGGCGAATACTACAGTGCCGGTTCTCCGGACCTGTTGCAGAATACCCGTATGATCGGCGGTAACCTGAAACAGAAAATCAGTGATTTTTGGAAGTTGAATTTCGGTTATACCATGAATGTTGAAAACGCTTCTAATAACAAGGGCGCCTACAATATCTTTGGTATGGGCGAATTCTCTGAATGGGGCATGTTCTCCGGTGCTGATGAAGATTCCCTGAGGGCCCATGACCAGGACCCTATCCGTACTTTGTACATTCATGATGCCTACTTGGGAAATATCTTCAAGATCAATGACAAGATTGAATTGGCAGTGAAGTACTCTGTGGACTACAGAACTCGTAGCACCGCACAGCGTCTTTACGCAGACTATGCTGCTGAATCCGGAGTGTTTGATGACCCGTGGTTCCAGGCTCAGAAGGGGCAGTCTACTGTGACTCTTCGCGATACCATGGAAATCGACTCTGCTCGTTGGGCTCAGTACTATAGCCTTCGTGAAGAAGATGCCTTGGCTAAGCAGTTCGATGAACGTCTCCTGAAGCATACGGCTGAAATTGGCGTTACTGTAAAGCTGCCCAACAATGTTCTTAATGTGGGTGGTGCTTGGATTTATCGTACGGACTTGTCCAAGTTTATACAGGACGAACTGATCAAGGATATGAAACTGAAGGATGAAACTTTCGGTATCCTTGGCTACTATTTCCATGGCGGTGATTTCTTTGAACAGCGTTATCCCATTTCCTTGACTACTAGGGTCGATGATTTCAGAAACACTTTCGCATTCACTCCGCGTTATAAGATCTATAACCGTAATGATATGACTGAATTTGAATGGACCGTCATGGATAACATGAGTTTCCCCATTTCCGCGGATTTCCTGGATCTGTCCTTGGGCGGATCTGTTCGCCAAAACTTCTTGAACTATAAGTTGGATGGCGATAAGGTTCATGAAATGGAACTGGATATTGATGGTACTGCCAGTTTGAAGGTTCGCCATACTCCGGCTCTGCATACGACCTGGACCTTGGGAGCTGAAATTAACTACCGTCCGGACAACCGCGCTGAAGAATACAAGGATATCTTCGGTAGCGTTGCTCTGAATTACGAATTCTAATGCATATTGGTTGTCATCTTTCCTCTTCTGATGGCTTTTTCGCCATGGGGCAGACCGCACTTTCCATAGGTGCGGATACGTTCCAGTTCTTTACTAGAAATCCTCGTGGCGGCGCTGCAAAGCCTTTTGACAAGGCTGATGCGGCCAAGCTTGTGGACCTGCTGGAAGCGAATCATTTCGCCCCGATTCTTGCTCATGCCCCCTACACCTTGAATGCCTGCGCCGCCGACGAAGGTCTTCGCCAGTATGCTCTTGACGTGATGAAGGATGACATGGTCCGTATGGATCATTTTCCGGGGGCTATGTACAATTTCCATCCGGGAAGCCATGTGAAGCAGGGCGTGGATGTGGGTATCGACTACATTTCCTCCATGCTGAATCAGTTGCTGAAGCCGGAACAGAAGACTACCGTACTTCTGGAAACTATGGCTGGAAAGGGCTCTGAAGTGGGACGAACCTTTGAGGAACTTCGTGCCATTTTGGACCGGGTTGAACTTTCTGAAAAGATGGGC
Organism: Fibrobacter sp.; assembly: GCA_045599625.1. Classification (GTDB taxonomy): domain Bacteria; phylum Fibrobacterota; class Fibrobacteria; order Fibrobacterales; family Fibrobacteraceae; genus Fibrobacter. The sequence goes on from JAZRWJ010000009.1 coordinate 75,271, forward strand.
GTTTGTATGGATACTTGCCACGTTTTTGATGGCGGGTATGATATTGTGGACCATCTGGATGACGTTCTGGAACAGTTCGATAAGGTTGTTGGCTTGAATAAGCTGAAGGCAATCCATTTGAATGACAGCAAGAACCCCATGGGTAGCCATAAGGACCGTCATGAAGTCATTGGGGGTGGTTTCATTGGGCTGGATGCCTTGGTGAGGGTAATTAATCATCCCTCCTTGAAGGATTTGCCCTTCTACCTGGAAACTCCCAACGAATTGCCCGGCTACGCCGCAGAAATAAAACTGCTGCGTGGTAAAGCTGTTTAAGAATCAACAGGGGTGGCTGGGGCCGCCCCTCAATCGAAAACATGCGAAGCGTTTTTTCGCCGGTGTCCAGGGACTGTATATCCGCGTAAACGATAATTTGGGTAAGTAGGCTGCGTTTACGGCTTTCTAAAAGCTATTCTTAGGGTATGGAATTCCCTATTCGTTATAATCATGTAGGATATGCTCCTGAGGCTCCCAAGATCTTCTTTGTGGTCCCCCAGGAACTGAAAAAGGTTACTCAAGAGAGTATTGAAAGTCTTCGATTCCGCATTGTGGATTCGGATGGCAGTGTCCTGCATGTAGGTACTTTTAGGGAAGGATCTTTTGACCATCAGGGTCTATGCGATTATTCCGGCGAAATCCTCTGGACGGGGGATTTCTCTGCCGTAAAGAAACCGGGCCTTTGCTCTATTCAGGTTTGCGAATCTAGGGAAGCCTGCGAAGGTGTGGTTCTGAAGGTCGTTCTTGAAACCGAAAAGTTTGAAATCGGCACGGAATGGATTGAACGCCAGTTGAATGCGAATATCAAGTCCTTCTATTTCCAACGTAGTGGTGTGGAACTGACGAAGGAATTTGCTGGCAAGTGGGCTAGGCCTGCAGCTCATTTTGATGACGATATTGCTTTCCATTCCATGATGAACCGTGAAGGTCGCTGGAATGCTCATGGTGGCTGGTACGATGCTGGCGACTATGGCAAGTATATTGTGAACGGCGGTGTTTCTGTCGGTACGTTGCTTTTGGCTTGCGGAATTTGTGATGGTCAAGTCAAGAGCATTAACGAAGGTGGTACTTTTGAACTGCCTTATGGCTTGAAGGATGAAGTCCGTTTTGAATTGGACTTCTTCCTGCGTATGCAGGATGTGGATGGGGGCGTATTCTTCAAGGTAACGCCGGAACATTGGGACGCCTTTGTTTCTCCTGCCGATTCTGACAAGCTGCAGAAGCGTCTGGTATTGGGCAAGTCCACTTCCTCTACGTTGAATTTTGCAGGTACGCTGGCTATGGCTGCCATGGTGTACCGTAAGGACGATTCTAGTTTTGCGGACTTGTGTCTCGCCGCTGCCCAGAGAGCTTACGCCTGGGCCTTGAGTAATCCTGCTGTAGATTGGCCTCACAATACGGAAGGCAGCGGCGGGTACGGCGACGAACATCTGGATGACGAATTCTTCTGGACTCGTGCTGCACTCTACTGCAATTCCCGTGCTGCAGAGTTTCGCGGTCTGCTGCAGGACGACATGAAGAACAACCCGCCGAAGCTTGGATTAGATTGGCGCGATACGCAGAACTTCGGTTGGATTTTGCTTGCTCTGCAGGACTTTGACCTGGAATTGCAGGGACTCGCTCGCAAGGCTCTGGAAGAAACTGCTGCAGAAATTATTCGCCTGCAGAAGGAAGATGCCTACGGCCTTTCCATTCGCAGATTCATTTGGGGTAGTAACGGCGACGTTAGCAACCATGCTCTGACTCTTGCCATTGTGAAAACCTGGATGCCTGAAATCAATGGTGAATCCCTTGATTTCTGGTGCAGGGAACAGATAAACTTTATCTATGGCCGCAACCCTGTGAACCGAAGCTTTGTGATCGGTTCTGCCTGGAGTTCTCCCAAGCATCCTCATCATCGACTGAGTCATGGGGATGGTGTCAAGGAACCGATCCCGGGTCTTTTGGTGGGTGGCATCAACTGCGATCGTCAGGATGGCCATCGTGCGCCTCACTATCCGAGTCCCCTTCCTGGACATTCCTATACAGACGAACGTTGCTCTTTCGCCAGTAATGAAACAGCCATCAACTGGAATGCCCCGCTGACGGCTGTACTTGCAATGCTTTGCTGTTAAAAAATTAAGAAGGAAGAAAATTATTTCTTCGTGGAGTCTGCCTTGGCGGGCTCCTTTTCTTCTTCCTTGACTGCTTCTTCTTCGGCCTTTACGGTGTCGGGAGCTGCTTCGGCAATCTTCTTCTGAACCTTGGGCAGGAGATCCTGCAGGTTCACGATAGGATCCTTCTTTCGTTCGTTTTCTGCAACAGAGATAATGGACTTGTAGTATGCAGAATCGTTTTCAGTCAGGTTTCCTGCAGGCCAGAGATCGATGTAGGAAACGGCGAGGGCGGCCCATTCGCGAAGCCAGTTCTTGCGGGATTCGCGGTTGGTGTACCAGGAATCTGCGTTATAGTGATAGTTGTGAATATCTGTGGTCAGGAACACCGGAGATTCGCCTGCAAGTTTGGTGAAAATTCTTTTCACGCGATGTGTTGCGGCGGCAGTTGTAATGAGAAGGACTGTGTCTGCCTTATGCTTCTTGAGCCAAGGGATAATGGTGTAGGCTTCGCCGATGGTGGAGGGATCATCGTGAGGAACCATGAAGACTGCGTTGCTGTCGAAGTTGCCAAGCTTCATGAAGTCTTCGACGTAGAATTCCGTGTTGCTTCGGTTACGCAGACAACGTCGACCAAGAATCAAGACGGAGTCGGCACGGCCTTCAGCAAGAAGAGCAGCGGTGTAGTCGCTACGTTCCAGGTCTGCAGACTGACCGTCGAGAACGGCAACCCATTTGACGTGGTCGAATTCATCGTCGTCTACAAGCCAATGACCGCTCTGTGTCATGATCAGGTAGAATGCAATCACCAGCAGAACAAAGACTACAGACGCGATGGTGATAAGTTTTTTGACTCGCTTCTTTTCTTTCTTTGTAGGAATTCTAGCCAAGTTAAACTCCTTTGAACATGTTGTTCATGGATGCGCTTTCCGCCTTGTACAAGGCTGCGTTTTCACCGTCGGAATAATACTTCTTGCGGATTCCAAAAAGCTGGAAACCATACTTTTCGTAAAAGCTGCGGGCCTTCTGGTTGTTCTCCCGAACTTCCAAAAAACAGCAGTCCCCTTCATCAAAATTCAACTGGGAGAATCCGCTTAAAAGCAGTTCGCTGCCAATGCCCGAACGTTGCGCTTTGTCGCTTACGGCAATGCTCAGCAGTTCTGTGTCGGGACCCAGCAGATGGAATATGGCGTAACCGAGAATTTCTGCGAAACTATTCTCGTACACTACAGCGTATGTGTAGTTGGCGGAAATCTCCTGCTTCATCTGGCGTTCATTCCAGTCCTGGAATGCCAACGCGTTTTGAATATCCAAAACAGCAGGGATGTCCTTCAGTTCCATTTTGCGAATGGGCATTGGCGCGTCCCTCAGTACCTTGCGGTTTACTTCAGCTTCTCGAAGTAGGAAGGCTGGATGTAGTTGGCTTCCTGGATGAGGTTGGGCTGAACAGAATCGAAGAGGGGTGCCCACTTGGAAAGAGCCTGACCTTGTTCGTTCACGGTAGCGATGCCGTTCTGCTTGATGAAAGCGCCAATGGCTTCATCGGCGAGGGCGGGGGCGTCCACGACCAGCATTGCAGGCTTGTTTGCTTGCAGCTTGCTAAGAACTTCTTCTGTAGAAATAAAGCTTTCTTCAGCCTTATCGCTTGCGGTTTGACGCAGGTACCAGTAGCCGTTGCGGGCACGGATCAGCACCGCAGACTTTGCCTGTTCGCCAAAGCATTCCAAGGCCTGTAAGGTACTTACGCCATACAGTTTACGCTTGCCGCTAAAGCAGAGACCCTGGCAGAAGGCGACACCTGTACGCAGACCGCTGAAAGAGCCTGGACCGAGAGTCACCATAACGCGCTTCACGTCGTCAAGAGTCGCACCTACGCGATTCAGCAGTTCGTCCAAAAGGGCAGACACCGTTTCACCGCGTGCCTCAGGATTGACTGTTTCTTCGTAAAGCGGGGCGGAACCGTTGAAGGCTTCGCCGCTTATTGCCATGGAAATTCCCTTGCGGGAGGTATCTACAAAAAGATCAAGTTTCATTTGCTCTCATTTACAAAGTATGAATTATGAAGTACGAGACTAAATAATCGCGGCCTTGCCGCCTTACTTGATCTAATAATTCATAATTCGTAAATCATAATTAAAAAGGTAGCTCGCTACCTTTTTATGTACAGGCTCTTTTCGATAATCATATCGATGAGCTGGCTGTAGGTAATGCCGTTGCAAGCAGCCTGCTGGGGGAGAAGGCTGGTGGGAGTCATGCCCGGAAGAGTGTTGGTTTCGATGGCGAACAGTTCGCCGTCCTTGGTAATACGGACGTCGGTACGGCTGTAGCCTGCGCCACCCAAAGCGTAGTGGGCATTCTTTACCAGTTCCTGGATACGCTGGGTAAGTTCCGGAGCAAATTCTGCCGGAGTCACTTCCTTGCATTCGCCGTTGTACTTTGCTTCGTAGTCGAAGTATTCGCGGGTGGTCATACGCATTTCGGTAGGCGGCAGGGGCTTTTCGCCTTCGATGTAGCCGCAGCTAGCTTCGCCACCGGCAATGAACTTTTCGCAGAGGAGACGGTTGGAATCCTTGAACAGGTCCTGTGCAATCTTGCCAGCTTCGTCCAGATCCTTGGCAATGCCGATACCGATGGAGGAACCGCCCAGCGGATCCTTGATGACCAGGGGGAAGCCCAGTTCGTCGGCAACACTTACCAGGGTGTCGCCAGTAAAGTCATGCTTGAAGATGACGCGGTAGGCCGGGGTCGGGATACCGTTGGCGCGATAGATTTCCTTGGACTTGATTTTGTCCATGGCGAGAGCGGAAGCCAGGAGGCCGCAACCGGTGTAGGGAATACCCCAGTTTTCCAGGAGGGCCTGGATATGACCGTCTTCGCCCCACTTGCCGTGGAGTGCCAGGAAGGCGATGTCGGCATCCGGCAATTCAGAGAGGGCCGGGTTCTTCTTGGTGTTGGCGGCAGTGCCTTCCAGACCGCGGAAATAGTTCACGGAGAAGTTGTCCTTCTGGTACGGAGAGAGTTCGCGGGAAGACCAGTGCCAGGTACCGTCCTTGTCGATGAGAACCGGATGAATGTTGTACTTGTCCGGGTTCATTGCGCGGACCACACCGGTACCGCTAACGACAGAAACATCATGTTCGGTGGACGGGCCACCCATCAAAACGAGAACGCGCATACGTGCCATGAGAAACCTCTTTGAGAAAAACTTTTACATGAACAATGTAGATAAAAAAAATCCGGGTTGATACCCGGATTCTTCAGAAAGTTAAGGTTTTTGAAGACCGAAATTATTCTTCGTCTTCTTCTTCCTCTTCTTCTTCCTCTTCTTCTACTTTCTTCTTAGACTTCTTCTTGGAAGAGGACTTGGAAGCCTTCTTGCCCTTCTTGCCTTCGGACTTCTTGATCTTGGAGCCGTCCTTGTACTTCACACCGAATGCACGGTAGTCGCAAGTGATTTCGTCGCTGATGACGAGCATGCTGATACCCATGGTGGTGCGAGTCTGTTCAGCCTGGATGTCCACGATATTGTCGAAATCCTTCAGGTTTGCATCGTAGAATTCGGTGATTGCGCAGCGGCCATCTTCGGTAGCGGCAATCGGGGTGATTTCAGAGTAGTAATCCGGGTTGATTTCGTGGTCGTGAGCGACAACCAGCTGGTGGCTGGTCACGGTACAACCGGTGAGGTACATTGCAATTGCAATAAGAAGCAAGAGTGCTTTTTTCATCGAATACTCCTATAGTGATAGTTAATTTTTGTATACTAATATATACATAAAAATTTCGTTTTTGTATGAAAAATGGGAAAAATGTATGTAATTTTCCCAGAAAAAGAGGTATTTATGAGAGTTTTTGTAACCGGCGGCACAGGTTTTATCGGCCATTACGTGGTCAAGGCTTTGCTTAAGAAGGGCCATGAAGTTGTCATAGCGACCCGTCATCCGAACAAGGTTCCGAGTTTGAAGGCTCAGCCCAACGTTAGCTTTGTGGAATGTTCCCTGACAGATTTCGATAAAATTGAGGATGGTCTGGTCGGTTGCGATGCTTGCATTCACATTGCGCTCGGTTGGGGCGAAACTCCCTCTACCATGCTGATGAACGACACCCGTGCCACAGTGAATATTCTGGAAAGCGCAGCAAAGGCTGGCTGCAAGAAGTTTATCTACACCAGTAGTACTGCTGCCATGGGCCGTATCCGCCCCGATATGCGTGAGGTAACCTCTAATATGCCCATTGACCTCTATGGCGCCACCAAGGCTGCAGGAGAGGCTTATGTCCTAGGATTCTCTCACGGCTACGGCACCCATTTCCCGGAAGTTTCCATGACCAGAAACATTATCCGTCCGGGCTATACTTTCGGTAACCCTGCTTGGTCCGATGGCTGTTCCCAGCCTGACCGCCGTTTCTTTGATATGGCTAGAGCTGTCAAGGAAGGCCGAGACATCAATCTCATCAAGCACGACGGAACCCAGTTCATTCACGCAAGCCAGCAGGCAGAACTTTACATGAAGGTTCTGGAATCCGACAACAATGAAGAAATTTACCTGGGCCTTGGCGAAGTTTGGATCGGCTGGAAGGAAATTGCAGAAATGATGATTTCCCTTTGCCCGAATACAAAGTCCAAGATTGTGGAAACCGACCTGGGTTGGTCCGAAAACCCCACCATGTACGATGTCCACAAAATCAAGGAAAGATTTGGCCTGGTGTTCGACGCCCACGATTTCATGATGGATCATGTGAAGTGGACCTACGAACAGGTCTAAGCTATTTCTGAGACTGATAATCCTGAAGCCCGGCAATGATCTTTTGCTGGGCTTTTTTTACGGCTTCAACCAAAGTTGCGTCGGCCGGGACGTTTTGCGGGCGGAGCTGCTCGGTAAGTTCTGTTGCTGCCTTGCGAAGTTCCTCAAAACCAAGGTTTGCGGCAACCCCCTTGAGGGAGTGGGCTCCGCGGAATGCGGCTACGACATCGCCAGATTCAATTGCGGACAACAGAAGGTCGAAGGAATTGTCTTTCAGGTACATCAGGGCGAATTTTTCAACGAAGTCTTCCCTGGAAAGTCTTCCCAGGACGTTTTCGTAGTCTCCACCGATCTTTTTGTAAAGTTCTTTAATATCCATGGATCCCCCCTAGTATTTAACGATTTTGTCTTCGGCTTGGTACTTTGCCAGGAATTCCTTGAATTCGTTTTCGGGCAGGGGCTTGCTGAAGTAGTAGCCCTGGATGTAGTCGCAGCCTGCGCCTTTCAGGAAGTTCAACTGGGATTCTGTTTCCACGCCTTCGGCAACAACCTTCATTTTCAAGTGGTGGCACATGTTGATGATCAGTTCCACGATGTGGGGCACCTCTTCCTTGGCATCCAGCTGACGGATGATGCTCATGTCGATCTTGAGAATGTTGAACTTGTAGTTCATGAGCATGCCTAGGGATGAGTAGCCGCTACCGAAATCGTCCATAAGGAAGCTTACACCCAGGTTCTGCATTTCCTTGAGTATGCTGCTTCTGTTTTCCTTGAGTGCGGCGTAGGAGGATTCTGTAATTTCGTATCGGATATCCTTGGAGCAGGTGGGGCTGGACTCAAGGCGATCCATGATGAAGCGGATCATGTCGGCGTCGTAGAAATCCATCCAGGAAAGGTTTACGGAAACGGGAACCGTGGGCTGCCCCTTGGATTTCCACTCCTTGATAAGATTGTTGACGGTCAGGTCGACGAAAAGGTCTAGCCTTGAAATATAGCCGTCCTTTTCAAGTGCCGGAATAAACAGGTCAGGACGGATGAAGCCACGTTCGGGATGAATCCAGCGGACAAGGGCTTCCGCGGAGGCAATTTTACCGGTGGCGGTTTCCATGACCGGCTGGTAGTAGACCTTGAATTCCTGGTTTTCCAGGCTGGTTTCAAATTCAGAATTGACGACGGCAGCGTTGACGTAGTTTTCCGCCATGCGGGCGTCGAATACGGCGTAGGGCTTGAGGTATTCGTCCTCGATGTAGCTAAGGGCCAACTTGGCTCGGTCAATGAAGTTGACGATGGGGCCCTTGCCGTCGAAGTGGGCGACACCCATGCGGAATCGAATTTGCATGGGACGTCCGTTGATTTCGATAATGTTTCCATTATCTTCCATCATGTTGGCGTAGTTGATTTTCTTCTTCTCCACGAAGCCCACGAAATGGTCTGCTTCCAGTCGGGCGACAAACAGGGGATTCAAGTTGCTGGTCTGGATTCCGTTGCTAAGGAATTTCAGAACGTAGTCGCCGCCGTCTGTACCCATGATGGAATTGATGGCCTTGAAATTCTTGATGTCAAAGAAGAGCATGGAGTAGTCGGTGACATCATCCACTTTTTGGATGTAATTTTCCACAACCTGGATAAAGCCGTTTCGGTTGTAACAACCGGTAAGATGGTCCTTATAGCTATGTGAGTACAAGGTCACGACATTTTTTACGCGATGGCTTACGATGCTGGGATTGAAGGGCTTTGTGAAAAAGTCTGCGGCGCCAAGGCTGTAGGCTTTGTTCAGGGATTCCTCGGAATTGTCACCGGAAATGATGATGACCGGCAACTGCTGCTGCAAATTGCGCTTGCGGAATTCCTGCAGGAAGGAAAATCCATCCATCACAGGCATGACCAGGTCCAGAAGAATTAGACGGAAAATGTGGTCTTCCTTTTCAATCAGGGCCAGCGCCTCTGCGCCGTTTTCAGCCTCGATGACATCGTATTCTCCTTCAAGCATCAATCGCAACATGCTGCGGTTGATTTCGGAGTCGTCAACAACGAGAATTTCTTTTTTTACCATTTGTCAATTCCTCCAATTCTACTTCAACACCTTGGCCAGGGTGGTTGATAATTGGGCGATACTGATGGGCTTGGCGATGTGGTCGTTCATGCCGGAATCAAGAGCCTTTTGACGGTCTTCGCTGAAGGCGTTTGCTGTCATTGCGATAATCGGGGTGCTAGCCTTTTGCTTGTCGTCTAAGTTGCGGATTGCTGAAGCGGCTTCGTAACCGCTCATCTTGGGCATTTGAATGTCGGTCAGCACCAGGTCGTAGAAACCGGGCTCGTTACTTTCAATGGCTTCGATAGTCATCTTGCCGTTTTCCACGCGGTCGACGACGAAACCCAGGTCATTCAAAATTGCAATGGAAATTTCTGCGTTTAGGTCGTTATCTTCTGCAAGAAGGATTCTCTTGCCCTTGAATGCTGCCAGATCTTCAGGTGCGATGTGATCCACGATCTTGGACTTTCCTGCATTTTGCTGCTCGATTTGCTTGGCCATCTTCACCTGTTCCTCCGTGGGAATTTCCAGCGGAAGCTTGATGGTGACCTTGGTTCCCTTGCCCAACTTGCTTTCAATCTGGATGTCGCCATCCATCAAGTCGATAATCTTTTTGACGATGGGCATGCCGAGGCCGGTGCCAGCGACTTTGCTGTCTGTGGAGGAATGCTCTCTGGAAAACTCATCAAAGATGTGGGGGAGGAAATCTTCGCTGATACCAACACCGGAGTCTTCGGAAATGGCGGTGAACATGGTGTAGCCTGGTCTGTCGCATTCGCTTTCAATTAGGGACAACTTAACGTAGCCGCCAGCCGGAGTGTACTTGATGGCGTTGCTGATGATGTTCAGCGTGAGTTCGCGGATCTTGGTTTCGTCGCCAATTACATATTCGTGAATCAGGTGGTAGTCGTTGCTGAAGGTAAGCCCGCTTTCGTGGGCCAGGTCCGTAAATACGTCGTCGGTAATGTCTTCGAACGTCTGGGTGTTGATGATGTTCTTTTCCAAGGAAATCTTACCGCTTTCAATGCGGGACATTTCCAGCACGTTGTTGATGAGGCTCAGCAGGAACTGGCTGGAGTTTTGAATCTTGGAAATGTAGTCGATGCACTTTTCCTGGTTGTCCAGATTGCTTTGCAAGAGGTTTGTGAAACCGATGATGGCGTTCATGGGCGTACGGATATCGTGGCTCATGTTGAACAGGAAGGCGGACTTTGCCTTGTTGGCTTCTTCTGCCTGCTTTCGAGCCCTGTCCAGGGAAAGGTTCATTTTTTCCTGGGCGTGTCTTTCTTCGGTAACATCACCTGCAAATCCTGATACGTTGATTGTTCCATCAGGTTCTTCGCGCCTGGTACCGCCGACGCTTAAGTAAATCAACCCTTTTTCTGGGTGGTTCCATTCCAGGACTCTAGTTTTGACTGCACCGTAGCGCATGCTATCAATATCGTCCTCTTTTTCGGAAAGGGATTTTGGGGAAAGTCTGCTATTGTAATAAGCTAATGTTTCTTCGGGGGAGAATATGCCTTCGGGAATGCCTAGGATTTCCCTCCACTTTTCGTTGCCAACAAGTCCAGTGACGTTGTTCTTTTCATCGAAAATGAATTTCCAGATGCCGTAACCGGAGGAGGAAACCACCTGGCTATATTCTTCCATCTTCTGCTGGAAATCTTCCTTTTCGCCTTCCTGGACGAAGGCGTGAACAATGCAGGTTCCCACAAGAAGTCCCAAGGCGTAGATGGGAAGCAGGGGATGGAAAACTTGAACAAAAACAGTGGAAATCAAAACGAATCCAAAAAGAGCGATGGTGATATGACGTCGCCTTATGGCACCCTTTGATTTCCTTGCTACGGCAAGGGTCGTAAGGGTTGTCAGTCCAAATAGAATTTCCTGGCCGGCCAGAGCGATGTATCGGACTAGGTGGGTCTGAAAATTTCCCCCTTCGTCAAAGGAGAAGAAAATCTGCTGAAAATGATTGATAGACAGGAATACGACGCAGCAAATGATGAACAGTAAACCGGATATTCTTAGGAACCTCTGGAATGCAGATTTGATGTTGAGGTAGGTTATGACATACTTGCACCATAGCACCACGATAATGGTACCTACGATGTAGTAGATTACGGTGTCAAGGTAAAGCAGATTTGCGTGATGGGTGTAGGCTAGATATCCCCATAGGGCGTCTACAGCGTAGTAGGCGAGGACCGCCTGCAAGAACTGACGGTAAATCTTTTGGACTTTGTCGCATTTGGAACGCTTAAAAAGATCGTGATTGATAATCACGTGAACGACAAGTGCGACAATATCTATAACGGCATAATAGATCAACTGCATAACAAAACCTTTTCACCATACAGAACTCATCTAACCCACTGTTATAAAGGATAGTATTTTGTATGATTTTTGACAAGTTTACGTAAAGAAAAGGCGTCGCTTTTTGCGACGTCTTTTCCTTTGGCTGAATAGAAAGGGCTTTTTATGACAAATTAACCGTAGCGGGTCTTGTCGGTATTGCTTCCTGTGTAATCCGGGTAGTCGTTGTCGAAGCAGGCGGCGCAGTAGTTTTCTCCTTCGCCGGTGCATTCCTTCATGCCTTCCACACTGAGGTATCCCAGGCTTTCTACGCCCAGCATCTTTGCGATTTCGTCGGGAGTCATGGAGCTTGCAGCAAGTTCACCCTGGCTGGGGAAGTCCATGCCGAAGAAGCAGGGGTGTGCCACCGGAGGAGATGCGATGCGAATGTGGACTTCGAGAGCGCCCGCGTCACGGAGCATCTTGGAAAGGATCTTCAGGGTGGTGCCGCGGACGATGGAGTCTTCCACCACGCAGACGCGCTTGTTCTTTAAGACGCCTTCGATGGGATTGAACTTCAGTTTCACCTTCTGTTCGCGAACGTTCTGGGTGGGGTCAATGAAGGTGCGGCCCACGTAATGGTTACGGAGGAGGCCGATTTCAAAGCGGATGCCGCTGGCCTGTGCGTAGCCCAGGGCTGCGGTGGTGGCGCTATCCGGAACGGAAATGACGATGTCTGCGTCAACAGGGCATTCCTTGGCCAGCTGCTTACCCATCTTGCGGCGGACCTTGTCGCAGGACTGTTCAAAGATCTTGGAGTCCGGGCGGCTGAAGTAGATGTACTCGAAAATGCAGTGGGCCAGGCGGTCCTTCTGGGTAAAGCGTTCGGAATGGAGGCCGTTGTTTGTGATGGTGAGGAATTCGCCGGGCTGGATGTCGCGAACGTAGTGGGCTCCGAGAAGATCGAAGGCGCAGGTCTCGGAGGCCACGCACCAGGACTTGCCCATGCGGGCGATGGAAAGGGGGCGGAAGCCGAAGCCGTCGCGGGCAACAAACATGGTGTCCTTGCTGATAAAGATTAAGCAGAAGCAACCGGTAAACTTTGTGATAGCTTTCTTGATGGCCTCGCCAAGGTCGTCGGCCTGTGTGCGGGCGATTTCGTGAAGAAGAATTTCTGAGTCGGATGTGGTCTGGAAGATGTGTCCTTCGGCTTCCATTTCCTGGCGCAGCTCGTTGGCGTTGGTGATGTTGCCGTTGTGTGCGACAGCCAGCTGGCCCCACTTGCAGCTCACCAAAATGGGCTGGGCGTTTGCCAAGGTGCTTGCGCCAGTGGTGCTGTAACGGACGTGGCCGATGGCGGTGTTGCCCGGACATTCGTCAACGTCGTGTTCCTGCAGAAGGGTGGATACCAAACCCATGGACTTGCGGACGCGAATCTTTTCGCCGTCGGTCACTGCGAAGCCTGCGGATTCCTGACCGCGGTGCTGCAGAGCGTAAAGTCCCATGGTCACATTGCGCACCACATTTTCGCCATTGAAAATGCCGATGACGCCACATTCCTCATGAATTTCTTCGAGCATAACGCCTCTTTGAAAATGAAATTCTCCCTGCCTCGAGGGCCGTAGCTCACCGGAATTGGTGCAAGCGAGAGAATCAATCGGCGAAAAAATAGCCTCACGAAAATGAGGCGAAAAGGGCGAAAATTTGAAAAATTTTGGCGTTTTTATGCAAAAAATGGCAAATTCTTTACGTTTTGTGTAAAAACAGCTGTTTTTGGAAAGTTGGTTTTACAAATTTTGAAAACGTGTTTTTCCGCGCATTAAATAGAGACGCTCGCCACAAGGGACACAAGGCCAGCGAACATGGCGATCTTTGTGATACTTTGGGCCTTATGATACTTCTGTTTCTTGGCCTGGGTCAAGATGTAGATGAAGGTCGGGGTTAGGGTTACCAAGGTCAAAATCAAGAATAGGGTAGGATAGAATCCTTGCATGACAGGTAGAGGCAAGAGTGCCCAGCAGAATATAACGAGAACTCCTGCAAAGCGTCGTGCCGCGGGTGCGCCTGCAATGAGTGGGAACGTCATGATACCAGCCTTGAGATCCCCGATTTCGTCTTCAAGGTCCTTGTAGATTTCCCGGGTGGTGGTGAGCAGAAAGGCGAATAGCATGGCGGGGTAGAGGCTTCCAAGTCGTGAGAAAAATGCGATGGTAGTTTTGTCGATAGCAATGACCGTGTAAAGTAAGTTCAGTATTAAAGGGGTGGTGCAAAGCAGTGCCACCGTCATGTTCTTCAGCAGAGGAATGTGCTTCAACTTTTTGTTGTAGGCGATAAGTAGAAGGACAAGCGCCACAAAGAACAGGGCGGGCGTTGCATAGGCTCCGGATAAAATGCCGTCGGCAACTCCGCACATGACGGTAAGGGTAGCCATGGCAATCCATGCTGCTTTTGCGGCGCCGATGCTTATGCGGCCACTAGGTAGCGGGCGCTGGGGGCGGTTTAGCTTATCGCTTTCAAAATCAAGGACGTCGTTCTGGATGTTTCCAAAACCGATGGCGAATGCAAAGCCTAGAGCTTGCAGAACAAGACAGCAAACTGGAACATCGTTCGCGCCAAGTACGAGAACGCCCTGCAGGAAATACCCGATGAACAAGGTCACAATAGCAATGACGATATTTACAGGACGGGTCATTTTGAAAATAGTTACAAGCATGCTCTAAAAATAGAATACTTGCATTGGTTTGATTTTTTGGACAAGGCCTTTTTCGGTAAAAAATATTTCATTGGAATAAGGCTTGCCGGATCTTTTTCGCCCTAGGTACATTGCCTTTAGTTTAACTTCAAAAACTTCAAAAAAAGGAGAGCCTTATGGATAAACTTTCTTTTTTCCGTTGCCCCATGTGTGGGAACATCGTGGTGTACGTCAAGAACTCCAGTATCCCCGTGGTATGCTGCGGCAAACCTATGGACGAAATCGTCGCAAACACCATGGACGCTTCCAAGGAAAAGCACGTGCCCGTGGTGGATGTTTTCAGGAACTCAGCCATGGTTTCTGTGGGCTCCGAATCCCATCCCATGATTGATTCCCATTACATAGAATGGATTGCCTTGGAGACTGGTTCTGGATTTCAAATCCACTACATGGTTCCCGGGGAACAGCCTGGCTATGAATTTTATGTAAGGGATATCGATCAGCCCGTTGCCGCCTTTGCCTATTGCAACTTGCACGGACTTTGGAAAACTCGGCTGATTTAAATTGGGATTTAGAGAGTGTTTTAATCCTGTTGGGGGAGGCCGCAAGCCTCCTTTTTTGTGCTGGTTTCAAATGAATTTTTTCTTGTTTACTATATTTCAAAACATGGCATTTTTCACAAAGAGTAAGATAGAAGACCTTCGCAGGGAAGCGGACCAGCTTTCCATTTGTATAGAACATTTTCTGTACGCGTCGGACATTGTGCCCGAATGGGATTACAAGACCCGTGGTTTCTACGACAACTGTATTGAAAAATGCAATGGACGCCTTAAGGCAATCCACTTTATTATGGAATCCATTCGCCGTGGCCGCCCGGTAACGGAAGCGGAATTGGATGAGGCTCGTGAACGTGATGATTCTGAGGCGGGCCTTGCCGCCAAGAGGCGTGTGGAAGAAAAGAAGAATTTGAAGAACGGGGAAGCCGATGCGAAGTAATTTCGAAGCCGACAACGACTTTGAAGAGGAAGAAGCACCTCTCCGTTCTGTACGCCCTACCCGCAGAGACCATCGCAGCCGTCGCATTGACGTAATGAAGGAACTGGAAAGCGGTGTGGTGGATGAACGCCCCATTAAGGAACGTTACAGCCGCGAATTCAAGAAGGCCAAAATCAAGAAAGTCAAGAATCCCGTAGAAAACATTGGCGAAGAAAACTGCGTGGAAGGCTTGGTTCTTGAAGTACACCGTCGTACTTGCGAAGTGCGTTTGCAACCTGCAAACGCTCCTGCAGGAATGGGCCCTGACGACGATTTTGAAATTGTTACCGCTATGTACCGTGCCACTACGTCCAAGACCTTGGGCGAGTTTCCTGCTGTGGGGGACCGCGTTCTTCTTGGACTGGTGAACGATGCCGAAGATGAAGGCGATGGCGTTGGCTCCCAGAAGTATTGCGTGGTCCGCGTACTTCCCCGTAAGAGCGAGTTGAAACGCCCCGGCCCTCGTGATAGTTTCTACAAGCAGCAGACTCTCGCCGCAAATATCGATCAGGTGGTGATTGTTGCCAGCGTGACTCAGCCGGAGTTTAACTACGGCTTTATGGATCGCTTTTTGCTGGCCGCCAACTTGAACGATCTGCCTTTTGTGCTTGTTCTGACCAAGATGGATTTGCTCCCTGGTGGCGAAGCGGACCTTTCCGACGATATCCGAGACTTTATGTCCATCGCTGACAAGGTGATTCCTGTGAGCGTTAAGAGCGGAGTTGGTCTTGAGGAACTCCGCGCCGAACTCAACGGAAAGTCCTCCGTCTTTAGTGGCCAGAGTGGTGTGGGTAAGTCTACTTTGGTAAATGCCCTTGTGCCTGAGGCTGAGTTGCAGACTGGTGAAGTCCGTGAACGAGACGGCAAGGGTCGCCATACAACCACGTCATCCAGCCTTTTTGATTTACCCTTGGAAGATTTTCCCGAAGGTGGAATCGTTATTGATACTCCGGGTATCCGTTCCATCGGTCTTATGGATATGGAAGGAGAAACCTTGGCGAAGATTTTCCCAGGTTTCTTTGAAGATGATTTGTTTACTTGTAAGTACAGCAACTGCTTGCACCTCAAGGAACCGGGCTGCGCAGTGCGTGCCGCCGTGGAAAGCGGAAGGCTGACTGCCGCCCGTTATGCCAGCTACTTACGTATCTTGAATTCGAAGAATTAGTGACGGACTTGGTGCTTATGGCTATTGCGATAAAGATGACTTTGATTGCTTCGGTAATTCTCATTGGGTATAATTTGTCCCAACTGCTTACGTCTTACGAAGGCATTTGCGAGAAGGTAAAGAAGTTCAAGGAACTTGCCGTTGATACTAATTCCAATGATGATGAACTCAAACGCTCGAATACTTTTTTGACTGGCGTTCTGGCTTTGATTTTTGTGGTGCTTGCTTATCTGTCAGGCTTGGCTATTTGGGTGGTGGCTGTTGTCGCAGCCAAGCTGCTTACCACTTGCTACTTGTCGAATTTGGAAATTAAACGCATTCTAGAAAGGGATGTGGTTGACCAGAACTTTTTTAAGCTATCCAAGATTGATGCTGCGGTCAATATTCTTGTTGGCGTTGGCGTGGCTATAGTTTTGGTGGCTTAGTGTACGGAGTTTAAAATGAGAAAGAGCGTAATTGTTTTTTTGATGCTCCTCTTGACCAGCGCAACATTGTGCTTGGGCGACGAGGCTGCGGCATCCTCCGCCGATAACTCCGGTTCTTCCGCTGGGGGTATCCATCAGCCCTTCTTTGCTGCGGGTGCTCTAGGTTTTGGTTCTGGAACTGGTGTTGGCTCTGGTCGAGGTATTGGTCTACAGCAGATTGAACCCATGGTAGGTTACTGGTATCCCCATATTGGTTTTATTCGTTTGGGTTACGGCATTTCCAGCTTTGTAGAAGAAGATGAAAATGATAAGAAATATACCGTAGACTATTCCAATTTAGGCGTGGAACTTGGTGTTCATGCTTACGGTGATCTTTACGTGATGGGTTCCTATTCTCGAGCAAAGAACTTGAGCGACCTGGGCGACGTTGCCTGGAATGAATGGGGCCTTGGTTTTGGCTCTGTTCTCAACGCTTTTTCCAAGACCTTGTTCTTTGCAGAAGTGCAGTATCGTTGGGTCTTGGATCACTTTGACCCGTTCCTTGATAAAAATGTAAGTGGAACCCGAATGCAATTTAACCTTGGATTTGCCGCATATGTCTACTAAGAATGTTGCCATTCTTGGGGGTGCTTTTGATCCAGTCCATAAGGATCATGTAACTGTTGCGAAGACTTGCCTTAACCGAGGCTTCTGCGATGAAGTTTGGTTCATGCCTAGTCCCGACCGTTGGGACAAGACTTTGAACGCAAGCCCGGAAGATCGATTCGCCATGCTGGAACTTGCGTTCTCTGGCGATACGCGATTGGTGCTTTCTGACTTGGAAATTCAGCAGGGTGATTATCGTGGCTCCTACGTGTTCCTGATGGGTGTGAAGGAAATGTTTCCTGACGTCAACTTCCGCTTGTTGGTGGGCGCCGACAGCTATGAGAATATTCCTCATTGGCGCGATCCCATGAATTTCTTTGGCACCAACTATAATGGACATCTTCTGCTTCGCGATATCGAACTGATTGTGTTCGCTCGCCAAGGCTACGAAAAACCGAATATTGCGGCCCATAATGCCAAGGGCTATGCACCTCTTCTGTGGCTTGGTCCGGAAGAAGGTTTTGAAGGTACTTATTCCAGTACGGCGATTCGTAAGGCTTTGCTCTGCGATTATAACGAGTGCCCCGAGGGATTGGATCCCAAGGTGTTTGAATACATCAAGGAACATGACTTGTATAGAGAGTGATTATGAATTACGAATTACAAAGTACGAGAATAATAATGGCGGCTCCGCCGCAAAAAAAGAATCTTGTTCCTCGCGTAATCTCATAATTCATAAATCATAATTCATAATTGAGAATCTATGGTTCCTTCTGATATGTACTTTGAAAGCGTGGTGCAGCCTGAACATGAAGGCAGGCTGTTGCTTAAATCTTTATGTGCCCGATTTACTTACCATAGCGAAATGGATTGGGCGGATAAGCTTGCCCGCGGTCTTGTGACCATCAATGGGGAAGTGGCCAATGCTTCTACAATCGCCCACAAGAACGACAAGGTTGTCTACCATGTAGAAAACTACACGGAGCCTGAAGTCCCCACCAATTACGACATCGTTTTCGAAGATGATGAATTCATGCTGGTGGCAAAGCCTGCGGGTGTTCCTGTGCATCATACAGGGCGCATCTTCTACAATACATTTACATCCATCGTTCGCCGCGGAACAGATTACGAAACGGCGACGCCTATGCACCGCCTGGACCGTGATACCGGCGGCTTGATGCTGTTTGCGAAGTATTCTGAATCCGCCGCAAGATTTCAGAAGAACCTTGACCGCATCTTGTTGCGCAAGTTCTATATGGCGGTTGTCCGTGGCGATTTCCAGATGGTAGTGCCGGAACTTGCCGATAGCGCCGCGGCACAGTGCGTGTCCCTCGGTGACGATGACCGCGGCTCCTTTATGGATTGCAAGATGCCCCTGCGCGAAGACCCGAATGACAACATCCGCTTGTGTATGCATTACTTTGCCGATGGCAAGGAATGCCATACCCGTTTCCGTGTTTTAAAGACCGGCGAACTACCTAACGGTGAAAAATACTCCGTAGTGGAGGCTGAACTTCTCACAGGTCGCAAGCACCAGATTCGAGCCCATCTGTCTGAACTGGGCTTCCCGATTCTGGGAGATCGCCTGTACAGCTTTGGCGGAAAGTACTACGAGAAGATGACGGACAAGGTGGCCGAAGCCCGTGCCCGCGGTGAACTTAGCCAGGAAGATGCTCTGACGGAAGAGGATTATGCAGTTCTTGGTGGACGTAGCCACATGCTTTACGCCTACAAGGCTGAAATTCAGTTGCCTTACTGGCGTGAACCGAAGGAATTTTCCTGCGAAAATTTCCCGGAAGATATGGCAAAGCTGGTTTAAGGAAAAAATCTTAAAGTTTTTTCAAAAAAAATCAAATTTTTTGCCAATATCCCTTGACAAATATTCCTGAATATCTATATTTGGACTCGTCAATGAGAAACGCCTCAAGGCTGAAACTCAAAGACCTGATTGCTTCATAGCTCAGTTGGTAGAGCCCGCGACTGTTAATCGCGTTGTCCTTGGTTCGAGTCCAAGTGAAGCAGCTCAAGAGCCTCGATGAAAATCGAGGCTCTTTTGTTTTATGCGGTTTTCGCGTTATTTGGTTTCGCTTTGTTTGATTTCCCTGTAGTCGATTTTGCGGTATAAAAGAAAAAGCCCCCGATTTCTCGGGACCTTTTTCTTTGGATTTTGGACGCATGCTTTTATCGCGACCTTCAGTCCTTCTTATTTAATGGGCTGTGCACCATACTTTTCCATGGCACCGAAGAGCTGGTACATTTCTTCAACCGGGTAGTGGTTGGCGTACATGGAGACGCTGCTCTGGATGGTGCCGACCTGGTTCATGCCGAGAGCTGCACGGAACAGGTTTGCAGGAGAATTCGGGTTGTAGTCGGTCTTTTCCTTGTAGCTTACGATCAGGAAGTTTTCAAGGTAGTTCTGGTTGATCTTGGCGCCGAATGCCTTAGTATCCTTCAAGGCAATGTTGCCCTGCATGGACTTGTAGCCCGGTTCGCCTTCGATGTCTTCGAATTCGTCAACGCCGATGAACTTCATGTTGGGGCTGATGGTGAAGGACAGGTCGCCCTTCTTGTTCAGGAAGAACACGTTGTTGTCGATCTTGATGTTCTTGGTCTTGTCTTCGCCCTTGGTCATGTCGATGCCGGAGAATACGCTAAGGCCAATGATGTTGTTATGGAAATCGCAGTTGAACTTGGCGTTGCAACGGAGGCCGTAACCCATGTCCACCATTTCGTTGGTTCGGGACCAGGTGAAGAGAATGGTGTTGTTTGCAACTTCGAGGTTTGCGATGTTGGGTGTGGGCTTGCCGTACTGGTCGGGCTTTGCGCCGGTAAGTTCCACGCCGATCATGCGGTTGTTCACGAACACGTTGTTCAGAACGCTAACCTTACCTTCGGGCCAGCCGCCCATAATGCCGTAGTTGTCGCCGTTGGCGAAAACGCAGTTCTGAATGGTGATGTTACCGGTGTCGTACACGCCGCGGATGTAGATCATTGCTGCTACGCGGGACGGGTTGGATGCTTCGACAGTGGGGTTGTCCAAGGTGTTGCCCTTTGCCGGACCCTGAGGAACCAGCATGCCCAAGGCGAAGCCTTCCGGCTTGCCTTTCACCGGGTGGTAAGTGTTGGAGTAGGCTTCGTCGATAACGAGACCGTCGATGACCATGTTCACGTTCTGCTTGCCTTCAAAACCGATGTTGAGGATGCCGAGGCCTGTGCCCTGGTCCTTGTTGTTTTCGTTCTTGGGCTGGAGCATAGTGACGTTCTTGAGAGGGTCGCGGGAGCTGAAGTCGTCGGAGTAGCCGCCAATGATGCTGACCGGTTCGGTAATGTCGAACCAGCCGCGCTTGGTCTGACCCTGGTAAACGCCCTGTGCCACATGGATGACGTCGCCGGCCTGGGCTACCTTGAGAGCCTTCCAAAGATTCTTGTAGGGGGCAGCCTTGGAACCGTCGTTTCCATTGGCGCCGGTATTGAGGGAAACGTAGAGGTCTGCAGCCTGTGCGGTGCCGAATGCGCCTGCCAGAATAGCTGCTGCGGCAAGCATTTTGGACTTTTTCATTATTAATACTCCTTTAACGAGATTGTTATGAATAATTTTTATGGTAAAAATGTAATAAAATTTTAAGTTTTTGCCGAGGTAATGGGACGGTGGATAGACTCGTTTTCAGGGAGACCAATATTGAGTTTTTCTATATTAGGAACAGGTAGGTAACATATATGAAAAAGATCGTTCTTATTCTTCTTGCTTTGGCAATGTTCGCTTTTGCAGACCCCATTTCCGTGGAAGGTCGTCTAACCGAAATTCCGGGCAAGATGCCTAGCAACGATTTGTACAGCTACGTCTATGTGCTCAAGTACAAGGTGATTTCCGGCATGGACGCCAAGGAAATCCTGGTGGGTGTCTATAATCCGCTGATTGCCCGCGGCAAGGTGAAGGACAAGATGGCCGACAAGTCCAAGGGCAATGTTTCCGAGTTCAAGGCAAAGGCTAAGCACAAGTTGACTCTTGTTCCGCTGGAAGGCAACTGGGATGGTGCTGTTGAAGATGAATACTTTGACGACGAAAGCCCCCGCTACTTGGCTATCGAGGTCAATGAATAATTCCGGACGCCGACCCGACGCCTAATCTATGGTCTTTTCTTCTCAGTTATTTTTGTTCTATTTCTTACCCACGTTCCTCGTCGGGTATTTTGTGTTGTGCAAGCTGGGTGCCAAGCATTCCTACTTGAATTTTTTCATTACCGTATTCAGCTACATTTTTTATGGCTGGCTGGAACCTTGGCTTGTGTTCCTTATGTTCGGCTCTACCTTGGTGGTGTACATTGCGGGTAAGCTGATTTCTGCAGAAGGGGCAAGCAAGCGTCAGCGCAATCTGGGCCTTGCCCTCGCTGTAGTGACGAACCTTGGTGCTCTCGGTTTCTTCAAGTACTACATGTTTGGCATGGGGGCCATCAACTCGGTCCTTGTGAAACTTGGATGTGAACCCTTTACCATTATGACGGTGCTTTTACCGGTGGGTATTTCTTTCTATACCTTCCAGTCCATGAGCTATGCCATTGACGTGTGGCGCGGTACTGCTCCTCCTGTAAAGAACTTCGCCACCTTCGCATGCTATGTGGCCTTGTTTCCCCAGCTGGTGGCGGGCCCTATTGTGCGCTACAATACGGTGGCTGAGGAGTTGGATACAAGAACCCATTCCGTTGAGAATTTTGTTCGCGGTATAGAGTTCTTCTGCTTTGGTTTTGCGGAAAAGATTTTCCTTGCGAATCAGGTTGGTATTATTGCGGATAGAGTCTTTGCTGCTGATGCGCCTGGAGTCTTGAATTGCTGGTGGGGCGCCATTGCCTACATGTTCCAGATTTACTTTGATTTCTCGGCATATTCCAACATGGCTATCGGTCTTGGATTGATGCTTGGATTCCATTTCCCGAGAAATTTTGATGGTCCGTATAGGTCTCTCAGCATTACCGAATTTTGGAAGCGGTGGCATATTTCCTTGACCAGCTGGTTCCGTGACTACCTTTACATTGCCTTGGGTGGTAACCGCGTCAGCAAGCCCAGACTTTATTTCAATCTGTTCATGGTGATGTTCGTCAGCGGTGTATGGCATGGTGCCAACTGGACGTTCATTTGCTGGGGCTTGTACCACGCTTTCTTTATGATTGTGGAACGTGCCAACAATAAGCAAGCTTTCTATGCGAAGGCTCCGAAAGTTATCCAGTTGTTGATTACCCAGGTCATTGTCTTGTTTGGCTGGGTTCTGTTCCGTGCGGATAATATTGGTGAAGCTTGGCGTATGTGGAAAGCCATGTTGGGCTTGAATGCGGTTAGTGTTTATGATTCTGTTTTGACAGCGGAAATATTTACCCCGACTTGTGTGTTTTTCATGATTGTGGCGGGCGTACTTTCGTTCTGGAAGTTCCGTTCCTTTGATTGGTGCAACAAGGTAAGCCCCAAACGAGCCGTCCTGGCTTTGGTAATTTTTGTGGTTGCGGTACTGGCTTTGTTCACCCAGAGCTATAATCCGTTCCTTTACTTCCAGTTCTAGAAAATACCGCGGCATTTCGCGGATGATTTTTCAGGATATTTTGGACAAAATAAAAATCCCCGGTTTAGCACCGAGGATTTTTTATGCCTTTAGCGTTTGCGCTTGAGGCTTTTTCGCAAAAGCGATTACTTGAGCTTTGCTGCAGCGGCCTTCAGTGCTGCTGCCTTGTCGGTCTTTTCCCAAGTGAAGCGTGCGCCTTCACGACCGAAGTGGCCGAGAGCTGCAGTTGCCTGGTAGCCGGGCTTCTTCAGGTCCAGCATCTTTACGATGCCAGCGGGAGAAAGGTCGAAGTTCTTAGCAACGATAGCTTCGATGTCGCGGTCGCTGATCTTACCGGTACCGAAGGTGTTCACCAGAACGGAAACGGGCTTGGAGTAACCGATGGCGTATGCCAGCTGGACTTCGCAACGGTGGGCGAGGCCTGCAGCCACAATGTTCTTTGCAACGTAGCGGGCTGCATAAGCTGCGGAACGGTCCACCTTGGAAGGATCCTTACCGGAGAATGCGCCACCACCATGACGACCCATGCCGCCGTAGGTGTCCACGATGATCTTACGACCGGTGAGGCCGCAGTCGCCGTGAGGACCGCCAACCACGAACTTGCCGGTGGGGTTGATCAGGTAACGGGTGTTCTTGTCGAGAAGCTTGGCAGGAACAACCTTCTTGATGAGCTTTTCGATGATTTCCTTTTCGATAGTCTTGTGCTTCAGTTCCTTGCCGTTCACGAATTCGTCGTGCTGGGTAGAAATGACCACGGTATCCACGCGGACCGGCTTGTCGTTTTCGTCGTATTCCACGGTGACCTGGGACTTGGCATCCGGGCGGAGCCACTTGATCTTGCCCTTTTCGCGGAGGTTCTGAATTTCTTCCATGAGCTTGTGAGCCAGGCTAATGGGCAGAGGCATCAGTTCCTTGGTTTCGTTCACGGCATAACCGAACATCATGCCCTGGTCGCCTGCCCCCTGCTTGTCGTCTTCCTTACCGTCGGCAGCCTTGGCGTCCACACCCTGAGCGATATCGGGGGACTGCTTGTCCATAGCAACGAGAACGGAGCAGCCCTTGTAGTCGAAGGCCAGTTCCGGGTTCACGTAGCCGATGCCCTTGATGGTCTTGCGGGCGATCTGCTGGTAGTCGATCACTGCCTTGGTGGTGATTTCACCGGAGATGACCACGAGACCGGTGTTCACGAGAGTTTCGCAAGCCACGCGGCTGTTGGGGTCCTGTGCAAGGCAGGCATCCAGGATGGCATCGGAAATCTGGTCGCAGACCTTGTCCGGGTGACCCTTGGATACGGATTCAGAAGTAAAGAGATAATGTGCCATTATTGGCTCCTATTGTGTTAACAGCACCGAAAAGAAGGTCGCATTTTTGACCAACCCAAGCGCTGAAAAAACGGTTTGAGTTTTTCTATGCATAAATTTACAAAAACGCATAGAGCCTGACTAGTGGTTATATCGGAAAATAGACGGAAACTGTAAAAATTATTGAGAGAAATTTTGAACTTCGCCCAATGGACGAAATGTGATTTTCTTCACAATCGGCTATTCTCAATTCCTAAATGGATGTTTTTTCAGTATATTGTCTACATATTAAAGATTCTGAACAACCGATTACGAACAACGGAATAGTCTTTTATGGAACTAAAGCTTTTTTCCTCCTGGCTGAACGACCTGCTTACACCGCAGTTTTTTAATGATTATTGTACCAACGGACTTTGTGTTGAAGCCAGTGACGAGGTTACCAAGGTCATTACCGGTGTGGATTTCAGGGATCGTCTCATTGATGCCGCAGTGGAAGAAGGTGCCGATTGCATTATCGTTCACCATCCCAATGGTTTCTGGAAGAGAGAGGATAGGGTTCTGACCGGCAAGTTCGGGGAACGTATGCGCCGCCTGATGAAGTTGGGTATTTCTCTTTATGGGTGCCATCTGCCTCTGGATGGCCATCGCGGAATCGGTAACAACGCCCTTATTGCCAAGGCCATGGGCCTGAACATTGTGCAAGGCTTTATGCAGGAAGGGGAGTCCACCGTAGGTATTATCGGTGAATGGGAATCCCCGGCTACTCAGGTGGAATTCCTGGAAAGTGCTGATATCGCATTCCCTCAGGGAATTCAGAACAGCTTCCTTTATGGTAGCGAAAGCATCAAGAGGGTTGCTATTTGCAGCGGATCTGGTGCCAGCGGTATCGAAGAAGCTATCGCCTTGGGTTGCGACGCTTTCGTTACAGGTGAAATCAAGGAGTCCGTACCTATCCTGGTGGAAGAGGCTGGATTCAACCTGATTTCTGCTGGCCACTATCGTAGCGAAGTCTTCGGCGTGAGGGCTCTTGCACAGAAAATTGGCGAAAATTTGCAAATTCCGGCAAAATTCATCGATTTAGATAACCCCATTTAAGGCGATTTGACTTTTCCGGGGGCTTTTTGTATCTTTAGAGTCCCATGGAATTCGTGAAGACCACAATTCATTTTCAGAACTCGACCAAGTCCATGACGCTGCATGTGCCGGCGTTCCTGTTCAAGGCATGGCCGGTCCTTCGTGTCTTTATGGTCTTCGGGGTAATCCTTTTTGTCATCCAGATGGCTTCCACTACTATTTATGAAGGCATCTTGAACCACCAGATTAACAATCGCCTGGAACTGGACAAGGAAATGTCCCAGATCCAGGAGACCATGGATTACCTGACTAATACTTCCTCGGACTTCCTGAGAGATGAAAATCGCCTTTACGCCCGCTTTGGACTGCCGACCCAGGACGAAGCTACCCGTTGCCTGGGTACCGGTGGTAATGTGAGCCCCGATTCTCTCTTGCTTCGCAAGTCCTCTCCGGTTTTTGAACGTATGTCTGTTCTTGGCGAAACTGCCTCCCGTCTTGGCAATATGATCGCCAACAACGACGCTTCCTTTAGAAACTTGAACAAGTATATGGAACAGAAGTTGTCCATGTGGCGCTTTATTCCGTCTATCGCCCCCACCCAGGGTCGATATGCTTCTTCTTTTGGCCCCCGCATTCACCCTATTACTGGTCAGGTGGGTAAGATGCATCAGGGCGTAGATATTTCCAATGAACGCTGGACTCCGATTTTTGCCCCTGCCGATGGCGTGGTTGAAGTCGCTCAGCTCAGCTCCTCTTTCGGAAACTTTGTCACCTTGAACCATGGTAACGGTCTTAAGACTCGCTATGGACACATGCAGATGTTTGTTGTCCATCCGGGTGAGTTTGTGACCCGCTACCAGGTGATTGGCTATATGGGAAACACCGGTCTTTCCGTTGGTCCGCACCTCCATTACGAGGTTTGGATGGGAAACAACCCTGTGAACCCGCTTGCTTATATGCTTCCGAATGATCATTCCATCGACTAGTCCTTAGTGCTAGTGGTTTGATCTCGACGAGGAAGTACATCTACTCGAAAACATAGCGCCGGCGAGACTGGCTAAGAGTGGAAGCACCCCAGGAGGGTGTCTTGTTTGAAATTGTTGCGGCCTTGGCCTGCCCAATGCTGGTCGAGGTGTTTGCGGACCCGGTGGACGTAAGCGACGCCCAGGGGGAGTTTATTGAAATTCGCCTGCCTGAGGGGGAGGATGGCTACGGTACTGGAGGCGCGAATGGATGTACTGGAGGCGCTGCCTTTGACTCCTTGTTCGTGCAATTTGAGGAAAAATCGCCCTTAAGGTTTCCTTTTCCTGCGGGGAGAAGGCTTGTCCTGGTCCACGATTCGGTACTTTGCCCCAAGGGGGAGTCGATTGCTTGTGGACTTTTGGGCGGGGTGAACCTGCCCAATTCCAGGGAAACTTACTGGCGGACCTGGGGGTCTAGCCCGAGAGAACCATTAATTTGTCCTGACTCGGTATCAGTTCCGGTCCCGAAGGTAGGCTTCTCCCTTCAGCGGGTTAAGGAATCCGACCGCTGGGAGGTAACGCCACCGACTTTGGGGGAGGCGAACCCTCGGTACGAATTAGGCGTCAAGGACTGCGGTCTGGATCCGCTGCAGGCGTCCCTTCAGGGGGGTGATTCGGAATTTCTCTGGAATTTGCGCTTTTCCATGTCGGGGTGCGACTCCTCCAGAATCCATTACGAAATCAAGGACCCGTTTGAGGGAAAGTCCCTGACGGACTCCTCCGATATAAAGCCTTTTATGGAGGTGGAGGGAGTGAAGGGGAAAGCGGCTTGGGTTTCCGCAACGCTCCCCGCAGACGAAGCTTCCAGTAACGACCGGCTAGATACCATGCTTGTTGCACCGGGGGCGTCGCCCATAGTTATTTCTGAAATTCATCATTGTCCCCAGGAACCGGAGCCGGAATGGGTGGAGGTCTACAACCGTACAGGGCATGCCTTGCCTTTGGACAAGTTCCGCTTTTGCGGTCGAGGCGGTTTCTTTGCCCGCCATGAGGATGATTCCATAGCTCCGTTCCAGTCCATCATTTTTACCAAGGATACCGCAGCCCTTAGGGATGTCCTCGGATATAAAGATGCCAGATTGATCCAGTTGTCGTTGGGCTACTTGAACAACAGCTCGGGGAGCATCGCCCTTTGTTTCGGGGAGGCTGTGCTGGATTCCGTCGCCTGGGACAAGTCCACGGTTTCTTGCCCTTTGGGGTTTAGTCCCATAACCGGGAAGGCAGAATACACCCCGGGTTTTCAAAAAAGCTCGAGCCAAAAGGGCGCCTTGCAAAAGAACGAAACCCCATTTACATACAGGCTTTCTTCAAGGATGGTCCGCCGGAATGGAACCCTTAGGGTCTACGTGGAAAGCGAAAAGGCTGTGGAATTGAGATTGCTGGATTCTGCAGGTCATGTGCAATGGTCTCATAGTGCTCCGGCAAAGTCCAATGCCTGGTGGAAGGTTCCTTTGGATAGCCTTTCCAAGACCGGTGTGGCCTATATCTCGCTGAAATCAGGAACGTTCGAGAACCTGGTTGGGTTTGTTTTGCGGCCGTAGGGGAGAATATGAAACATTTAAGGATATGGGTTTTCTTCTGGATTTTCCTTTGGGGGTTGGCTTTCTCGGCAGAAAATTCCTTGGCTTTGACGGGGGTACCTCGCTATGAATCGTCTCCTGCGAGGGCTTCGTCTCCGGCTTTCGGCTTTTGGTATGGAAATTTGTTCGGAGTGGAGGATGGTCGGGTCGGCGCCGGAGGGGAACTTGGAGGTAAAAACATCCGCGTAGGTTTCCTTTCGGAATACAATTATCTGGACTCCATCTACAGTCAATCCTATTCGGAAATGGACTTGGGTTATTCCTTGTGGCTCTTCAACCTTGGCCTTGCTTATGGTTTTTCCATGGAGTGGATTCCTGCTGAAAACATGTGGATCCGCCATCGGTATAAGCTGGGAGTGTCTTTTGCCTGGAAAGAGTTTTATCTGGGAGGGATGTTGTTCGGCTGGTTTGACGATGTGAAAAATTCCGGTTTCTTGGTTGGTGGAGGCTTGAATGTGGGTGGCGCGGTGGATTTTTTCTTTGAGTGGAATGGAAATTTTTTGGATATTGGAGCCAATGTGATGGTGAAGAATGTGAGGCTTTCCTCCGCCTATCGATTTCCTGGCTTTGGAGCGACATTTTCCCTAAGTATTTTTATTGACCAGTGGCTTTTGGAGGGGGCTTATGGCTTTACCAACGAAAGTTTTGACAGGATTGAAATGGGTGCTTCCAAAAAACTGAAGAAAAAGACTATCTTATAGACGTATTATGGTTCTTAGCACTAGCTTTCTAGCTGTCCTTTTGTTTATAGGCTTTGCCCTGGTGGTGGCATTGGCTATTTCTCATATGCTGATGCGAGGCCTTAAGGAGATGCAGGGGGCTTACTCCAGCTTTGCGAACCATGTGGATGAATTCCTTTTGTTTATGACTAGGGAAGGATTCTTGATGGATGCCACTCCCAAGTTCATTCATGATCCCTTGTTTGAGCAGATTTGCCAAAAGAAAAGCTTTGGCGAAATTCTGAGTGCGGAAGAATTCTCCCGATTCAACGAGTACTTGAAAGGAGCCGAATCCTATCCGGACATTCCGTTTATTTTTTCCTTCAAGGGGGAGGCCGATGTCCGCTGGTACGAAATGAGGGCTTTTCTTAAGAAGACTTTTAATAGCAGCTATTGGGAACTCTTGATTAAGAATGTTACCCTGGATGTGGATTCCAGAAACCAGAGAGACCGTCTTCAGGATAATGTGGACATGCTGCTGCAGAATACGGGTGACTTCCTTTGGAGTTTTGATATCGATACCCGCCAGCTTTCGTTGCTGACCCCAATTGCTGATGAAGATGGCCGAGTGATTCCTAGATCTGTCGGCGTTCAGGATATACACTCCCTGATGATGCCCGAAGAATATGTCATATTTGAAAAGCGTATTAATGCGTGCGTTATGGCATTCCGCTCTTCCAACCAGAATGTAGATGATAACACTAGTATCAAGTTGCGTTTGGTTGGACCGGATCGAAAACTTGTTTGGTACAGCTTCCGCTGCAAGGCTTGCCTGGAGGAAAATTCCAAGCTTGTGATCAAGGGCTCTGCAAGACGAATGGATTTGTTGTTCGACAATCCCATTTACGATGAAGTGGTGAACTTGGATGCTGCTATTGGAACTATGCTTTCCTTCCCGGATATTCGCCTTTTCTGTGTGGACCGAGAAAATAGGGTGGTGAGCTGTAACCAGGCTTTTGCCTTGGATTTTAGATACACTAATCCTGAAAAGACGTTTGGAAAACGCTTGCTGGAAGTGGTTCGCCCTAAGTATTATGCCTTTATTCAGGGCACTTTGTCCGAGGTTTTTGAAAGCGGACGAGCCAAGTCCTGGAAGGGGCCGTTTGTTAAGGAACACCGCCTGCTATGGTTCAATGCTATTCCCTTGACGAGGGCTGATGGCTTTGTATACCGCGTTCTTGGGGTGTATATCCAGATGGATGAAACTGATTTTAGAGACAATAAAAACGTTAAGGAGTTAACATGAACTGCAAAATGTTTTTTGCCGCACTGGGGGTTGCTATGATACTTACCGGTTGTAATGAACAGAAGGTAGAAGCTAAGGTTGAGGCTGCACCTGCCGCAAAGCCGGCTGTTGCCGCTCCTGCTCCCGCTCCGGCACCTGCTGCCGAAGCTCCCGCCAAGATTGAAAATGTGGATTGGGCAAAGGCTATGGAAATGAACAAGGCTGGCGCCGTGTTTATTGACGTTCGTACTCCGGGCGAAGTGGCCGAAGGTATGGTTGAAGGTGCTGTGAATATTCCTCTGCAGGAAATTACCCACCGTCTTGCTGAATTCCCCAAGGACAAGGATCTTTTGATCTACTGCCGCAGCGGTAAGCGCAGCATGGCTGCATCCAATTTCTTGGTGCAGAACGGCTATACCCGCGTGTTTAACGTGGTTGGCGGTTTCCTGGCTTATCCTCAGAAGTGATTTGATTACCCGCAGTGGAATGGTTTGTCCCGTAACAGAAAGTCGCAGAAATGATGCCTGAAGTAACCAACTACATGCGCTTGGCCTTGGACGAGGCTGTGTTCTCCATTGGCGTGAGCCGCCCCAATCCGGCGGTGGGTGCTGTAGTTGTGAAGGATGGAATCATCGTGGGAAAGGGGCGTACGCAGCGCCCCGGAAGTGCCCACGCCGAGGTCATGGCGCTGCGTGACGCGGGCGAACTTGCCCGCGGCGCGGCCATTTACGTGACTCTGGAACCCTGCTGCCATTATGGCCGCACGCCCCCCTGCACCAAGGCCATCATCGACGCTGGAATTTCAAAAGTCTTTTACGCCCACGGGGACCCCAATCCCGTTGTCCGCGGGAACAGCCGCAGGATTCTTGAAGAGGCGGGGATTGAAGTCTACGAAGGCGTAGATGCCTGTATCGCCGCTGAAGTTGAAGACGCCTGGGACGACGCTTGCGGCGAATGCCATTGCCTGACTTCGGCAAGTCATGGGGTTGCTGCTTCATGTCATTGCGAGGAGCGCAGCGACGCGGCAATCGAAGCAGTCTCCGCACAACGTTCTAAGGACGCGCAATTTGCTGGTCGTGCGGTATTCCACGACGTTGAACGTTACTTTGAAGCCTATGATTTCTTCGTCCGCAACAAGCGTACTTTTGTAGAAGTAAAGTGTGCCGTCTCCCAGGAAAATTTCATGGGTGTTGTCAGCTTGAACGGCGAACATTTGCCTACCCGCATTACTGGCGAAGGTGCTAACTGCTGGAATCATGAGCTCCGCGCCATCAGCGATGCTGTACTTGTTGGGGCGGGAACCGTTCTCGCTGATAATCCTAGCCTGAATACACGCCTGGTTCCCGGAAATGATCCCGTAAAAATCATCTGGGCCGGCCATCACGAATTTACTGCTGACGAAGTCGCGAAACTGAAGGTCTTTGCCTGTCATTGCGAGGAACCCTTCCTGTGTCATCCTGAGCGGAGCGCGAAGCGCGAAGTTGAAGGATCTAGTGGTGTTCTCGTCTTCTCCTGCGTCCCTCAGCCTGCTTTTTCTGAACGCTCCCTCCTGTGTCATTCTGAGCGAAGCGCGGAGCGCGAAGTCGAAGAATCTAGCGAAGGTCCTTGCGTCATCCTTTTGACGGGATCCTCTTTTGCAGAAAATTGGACTTCCATGATTGACGAACTTTCTGCCCGTGGTATGCATCGTCTGATGGTGGAACCGGGCGCAGGCCTCGCCAAGCAATTGTTTGATGACTCCGCCCTCGTCGATGCTCCCAAACCTCTATGGAACCGCCTGAATATCTGGCGCTCCACCGACTGCCGCATCGACGATGCCATCGCAGATCTCGCTGCCTCCGGCAACATCAAGGAAGGCCTGGAATTCCCGGAACTTCCCAAAAATATCGTGGCCAAGGAATCCTTCATGACAGGCCCCGATGTGCTGACCGTTTATTATCCAGCTTAGTTTAAACGGATAGTTTAACGATTTTCTTTCCCTTGCGTGCTGTGAGTTCGTATCCTAACGGAGCAAGGAGTGCTGTTAACGTTTTGAAAGTGATATTTACAGGTTGCATAGCCCGTAAGTTCTGAATGACCGACGTAGAAATTCCAGAAAGACTGGAAAGTTTACGGACGCTGATTTTTTCTTGAGCCATGGCGTCTAGCAGTAACTCGGATAAAAGAAAGTTGGCGTATTCCTTGTCAAAAGCAGCCTTTTGCTTCGGATCTTCCATCATTTTTTCAAAAGTAGATTTAGACTTTGCCATAATACGTCTCGCTGGAAACTCGTTGCTCGTAATTTTCTTTTCTGTTTAATGCTTTTTGTTTTTCTTCTTTTGGTAACTTTTGACCTTTTTTGCAAAAGGCGTTTGTCACAATAATCTTCTTTCCGGTATAAAAGAATGAGAGAAATCTATTAGGCTTGGGCTTAATTCCCTTGTTCATCATAAAACCATTCAATGGTATACGAGGAACCTTCGTATGCTACAATCTCTTCCAAATGTATCTCCTTTTTGATACAGTGTCAAGGTGTGTTTTGAACTATGTTTGCTAAAAAGTTCGTTACGAAGAACCTAGTGTAAGAATTGTATTTGCCCAGCGACGGAATTGTGTGGCGTTTTTGCTGTTAACCCTGTAGCCAACTGATGAAATGACGTCAAGGTTATAGAATTTGGTTTTGTATTTTTTCCCATCGGCAGCAGTTAGTTCCATTTTGGAACTAACTGAATACTCTTCTAGTTCTCCTGAAGCAAAAATATTTGCAAGATGTTTTGTTATAGCTTGCCTTTTCGTTCCAAATAAATCGGCTATTTGCTACTGTGTTAACCATACGGTTTCATTTTCAAGACGAACGTCTAGACGAATAGAACCTTCTGGTTGATAAAGGATAATTTCGCCTTTTTCTGGCGATTTTTCGATGGAATTATCCATGGGGTATCCCGTGGAACGCATTTCCCGTAGTGCGATTGTGGTCGCGAGCGCCTGTCGGGCGATATATAAAAAAGTCGGCGTTTCCGGCTAAAATGAATATACAAATTCCCGGAGTCAATTTGTGGCAATGGGATGTTTTGTTAAATTTTTGATGGAATAATTTAGGAGGATATATGAAGAAGTTTTGGGCCGTGTTGTTTGCTCCAGCACTGCCAAGAGTAGCTCCGTGAAGGTCTCTAGCTGCAGCGAATACGAACCCTCATGGTGAGGGCTCCTTTTTCAAAAATTAGCCAAATCTAATTTTTAATGCCCTTCCAACATCAAAATCAGCGTTTTTCGCCTGATTTTCCCTTGTGTCATATATCTCGTAGTTCCTATTTTTCTATCTTGCGCCCCGTATGTTTACTGGTATTATTCAAAGTACGGGAACCATCCTTTCTCTGGAAACGAGAGGGGATGCGCTGACCATGCGCTTATCCGCACCCGGTTTCTTTAAGGGCTGCAATCTGGGCGATAGCGTTGCCAACGATGGCGTGTGCCTTTCCATTGAAAGCTGCACCGACGACGAGGCTACCTTCTGCCTGATGCACCAGACGGTGGAAAACACCTCTTTCAAGCAAGCTGAACCGGGAAAACTTGTGAATCTTGAAAAGGCCTGCAGGGCAGATTCCTTTATGGGCGGTCATTTTGTGATGGGCCATGTGGATACTTCCGTGAAGGTCTTGGCCGTTGCCAATCGCGAAACTGGCGTTGAAGTGGACCTGGAACTTCCCAAGGACCTGCGTCGCTATGTAATCCGTCGCGGTTCCGTGTCCTTGAACGGCATTAGCCTTACGGTGGCCGAAAAGTTCGAGGATTCCATCCGCGTGTGCATTATTCCCGAAACCTTGGCCCGCACCAATTTGCGTAACTGGGTCCCCGGAACCATCGTGAATGTGGAAGTAGACATGCTTGGTAAGTATATCGAGAATTATCTGAAGGAGCGTGACCTTGCTTAATACGATCGAAGAAGCCCTTGAAGACTTCAAGGCCGGTAAATTCCTCATTGTCGTCGATGACGAAGATCGTGAAAATGAAGGCGACTTTGTTATTGCCGCCGAAAAGATTACACCGGAAAAGGTGAATTTCATGCTCCACGAAGGCCGCGGCGTTCTTTGCTGCCCGCTGCCTATCAAGCGCTGCCACGAATTGAATTTGACCCGTCAGACCGCAGAAAATACTTCCATTCTGGGTACCCCGTTCACTATCATGGTGGATAAGATCGAAGGTTGCTCCACTGGCGTTTCTGCCCATGACCGTGCCGCCACCATTCTGGCTCTTTCCGATCCTGCTTCCAAGCCCAGCGATTTCGGCCGCCCCGGCCACATTTCTCCGCTGTACGCCCAGGAAGAAGGCGTGCTCCGCCGCGCAGGCCATACGGAAGCTGCCGTGGACTTGGCAAAGCTGGCTGGACTTCGCCCCGCTGCCGCTCTCATCGAAATCATGAACGAAGACGGCACCATGGCCCGTATGCCTCAGTTGCAGGAAGTGGCCAAGAAGTTCGACATCAAGATTATCTCTATTCACGACTTGATCGCCTACCGCCTGAAGAACGAAAAACTGGTGCAGCGTGTGGCTGCACCCAACGTTCCCACCAAGTACGGCGAATTCAAGGCCTACGCCTACCGCAGCTCCACCGATGGTGTGGAGCATGTGGCCTGGGTTGCTGGCAATCCGGATTTCAGCAAGCCGGTGTATGTCCGCGTCCATAGCGAATGCCTGACGGGCGATATTTTCGGCAGCATGCGCTGCGACTGCGGTGAGCAGTTGGAATCCTCCATGAAGTTCATTGGTGAACATGGGGGAGTGCTCCTTTACCTCCGCGGCCAGGAAGGTCGTGGTATCGGTCTCTGCAATAAGCTCCGCGCTTATGAACTGCAGGAAAAGGGCCTGGACACCGTAGAAGCCAACATCAAGCTGGGCTTCAAATCTGACCTGCGTCAGTACGGTACCGGAGCTCAGATTCTTGCGGACCTGGGTGTGA
Organism: Fibrobacter sp.; assembly: GCA_045599625.1. GTDB lineage: Bacteria > Fibrobacterota > Fibrobacteria > Fibrobacterales > Fibrobacteraceae > Fibrobacter. The sequence continues at coordinate 109,764 of JAZRWJ010000009.1, forward strand.
AGCAGATGCGCTTGCTTACCAACAACCCCAGCAAGATCAATGGTATTTCCGCTTACGGTCTTGAAATCGTGGAACGCATTCCTATCGAAATCAAGCCCAATAAAATCAACCGTTTCTATCTGCAAACCAAGAAAGAAAAGATGGGCCACGACCTGAAGTTGGACGAGGCATAAGGAAGAATTATGAACGAACTGAAGAATTCTCTGAATGGTAATGGAATGAAGGTGGCTATCGCCGTCGCTCGTTTCAATGAAATCGTTACCGACAAGCTGCTGGAAGGCGCTGTCCGCCAGCTCACCACTCTTGGGGTGGCAGACAAGGATATTACCGTGGCTCACGTTCCCGGTGCTTTCGAACTGACCGGCGTTTGCCGCCGCTTCGTAGATTCCGGCAAGTACGATGCCGTGATGGCTCTTGGCGCTGTAATCCGTGGCGAAACCAGCCACTACGACGTGGTGGTGAACAACTCCACTGGTGGTATCGCAAACATCGCTGCTGAAGGCAAGGTTCCCATGGTTCTTGGCATCCTCACTACCGATACCGTAGACCAGGCCATGAACCGCGCTGGCCTGAAGGCTGGCAACCTGGGTTGCAGCTGGGCTTCCACTGCCGTAGAAATGGCTAACCTCTACAAGCAGATTAAGAAGTAATTCGAACAAACTCGAGTTCAAAAAGTTTAGAACAAAAGAAAAACGCAATAACTGGAAAATCGTTTTATGGCACAAATCAGTTATAGACCGGCTCGCGTATTTGCAATGCAGTTGCTGTACGCCATGGAAATTACCGGACAGACCGTAGCCCAGGCCTTGCCTGGCGTGATGGCCGCTTTGCCGGATCAGGACACCAAGCCTTTCCCCGATGCTCAGAAGAAGTACGGCATGAAACTTGTGGACCTGGTTCTGGAACATCGCGAAGAACTTGAGGAAGCTCTGAAGGCCAACTCTGTTCATTGGGAGCTGGACCGTATCGCTCGTATCGACCGCATTGTTCTTACCATTGCCATGGTTGAACTGAGCTACATCCCGGAAATTCCCATGAAGGTGGCTATTACGGAAGCTGTGCAGGTGGCTGCAAAGTACAGCACCGATGGCTCCGATGCTTTTGTGAATGGTATTTTGGCTGGTTACTTGCAGAGTCGCGGCATGGTCGCCCAAGAATCTAAGGAGAACTAATAGTGCTTAAAGAAAAGTGGATGAAGCATATTTTTGCGGGTATTTCCTGCTTTATCGCTCTGATCATTTACTGCATGACCATGGCTCCCACCGTGAGCTTCTGGGACTGCGGTGAATTCGTTGCTTGCGCCCATACCTTGGGTATTCCTCATCCTCCTGGAACTCCGTTCTTCGTGTTCCTGGCTCGCGCAGTCATCGTACTGCTCCCGTTTGTGGAAGAAATCGCAAAGCGCGTGAACTACATCTCTGTGGTCAGCTCTGCTGCTACAGTTTATGTAACCGCTCTCTTCGCCTGGGAAATTCTTGCCATCGTTCTCGACACTGCTAAGCAGAAGGGCGAAGGCCTCCTGGAACGTCTTTCCGACAAGATCTCCGGTAAGACCCGTACCATCGTTCTCGGTACTGCAGCTCTGGTTGCTGGCTTCCTGCTGACCTTCTCCGATACCTTCTGGTTCAACGCTGTTGAAGCTGAAGTTTACGGCATTGCCATGTTCATCTTGATGTTGGTCTCTTACCTCGGCTTGGTTTGGTACAAGCAGAAGGACGACGAAGATTCCAGTGACCGCATTCTGATTTTCATTTGCTACATCGCATTCCTGGGTGTAGGCGCTCACCTTTACACCATGCTCACTGTTCCGGCAGTGTTCGTGTTGCTCCTGGTGGCTCAGCCCAAGAAGATTGTGGAACGCATTCCTGTCTGGATCACCGGTACTCTTCTATGTTCCGTGATTTACATGGTTTCTGCCTTCATTGAAATCTCCCTGGCTTGCTTGGTGGTTCTTGCTGTTCTCGCCGTGATGAAGCCCTTCAAGGCTGGCATGAACCATAGTGTTCGCCTTTCTCTTGCCTTTGCTTTCTTCGCCCTCATCGGCTACAGCACCCATCTTTACATTCCTATCCGTTCTGAACTGAACCCCACCATCGACGAAAACAATCCGGAAATCAACATCCGTGACGACCAGGGCAACCTGCAGTTGGGTAACCTGTTCAAGGCCGAAAACTGGGATGCTTTCAACGCATTTATTGAACGTAAGCAGTATGGTTCCGAAAGCATGATTAGCCGTGCCTTCTACCGTCGTTCCCGTACCGCTCATCAGTTCCTCAGCTTCCCGCACATGGGCTTCGGTGGCTACCAGATGGCTCAGTACCTGCCTTACAAGGTGGGCGAGGTGAACTACGCCAATGGCGTCTACACCTTTGATGCTGGCGATAACCAGCCTCTGGAACGCCTGGGCTTTAAGTTCAGAACCCAGATGAGCATGTTTGGTGACCAGACTTTGCCGCAGTTCTTGATCTTCTTGATTTTCAATGGCCTGCTGGTAATGGTTTGCGTATTCTGCTGGAAGCGCAATTCCAAGGTGGGCATCTTCATGTCTGTCCTCTATGCTCTTTGCTCTCTCGGCCTGTTGTTCTACATCAACTTCGCCGATGGTACCCGCATGGAAAAGCGTGACCATGACTACTGGGTAAGCGTCATGAGCCGTAATGTTCAGGACTTGAACGCTCGCGGTGCAGGCATTTCTTCTCTTCCGGATCCCAACGATCTTATTGACATGCGTCAGAATATTGAACATGCCAAGATTCGCTTGGAAATGTTGAAGGCCCGTGGCGCAGACGCCAATGTCATGGCTTCTCTCCAGAAGGAAATAGAAGGTTACGAAAATACCTCTGTATGGCAGAACTGGCGCAAGATTGAATCTGGCTTTGCCCAGGTGGGGCAGCGCGCTCCGTTCCCGGAATCCGTTCACTTGGAAGTTCGCGAACGTGACTACTTCTACACTCCGGCTTTCATTTTCATGAGCCTGATTTTCGGTGTTGGCGCAGGTATTTTGGTGTACATGGTTGCTACAGGTTCTATGGCTGTTGCTGCTACTCCGGTGGCTGCTGCCCTGGTTCTTGTTTCCTTCCTGGTTCCCTGCATTTCCAACTACAAGGAACATGACCGTTCCGGCCTCTGGGTTCCCTGGGATTATGCATACAACCTGCTGAACAGCTGCCGTCCCAACGCTATCCTCTTTACCAACGGCGATAACGATACCTTCCCGCTGTGGTTTGCTCAGGAAGTTGCCGGTATCCGTAAGGATGTTCGCGTGGTGAACCTGTCCTTGGGTAACACGGACTGGTACATCAAGCAGATGCTTGAAAACGAACCTGTTCTTAAGTTGAGCTATACCAAGGAAACCATCGGTCGTGACATGGTTCTGGACAACAGCTCTGCAAACAATCCCAACCATCAGACCTCTACCTGGGTGAAGAATGCAAACCGCTTGATGCCGCAGCTCAAGCAGCGCATTGAAGCTATGGAAGGTCAGCAGCTTTCTGAAGCAGATTCTGCAAAGCTTCTCCAGTTCAAGGTTCACTATCAGGTTTGGGATGCCTTCACTGAATGGGCCACCCGTACTCGTAGCAGCATGATGCTGACTCAGCATAAGCTGGTTATCGACCTTGCTCTCCAGAACATGGATCGCCCCATTGAAATTTCTACTACCGTTGGCATGTCCAACTTCATGGGCCTTGAAAAGTACATGGTCCAGGAAGGTATGGTGTACAACTTCGTGAAGGGCGATTTGAATCCCAAGCGCAATGCTTTCGATGCAGCCTACACCGCAAACATGATTGACTCTGTCTACAAGTTCCGCGGTCTTGGCGACGGTACTGCATTCATTAACGATGAAACCGAACGCTTGCTCTCCAGCTACATTTCCCTGTATCTGCAGATTTCCTTCAACGCTCGTGACCAGATTGAAAGCCTCCGCAGCACCCATCCGTTTACTGCAGACCTTAAGGCAAAGGTGGATAGCCTGGCTCAGTCCGCAGGCAAGTATCTGGAATTGGGCATGAAGCAGTTCCCGAAGGAATGGCGCAACTACTGGGCTGCCGCTTTCGTTTACCAGGCTGCTGGTATGAAGAAGGAAGCTTTGGAAGTTGCTAACCGCGGCCTTCAGAATGTTCCGTCCTTTGAAGATGGTGGTCTGGCTCGTTTGAACATGGCTATTCGCCAGATTGAAATGATGTCCGATGAACCGCTGCAGGTTGAAGAACCAGCTCCTGCAGCACCTGCAGCTCCTGCCGAAGATACTGCCAAGGCAGAAGAATTCGTTGTGGAAGAACCTGCACTTTAGACTGTTAACTAATTCGAGGCTCGAATGGATTTAAGTATGGTCATTCCGGTCAAGGAAGAAAGCGAAAACCTTCCTGACCTTCTGAAAGAAATCGCCAATGCGATTGACCCTACAGGTTTTGAGTATGAAGTCATCATCATTGATGACGGAAGCCGCGACAATACTTGGGAAGTGGTAGAAAACCTTTCCAAGGAATACGCCTTCCTCAAGGCATACCGCTTCCAGTTCAATTGCGGTAAGGCTGCCGGTCTTGCTTTTGGTTTCTTCAAGGCAACCGGCAAGTACGTTGCAACTCTGGATGGCGACTTGCAGGACGATCCTCTGGAAATCCCCAAGATGATCAAGATTCTTGAAGAAGGTTACGACCTGGTTTCCGGCTGGAAGATCCGCCGCTTAGATCCTTGGCACAAGACTTGGCCTTCCAAGTTGTTTAACTTGACCGTTTCTGCGGTTTGTGGCCAGCGCCTCCATGACTTCAACTGCGGTATCAAGGCTTACCGCAGTTCCGTGGTCCGCTTCATTCACCTTTATGGCGACTTCCATCGCTTTATTCCGGTGATGGCAAAGTGGCAGGGCTTCCGCATTACTGAAATGCCGGTGGCTCACCGTGCCCGCGTCCATGGCGTTTCCAAGTACGGCGTGTCCCGATTGGTTTCCGGCTTCCTGGATTTGCTTTCTCTGCTGTTCCTCCGTAGCTTTGCTGCTAAGCCCCTGCATTTCTTCGGCCTTCTGGGCTTGATCTTTGTGATGGCTGGCCTTGGCGTTACGGGTTACTTCGGCTATGAATGGATCCAGACTGGCGCTCTCCACGTTCGCCCGCTGCTCCTTGCCGGTGGTTTCTCCCTGGTGATGGGTGTTCAGTTCTTCTCTCTTGGCTTGCTAGGGGAGATGATGAACGGTAATAAGACTCAGACTTACCCGGTTGCAGAATCCATAAGGGATTAAAAACGGGAAAGGACTACGTTTTTTTAGACGTTCTTTTGTAAATTGTCTTTGTAATTGGAAGTTAGGATTAAGGATTTTATATGGCATACCCTAAGAGCTTAGTAATCGTACCGACCTATAATGAGAAGGAAAATATCCTGCTCATTATGTCTGCTATTCTAGAACAGAACGACTGTCTGGAAGTTTTGGTTGTGGACGACGGTTCTCCGGATGGAACCGGCGACTTGGTGGAGGCAGAAGCCCAGAAGAATCCTCGAATCCATTTGATCCGCCGCAAGGGCAAGATGGGCCTCGGTACTGCATATGTTACCGGTTTTAAGTGGGCCCTGGAACGTGACTATGAACGCGTGTTCGAAATGGACGCCGACTTTAGCCACGCCCCCTCCGACTTGAACCGTTTTTTGGAAGCTGCAGAAAACGGTGCAGACCTTGTTTTGGGTAGCCGTTACAAGCACAACCGCATTAGCGTGGTGAACTGGGACCTGAAGCGTTTGATCTTGAGCTACGGCGCCAACGTTTACACCCGTATGGTGACCCGCCTTCCCGTAAGTGATGCAACAGGTGGCTTTAAGTGTTACTGCCGCAGTGCATTGGAAGCGCTGGATCTTGACAAGATGAAGAGCGATGGCTACTGCTTCCAGATTGAAACCACATTCAAGGTTTGGAAGAAGGGCCTTACCGTGAAGGAAATTCCTATTATCTTTACGGACCGTACCCGCGGTACCTCCAAGATGAGCGGTGGCATTATTTCCGAAGCATTCTTCCTGGTTCTTAAACTCCGCCTGGGTTTGGCATAGTCTTTAAGGGACCGTTGTCATGGCAGTAGATTATTCCTGTTCCGTCATTATTGTCGCATATAATTCCTGCGACTTTATTCCCGCATGCCTAAAGTCTATTCGAGACGCCAGCGAGGGAATTGACACTCAGGTTATTGTTCTGGATAACGGTTCTGCAGAACCTATTACTCCCGAGATCAAGGCTTACTTCCCGGAAGTAGTCTGGATTGACTCCAAGGAAAATCTGGGCTTTGGCAAGGGTTGCAACCTTGCCGTAAAATCAGCTACCAAGCCTTACTTGTTCTTTGTGAACCCCGACACCCTGGTGTCCAAGGATTCCCTGCGCAAGGTTCTTGAATTTGTTCAGGAACGTCCGGAAACGGGTTTGGCAGGCTGCCGCATCCTGAATGAAGATGGCTCCCTGCAGTTGGCTTGCCGCCGTTCTTTCCCCACCACGTTCTCTGCAATTTCCAAGACGGTGGGCCTGGCCGCCTTGTTCCCCAAGAGCAAGCTGTTTGCCTCCTACAACATGACCTACGCCGACCCTGAAGAGGTTACGGAAGTGGATGCCATCAGTGGTTCCTTCTTCTGCATGCGTAGCGAACTGTACCGCGAATTGAATGGCTTTGATGAAGATTTCTTCATGTACGGTGAAGACCTGGACTTATGTTTCCGCGCCAAGGCTGCAGGCTTCAAGAACTACTACACTCCGGTGACCAACATCCTTCATTTCAAGGGACAGAGCTGCAAGACCCGCCGCTGGAAGTCCTATGTGGATTTCTACAAGGCCATGATTATTTTCGTGAAGAAGCATAAGGACCTGTACTTTGTGCCCGCTTGCCTTGTTTCCCTGGGTATCCTGTTTGCGGCCTTTATCGGCATGTTCTCTCGACTGATTCCCAAGTTCTGGAAGATTATTCTAGATACTGTGATGATTCTTGGAATTAGTTTGCTTGCGGTTGTTGTGGAGAATGATCCCTATGATGGATTCCTTGATTATGGTCGAGTTCCGATTGTACTTCTGTGTACACTTGTGATAAATGTCTTGTATTTGGCGTTGCGTGGGGAGTATAGTACTGCATCGCTAGCCGGTAAAAATTTCATTTCTCGCTTAATTCCTGTTAACTTTGTGGCTGTTGCGGGTTCTCTTGCCTACATTGTTTTCTTTAGCGGGCGAGGATGTATCTGCAATATTTTTGCGTCTAGTGAGTTGTGCGGCTATTTAACGTACGTTTTGGGAATTCCCCTTGTTCTCAAGGCTTGGCGCCGTGTGGCATTCTGGATAAACTATTTCTACCGCATTTTTGCCAAGAAACGTCACCGCTCCATTCTGCTGGGCGGTTCCGAAGATTCTCTGGACAGCTGGTTTGACCGCTACAACGTGATTCCGGGTATCGAAATTCTCGGCTGCGTCTCTAACGACAAGACTAAAATTACTGACAAAAATCGTCAGCATGTTCTTGGATCCCTGTCTGAAATGGAATCCATTTGTAATCGTACCGGCTGCCGCGAGCTGCTGGTGGTGTCCAATTCCTCCGGATTCCGCGAAAATTACGACATTAAATGGCTTGAAAACCTGGGTTTACGTGTGTTCCTGCTCATAGGAAACGGCTCAAACGGCGATTATGCCCTTGTAAACCTGAAATACTTGCGTTAATTACAATTTTCTTTCAAAAATAGAGTTATCTTTTACATAAGTATATGCTATAAAGGGACTTATGTTAGACTCTAAACTTTTGGATATTCTTTGCTGCCCCGAAACTAGGGGTGCTCTTAAGGTGGCTTCTGCAGAACGTTTGGCTGCACTGAACAGTGCTATTGCTGCAGGTTCTCTTAAAAATGTTGCTGGTGAATCTATTTCTGAATCCTTGACCGAAGCTTTGGAAACGGTCGATGGTTCTAGAGTCTATCCTGTTCGCGAAGGAATTCCTGTCCTTTTGGCTGACGAAGCTATTCTGCTCTAATAGAGGTGATTATGACGGTCACGTTGGAAACTCTTAAAAAGTCTGTAGGCAAGAAGAACAATAATTCCAAGATTTTTGCTTGGCTTGCCGACTTGGAACGCGCTGCTGGCGATCTGGATTCCGCACTTAATCGTGTGAATGGTGGCTTGACCCTGTATCCTCATGATGTCGCTGCAATGATTGTCCGCGCCAAGATTCTCTTCCAGAAGGAAGACTTCGATGGCTGCGTACAGCAGTGCGATAAGATTCTCGTAAAGGATCCGTTCAATCTGGCTGCCCAGAAGATTATGGGCGACGCCTACGACAAGTTGGGCAATGTTGGTGAACGTAACCTTTGTTACCGTCGTTATCATGACATGGACCCCCTGAACAATTTCTGGAAGGACGAATACGATGTCATTCCTGATGCTGCTCTTGGTGCTGCCATGGGTGGCCTTGCTGAAGACGCCTTCAATATGCCTGGCGGCGATGATGAATCCCTGGACTTCAATCTGGGTGAATCTGACGGCATGTTCGAAAAGAGTGTTGAAGAAGGATCCACTGCTTCTGAAGCTTCCGCTAGCGAAAGTTCTGCCTTTGAAAAGTCCAGCGATTCCTTCAACCTTTCTCTGGATGAAAGCGCCGACGAAACCTTTGACGCTCCAGCTGCAAGTCCCTTCACTCTTGATGACCAGGACGCTCCTGCAGAACAGACTGCAGAACAGTCCTTTGCAGGGGCTGCCGCAGAACCGTCTCCGTTTGGCGGTATTAACCTGAACGAAGAAGAAGATGTTCCGGCAGAAGAGGACGATCCGTTTGCAGCCTTGGCTGCAATGCTTCCCAATGGCGATGCTGCTGACGATTCCGCTGTGGAAGACCTTTCCGCTTCCTTGGAATCTGTAATGCAGTCCATTGAAGCTGGCGAACCGGCTGCCGCAGAAGAATTCCCGGTGGATGACAACATCTCTGGTAATGATGTGAACTCCGCTTTGGCCGATATGTTCGGTCTGGATGATGACCTTGAAGCTGATGAAGCTCCTGCAGCACCTGCACAGCAGGTTGTGGTGGACGAAGAAGCTGAAGCAAACGCTTCCAGCATCTTTGGCAAGCCTGCTGCCGAAGACAAACCTATGAGCGTGGATAACGCTTTCGACAGCATCTTCGGCGAAGATGAACTTCCTGAAGAACTTCCGCAGACTACAGCTCAGGCTGAACCGGCAGTGGAAGAACCTGCTGAAGAAGTTGCTCCCGCAGTCTCTGCTATTGATGAAGACAAGCCCACGACCGTGGATAACGCTTTCGACAGCATCTTTGGCGTAGACGAACTTCCCGAAGAAAAGCCGCAGACTACTGCAAGTGAATGGACTGTAGACGCAGCACCTGCCGCAGAATCCGTTGAACCTGCCGCAGAATCCGTTGCAGAATGGTCTCCGTCTCCTGTTTCTGAAGAAGTTGAAGAAGACTCCTTCGGTGGCGGTCTGTTTGAAAAGTCTGCTGAATCCGACGATCTTACTTTGGATGAACCTGAAGAAGTTGCACCCGCAGCTTCTGCTATTGATGAAGACAAGCCCACTACCGTGGATAACGCTTTCGACAGCATCTTTGGTGAAGATGAACTTCCTGAAGAAAAACCTGCAGGCAGCGCTTCCGCTGAAGCTGTGTTTGGTAGCGGCTTATTTGAAAAGTCCGCTGGCGCAGATATTTTTGAAAAGTCTTTCGCTGCCGCATCTGAGGCTCTGGGCTTGTCTGAGCCCGCCGCAGAACCTGTTGCAGAATCTGCTGAAGAAGAACTGACTTTGGACGGCTTTGAAATGCCGGCTGTTGAAGAAGCTGCTCCTGCTGAAGTTGCAGAAGAACCGGTTGAAGAACCTGCTCCCGCAGCAGAATGGTCTGTAGACGCCGCACTCGCCGCAGAACTTGCTCCTGCTGATGATTCCGCAGATGAACTTTCTCTGGACATGCCTGCTGAAGAAAATTCTGAAGTGGCTAGCGCTTTCGGTAGCATCTTCGGTGACGACGATGATTTGCCGGAAGAAAAGCCTGTTGCTTCTGAATCTGTGGCTTCCGAACCTGAAGCTCCTGTCGCAGAAGTTGAAACTCCTGTGGATCCGGTGATTGCTTCTCCTATGGATTTCGTTCTTGACGAAGCTCCTGCTAAGGAAGATGTTGCAGAAGAACTTGCAGAAGTTCCGGCAGAAGAAAAGCTTGAAGTGGATAGCGCATTCTCTTCTATCTTCGGCGATGACGATGATCTTCCGGAAGAAAAGCCTGCTGAAATTGAAGAACCTGTGGACGACAGAACCTTGGCTGAAAAGGTGGACTCCGCAGAATCTGAACTGGAATTGCCTGCTGCAGAACAGCCTGCAACTGAAGACCTCGCTCAGGAAATGGGCGGTGCTTTCGCATCCATGTTCGGCAACGACGACGATTTGGACCTGCCGGATACTAAGGCTTCCGCAGTCAAGGACACTGAATCTACTGGTGCCGCTGTTGAAGAAATTGCAGCAACCGTCGGTAGTGACGAAGCCAAGTCTGATTTGGACAAGTCTTTCGATTCTCTCTTTGGTGATGACGACAGCCTGGATCTCGGTAACGATGATCTTCCTGCAGAAAAGCCTGCTGCAAGCAAGGCTCCCGCTGCAGAACTGAACTCTCTGGAAACTGAAGTCTCTGGCGCATTCAAGGGCCTCTTTGACATGGAAGATGATTCCCTGGAAGAATCCATGCCGTCTAACAAGGGCGTTGATTTCTTGATGTCCGGCGACTCCGACGATGAAGTTTCTGCAAGCTTGATCAACAATCCGGATGCTCCTCTTGACCGTGGTGCTCACGAACTGGATGATAGCTTGAATACCCGTACTTTGGCAGAAATCTATTTCGACCAGGGTCTCTATGGCAAGGCTCTCGATATCTACGCCGACCTTGCTCAGAAGGAACCGGACAACGCTGAAATTGCAGCACGTCTCGATGAAATCGAAAAGATCTACCGCACCAAGTTTGGAGGTGATGCATAATGGCTGAACAGCAACCTCAACAGACTCTTCGCATTGAACAGCTCCTTCGCGAAATGGTGAACCGCAAGGCTTCTGACTTGCATCTCCGTATTGGTGTTCCTCCGGTTTACCGTATTAACGGTTCCTTGGAACGTCCCATTCCTGTTCGCATAGACGCTTCCATGATGGATTCCTTCCTGGACGATATCATGAACCGCGATCAGAAACTTCGCTTTGAACAAAATAAGGAATGCGACTTTGCTGTGGGCGCCCGTGACATGGGCCGTTTCCGTGTGAATGTTTTCCGTCAGCGCGGTACCATCGCTATCGTTATCCGTCATATTAAGGCAAAGATTCCTGCATTCGAAGAATTGCATTTGCCGGAGGTTATCCGCAAGCTGGCCTTGACCCGCCGCGGTCTTGTGCTTGTTACCGGTACAACGGGTTCTGGTAAGTCTACCACCTTGGCATCCATGCTGGATTACATCAACCAGAATGAATCCGTAAACATCATTACTGTTGAAGACCCTATCGAATATCTGTACAAGGATAACAAGGCCATTATTTCCCAGCGTGAAATTGGCGTGGATACCTTGTCCTATGCAAACGCACTTCGTGCCGCTCTCCGTCAGGACCCGGACGTTTTGCTGGTGGGTGAAATTCGTGACTTGGAAACTATGCAGATCGCTATGACTGCTGCTGATACCGGTCATATGGTGTTCGCTACCATCCATACCACCAACGCTACAGAAACCATTCACCGTGTGCTTTCCATGTACCCGCCCCATCAGCACGAAGAAATTCGTTTGCTGTTGGCAGAAGTTCTGGCTGGCATTATTTCTCTCCGCTTGCTTCCTACCAAGGATGGTGCTGGTCGAGTTCCGGCTGCAGAAATTCTGGTGAACACTGGTGCTATCAAGGAATATATCCAGGACAAGGATAAGATTGACATGGTGGAACAGGCTGTTGCCGAAGGCCACATGCAGTATGGTTCCCAGACCTTTGACCAGGCTCTGTTGGAACTTTACCAGACCGATCAGATTACCTTGGAAACTGCTATGAACGCAGCAACCAACCCGGATGACTTCGATCTTAAGGTTCGTGGTATTTCTGGTACTTCTGAACGTAGCTGGATGTAATCCATCGGCTTTCATCAATTTAAGGACACCGGTCAAAAGCCGGTGTTTTTTTTGCAAAAGAAAGGTCCCCCGATGAATCGGGGAACCTTTTTTGTTGGGGTTAGGAGGATCGATGAAAGAATTTTTTTCAGCCTAGTTGTTGTAGTACACAGAGACTCCGCTGGGGAATGTGTAGCTGTTGGCGTAGCTGCTGACGTTGCTTACGGTGGAAACCTGGCTGGTGCCTTGGATGTAGCTGCCAGAAGTCGTGGGCTTGAAAGCGATGTTGGAATTTCCATAGTAGCTATTGGTGTTAAAGCTTACGTTGTAGCTGGTACCTGCCTCGGACTTGCTTTTGCTGAAGCCGAGAAGTGTCTTTGTGGTGAGTGTTGCTGTGCCGTCAGAGTCGAAGGAACCGCCCATGCCACCGCTGATCTGGCATTCCACTACCACAACGCCGCCGGAAACGGTCAGTTCGCCGTTGGAGTCGATGCCGTCGGTATCACCGGAACCTGTCTTTACGTAGTGTACGCCACCGGTTACAGTAAGGTGTCCGCTGGAACTGCCCATGCCGCCCATGCCTCCGCCCATTCCGGGACGATTGCCCCAGTTGTTGCCGCCAGTCTGCGTGCTGTTGCCGGAACCGTCGTTGCCGCCTGCCGCGTTCCAGCCGTCATCGGAACCATAGACATCGGTAACGCCACCGCTGATGGTGATGTACCAGGCCTCAAGACCTTCGTAGGAGTCCTTCACATAGATAGTACCATCGTTAACATAGAGGGTGGAGTCTGCGTGTACGCCGTCGTTACCCTTTGCTGTGATGGTTGTGCTACCGCCGTTGAAATGAATGTTCATGTTGCTGTGTACGCCGTCATCACCGGAGTTAACTTCGATTTCGCCGCCGTTGATGTACACCACGTTGTCAGAAACAATGCCCTTGCCGGTGGAGGTCACCTTGATCGAAGGAGTGCTGGCGCTATCCTGGATCATCACGTAGTTGAATGCCTGGATGCCATCATCGCCGGCCTTGGTGATATTGATGGTGCCGCCCTTGATGTTGACGATACCCTTGCCTTCGGTAATGGTTGTGTCGGTTCCGTTGATGGTGGATTCGTCACTCTTGATGCCGTCACCGGAGGTTGCTGCAATGGTAAAGGAACCCTTTTCGATGTCCACCATGCCCTTGCCCTTGATGCCGTTGTTCTTGGCGGTGACATTGATGGTGGTTTCGCCACGGAAACGGAGATCGTTGGAACTTTGGATGCCGTTATTGTAGTTGCCGGTGACGTTCAAGGTGCCGGTTCCCTTGAAGGTCATGTCGTCCTTGGAGTAGATGGCTGCGTTTGTAGTGTCTGTCTTGGTAACGCCGCTGTTATTGACGTAGGTGTGTGCCTTAGTGCGGGTGCTTCCGTCGCTTAGGGTGTTGACGGTTTCACTTTTTGCAACCACGAAAGTCTTGCTTGCCATCTGAACGTAGATGGGGGCGTCAACAGTGTTTTCGAGAGTGAGGCCCTTCAGGTTCAGATAAACACCGGAATCTGCCTTGGGGGCGTAAACGCGGATTTGTGCGTCGGCGCCCTTGTAGCTACCGCTAAAGTTGTAGTTGCCGGCGCAGGTAATCACGACTTCGCCGCCGTTTACGGTAACGCAGCCGTTGTCATTGGTAAGGCTAGCGCCTGTGGCGGAGTAGGTAATTGCCGGTTCGTTTCCGTTGGAGGGGGATTCATAATCGCTGTCAACGTTTGCGCTGGAATTACCGCCAACGCTGCTGGAGGAGCCCGCGACGTTTCCGCCCAGGTCGCCCAAGGCGACGCTGCTGCTAGAAGCGATTTGCGGGGTGGTTACAGGATTTTCAGCGGGGTCTGTGCTAGGAAATCCGTAGGTGCCGTCGGCATTGATCCAGAAGGCAATATTGCCTGCGGCGTCAAGACAAAGGGTTTCGCCTGTAATGGCCGCTGCAGTGAAATAGTCGCCAAAGTTTGCGCAGATGTTGTTCTGGATATTTGCTGCGTTCTCGTTGCCTGCGGCGGGGTTGCTATCGTCGGAACAGCCGACCATCAGGCCAAAGGATAAAGATATCAGCGCAGCGGTGCTTGTGCGTGTAAATATTTTATTTGTTAATTTCATTGGATTTCCCTTTTTTTCACCAAAAAAAACACTCTTGTTTCATAAATTAATTAGAAGCGTCCTTTGGAAACACCTCTTTTTTGCCTCAACAAAAAATTTATTGTGTGTAAAAACTGTGTTGTAATGCGGAACGGAACGATTATGCCCAAAAACATTCCGCGCGGCACTGTTTCTTGAAAACACTTTTGAAAAAAACTATTTTTGGAAAAACGATTCTTGAAAAATCAAACATTATGAAAAAACAGATTTTGATGCCCGTATTGGGCTTGTTTGTTGCCCTGTTTGCAACATTTTCCTTTGCTGCTTCTCCGGTACATTCACCGGACAATGTTCGAAATCTGAGACTCCTTGAAACGTCTCCCATGCTTTTTGAAATGCACAGGGTGACAACAGGGGAGGGCCGCCAGTTCTTCGCCTATCCTCGTCGCGACACCACGTTCCGCAAGAACTTCCTGAAGTCCGAAAATAACGCCTTGCTGGGCTATGATAATGTGTACGGAGGCTATGTCAATGGCCGCCTTGCGGATTCCTTGAATCAGCAGCCCCGAATTGCCCTTGCCGTTTCCTTGGTGGGTGGCATGGATTACCGTGGTGGCGAAACCTTGGCAGACACCATTTGGCCGAGCATTGACGGTGGTCTCTATATCCGTGGTTTTGCAGATTCCGTGGATTTCGTGTTGGATGCCCGTATTTACAACGAAGGTCATTCCGCCTTGAATCCCAAGAGCTTTGATGGCGAGTTCCTTGAAATCCAGAGAGAAGAAAACAACTCCGGCATTGAATACACAAGCTACGCCCGCTACCGCACCCACTTTGCCATTAATTACGACTGGATCCGTCTGGACTTCGGCCGCGATGTCATGCACTGGGGCCCTGGTTTCTACAATAACCTTTCCTTGAACCAGTTTGCCTTGCCTTACAACATGCTGTCCTTGGATATGCAGTTTGGCCCTCTTCGTGTGCTGAGCTTCTATGGTGACTTGAGAATCTACAGCAGCATGAGCATGAAGAACAAGGATGAAAACAGAAATCTGTTTGGTCATCGTTATGAACTGGCTGTGGGTGACTTTACCCTGGGCCTTAGCGAACTTCAGGTTCTCTATAACAACATGAAGCCCTGGTTGTTTGTTCCCACGGCTCCGCTCTTTATGGAAAAGGGCAACTATTCCGAGAACAGCAACAATGGTACCTTGGCTTTGGATGTCAATTACCGTCTGTTCAATACGGTCCGTATCTATTCGGAATTTTTCCTGGATGATATGGAAAGCCCTGTCAGCTTGATCAAGAACGATAACATTGAAGCAAAGTGGGCCTGGATGGCCGGCTTGCACGCTGCCCATGACTTTGATATCAAGGGTCATCTTTTGGAAACTGGAACCATTGCCGAATACGCAAGAATCGAACCTTACGTGTATTCCCATTTCCATCCCAATACGGCCCAGATTGTGCATTTGAATCGACCCCTTGGAAACCAGAATGGTCCTAACAGCCAGACTATTGACTGGACTGTTTATGCCCGCTTTGACCAGCACATTTTTGCTGCTGTTCGAAACACCTGGTTGTGGAAGGGTAAGGACTATGGTAGCGCTGTAAGCGATACTACTCCGCACGGAAATCATATGAAGCTTCCCAAGGAATTTATCAAGGATGCCAGGATGCAGTATTCCTTGACTCCTTCTGTAAGCTACGAAGGACAATATGTTAGTTACATGGGCGAGGTGACTTTCTTTGACGATAAGAAGGTCTACGTTCGCGCAGGATTTAAGTGGTAAACATTATGTACAAACCTGAACTTCTCGCTCCCGCTGGTGACCTGACTCGAATGAAGTATGCTTTTGCATACGGTGCCGATGCTGTATATGCAGGTCAGCCGGCTTTCTCCCTTCGTGCCCGTGAAAACGGTTTCAAGAATCTTAACGACTTGGCCGAAGGTATTGCCTACGCCCATAAGCTGGGTAAAAAGTTTTATCTCACCAGTAACGTAATCGCACGCAACACCAAGGTGGAGGCTTTCCAGAAGGCTCTGCTTGAAGCGATTGACTTGGGTCCTGACGCGCTCATCGTCGCTGATGCTGGTGTGATTGGCTGGCTCCGTCAGGTGCGCCCCAACGTGGAAGTCCATGTTTCAGTACAAGCAAATACCACCAACTACCTGACGGCGAAGTTCTGGCAGGATTTGGGCTGCACCCGCGTCATCTTGAGTCGCGAACTGCGCCTGCCCGAAGTTCTTGAAATCAAGGAACGTAACCCGGGTCTGGAACTGGAAGTGTTTGTGCACGGCGCCGTCTGTATGTCCATGTCCGGACGCTGCATGCTGTCTAACTGGGTAACCCACCGCGATGCAAATCAGGGCGCCTGCGATAACTCCTGCCGTATGCCGTACCGTCTATATGCCAACGAAGGTCCGCAGGTGGAA
Organism: Fibrobacter sp.; assembly: GCA_045599625.1. Lineage (GTDB taxonomy): Bacteria > Fibrobacterota > Fibrobacteria > Fibrobacterales > Fibrobacteraceae > Fibrobacter. The sequence continues at coordinate 126,376 of JAZRWJ010000009.1, forward strand.
GACTACAAGGAACATGAGGGCTACTTCACCCTGCAGCGTACCGACCGTCCGGAGCTGGATCCCATTGCTCTTGACGAAGACACCTGGGGTACCTACTTCATGAGCAGTCGCGATCTTTGCGCCTTGGAAGTGATTCCGGAATTGCTGAAGGCAAAGCTGGAATCCTTCAAGATCGAAGGCCGCACCAAGTCTGTGTACTACCTGAGTCAGGTGGTCCGCACTTACCGTATGGCTATTGACGCCTGCATGGCTCAGGCTGCCGCAGGTCAGGAAATGTCTATTCCCGAGGAAAGCCGCAGGTCCTTGTCCTTCCTGGATGGTCGTGGCTTTATGTCCGGCTTCATGAAGGGCCCGCTCCCGCAGAACTACGAATCGACCCACACGGCTGCCGAAGGCGGTTGCGTTGCCGCCCAGATTCTGGACTACGACGAAGCCACCCATTCCTTCAGCGTGAACGTGAAAAATCCCTTCACCATGGACGATTCCCTGGAGTTGATGCTCCCTGAAGGTATGACCCCGTGTGACGTTGTTTCCATGAATGATTTCCGCGGTAGTGCAGTGGATAGACTGAACCCGGGCACCGTTGGTCGTGTATTTATAGACAAAAATATTACGATTAGCACACAAAGTGCTGAATTTGGCTTTTTTGTAAGGAAAAATACCCAAAATCCGTAGTTTTTACTTAATTTTGAACTATGGCAGCGGACGAAGCTACAAAGAAGCAGAGTGAACTGGAGCTTTATCAAATTGATGATGAAGCTATCATCCCGTTCTTCGAGAGTCATCTCGAAGATTTGAGGAAGTTCATGCAGGATCGCCAGCCTCAGCACCTCTCTTTGCTGGAGGTCCTGAAGCAGTTCATCCGCACCTATCGCCTGCCTTTCAACATGCAGCGCTACATGGCGGTTCAGACTACCTATATCCGTCAGACCCTCCAGGAAAAGATGCAGGACCGTCAGATGGCGGTGAGCCGTTGGATCCAGGAAAACGCCAGCCGTCACCGCAGCCGTATGATCCAGCTCCAGTGCCTTTATCTCGACCGTATCAAGGAACGCCTCCTTCCCGAAATCGAGAAAATGCTGGACCAGAAACTGGACCAAAAACTGAATGAACTCCAGGAAAAACAGACTAAGTTGTAACTAATTGATTTTCAACGACTTAAGTGAAAAAGTGCCTAAATTCGCCTAAAAAGGGCGATTTTTTTTGTTTATAAGTTTTTTGAAAGTTTTGCGACGTCAGAAAATACCCCGATTTTTTGTCAACCCATAGTTCAAAAAATATCCGTTGATAAGTTGTGGAATTCATAGGGATGCTTGTTTGGTTCTACCGTGATTAAACAAGTGAGTAACTGTATAGTTAGGGACACAAAATGGGAATAAAAAATATTTGCCGTTTTTGGCTCAAAATCCCCAGTTTCAAAGTTTTTTCAAAAAAGCGGGCCTCTTTCGGGGGGCATTACTTAACTTTTGCATTGTCTTTTTTCTCATTTCTACTATCTGGGTGTTCGTGTCGAATACAGTTTCTTTATTAGATGTAGTTACATCACCGTGGGAGTCGGTGCTGTCACTCGTACGTGCTGAATGCAATGATTACCTTGGCCTTGCCATCCTGGATACGGTTGGCTTCGAGGGTCTTTGCGATGGCTATGCTATTTTGACTGTTCCTGATGAATTGCGTGAAAATTGGGTAAAAACCCATTATAGCGCGGTTTTGCGTAAGTCCTTTGCTTCCGTTTTCGGTTCGGAATTCAAGGATTTCAAGATCCATCAGACTGTCCAGTCTAATGTTATTGAAAGCAAGTTGTCTACGCCTGCGGCTCCGGTAATTCCCGTGGTTGCCCGCGTAAGGCCTAAGGCTAAGGCGCCTGCTAAGCCTAGGCTCAAGCTGTATGCTGGCTATACCTTCGAGAAGTTTATCGAAGGCGATTGCAATTCCACTGCACTTAGGGCCTGCAAGTCCGTTGCTGAAAATCCGGGCGATCCGTCTTTGAATCCGCTGTTCGTGTACGGCAATTCCGGCTTGGGCAAGACCCATTTGCTGCAGGCAATTGCCTCTCGCATGCAGAAGAGCAAGCCCCAGGCCAACGTGGTTTACTGCCACGCCTACGATTTCCTGCGCGATGCTACTGCCATGGCCAAGGCGCTCAAGTTCAAGACCGGTAACGTCCGCGAACTTGCCCAGGCTTTCCAGGAAAAGTATGAAAACTGCGACATTCTCCTGGTGGACGATGTGCAGCTTATTGAAAAGGGTATTCTTACCCAGGAACGTTTGGCGATCCTTATTCGCCACCTCCGCGATCACGGAAAGCAGGTTGTTCTTTCCTGCGACCGTCATCCGTCCAAGTTCACCCGCGCTGTAGACGAAGAAGATTTCAAGTCCAAGGTAAAGGCTGGTGTTCCTTGCATTTCCTCCAAGTTGCTGGCTCCGCTGGATTCCTGCGTTGCCGTTGGCCTGGACGAACCGGACATCAATACCCGAATGCGCCTGATTCAGCTGAAGTCCGTGAACATTCCCTTCGTGGATCGCGATCGTGAAGAAATTTATCGATTCCTCTCCATTCCTCCCCGTCAGAACTTCCGTGTTCTTGAAGGCCTCTTGGTGACTCTCGGTGCCATGAACGATCTCTGCCAGCAGAATCTTGACTTGCAGACCGTAAAGCGCCTCATGAGTTCCAACGAATCCTCCAGTATTGGTGAAATCACTCCCAAGAGTATTTCTGAAGTTGTTGCTGCAGAATTCGGCGTGGATATGGTGGTACTCGCAAGTAAGCGTCAGGATGCCAAGGCATCTCTTCCGCGCAAGGTTGCCATGTATCTTTGCCGCGAACTGACTACGGAATCCTTGCAGAATATCGGCGCCATGTTTAACCGTGATTACGCCACAGTTATCGCCGCCATCCAGTCTATCAAAAAGCAAATGGATAATGACGAAAGCCTTTTGCAAAAGGTTCAAGATATCCAGTATTTGCTGGAAGCCTAGTAATGCTTGCTTTAGTGACTGGAGGTGCCGGCGTCGTAGGGAAGGCGCTGTGTCGGGAGCTTTTGCAACGCGGTGTGTGTGTGCGCGTGCTTACGCTTCCGGGCGATACTCTGGCTGATACTTTGCCCAAGGAAGTCCAGGTGTTTTATGGCGATGTTACAAAGCCTGAAACCCTGACGGCAGCCTTTGAAGGTGTGGACCTTGTCTATCATCTGGCGGCAATTCTTCTTTCTACAAAAAAGGGATCCTTTGATAGGATCAATGGAGGCGGAACCCAGAATGTGGTAAACGCCGCCGTAGCAGCAGGCGTAAAGCGTCTGCTTTATGTTTCCAGCATTTCTGTGACCTACCCGGTGCTTACGGAGTACGGCCAAAGCAAATTGAAGGGCGAAACCCTGGTGAAGGAAGCGGGGGAGAAGCATGACCTTCAGTGGACCATCGTGCGCCCCACTCTTGTGGTTGGCGATGGCGGTGGCATTGAATTCAAGATGTTTGCCAACTACGTCAAGCGATTCCCGGTGTACTTTATGCCTGGTGGCGGAAAGTGCCTTAAGCGCCCCGTGCGCAGCGTGGACCTGGTGAAGGGTATCGCAGTGGCCGGGCTTTCTGAACATGCGGTGGGCAAGACCTATGCATTGGCAGGCTCGAAAACCCTTTCCATGGCGGAAATGGCCAAGGCAATCTTGCGCCAGAATAACATGAACCATGTGATGGTTCCCGTTCCTTGGTGGATTTCCCGCAAGCTGGCGGTCCTTAAAAGTTGGATCGGAGGTAAGCCCGTAACTGCAGAACAGGCCCTGGCAGGCTTCCTTTACGATGCAAATCCCTCCATAGATGCAGCTTTCCGTGATTTAGGCTACCAACCTGGTGCGCCTTTAGAGTAAAAAGATTATTTTACTGAAAAATTCTTATATTGAGGGTTATACAAAGAGGTGTTTATGAAGATCAACTTTCATAATGCGTTTAAGGGCGTAAAGTATATTGCTGCGGCTACCATGGTTTCCATGGCTCTGGTTGCTTGCGGTTCCGGTGATAATCCGGCCAAGGGCGAAAATGTGGAACATGGTGATACGGAAAAGAGTTCCAGCAGTGTTTCCAAGGACGATGGAAAAAACTCTTCCGACAGCAAGAACTCCTCTGACAGCAAGGATAATCCCTCTTCCTCTTCTGAAAAGGTTGAAGTTCCTGAAGGCGCTCGTGCTGCAACTATCGAAGACCTGGAAAAGAACATGTCCCTCGGCGAAATGTTCGGAACTACCGTATATCTGGCTACTGGCGCTAAGCACGGTCTGTTCTCCCTCTGGGTTCCGGATACCGCATGGATTGCTGTAGCATCTGATTTCAATAACGGTGTCCTGGACATTAGCAAGAAGACCGCTGCCTATTCTGGTGTCTCTGGCTCCGCAACTGCTGATTCCATGAAGGAACTTTTTGACGAAGGCTTGAAGATTAGCTTCGTGGTGGATGACGATGTATTGAAGTTCTCTACTGACGGCGGCAAGACCTATGCCAAGGCCGAAGCTGCAAGTGTCAAGACTGTAGCCACCAAAATGTCCAAGGGCGACGACCTGAAGGGCGTTCGTTTGACCTGTACCAATGGCGACAAGAAGAACATCTATACCTTCTACGAAGGCCGCTATCATGTGGAAACCAAGAATGGCGATAAGGTTGAAGCCTGGTCTGCCGGTTACTACGATATTCATCGTAGCCACTTGATGATGCTTCCCAAGTTCTTCGAAGGCCCCACCACTTCCTTGACCACGTTCTTTGTAGAACCGGAATCCTACACACTGTCTTTCTACGGCAATGTGGAATATAAGTGCGACAAGTCCGCTGTTGAATACACCAACGTGGCTTCCAAGGATCTGGTCAATGAATGGGAAGCTACCGAAAATGGCTATGAATGGATTTTCGAACTTCGTAACAGTGGTGAATACTTCATCAATGCTACCAAGAGTGGCGATACCAAGCAGTCCAAGAAGGGCATTTGGGCCGTCTATGGCGACATGCTGTTCCTGCAGGCCAATGGCTGCCTGGATGCAAAGAACTGCACCCAGACTGTAAAGGGCGTTGTTAGCGACGTAGATCCGAAGGTTGGCTTCGAATACAAGCACTCCGATCCGGATGAACCCACCATGCCTACCGTCTGGACCCTTCCGCAGTACGAGTAAGACTTAAAATGCGCAGGAGATGCTTGCATTTTCAGCGTAGCATTTGAAAATAAAAAAGCCTCGGGTTTGATCCCGGGGCTTTTTGCATTAAGCGTTTTGCGTTAAAGGATTACTTGTTCTTGCAGCAGCATTCGCCGTCGCCGTGGCCTTCGCCACCGCACTTGCAGTCGCCTTCGCCGCCACATTCGCATTCGCCGTCCTTGCCACCGCAGCATTCGCCTTCGCCCTTGCCGCACTTGCACTGATGCTGCTGGAACGGAGCCAGGTCTTCGGCGGTAGCTTCGCGAACTTCAACAACTTCGATAGCGAAGTTCAGGTTCTTGCCTGCCAGTTCGTGGTTAGCGTCGATCACAGCCTTGTCGCCGTTCACGGACTTGATGCGAATCGGCATAGGACCTGCGGGGGTCTGTGCGTAGAACTGCATGCCTGCTTCTACCTTGTCCACACCCTGGAAAACAGTCACGGGAACTTCCTGGGTCATACGTTCATCGTATTCGCCGTAGCCTTCAGACGGGATAACCTTCACATCGAACTTGTCGCCAACTTCGTGGTCGTACATAGCCTTTTCGAGGCCGGGTACGATCATGTGCATGCCCTGGATGTACTGGAGGGGGTCGCGACCTGCAGAAGAATCGATGACCTGGCCTTCATCGGAGGTGAGGGTGTAGTGCATGAGGACAACGGTCTTGTCTGCAATCTTCATAAAAAATCCTTTTAGTTTGTGTGAACTGGTCCAAAAAGTTGAACCACGTTATTCCGTTAGTTTTGGTTGTGCAATTTAGAAAAATTTATTCCTGCAGGGTGAAGGGCGTCAGTCGTACGCCGTTAGCTTCGTCATTTCTGTTGGAAATTGCCTTGGGAAGTTTCTTTTCAAAGCCTTCGTGCTTCAGACGTTCTTCACTGATGCCTTTGCGTTCAAGATAATCGTAGATGGCCTTGGCGCGATCGTCGGCCAGGGATTTCTGCGGAGCGGCGCACTGGATTTCCAAGGCAATGGGATACTGGCGCATATTGGCCACGATGTCGTTCAAAGCTGTGTAGCTGGAGTTCAGGAATGTGGTGTCCGCCTTGAATTTGATTCTTCGGGCAATGGCGTTGAAGTTCAAACGGTCGTTCATGGGGCAGCCCTTGCTGTCCACCACAACGTGCTTGAATGATCCGGGACATTGGTCATACCAGTCGGCAACGCCGTCGCCATCCGAGTCAATGGGGCAACCCAGGGAATCGATGGGGGCGCCCTTGGGGGTGTTGGGGCATTTGTCGATGTCGTCGAAGACCCCGTCGCCATCCTTATCCACTCGGCAACCCACTTCGTCTACCATCACACCAGGCTCTGTTTCGGGGCACTGGTCCTTGATGTCGGGCACGCCATCGTTATCCGTATCCAGCGGGCAGCCCGTACTATCTACGGTTTCGCCTTCGGTGCTGTTGGGGCACTTGTCAAAATCGTCGGGAATGCCATCCTTGTCAAAATCCAGAAGACATCCGTTGGCATCGATAGAAACGCCTGCGGGGGTATTCGGACATTGATCCAGATTGTTAGTCACGCCGTCGTGGTCTTCGTCCAAGGGGCAGCCGGTTTCGTCTACAGGTTCTCCGGAAATGGAGTTGGGGCACTTGTCGTTGTTGTCGTCAATGCCGTCGCCATCGGTATCCAAGGTACAACCCTTGGCGTCTACAGCAAAACCTGCCGGCGTCCCAAGACATTTATCCTGGTAGTCAAAGACTCCGTCCTTATCCGCATCGATGGGGCAGCCGTTATAATCAACTTCCAAGCCTAGCAAAGTTCCTGGGCAAAGGTCCACAATGTTCAATACGCCGTCTTCGTCTTCGTCCACAGGGCAACCACGGGCATTTACTGTCATACCCAGGTTGGTGTTGGGGCACATGTCTTCTCTGTTGATGACGCCGTCGCCATCGGAGTCAGCCCAGCTGAAATTGAAGCGCTTGCTTACGGTAACGCCGATACCCAAGTTGGGGGAACCAAGGGCGTTGTATTTCACCTGGTCCTTACTGGTCTTTAGATTGACCGGGCGGCCTTCCTTGTTTTCCTTGCTCAAGAAATAGTTGATGCCCACATCGCCGGAAATGGTAATGTCCATATGGCTGGGGAGGTGCATCCTAAGGGCGGGAGTGAAACGGAATGGGCTAGATAGGAAATTCTGTAATAGGTTGCTACTGTGAATTTGTGTTTCCCCGGAAACTTCCAAAATAACGGAAAGAATCTTTTCGGGAAGGATGGTGTAGCCGACACCCCACAGAGCGTGGTTTGCAGGAATATTGAAAGATCTTAGCACACCAACATAGGCGTTCAGGCTAGATGTCGAACCGAAGTTCTTTGTGGCGTGAACGTAGCCTGCCATGCCGAATTGCTTGGCCGTGAAGGCGTAGGCGTTGCTGTTGTTTCGGATATACCAGCGGTGTCTCGGGCGGAATCCGGCCTGGGTTGATCCTAGCGGAATGAACAATTCCGTACTTGCACCGAAAATCCAGGATTCGCTAATGGGGAAGGATCCCTTGGCTCCCAACTGAATATCGCCAAGGCCGAAACTTTTGGAATTTGCACCCTTGATCTGACTATCGTAATGGAACGGTAGACGGAAATTGAGTTCCAGGTTGTCGATGACACCGAAACTAAGGAATAGGGATTCGTCGTTGGATGCTGCGTTCTCGTCAATTTCAACACGGTTCCCGTCTGCATCGATGTAGTAGCCTTCCAAACTCATGGACTTACTGTCGGTAACCATTTCGTAGCTACCGGAAACGAACAGCATGCCTTGATCCATTGTTTCTGCGGAGGGCACATGAATACCCATGTTGGAACGACCGATGCCGACCTGGGCAAAGGTTGCGGAAACAAGACTTGTGAGTATGATCAGGGACTTCTTCATTTAAGCTTCTACGAAATTTAGTATATTTGGTGTCCAAAGTGAATAAGCGATATACAAATCAAGAACTGCCTAGCTGGCATAGAAAGTCCCAGAAGGGTTACCGAATCAACCGTGTTGTCATTATTTTGCAAATGGTTGCGTCTTTGGTGATGTGCGGTGTCCTTCTGTATGGCATGATGAAATTGGCGTAGTAATGAAATTGGTGAACCAGTTGAAGTGTACGGTGTTTTTGGCTGCCACGATGATTCTCGTTGGCTGTGCATCGAATAAACCCGCTGTAGAAACCAAGACGGTCCCTGCCGAAGCCACTTCCATTTCCGTTCAAGTTTCCGATACATCCTCCTATTCCGAGGTCGCCCTGCAGGAAAAAATTTCCGATTCCTTGGCGACACGCCCTTCCTGGACCTATTACCAGTATGCTCTCCAGGCCATGGACAATCAGGAATGGCAGCTTGCTAAAAAGTATCTGGATGAATCTTTGAAGCAGCTTGTCGCTGAAAGGTACGATACCACCGCAACAGGTTATTCTGCAGCGGAAGATTCTGTGTATCGCAAGCAGATGCCTGAACGTATCGTCAGCGCGCTGGATGAAATTTATCCCAACCTGAAGACCGACGAAAGTGATAGTTCTGAAAATTTCGTCCGTAATGAAGTTTCTAACGAAGGTGTGGAAAACCTGGATGAAAACCAGGCCGATAGCGCCTCCCTGCAGGTCATTGAAAGTTTCCTGGATACACTGGATGTTTCCCAGTTTACCCTGCCGGTGGAATTCAACGAACGCGTCATGCAGGAAATCTTCTACATGACCGGTTCCGCACGCTCCTTCATGGAAGGATCCCTGAATCGTAAGACTGCTTACGACTCCATGATTTATGCAAAGCTTGAAGAAGCTAAGATGCCTAAGGACTTGATCTACCTGGCTCTGGTGGAGTCTGGTTTCAAGCTTAAGGCTTATAGCCGTGCCAAGGCTTCCGGCATGTGGCAGTTCATTCCTGAAACTGGCAAGCGTTATGGCGTTGACGTGGACTACTGGGTAGATATGCGTCGTAATCCGGAACTGGCTACGGATGCTGCGGTCAAGTACCTGAGTCGCCTCCACGATGAATTCAACGATTGGCTTTTGGCAATGGCCGCATACAACTGCGGCGAAGGCCGTGTCCGCCGTCTCGTTCGCGAAATGAAGGAAGATTCCACCTGCGATTCCAGTCTTGCCGTGACTTATTGGGACTTGGAACTTCCTAAGGAAACCATGCGCTATGTGCCTCGAATTCTTGCGGCCATGGTTATCGGTCACTTCCCGGAACAGTACGAAATGACTGTGGGAAAACAGTACCGTCCTGAATTCGATACCGTTACCGTGTTTGATTCTTTCCCGCTGGAAGAAGTGGCCAAGCTTTTGCGCGTCAAGGAAGATACCTTGCGCAGTTTGAACATGGAACTGGTGAAGTGGTGTACGCCTCCCAACAGGGATTCCTATCTGCTTCGTTTGCCGGTGGGTACCCGCGCCAAGTTTGTGGACGGTTACGACAAGATGGAAAAGAATACCTTCTCCAGCTGGCACCACCATAAGGTTCGCAAGGGTGAAAATCTTGGCGTGATTGCAAAGCAATACGACATTCGAGTTTCTGAACTTCAGCAGGCCAACGACATGAAGAGCACCCGCATCCGCGTGGGCCAGACTTTGCTGATCCCTATCAAGGTAACTCCTAAGCCCAAGTCCAAGAACTCTGCTCCTCGCAAGCCGGAAAAGGTTCGCACCTATGTGGTGAAAGTCGGCGACAACATGGCTTCCATCGCTCGAAAGTTTGGCGTATCCCAGGAAAGTCTCCGCATCTGGAATACCATGGATGTGACATCCTTTGTGAAGGAAGGCGACACTCTCTTCGTTTCTAAACCGGAACTGAAGCCCAGTCCGGAACCTGAGGCCAAGGCTCCTGTGGAACGTCCGAAGCTTGCCAAGGGAGAACGTTATGTGGTGAAGTCTGGTGAATCCTATGCCGACATCGCCAAGGCTTACGATGTTCCTGTTTTGCTTTTGATTCAGGCCAACCAGGGGTTCAAGAAGCGTCTGACTGTGGGCGACTCCCTAGTGATTCCGCAGTTTGTCCGTAACACTCCCAAGTCTTCTGCCAAGCCCGCAAAGACTGCTGAAAAGACTCAGGAAAAAACAGCAAAGTCCAAGTCCAGCGAAAAGACTTCTATCTACACTGTCAAGGCTGGCGACAACTTGAGCGCCATTGCCCGTAAGTACGGAACTACCGTTGCCAAGATCCAGGCCTTGAACAACATGGGAAACAACACCACGATTGACATCGGTCAGAAACTGAAGGTCTCTGGTGAAGTTTCTGCTGCACCGGCCACTAAGCCTGCATCTTCTGGCGAAGGCCGAATTCACGTCGTAGAAAAAGGCGAGAGTCTGTGGGACATCTCTCGCCAATATAAGGTCACGATTGAAGAAATTGTGAAATGGAACAACTTGAACGACACCAAGATTAAGATGGGCGACAAGTTGAAGATCAACAAGTAAAAATTAGAACAGCGTAATACCCAGAGTGAGGTACGGCTGGAAGTAGGTGTCGAAGTCAAGCATGAATTCGTCACCGGACTTTGTGCTGGAAAGTCTACGTTCGAAGTAGGTGTGGAAGTATTCGTGAGAACTGCGAACGCCGCCGGAGAGGAAGAATCCGTGGAATGCGCAACGAACGCCTGCACCGTAGACATAGCCATAGGCTACCGGGGAAACGAACTTGGCGTTGTCCGTGAAGAAAGTCTTTCCCACAATGACTCCAGCGAAGGCGTAGGGCTTAACCATCAGCTGGTACTTGTAGCTAGTAAAGATGGGGTAGGAAAGGTCTGCACCGAACTGGAACAAGGCGGTATGGATGTTATGGTGACCCTTGAGGCTTGAAGAGTCAATGGGAGCATCCTCTTCGCCATACAGATCTACAATTTCTGCCAGGTCGTCGTAGGCGGCCTTGTCATTACGGGGCTTGTGGCTAACGCCAATGTGCTGGTAGCCTGCCATCAGGAAAATGTCGAACCATTCGGTGACGGGGAGGGTTCCGGTGGCGCCATAAATGTAGGTGTTGGAAATGGAGATTTCCTGGGGCAGTTCGTGAACCTTGTAACTGTAGTTCACGTTGTCCATTTTGACGTTGCTGAACTCGATGAAGGGGCCGAAGGAGCCTCGGTCAGTGTATTCAATGTCGGTACGGTCTTCAGCAGACATGGAATTGTCGGTTACGACTTTCGTCTTGGCTGCGGAAGCCATGGTTGCTGCGATGAGGCAAAATGTTACAAAAATCTGTTTTTTCATGTGAATAAATTTAAATAATTTTGTGTAAATTGTTTTTTTTCGTGAAAAAATTCAAAAAATTGTGTAATTTTAGTCCATAAAGTTCGAAAATTGGAGTTTTTACCATGAAGAAAATGCTTTTGGCTCTCTGTGCCGCTGGTTTGATGGCATCTATGACCGCTTGTAACGACACTATGGATCCCAACGATCCGTCTTCTGTTCGTAAGTATCTTACCAAGCAGCAGATTGCTTTCACCCCGAACCAGTTCGTTTCCTTTGCTGTCAATAGCGATACCGCCAAGATGACTTTGTTCCTCCAGGCATCCTTTGAAATTGACCAGCCGGCTGATAATGGCAACAACGCTGTTGCTATCGCTGCTAACAAGGGCAACCTCATGGTCCTGAACTACCTCTTCGACCACGGTGCAAAGGCTGATGTTCGTAACGGTAACGGCGAAGCTGTTATCGACAACGCTGTGATGATGGGCAACAAGGAAGTTGTTTCCCGTCTTCTCGAACAGCTCAAGAAGGAAGGTGTTGATCCTCAGTCCCTCGGTACTGCAGTGCTTCTCGCTGCTAAGTCTGGTAAGGTTGACATGCTGGAAATCCTCGCCAACGCTGGTGCTTCCCTCGAAACCCGTAGCGCCGATGGCTATCTGCCCATCCACTGGACTGTCAAGAACGGTCAGTACGATGCTATGATGTTCCTCATCGGCAAGGGCGTGGATGTCAATGCTAAGTGCGGTCAGGGCTACTCTGTTCTCGACTGGGCAACCAACGAAGGTTATACCCGTTTGATCAAGGCTTTGAAGAAGGCTGGCGCAAAGAATACTCCGCAGTACTTCAAGGACTCCAAGGGTAAATAAGGACGCAAGGGGGTTCACCCCGTAAATTTGCGGAAATTTTAAAGAATCCCTGCATTTTGTGCGGGGGTTCTTTGTATTTTTAGGTTATGAAGTTTTCTTTCCTTTCCAAGCTGTGTCTATGCTTGTGTCTTACCTGCGTTTATGCAGGTGCGCAAGAAACGGTAGAAAGCATCCGACGCCAGATCAAGGCGGTCGAAGCTGAAACCGCCCGTGAAAAATCCATGCACGATGCCGAAAAGAAGCGCCACGCGGAATTCGTGGAAGTGGGCCGCAAGAAGGTCCAGGCTTTGGCTCAGCAGAACAAGACTCTGAAGGCAGAAATTGACTCCCTGAAGGTGGAAGTCAAGAATCTTGCCGACGCACGTCAGAAGACCACCGGCACCATCAAGTACTTTGAAAACCGTAAGGCAAAGTACGGCACCTCTTTGGCCAAGGTCATCGACTCCCTGGCTCCGGTGTTCGAGGCTGACTTCCCGTACCGCAACGAAGAAGTGGTGAACAGCGTCAAGGAAATTGCCAACCAGCTTTCCAAGGGCCTCATCGAGGCTGATGACGGCTTGAACCGCACTCTTGAAGTTTTCTACGACCGCATCCGTTTGGGTTACACCACCGAAGTTTGGAAAGGCTTCTTGCAGGTGGATGCTCGTAGCGTTGCCGGTACCTTTATGCGTTACGGCGCTGTTGCTGCCATCTTCGTAAGCAACGACGGTAACGATGTGCTTTGGCTGAACCGTACTGAAAACGGTGGTTATGTCTGGAAGAACGTCTCTGACGATTTGGCAATGCGTACCGCCCTCAAGGACGTGATGAAGGTTGCCGAAGGAAAGACCGCCCCCAAGCTGGTCACCATCCCGGTGGCAATTCCTAAGGAGGCCAAGTAATGAATAGGTATGAGGTACGAGGCACGAGGCTCCAGGCACGAGGTACGAAATGTCATTGCGAGCCTCGAAGAGGCGTGGCAATCGTAGCATTACTCTTCGCACTTTGCTCTGTTCCCGCCCTTGCCCAGCAGGGTGGTGAATCCATCGACGCTGTCAAGAAGCGCGCCGAACTGAACAGCGCCAAGGCAGACTTGGAAGAAGCCCGCAAGAAGCGTGACATGGCTGTGGCTGCCCGCTGGAAGGATCGTGAAACTGCAAACCAGGAACGGGAACTCTTCAACGAAAAGTATCAGGAAAACAAGGAAAAGGTGGACGCTCTCATGAGCGAACGCGCTCGCCTTTTCGAAGACGTCCGTGTGGCCCGTGAAGACCTGGCCCAGGTCAAGCTCCAGGCCGAAAAGGCTCGTGCCGAGTACTTGTCCTTGGCCGCAGGTCCGGAACGCTTGGAAACTTTGGCAAAGTTCCAGGAACAGGGAATTCCCTTCAAGATTGCAGAACGCGTAGAAGTGCAGAACAAGGTCAAGAAGGAAATGGGCCTGTACCGCGACGACCCGCTGCGTATTGCAAAGTCCATCTTGAATGTGGCAAAGAACGAACTTGAATTTACCCGCGAAATCCAGCTAGAACAGGCGGAGCTGGTTTTCGGTTCCGCTGTTGCCGAAGGTTCCCGCCTCCGCCTGGGTGGCCTTTACGCCATGCAGATGGCGAACGCCGTCATGGATTCCGCAGGCAACCGCCCCAGCGCCCTCATGCTGCCGGTCGCAGGCGAAAAGAAGCGTGCCTTTAGCTGGCAGGAAAACCTCACTCCCGAAACCAAGACCGACGTGTCCAAGGTTTTCGCCGAGGCAAAGGATTCCGCATTCGTGAAGGTTCCTGTGGACGTTCTCCTCAGTACCGAACTTTCCTCCGAACTTGCAAACCATCAGGAAACCACTTGGAAGGATGAACTCCAGACCTTCTTCAAGAACGGTGGCATTCTGATGTATCCCATCGCGACCATCTTTGGTCTGGGTCTTCTCATTGTTCTGTTCAAGTTGCTTTGGATCTTGATCCGCGGCTTTGGTGGCCTGGGCGCTTACCACACCATGAAGGCTCTTGATGCTGGCGATGTGGCAAAGGCCCGCGAACAGGTGAAGAAGGCTCACGGTTTGGTGGGCAAGGTTTTGAAGACCGTTCTCCTCAAGGAATACGGTGGCCGCGCCGCAGCAGAAAAGGCTTTGGAAGAGCAGTTCTCTGCCCAGGTTCCGAAGATTGAATCCGGCCTTACTTGGGTTTCCGTATTTGCTGCAACCGCTCCGCTCCTGGGCTTGCTTGGTACCGTGATGGGTATGATCGAATTGTTCGATGTGATTACCATGCACGGCACTTCCGACCCCAAGCTTTTGGCTGGCGGTATTTCCATCGCCCTCGTGACTACGGAAGCTGGCCTTATTGTGGCTATCCCGCTGCAGCTCCTGCACACCTTCCTGGCTAACCGTGCCGACGCTCTCCGCGGCCGCATGGAAAAGGCTGGCCTCGCTGTTCTTAACGCCCTCTGGATTTGTGAAAAGTAAAACCGCGATGGCATTTCGCAAAAGGTAATGCGACAAAATGGTCCTTGGCGTTGATCAAAATTCCGTTCTAGAAGCGGCCTTTGGCATCCTCTTTAGAGGTGGCTGGGTGCTCGCCCCGATCTTTGCATTGGGGTGGTTTGGATGGTTTTTGATGCTGGAACGCTACGGCTACTACTTTATGCTTCGTGGCAAATCCTCCGCCGCATTCTGGCACACCCTGAAAAAGAAAGGGGAGGACGTGGCCTTCGACAAGTTGAGCCGTCGCCCGTACGGTTACTTCTACGCCTTGGTGAAGGACATCCGCGATCATCGCGACGAAGGTCCCATCGCTGTGCGCAACGCCATGGAGGCAACCCGCCATCGCATTTCTTTGAATCTTGCAAAGTCCCTGAAGACCATTTCCACCTGTGCCGCCCTGGCTCCCATGATGGGCCTTCTGGGTACGGTTTCCGGCATGGTCCATACTTTCGAAACGATCCAGCTTTTCGGTTTCGGTAACCCGGTGCTTTTGGCCGACGGTATTTCCGAAGCCTTGCTTACCACCCAGGCCGGCCTTTTGGTGGCTTTCCCCTTGATGCTTGCATACAACTACCTGGCCAGCTGTGTGGAAAAGGTGGAAGACCTCGCCTGGAGCGAAGCCCTGAAATTTGAATCTTATGTGTTTGCCTCTAAGGAGGAAGAATAATGAGTTTTATCCGTAAACGCACTCGTGACGCCGGCGGCATCGATGTTTCTCCGATGCTGGACATGGTGTTCATCTTGCTCATCTTCTTTATTGTTACTTCCACCTTCACCCGCGAAACCGGTGTGGACGTAACCAAGCCTAAGGCAAGCTCCGCCAAGGACCTGGCCAAGGAAAGCATTTTGATCGGCGTGACTCGCCAGGGTACCATTCATATCAATGAAACTCAGGTGAACCTGACCACGTTGAATACGGTGCTGCGCCAGATGATGGCCGAAGCTCCGGACCGCCCCGTGATTATCGTAAGCGACCGCGACGCTCCCAACGGTGTTGTGGTGGACATCTTGGACGAATGCAACCTCGCCAAAGTCCGCAAAGTTTCCATCTCCGCAAACAAGGAAGAATAGTTTAGAGTGAAGCATTTTTCTTTCACAGATTTCATCGCAAAGTACTTCCGATTTCCGGTAGCATTTGTGCTTTCCTTCGTGGTTAGCGCGGTGTTCTTCCTTGCGGTTCCTGTGTTGAATGCTTTGCTCTTCGATAAGGGCGTCAAGACCGAAAAGGAATTGGAGGCCGTCACCGAAGTTGAAGTTCTCGTTAGCGAAAAGAAGCCCGAGGTGAAGCAGAAGGTTTTGCGCACCGTGGTGAATCCCAATCCCTTCAAGATTTCTGCAAACATGGGTACCAGCCGCAGCCAGAATTTTTCCATGGACTTGTCCCTTGCCCGCGGTGCCGCTGGCGATGGTGTTGCCGTGGGAACTGGTGGCATGGAGAACGTGGTTTACGAAGCCGGTGAAGTGGATGAACAGGCCCAGGTTCTGAAGGAAGTTCAGCCCAAGTTCCCGGAACGTGCAAAGCGTCTGGGAATTTCCGGCTACGTTAAGGTTTTGCTGGTGATCGACGTTTATGGCGATGTGGCCCAGACTCAGGTTTTGACTTTGGACCCGCCGGGATACGGCTTTGAAACCGAAGCTTTGAATGCTGTTCGTCAATGGAAGTTTAGCCCCGCTCAGCTAGGCGGATATCCCGTGGCCCAGAAGGCTACAAAGGAGTTCCGCTTTGTTAAGTAGTTTTAATTACAAATTGAGAAAGGGGTTCTCGGGCCTGTTCCGTAATATATGCGGGCGGGGCCCCAGCTCGGAGTTGCGAAGGCCGCACGGGCCCCTCCCTGCGCCCTCCCCATCCTTGGCCGACGCGCAAGCGGTTAAGGAACATTGCCTGAAGGTAGGTTCTGTTTTTTGTTTAATCATGTTTTTTACATCTCTCGCTTCTGCGGCAGATGATTATTTCTTCAAGGCTAACGAACTTTACGACCAGGGGCGTTATAAGGAATCTGTCCCTCTGTATCGTGCCGCCATCGACGAAGGTCGTTACGAACCTTTCGCCTGGTTCAATTTGGGCAATGCTCTTGTGCAGCTTGGCCGTAAGGAAGTGGCCCTCGTGGCCTACAAGCGAACCGTGGAACTGTTACCCAATTTCGAGAAAGCCTGGATGCTCATGGGTGACATCTATTATCTCGCTGGTGACGCGGGTGAGGCCATTGCCGCCTACAAGCGCGCCGTGGAGCTGGGAGTAGAATCGGACCACGTTCATTTCGCCCTGGCGGAATGCTACATGAAGGGCCGCGACTGGACCCTTGCCCAGAAGAACTTTGAACGAGCCCTCCAGCTGAACCCCGACCGCATGGACGCCTGGTACGGCCTTGCCGAAGTCTACGAAAAGCTGGGCGACTACGAATACGCCATCAAGACCCTGCAGAATGCCCTGCAGATGACCGCCACCGCCGGCGCCGACGTCCACTTTACCATGGCCTATTACTACCGCAGCATGGACTCCACCAAGAAGTCCCTGAACGAAATGGAGAACGGACTCCTCATGGATCCCGAGAACGTTTCCGCCCGCCGCTACCTGGCCCAGATGTACGTGAAGGCCGAATCCCCCTGGATGGCGATCTTCACCCTGGAAGAAGGCCTCCGCCACAGCAAGGGCAAGGCCGACCTGAACCTTGACCTGGGACAGATCTACTTTACCCAGAAGCGTTACGACGAAGCCTTTGAATGCTACATGAAGGCCTGGCTGGCCGGCAATTCCCAGGGCCGCATCGGTGCCGAAAACGTAGGCCACGTCTTCTCCAACGCGGGGGAGACCGAAAAGGCCGAAAGCCTCTACAAGCGCATCCGCGAGAAGAAATAACCTTAGGTGTAGTTTATATGAGTTGCATTCAGTACAAGGTAGCAGAACATGTTTTCTCGATCGCTTTTGAAAGCGAAGCCTTGTCTGCAGAACTGCTTCCGCAGATGGAAAACTACAGCCCCTTCCTGGTGGCTTCTGGTAATTGCGCAACCAATGTTTCCGAAACAATTTTTAGCTTGAAAGTTGTCGCAAGTGCTATAAATCTTGTGGGCGGTCATTCCCCTTTGGATTATGTGGTAGAAACTCGTCAGGAAGACGAGGGACAGGTGATTGTCTGTGGCCATACAAATGATGGCAAGGCCGTTTTTGATTTCAGTTTTGGAAATAATCCGGCAGGTATTTTGATTTGCTCCCAGGACTACCGCGAGGCTGAAATACGTCTAAGTTCTGCTCGCCGCAAGGCTGGCCTGGATAACGCCTTGATGGTGCTTTACGCCTTGGCTACGGCCCGTTTGAATACGGTGCTGTTCCATGCCGCGGTGGTGAGCAAGGATGGCAAAGGCTACATGTTCCTGGGCAAGAGCGGAACCGGCAAGAGTACCCACGCACGCCTATGGCTCAACAACATCGCCGAAACGGAACTGGTGAACGACGATAATCCGGTGGTCCGCATTCAGGCCGATGGCGCCTGGGTTTACGGCTCTCCCTGGAGCGGAAAGACTCCCTGCTACAAGAACTTGGCCATGCCCCTGGGCGGTGTGGTTCTGCTGAGTCAGGCTCCCCACAACAAGATTGCCCGCTTGGGTGGTTTGCAGGCTTATGCAGCCATCGTCCCCAGCATTTCCGGCAAGCGCTGGGATGCAACAATCGCCGATGGCCTCCACGATACGGAAAACAAGATGGCTCAGACCGTTCCTACCTATTACCTGGAATGTCTGCCCGACGCCGCCGCCGCTGAACTCTGCTGCAAGACCGTCAAGGCTTAAGTTTCCGCGCTGTAAAAATCTCCGCGACTTTAAATCATCGCGCTGTTTTCGCGATTCGCTAATCTCAAACAAAAATTTTTGTGTATTTTCGATGTATGACCTTCCTGCTTGTTGTCATATACGTCGCCTTTATCGGCCTGGGTCTCCCGGATACCATTCTGGGGGCGGCTTGGCCCTTGATGCAGGAAGACTTGAATGCGCCTCTTTCGGCGGCGGGGCTCCTCTCCATAATCGTTAGCATCGGAACTATCATTTCCAGCCTGATTACGCCAACGTTGATCCGCAAACTGGGCACAGGCAAACTGGTGGCCTTTAGCATTTGCTGTACGGCCGCAGCGACGGCAGGTTACGGCTTTGCCACGGAATTCTGGATGATGTGCCTCTGGGCAATTCCCATGGGCCTTGGTGCAGGTGCAATCGACGTGGCCTTGAATAATTTTGCGGCCATCCATCTGGAATCGAAACACACCAACTGGTTGCACGCTAGCTGGGGAATCGGGGCATGTCTTGGTCCTGCGATTTTGTCTGCATCAGTATTTGTGGGGGCAGGCTGGCGCGGTGCCTACGAACTGAATGCGGTGCTGCTTGGGGCCATCGTGTTGATGATGCTTGCTGCGCTGCCTCTGTGGAAACGTTATGAAACTCCGAAATCCCGCGACGAAAATGGACGCGGTGGAACGAACGCAGGTGGGCGAGGTGATAAAACCGGCGCTTCCTCGGACAAGGATATTTCCTTGCGTGCGGCTCTTCGCGTTCCCGGGATGAAGCTTTCCTTCTTGACTTTCTTCTTTTATTCTGCGTTGGAAATTTCCACCAGCCTTTGGTGCGGCACCTACTTGGTTGCCCGCGGTTTTTCTCCTGAGATCGGGGCGTTGGCGGTTTCCCTGATGTTCGCCTCTGTGATGATCGGCCGCGTACTCAGCGGTTTCTTTGCCATCAAGTTTACGGATATGCGCCTGGTTCACGCAGGCATCGCCATCGTGATTGCAGGCTGCTTTGCTCTGGTGTTGCCGTTGCCCTTGTGGTTCACTCCCGTTTGCATTTGCCTGCTGGGCCTGGGTTGCGCTCCTGTTTATCCATCCTTGATTCATGCGACGCCTGCCCGCTTCGGTGAGGAACTTTCTGGCCGCGCCATCGGTATTCAGATGGCTGGCTCCTACGTGGGTGCTGTGCTGATGCCTCCTGCCTTCGGTTTTATTGCGTCCAAATTCTCTGTAATGTTGTGGCCTGTGGCCTTGGCCATTTTTGTGGATTGCCTTTTGGCCTGCGTGTGGCTATTGGATTACGTGACCCGCAAAAAGCTGAACAACGCCTTCGCTGCCGAACGCATCATGGACGTGCTTCATCAAGTGTCTGCAATGAATGCCGCCCGCAACCGTCTTCGCAAGGAACGTCGCCGGGCCAAGCGAAAAGCTAAACTTTTGCAACAACAGAAGGCTTCGCGAAAAAATAGACCATTCTAGTTTTCTAAATTTTTAATCATGGCAAAGAAGAAAAAGTTTTTTAAGTCCCCGGCGCTGGCTCAGGCCAACCGTAGCAAAGAAGATAAGCTTCGCGAAACATTGATGCAGGTTGTAAGCGGTGAGAGCCGTCTTCTGAATCGCCCTGATGATCTTTACGAAACCATCGGCAAGGGCCTGGATGATATTGAAGAATGCAAGGATCCCAAGGTTCAGCTGGAACTTTTGGCATGGACTCTCCGTGCGGATTTCTGTGCATTCAAGGCTGAAGACGAAGAGAAGGAATACTGGGACAACCTGTTCTACGATGCAGGTACTTTCTTTGTGGAAATTGCCAAGGACTTCGAAGACAAGGATTATGTCGCTGACTTGATTCACGACCTGGCTGTGCGCCATGTGGGTGGGGAAGGCCGTTCCGTGGTGTTCCTCAGCTTGAGCGAAGTGATGCCTGCCGAACGTTCCTCCAAGTTGCTGAATGAACTTATCGCCCAGGAAGATCAGTTCGCTCTTGAAAACCGCGAAGACGTGCTGGACGCCATTTGCGATATGGCCGATTCCATCAATGATTCTGCCGACTACGCCAAGGCCGCTCTGCTGAAGGATCCGGACAAGAGCAACGCCACCATCATCGATATTGCCAACGCCTACTTTATGGCTGGCGACTTGGTCATGGCTAAGCAGTGGATGAACGATGTGAAGAATCCGGGCAACGAAGACGAAGAAGCGTTCCTCGACTTGCAGGCTGCCATTGCCGACAAGGAAGGTCGTAAGTCTGATTGCTTGAAGATTGCTCGCCAGCTGTACGAAACCTACCCGAAGATCATTAACCTGGGTCGTCTTGTTTCTGTATTGCCTGAAGGTGAAGCTGACCAGGTTCTCAAGGAACACGAAAAGTTCCGCTGTGGTTCTACCGCAAGCCTGGAATTCATGCAGTTGCTGGCTGCTCTCAAACGTTACGAACAACTTTCTGGTTATGTGAGTCGTTTTGAAAATGACCTGACCACTATGGATGCTGACGAGCTAAGCGAATTGGCTGAAGCTGTGGAAAAGGATGGTCAGAAGGAGTTGGCTCAGCATATCCGTGACTGGACCGTTGAAGAACCGGAAGAAGCGGAAGCCTTCGACGACAAGGAATAATTATTCCAACAGCATTTCCTGAGGAATGGCGCCTTCTATCACGAGAAGGCGTCTTTTCATATCAAGCCCCAGCCCAAAGCCTACGAGGGCTCCTGCTTTACCAATAACGCGATGGCAGGGGAGGATTAAAGGAATTGGATTCTCATGGAGCGCGCCACCTACGGCTCGGGTAGCCTTAGGACTTCCAACCATCTCGGCGACTTCCTTGTAAGAGCGGGTTTCGCCAAAGGGAATTTCCTTAAGGGCTTCCCAAACTTTTGTCTGAAATTCCGTACCGTATAGTTTGTACGGAATACTGAACTCTTTTCGCTTGCCGGCCAGGTATTCGTTCAGTTGCTGCACTGCCTTGCGGTAGGCGCGGCTGACGCTTGGAGGCAAGTCGGTATCGATGTCCGCAACCGCGTAGGTACAGGCCTGTACTGCGCTGGGGCGAACTTCACCACTTTCTTCAGGGGAATAGCGCAGGCAGCACAACTTGGATTTTTCAAACACGAAAGTCCATTGGCCCCACAAGTTGCGGTGCCTGATTGTTGTGAATTTTGCGTCTGAGAAGTCCATGCTATGAATATATATAAAATCAACTTAAATGGAACTTTGATGTTCTTTGTGAGCCAAAAGCGCCCCGTATTAACGGGGCGTGTTGGCGAGAGCGAGGACTTACGATATGTTTTTCTTTAGAGTTTAGTCCGAGCGGTCATCGTAAAGGGAATTCCTTGAATTCTCTCACGCCGAATTCCTGTCGCAGGTAGTCCCAGCGAACAAGGCGGTTCTTCCAGTAGTACTTGCGGTACAGACGGCGAGCCACGCGGCTTGTGAGTTCGTAGGGAATGGTGTGGTGGTCGTCAGCGACGCTTTCCATGGAAATGCGGAAATCCAATTCACCATTTACCACGTCCACCGTTTCACCAACTTGAACGTCGGGGATGTGGCTTACGTCAACCATGGTGGCGTCCATGCAGACGCGTCCAAGAATGGGGCAGAGCTGACCACGGATAAAGACGAATCCTTTGTTGTATTCTCCGCGGAGATAGCCGTCACCGTAACCGATGGCGATGGTAGCGATGCGGGTGGGCTGCTGTGCCATCCAGTAACCGCCGTAGCTAACGGTTTCGCCAGGCTTCACATCGTGAATGTGACGGATGGTAGACTTGATCTTCATGACGGGCTTGATGGGCCACGGAGAAGGTACTGCGCCCATGGGGTTGTAGCCGTACAAGGCAAGACCCGGACGCACCATGTCGAAATGGCTTTCAGGGTGGGTGAGGGTTCCTGCAGAACTGGAGCAGTGGCAAATCTCCGGACGGAGACCTTCTGCTTCAAGAACATCCACCAGGCGAGTAAAACGCTGGATCTGAATTTCTGTCTTGGGGTTGCCCGGCATGTCGGCGGTGGCCAAGTGAGTGAACATGCCTTCGAACTTCAGGTTCTTCAAGCTCAATGCGGCGCGGATGTTGTTGAAGTCTTCCGCATCGAAACCGTAACGGTTCATGCCGGAATCAATCTTCAGGTGAGCCTTGCAAGTGCAATCGTTTTCACGCAGGAACTGGTCGAATGCCATTGCAGTGCGAATGTCCGTAATGACTGCGGTCAGCTGGAATTCAACGAAGTAGGCGAAGTCTGCGGGGGTGCAGGGACCAAGAACCAGAATGGGCAAGTCCATGCCGTACTGGCGGAGAATCATACCTTCGCTGATGTGTGCAACGCCGAGGTAGTCTGCACCGCCGAACTTTGCGGCGAAGGAGCAGGCGAGGCTGCCGTGACCGTAGGAGTCTGCCTTTACTGGCAAGAGAATCTTGGTGTTGGCAGGAATCTGACTACGGATAAATTGAATGTTGTTACAAAGGGCGTCGAGGTTGATTTCAATCCAGTTGGGGCGCGCAATTCTATTAAGATCGGGAGGGGTTTGTAAAAGCTTCATGATTCGAGAAATATAAATATCTAGCCACTTTTTGGTTCATCGTATACGAAAATGGGGGGCGAAAAAGCCACGTTTTTTTGCTCAGTATCACACCACTATGTTACTCTAAATCGGAATAGATTAAGTTGCGATAAATTTTAAGGCACTTTTGTAAATATTGGATTTGAAAGTTTGTTTTAAAAATTTCTACTCAAGCCAGCAATGACGCGTGTTTGAATGTGTTACTTTGTTCTAAACTAAGTTTACAATTTGGTTGATAAAGTTTTGTTTACTGATCGCCCCGATCCTCTCCAATTTTTTGTTTGTAGTTTCAAGTTGATCAAGGAAGAATTGAAAACTTGATCACGTTGTCTTCTCTCGAACATTGAAAAATTAGACCTGGGATTTGCCTCTGCAAAAGCCCATCTCTAATTGTTGCTCCCTAAGAATCAGCTCTTAGGTAAAGCTCTTTACTCTAAGGGCTGTTGCTTACCTATTACCCTGATTACAAACAAACTCTTTTTCCCTCGCAAGAGGGGAGGAAGGATAAAATCATGAAAAACCCAAAACAACCCGTAAGGGAAAACAAAAAAGAAAAACTGGATCCGATTGTAGCTATGCTGCTTCCGGAATCCGACAAGAAGATGGGCGCTGTGGCAAGTGCCTCTCTGATTGTCGCACTGTTGCTGTGCTTCTGGGCAACTACGTATGAAGTGTTGATTGATGACGCTATTTTTGTTGATTCTAAAACTCCGGACATTACAACAACAATGAACATCATTGAAAAAAAGGAGGAAAAAAAGGATCCACCCAAGGAAAGGCCGAAGAAACCAAAGGATATTCAGCGCAAGCATCCTGGTTCTGGAGCCAAACCGAAAGGTCCAGGAAATCCCAAGGCTGCGGAGACCCGAGGTGTCTTGAAGATCCTTACCGCTCAGACGAACAATGCTGCTAATTCCGTGTACACTCTCATGAACGACAAAAAGTTTGCCCGGGATATCGACAAGGTTATTAAGCAAGCTAATGGCCTTCAGGTAACTGGAAAAACAAGACTTGGCGAACGTCGTGGGGCTGTAAATGCTGGTTTCAACGAAGGTATTGCCTCTGGTGGAAGCGGTGGTATCAGTGATGGATTGGCTGGCTTGATGAATGGTGCCGCTGGGGCTATCTCCACGAAGGCCATTGGCAAGTTGGTTCCGCCTTCTCCCAATGAAATTGATATGGGTACTGGAAATTCGTCCCGTTCTGCATCGGATATTATGAAGGTCGTCCGTCAGCGTACTCCTGGTCTGCGCCACATTTATAATTCTCATCTTAAGAAAAAGCCGGGATTCCAGGGAAAGGTGACCTTGTCGTTTACCATTTCTCCTGGCGGTGAAGTGATTACCATTGCCATAGTTTCGTCAACCACGGGCTACTCTGAATTCGATAATGAAGTCAAGAAGGCCGTGTCTCGTTGGGCGTTCAGTAAGGTAAAATCTGGTAATACCACGGTGACTATCCCGTTCACGTTCTCCGAATAAAATAACCGTGATTAGGGTAATGGGGTTTTTGGAATTTTAAGGTTTATGGATGGATAAATTTTTTGCCGATGGCTTTTTGCTGTCGGCCTTTTTTATATTTGTTCTTGAATGAATTTGCTCGGGCCTCGCGCCTGATACCTGGAGTCTACAAATGAAAGATCCGCGCATAACAAAGCTTGCTGAAAATTTGATCAATAACGCCATTGCACTCAAGGCTGGCGAAAACATTCTTATCGAAACTACCGATACTCCCGACGAATTGTCTACGGAACTGATCAAGGCTGTGGCAAAGGCTGGCGGTAATGCTTTTGTGCATAACTACAACGGCCGTGTACGTCGCGAGATGATCAAGTCTGCTACAGAAGAACAGATGAAGCTTGCTGCAGATTTGGCTATGGAAGAAATGCAAAAGATGCAGTGCTACATTTCCATTCGCGCTGCAGAAAATGCCATGGAAAACTGCGACATTCCGGGCCCGCAGATGAAGAAGTACCGTATCATCAACCAGGCTGTTCTGGACTACCGCGTGAATAAGACCCGTTGGTGCGTGCTCCGCTGGCCCAATCCCTCCATGGCTCAGGCTGCCAAGATGAGCACCGAGGCTTTCGAGGACTTCTACTTTGAAGCTTGCTTGGCTGACTACCCGCGCATGGCAAAGGCTGCCCAGAATCTTGTTGACCTGATGAACCGTACCGACAAGGTGCGCCTGGTTTCCAAGGGCACGGATTTGACTTTCAGCATCAAGGGCATTGGTGCAGTACCTTGCTGCGGCAACATGAATATCCCTGACGGTGAAGTGTATACCGCCCCGGTCCGCAACAGCGTCAATGGCGTGATTCAGTATAACACTCCGTCCCTCTATGACGGCAAGCAGTTTGGCAATGTGCGCCTGGAATTCAAGGACGGCGCCATCGTTAACGCCTCCTGCGAAACCGGTTCTAACGAAGCTCTGAATGCCTTGTTCAATACCGACGAAGGCGCCCGCTATGTGGGTGAGTTCGCCATCGGTTTCAATCCCTATGTGAACAGCGCTATGTGCGACATTCTCTTCGACGAAAAGATTGCAGGCTCCATTCACTTTACTCCGGGTCGTTGCTATGAAGACGCTCCCAACGGAAACGTTTCTGCAATCCATTGGGACTTGGTCCTCATTATGCGTCCGGAATACGGTGGCGGCGAAATCTGGTTCGACGACGTTCTGATCCGCAAGGACGGCAAGTTTGTCATTGACGAACTTAAGTGCCTTAACCCCGAAGAACTGGGATAGTTTATCCATAACCGTCGCATTACGGCGTTTCTCGTTTTTGAACGAATCCTAGAAAATGAAAAAATCCCAGGCGCTTAACCTGGGATTTTCTGTTTTATAAGATTGAGAAAATCTTACAGCAATGGCGCTCGCCTTACAAAAGCTCTGCAATCTGCACAGCGTTCAGTGCAGCACCCTTACGGATCTGGTCACCGGTGAGCCACAGAGTGTTGCCGCAATCATCAGCCAAATCCTTACGGATACGGCCGACGTAAACGTCATCGTGACCAGCGCTTTCAAGCGGCATGGGGTAGATGTAGTTCTGCGGATCGTCCTTCAGGAACACGCCCGGAGCGTTCTTGAGAGCAGCGCGGATTTCTTCAACGGAAACCGGCTTTTCAGTTTCGAACCACACGGATTCGGAATGAGAACGGAGAGAGCTAACGCGTACGCAAGTTGCACTGGTGCGAACATCAGAGTGCATGATCTTACGGGTTTCGTTGAACATCTTCATTTCTTCCTTGGTGTAGTCATTTTCAGTCATCTTGTCGATCTGCGGAATGACGTTGTAAGCCAGCTGGAAGGGGAACTTCTTGATGTGGGTAGTAGAACCGGTTTCAAGAATGTCCTTGTACTGCTGCTGGAGTTCTTCCATAGCAACTGCACCTGCACCGCTTGCACTCTGGTAGGAGGAAACGCGGATCTTCTTGATGTGAGAAATCTTTTCGATGGGGTTGAGAACCACAACCATCATGATGGTGGTGCAGTTGGGGTTAGCGATAATGCCGCAACCGCCGTTTTCAGCCTTGTGGAGAGGAATGTCGCAAGCGTTCACTTCGGGAACGACCAGCGGAACATTGTCCATCATACGGAAGTAGCTGGTGTTGTCCACAACCACTGCGCCGTTTTCAACAGCGATGGGTGCGAATTCCTTGGAAACTGCAGCACCTGCGGAAGAGAGAACCAGGTCAACGCCCTTGAAAGCGTCAGCGCAGGTCAGTTCCACCTTCAGCTTTTCACCCTTGAAGGTGAATTCCTTACCGACGCTACGTTCAGAAGCGAGGAGCTTGAGGTTCTGGAGAGGGAAGTTGCGCTGTTCCAAAATGGAGAGCAGTTCCTGGCCGACGGCACCGGTGGCGCCCATGATGGCTACGTTACGAATCATAGTGTTATTGATCCTTAGTTTTCGTTCTCAGCGTTTTGTTGCTGAGGTTGGTTGTTTGATTTTAAATTCTCAATGTCGTTCCAGAAACGAGACAATGCTGCGTTCATCTGGGCGATCTGGTTGCGAGCCTGCTTGTACTGAGTCAACTGGTCTTCGGGATTTTCCTGAAGAGTGTAATTGTACAAGGAGTAGGCGGCCAGGCGAACATTTTCGCTTGCCTGGATAAGTTCGGAATGGGCTTCTGCAGCGCTATGGGGATGATAGAGTCCCATAACCTTCTTGTTCAAAGCGGTAGCATTGTTGTTGATTGCCAATGCCTGGCTACTGCGGGCTTCGCGCTGGGATTCAGAAATGTTTGCGGCCAGCGGTTCGAACTCGTCGATAGAAGTCATGATGTCGCGCATGCGGTTGATGACCACCTCGGCACTTGCGGTGTATTCCTTCAAGCGTTCCGGGGAGTTGTCGTCCTTGCCGCCAGGCTGGTTCGGGGACTTGCTCTTCTTCTTGTCGTACAGGATTTTTCCGCCTTCGCCATTTTCAAAGGAGTTGATGTAATCCTGGTACTGGGCGTTCTGCATGGCGATTTCGTACGGAGTGTATTCGGCAACCGGGATGAACGTGGGACGATCCCAGTAGGCGATTCCGAGGAAACCTGCAAGCATGAACACGGACATGAAAATGTTGCCGGTCTTGGTAGCTCGGTCCTCGCTGCGGATAGCGTAGATGATTCCGAGGAAGAACAGGCTTGCAAAGGCAAGAAGCAAACCGCCATCACAGTTGTAGGTGATGTAGGTGTTCTTTGCAAAGTAGAAGATGCAATCCATCGCAACGATAACGAGCGACAGAAGAATCCCAATGAGCTTTTGGGTACGAGTATAGGCCGCTGCGGACTGAAGAATCGCCGTAAAGGTGATTCCCAGGGGCAGCACCATCATCAAAGCTATGTCTGCGACTTGCTGATTCATTGACTAGAACGATTTGTTAGAACGGAAGGTCTTCTTCGCCTTCGGACATGGGAGCGTCGTATGCCGGGGCACTAGACTGGCTGTAGCCGTTGGACTGGTTGAAGTTGCTGCTCTGGTTGAAGTTGCCACCCTGGTAGCTGCCGCCGTTCTGGTTGCGCGGGGTCAGGAGCTGGAAGGTATCCAGGTTGACTTCGGTAGCGTAACGCTTCTGACCGGTGGTCTGGTCGGTCCAGCTACGGTTGGTGAGGGAACCTTCAACGTAGAGGGTCATGCCCTTGTGAACGCCCAGGCTTTCCATGGTGTCGGCGACCTTGCCCCAGCCAACGATGTTGTGCCAGTCGGTCTGTTCCTTCTGTTCGCCATTGTTATCGCGGTAGCGACGGGAAGTAGCGAGGGAGAAAGACACGCGCTTGCGGCCGGTGGGACCAGCACTGATGACGGGGTCCTTACCAATGTTACCGATGAGCATCACTTTGTTCAAATATGCCATAAAACTAATCCTATTTTTATTTTTTTTTAATTCTACGAGAAAGATAAAAAATTTGGTTGTCACAATTGTGTCAAAAATTTTATTCCACTCATATATCGTTATTTTTGATCGTTTTGAAAAGAACTGCCGACTTTTGCTCTCCAAAAAACTATAATTTTACCCATGGTTACTTTAGCTCTTTCTGATTTCGAAAAGACTTTCCCCTCCGCCCTCCGTGGCAAGCGCCTTGGTGCAGTCCTCCATCCGGCTTCTGTCTGTGCTGATCTTAGCTACACTTTGGATCTTCTGAAGTCCTACGATGGCAAGTTGTTTAAGTTGTCTGCATTGTTCGGTCCCCAGCATGGTATCAAGGGCCACACCCAGGACAACATGATCGAATGGGAAGGTTACACCGACCCGGAACTTGGAATTCCTGTTTACAGTCTTTATGGCGAACACCGCGAACCTACCGCCGAAATGCTTTCCCATGTGGATGCTCTTTTGGTGGACTTGCAGGACGTGGGCGCACGTTACTATACCTTCATCTGGACGCTTTACCTGTGCATGAAGGCTTGCGAAAAATTGGGCATTCCTGTGGTGGTTGTGGATCGTCCGAACCCCATTAACTGCGTGGATGAAGAAGGTCCGGTACTGGACCTGAACTACACCAGTTTTGTTGGTCTCCACAGCATCCGTACCCGTCACGCCAAGACCATTGGCGAATTGGCAGAACAGTTCAAGGCAGAATGTTTCCCCAAGTGCGAACTTTACGTGATGCACATGGAAGGCTACGATAAGAAGATGTGGTACGACCAGACCGGTCTTCCCTGGATTTTGCCTAGCCCCAACATGCCTACCCTGGATACGGCAATCGTCTATCCGGGCATGTGCCTCTTTGAAGCAACCAACGTCAGCGAAGGCCGCGGAACTACTCGTCCCTTCGAAATCTTCGGTGCACCCTTCATTGATGCTGTGAAGCTTTGCAAGTACATGAACGGTCTGAAGCTGCCGGGCGTGTACTTCCGCGAAAACTACTTCCAGCCTACCTTCCACAAGGGTGCTGGCCAGATTTGCGGCGGTGCGCAGATTCATGTTCTGGACCGCGATAAGTTCCGCAGTTTCGATATGGCTATTAAGCTTCTGCAGTACATCTTCAACGAATATCCCAATGATTTCGCCTGGAAGCAGCCTCCTTACGAATACGAATTCCACAAGCTGCCCATCGACATTCTGCTGGGCAACGGAACCTTCCGTAAGGAATTTATAGAAAGCTCGATTTAAGATTTTCGCTTTGCGTGCGAGCGTTCAGAATAAATTAAAGAAGACGTCAGGGTTTCCTAACGTCTTTTTCGTTATTCAAGTTCTATGCGGATGAAATTTCCTTTGAACTTGCCTTCGCCACAGACGGTTGTGCAGGGAAGTTCGTTATTTTCTTGGTAGTGATCCAAAAGGGCCGACAATTTTTCGTACCAGTTTAATGCCATGTATATTACGGACAAGTCGTTTCCAGTGGCATGGAAAGAGGCAGTGATTTTTGCCAGATGATTTTTGACTTTGGCAACATCGTCGAATCTGAGTTCGATGGGGTCGTCGGAATCGCCCAACTGTTCAACGATACCTAGGCAGTGAGGATTAAGAATTTCAAAATCCGAATTTTCGTTGAATTTGTAAGAAATCTTGATTTTCATATTGCAAACATAGTCCTAAAATTTTTTTAAAAGGTCTGTTTTTCATAAAGATATCGTGAATGATTGAAGATTTGTACAAAATAACCGCGTAAAAAAAAGTAAACGGTACTTTTTGGTTGAAAAACGTCACTCAAAGTCAAGATTTTTTTGAAATTTTCAAAAAAATCTTGACTTTGTTTTTTTTTTTTTACATTAAGCATTGCAGGAAATTCTGCAATGCTGTGTTACTTGCCCAGGTTACAGCAAAAAAAATGGGTTATAAACAAGAAGGTATGGTATGAGAAAAATTGCTATGTGCAAACAAGTTGGTTCTGAAGTTGATGTATATGACGAAAAGGGCAATCACATGTGGCGCAGAAGCGGCACATTGGTTGGCTTTACGTCTTCTTCTGTAACAATGAAGGTTGGTAATTATCTTGCTACTTTTGACGAAAAAAGTTGGCAAATTCTTTCCAAACCTCTTTAAGTAAAGTCGTTCCACCGGTGAAAAGCCGGTGGTTCTTGTATATATATGCGTTTCAAAAAAAGGTTTTTTATGGGTGAAAATACTGCTTTAGAGCAAAAATTCCAGGACTATTACACAACAACATTTTCTAGCGATCTTTCAAAATGGTTTGAAATAAAAAAGCAATTTGGTGGTAAGGTTGTGAACTTTATCCCCCACGCTGATGGTCGCTATGTACCGAACAGACCTTCAAGGTGCAGTGAAGTTGACGAGTATGGCTTTTCTGTGGCCTGCTTTTATACATTCCTGGTTCCGCAGATAGTTGCTCTTTCTACAGAATGTTTTGATTCCTTCTTTCTTTTTAGCCAGGCTTCGGGCTGGCCCGTACTCAGTTGTGGAATGGGCGGTTTCATGTCTCCGGCACAAATCCTTAAGGAAGCCGATTTGGAACCTTATTCAAATGAGCGCTCTCGCTATATTTCCATGCTGAAGGCTGTAGAAGAATACTTCATTCAGGATGTAAAAAAATTCCTGGCGGGAAAGGATCCTAATTTAGATGGGGAAGCCTACGAACGTCTCTGTGAACTTGTCCAGGGAAAAATTGAAAAAATTACGCAAGGAATATCGGAACAGGTGGATGCGTACGTCTCTTACTTGAAGGGCGAATCAAAATACCAGGGATATCTGATGTCCCAGAAATTTATGTCCGGTAAAAAATAATCACACTCCAAAATCAGGTTTGCAAAATGTCTAAAGAATTTTCTCTTCCTCAGAACACCACAGATAGATTCGTTGTAGAAAATAAGGCTCATTTGAAAGCAGTGATTAAGCATTGCATCAAAAATTATGGTGAAGAATGTGATCTGAATTTCTTGGATGTTTCGAAAGTTTCCACTATGACAAGTTTGTTTGAAGGCTCCAAATTCAATGGTAACATCAGTAATTGGGATGTGTCGAACGTTACCTCTATGAGCTCAATGTTTGAACGTTCGCATTTTAACGGTGATGTCAGCAACTGGAATGTGACAAATGTTACCAATATGATGTCGATGTTTAGAAACTCCCAATTCAATGGCGACATCAGTAACTGGGATGTTTCCAATGTTACCAATATGTGGATGATGTTTGACGGCTCCCAATTCAATGGCGACATCAGTAACTGGGATGTTTCCAATGTTACCAGTATGGGCAGCATGTTTGAAAACTCTCAATTTAAAGGCGATATCAGTAACTGGGATGTATCTAATGTAGAAATAAGTATTTCTGCCTTCAAGAAGTGTCCTTGTAAAAAGCATCCGTTTGTAAATAAAAAGCCCAAGGAGGCTGTAAATAAAAAGCCTAAGTCAGCAATGCCCGAAAATACCGTTGATACATTTGTTGTGCAAAACAAAAAACACCTAGAAAAAGTGCTAAAGCATTGCATCAAAAATTATGGCGATGAGTGTGATCTGAATTTCCTAGACGTTTCCAATGTTACCGATATGAGCTACATGTTTGAAAATTCCGAGTTTAATGGTAACATTAGCAAGTGGGATGTTTCGAATGTTACTGATATGAGTCATATGTTTGAAAGCTCGTATTTCTCAGGTGATATTAGCAATTGGAATGTTTCCAATGTTACCGATATGAGTTGCATGTTTAATTTCTCGGGCTTTGATAGTGACGTGAGCAAATGGAATGTCTCTAAAGTTACCGATATGAGCGGAATGTTCAGAAAATCTGCGTTTAATGGCGACATCAGTAAATGGGATGTGTCTAATGTTAGAGATATGAGTTATATGTTTTTTAAGTCTCAATTCGAGGGCGATATCAGCAATTGGAATATGTACAATGCAACTAATATTAACAGTATGTATGAAGATATACTTTGGAATCCGGACGCAAAGTTGCCAGTTGGATTGCTCCCGAAAAATATATCGGATAGGTTTGTTGTAAGAAACTCAAATCATCTAAAATCTGTAATTGGAATTTGCATTAGCTACTATGGTGATGAGTGTGATCTGAATTTCTTGGATGTGTCAAATGTTACCGATATGAGCGGAATGTTTTTTTTCTCCAAATTTAATGGTGACATCAGCAAATGGGATGTATCTAATGTTACCAACATGAGAGGTATGTTTGACAACTCCCAATTCAATGGTGACATCAGCAAATGGGATGTGTCTAATGTTACCGATATGAGTCATATGTTTGAAAGCTCGTATTTCTCAGGTGATATTAGCAATTGGAATGTATCTAAAGTTGCCAATATGAGCGGTATGTTTAACAACTCCCAATTCAATGGCGATATCAGTAACTGGAATGTGTCAAATGTTGTTCTTTGTTCCCACGCAATAGAAAATTGTCCTTGCCAAAAATATCCGCCGAAATTTAAGGAATCTTAAGTTGACGAATGATTTGAAATAATTGCATAAACAAGGTAATACATGTCTAAAGAATTTTCTCTTCCTCAGAACACCACAGATAGATTCGTTGTGGAAAATAAAGAGCATCTTTCGATTGTTATTACACACTGTATCAGAGAATATGGCGACGAGTGCAACCTGAATTTCCTGGATGTGTCTAATGTTACCGATATGAGCCGTATGTTTAATTATTCACGATTTAACGGTGACATTAGCAAGTGGAATGTGTCTAATGTTACTGATATGTGTGAAATGTTTGCATATTCCCAATTCGATAGCGACATCAGCAATTGGAATGTATCTAAAGTTGCCAATATGAGCGGTATGTTTAAATGCTCGGAATTTACAGGAAACATAGCTGACTGGGATGTGTCAAATGTAGAGAATATGCATGAGATGTTTGCTGGTGCCTATGAATGCAGAGAAGATCGTTATCTGTACATAGATGAACCTGAGGACTTCGAAGCATGTATCAAGTCTTGTTTTTCCGGCGACATCAGTCGTTGGAATGTATCCAATGTTACTGATATGAGTGGCATGTTCTTCAATTCTGTGTTCAACGGAGACATCGGCAATTGGAATGTGTCTAACGTTTTGAGTATGCACGGTATGTTTTGCGACTCTCGGTTCATCGGTAACATCAGTCGTTGGGATGTATCCAGTGTTACTGATATGTGCGAAATGTTCGCTGGATCAAGATTCAATGGCGATATCGGTCGTTGGAATGTGTCGAACGTTGCTAATATGCGAAGAATGTTTTGTGACTCAAGCTTTAATGGCGACGTCAGTAATTGGGATGTATCCAATGTTACTGACATGAGTGAAATGTTCAAAAAAACTGAATTCGATGGTGATATCAGCAATTGGAACATATATGATGCAAATGTCATGGATATGTTTTTGGATTGTCCGTGTATGGGGCTTCCTGAAGGGTTATTCCCTAAAAATGTTTTTGACAAGTTTATTGTAAAAAACTTAAACCACCTAAAAGCCGTGATTAAACATTGCATTGAAATTTACGGCGGCGAGTGTAACCTGAATTTCCTGGATGTGTCTGCTGTTACGGACATGACTTGTTTGTTTTTAGATCTGCCATTCAATGGATGCATTAACGAATGGGACGTTTCCAACGTTGTTGATATGGGTGGCATGTTTGGTCGTTCCGAATTCAACGGTGATATCAGCTGCTGGAACGTTTCTAAAGTGACAAACATGTGTTGTATGTTTGCCGGTTCGAAATTTAAAGGAGATATTTCTAATTGGGATGTATCCAGCGTCACTAATATGGCTGGAATGTTTGCGGGGAGTCGTGAAGCAGAAGAACGTCCTACAGGAGAAGAAGGTTGCTCCTATACATACGATGAGGATGTGTTCACAGAATTTGATGGAGATTTAAGTCGCTGGAATGTGTCCAATGTTACTGATATGGAATCTATGTTTGCGTATTCTGAATTCAATGGAGATATCAGCAACTGGGATGTGTCAAAGGTGAAAAATATGAGTGAAATGTTTGATCACTCAGAATTCAATGGAGACATTAGTAAATGGGACGTGTCTAATGTTACCAATATGTATGCAATGTTTCGGGCATCTCGATTCAATGGGAATATTGGCGATTGGAACGTTTCCAATGTTCGCAACATGAACGAAATGTTCGCCGGGGATGAAAAGCGATTCTTGGGCTGGAATTCCGAAACTGAGGAAGAGGAAATCGAGTACATTGTAGAATATAGCTGCTTTTCGAATGACATCAGCCATTGGGATGTATCCAACGTCACCAATATGAAAGGTATGTTTGCTCGGTCAAAATTTAATGGTGACATCAGTAGTTGGGATATGTCCAATGTTCAAGAAACTGCTGATATGTTTCTAAACCGAATGGAGTTCCCCAGAAATATTGAAGATAAATTTGTTGTAAAAGACAAAAGTCACCTAAAGGAAGTGATAGAATATTGCGTAAAAAAATATGGCAATAATTGTGATTTGAACTTCCTGGATGTTTCCAATGTGACTGATATGAGTTTCATGTTCTTGGGATTGAAATTTACGGGGAATATTTCTGATTGGGACGTTTCCAATGTTACCGATATGGAGGGAATGTTTGCCGGTAAAGAATGCCGAGCGAAAGTTTGGAATAATATTTTAGAGGAATTTGAGTGGACGTCCTTTGTGGAATATAACGAATTCAACGGCGACATCAGTAAATGGGATGTATCAAATGTTGAAAATATGCGAGGAATGTTCAAGAATTCCAAATTTGCAGGCGATATCAGCAAGTGGAATACGTCGTGCAAACCCTTTGAAGACGATACGGTGGAAAAAAACGACGAACCAGACGACGAACATTTGTTTGATTTACCTGATTCCTGTACAATACTTGAAGATGATCCTCCCTTTTAGTCGCTTATTTAGATGGAGTGCAATAATATGGACGCGAAAGATTATTTAAGCGATATCGAAGATCCTTATTTTTTTAATCTTAAAAATTCTGGACTTACAAAAAAGGATTTGGAAATTTTGGGACTCACAAAAAAGGTTGAGGGAATAAAAGGATACGGCAAAGAACTTGATGAGAATGCTTTGAAAGAAGCTAAAAAGAAATTCGAGGAAATGATTCGAGGAATCAAATTCTAGCGGTTTCAATAAAAGCTTTGAAGGGTGGAATAAAGAATGTTTTTAGAACACTCTATGTGCAGCCTTGATCTGCTTGATATATTCTGCTCTAACTTCGTTTGATTTAGCGAACTTGTTCCACTGACAGACAGCGTTCTGTACGTCGGCCAGAATTTTCTTGTAACGCCCCTGTTTTAGTCCTGCAAATTTTGCCACGTTCTTGAAATCATCAACGGTGAAGTTGTCCCGCTTACCGTTGAAGGTAAGCTGGTGGGTGCCTGTCCAGAGTCCGCCCGGGTTGTAGGCGTACGTCATGTCGAAAGCGGGGGCTAAACTCCATTCGCCTCGTTTGTTCATCAGGAAACCGAAGTTTTTTGCGTGATCGTCCTGGTTGCGGGCGCAGATGTTGAAAACAGCCCTGCGGAAAAACTCTTCCAGCGTGTTGTAACTGAGTCCGAGCTGCTTGATAACTGTAATTGCCTGCTCGTAGCTATAGGCTCCTGCGGCGTTAAAGTCGTAGTGGGCGAGTCCGCAGAGAGACTGGTAATGCAGTTTTTTGCCACCGGCAAGACGATCGAAACGCCTTGTCATAAAATGCCTGTGGCCGCTATTTTCGAGCAGACGACATTCCGACATCTGGATGCCCGCCGCCAGTGCCATCTGGTAATAGCTGTATTCGACGGGCCCGTAGCCTTGAAGGTCTGCCTTCTCCTTGTCGCTGTTGTTCTGCACGTCGTCCAGCTTTAAAAGCCAGTAGGAGAAGTTTTCGCCGGTTGCTACCTGCCCCGAGCGGATTTCGCCGGAGGCTTCGTCCAGGGCAATAAGCACCTTCGCCCTTGCACCGCCTGCGGATGTGCCTACCCGAAGAATCTGCTCGAAGGTCTGCTGCTGTTTCTTTGTTCTGATGATGGGCGCTTTGCTTGCTGCGACAGTTGCGCTTTTGCCTGTTTTGCTGATGCTTGCCTTAAAGTTTTTTCGACTGTCTAAAATGCTTGCAGCGAAGCTTCGCAGGTTTTCCACATCCAGAATGTCGTTCTCGCTTGCTGCGGGGCCTTCGACGGGGTAAAACTCCAGGGCGCCCATGCCGCGGTTGCCCGTGTAGCAGAGGCGCTCCAGCGCTGTAAATGATTCGGGGTTACGCCCCTGCTTTATAAGCCAGGAGTCAATAAGCTTGTTGCCGAACTTGTCTGGGAGGGAGTCCGCGAAAAGCCCCGGCAGACCTTTAAAAGCGTTTGATAGGAGAGGGAATGTGTAAACCCGTCTGCTTACGGGCATGGTAATGGGCGAGGGTTCGATGCCAGCGCCGATGATTGCTTGTGAGTATTCAAAATGTGCTACGGACTCGCCTTCCTGCATGGAAAGTGCTCCGATGGTTGTTCCCCAAAGTTTTACTTCGACGGCGATCATGGTCCCCCTTTAGCTTGTTTACTTGTCTTCGTCCCAAATCCATGGGGCTTTGGGCTCTGCGGTGATGCCTGCAGAAAACTCGCCTGGGCCGTCAAAATCGTTTGCCAGCCTCGAGGCTTTGGTTTTGGGCTTGGAGGCGCGCTTGCGTTTGTTTTTTTGCAAGTTCTTGGATTGCATCAGGAGCTCCATGGGGCTTGGGCTGAGCTCAGGGATTATGCTGATAAACTGGTTTAAAAATCCCAGGGCACGCAGGATTTTAACCATGTTCAGAAGTTGTGTGGATTGGCCTTTTTCGATGTGCTCCACGGTGCTTTTGCTGACACCCGCCTTGTTTGCGAGTTCCGCCTGTGTCCAGTTGTTGTTGAGCCTGGTTCCGGCGATTCGTTTGCCGAATTCTGTGAGGGCTGCGTTGTCGGAAAAGGGTGTGTACTTGACCATGGTTATTCCTCCATGGTTTAAAATATACATTTTATTTTTGGTTATGTGATTTCTTCTTTAAAAAAAAAGAATAAATGTATGAATTTGGTGTTAAGTCGTTAAAAATAAAGAATTAATTCTTGCAAAAATACGCGGTGAAAATGTGATGTTCGCAACACTTATTTAAACCCCAAAGGATGTTTTTGGGAAAAAGGTTGATTTTATTGTTGAAATGACTAAATTTCAAGATGTAAATAAAAAATGGAACAATATGAAACTTAATAAGTACATTTGCCTGTTTGTTTGCATTCTTTGTGCAACGACCACAAGTTTTGCAAAGAAGAATAAGACTTCTGAAAAAGTTGAGCAGACTGTTGCTGAAGAGGTTGTAGAGGAAACCACCACAGAAGAAGTTGCCGCTGAGGAGGCTCCTGCTGTTGAAACTCCCGCCGAAGCCAGCGAAGTTTCTGCTGAGGAAGTTGCTGCAGAGCCCGCCCCGGCAGAAGAAACCGTGGCTGACGCAACTGCTACCGAAGAAGTTGCAGAAGCTTCTGAAGAAGCCGTAGAGGAATCCGAAGAAGTTTCTGACGATGAAGAAGAAGTCGTCGAGAAGAAGTCTAAGAAGAAAAAGAAGAAGTCCAAGAAAAAGAAATCCAAGAAGAAAAAGAAGAAAAAGCACAGTGATGATGACGAAGACTCTGACGAAGGTGCAATTGGCGTAAAGCTTGGCTTCCACGCCGGTCTTGGCAGCAATGTCCTTGAACTTGAACATGGTGCAAATGCTTCTTTGAACTTGGGCCTTGGCTTTGCCTACTTCTTCACGAATAATATGGCTATTGTTTCTGGTGCGGACTTGAGCATTGCCGTAACTCAGAGTAAGGTGTCTTTTAGCAGCCCCTGGCTTTCGTATGAATATACAATGAACAATGGTGTTGCTTCTATTGTGGTTCCGGTGAAATTCCGCTTTGCCTTTAATGACATGTTCTGGGCCGAAGCTGGTTCGGGCATAATCTTGAGCTTGTATAGCTACAATATGTACTCAGGGGACAACAAGCCGGCTGATGGTGGTGCTACCACGTTTATTGGCGATATTACCAACTTTACCCTTGGTGCAGGTGTTAAAGTCGGCGGCGGCAGCCTTGGCCTTGAAATCGGTTATCGCAGCGTGTTGAGCGTTGGCGTAAACTATAATTCCGGTTTCTAGAAAAAATCATTTAGGCTGAATTTGAAGAAATAGAAAACCCGGGTCGTTTGACTCGGGTTTCTTTTTAATGGTAGATCTCCGATTGTGGTCGGGGAATGGCAAGATGCTTCCTTATTTCAGGAAGTTCATGTAGGGAAGCTTTGCTGCAAGTTCCTGCACCTTGTCGGCGTTAGCCTGGAGGGCGGAGCGTGCGTTCCAGGAACCGTCCAGGAACTGACCGCGAGGACCATCAGCCAAAGTGAGGGCGATGGTTTCGTCGCCCAGCTTCAGGGTGCGCTTGTCGGTGCTGGTTTCCAATTCCTTGGAGGGGTTTGCTTCGATCCATGCGAGAATCTTGTCGGCAGTAGCGTGGTCCACCTTGTAGCAGGGGACGCCAAGGGCAACGCAGTTTCCGAAGAAGATTTCGGAATAGCTTTCGGCGATGATTGCCTTGATGCCCCAACGCTTCAGAGCCTGGGGAGCGTGTTCACGGCTGGAACCGCAACCGAAGTTCTGGTTGGAAACCAGGATGGTGCCGTTCTTGTAGGCCGGGTCGCGGAAGGGGTGAACCTTGCCCTGAGCTTCGAGGCCGGCGATGTCGTCGGCGAAAGCGTTTGCGCCGAGACCTTCGAAGGTCACGCACTTGAGGAAGCGAGCCGGAATGATACGGTCGGTATCGATGTCGTTACCGCGAACAGGAACGCCGGAACCTTTAACGATGTCAATAGAATTCATTTTTAAATCTCCTTGGTGTTCCAATTACTTGATGTACTTGCGGACGTCGGTGACCTTGCCTTCGATTGCGGCTGCTGCAACCATGGCGGGGCTCATCAAAATGGTACGGCCAGTGGGGGAACCCTGACGGCCCTTGAAGTTACGGTTGCTGGAAGAAGCGCTAACCTGACGGCCCTTCAGCTTATCCGGATTCATAGCGAGGCAGAGAGAGCAACCGGCTTCGCGCCATTCTGCACCTGCTTCCTTAAAGATCTTGTCGAGGCCGAGAGCTTCTGCTTCAACCTTGATCTTCATGGAACCAGGAACGACCCACATCTTGACGGTGTCGGCAACCTTGTGGCCCTTGATGATTTCTGCTGCAGCCTGGAGGTCGGACAAGCGACCGTTGGTGCAGGAGCCTACGAAGGCGATATCAATCGGGGTGCCGATCATCTTGCCACCTTCTTCCCAGCCCATGTATTCATAAGCTTCGGAGATGACCTTCTTTTCGGAGCCTTCGAATTCAGAAATCTTCGGCATGTTGTCGTTGAGCTGGATTGCCTGTGCCGGAGTGATACCCCAGGTCACCATGGGTTCCAGGTTGTCGCAGTTGATTTCGATTTCGTCGTCGAACTGTGCGTCGGCGTCGGTAGCGACAGACTTCCAGTAGGCAACAGCTTCATCCCACTTGTCTGCCTTGGGAGCGTAGGGCTTGCCCTTCAGGAATTCGAAGGTCTTTTCGTCGGGGTTGCAGTAGCCAACGCGTGCGCCGCCTTCGATAGCCATGTTACAGATGGTCATACGGCCTTCCATGCTCATGTTTTCGATAACCGGGCCTGCAAATTCGTAAGCGTAGCCAACGCCGCCGTTCACGCCAAGCTTTGCGATGTAGGCAAGAGCTACGTCCTTGGCGGTAACGCCCGGCTTCAGCTTACCGGTGAAGTTGATGCGGCGAGTCTTGAGGGGGCTCATGGCCAAAGTCTGGGTTGCGAGAACGTCTGCCACCTGGCTGGTGCCGATGCCAAATGCGATTGCACCGAATGCACCGTGGGTTGCAGTATGGGAGTCACCGCAAGCGACGGTCATACCCGGCTGGGTCACGCCTTCTTCCGGGCCGACAATGTGGATCACGCCCTGTTCGCAGGTCTTGGGGCCAAAGAACTTGATGCCGTTACTTTCGGTGTTCTTTTCGATATGGGAGAACATTTCTTCGGAAATGCCGTCCTGGAGGGGACGGTTACGTTCCGGGAAAGTGGTGGGAATAATGTGGTCAACGGTAGCGAAGGTGCGTTCGGGGAACAGAACCTTGGTGCCATCTTCACGAAGGGAAGCGAAAGCCTGGGGGCTGGTCACTTCGTGGCAGAGGTGGAGACCGATGAAAAGCTGGCACTGGCCGCTCTCGAGCTTAGCAACAGTGTGGCTTTCGAAGATTTTCTGGTATAATGATTTTCCCATAGTGTGTCTCGTTTGTTTGGGAGCCGGTACAAAACAGGCTCATTTTAAAAAATTCGGGAGGAAATATAACAATTTTGGCCAAATTCGTTGAGCGCTAGGCCCATTACGGGTGTTGTGTGCGGTACATCATATTGCTTACGGATGTATACAGCTTTTACTTGAAATTCTTCAGAAAACCTCTATATTGTATATATATTGGCTAAAAAACAAGGAAAAATCATGAAGTATTCCCATCTCCTTTTGGCTACAATGGTCTCCTCCTTCGGACTTTGGGCTTGCGGATCCGATGATAAGGGTTCCACTCCCGACAATAACTTGAACAGCAGCGCCTCTGTCGGTGGCGACGTTGTGTATCCTCCTATTGGAGGCGAAGGACTTTCTTCCCAGGGCGGAAATGAACAGGTTCCGGTGGAACCTGAAGAAAATATTGCTGACAAGCCTATTTCCTCTGAGGAAAAGGTTTCTGACGGTTCTGAAAACGTTACCAGCCAGGCTTTCAATATCAAGGGTGTTGCTGAACTGGGCCCCTTCAAGACTGGTGCCAAGGTGAGCGTTGCCTCTGCTGATGCAAAGACTATGGCTGAAACTCCGGGTGCTGCCTCCGCTACGGTGAGCAGCAACTTGGGTGCATATACTGCTCAGGGTAGCTTGACTTCCGCTATTGCAAGCATTACCGTTAGCGGTAGCTACCTTGACTTCACCTTCGACGAAGCCAAG
Source organism: Fibrobacter sp. (assembly GCA_045599625.1). Classification (GTDB taxonomy): domain Bacteria; phylum Fibrobacterota; class Fibrobacteria; order Fibrobacterales; family Fibrobacteraceae; genus Fibrobacter. The sequence goes on from JAZRWJ010000009.1 coordinate 167,719, forward strand.
ACCTCTTCTGGCCTTAAGCTTTTGACTGACCTTCGCGAACGTAAGACTGCAAATGTCAACGTTCTTACTCACTTGGAATACGATCGCGTCAAGTATCTTGTTTCCCAGGAAGGTCTGAGCTTTACTGCTGCAAAGACTCGTGCTGAAAAGGAAGTTCGTGCTGCTCTCGGTTTCCGTTCCGACAGCACCATGTTCGAAGACATTTCTCTCTATGATAGAAACAACGCTGGTGCAAACCTCCTTGCTATTTCTACCATCTTGCTGAACGAACATTCCCAGGCTGAAGTTGATGCTTTCCTCGCTTCCATTTCTGCGGACATCGCTTTGGATGGTAAGTGGGATGACGAAGCAACTCGCGCCGCTCTGGCTGATATGTCCTACAACATGGATATCGGTTACCCGACTTCTGTGCTTTCCTACCTGAACAACAATGCTGACTTGGAATACTATAAGGGTTCCGTAAGCCGTTTCTGGGCTGCTCAGTATAACTTGGGAAGCTGTTCTGCTGCAAACAGCGGCGAAATGAAGCTTAACGGTAATTCCTATAGTAAAAACACTGGAATAACCTTTATTTGCCAGGACTCTACCTGGGAAGAAGCAACTCCGGCTCAGGTTGCCAATATCTACGCAACCGCATTGTTCGGCGCATGTGACGATTCCAAGCTCGGTACCATGAAGGAAAGTGAAGGCGTGACTTACCTGTGTAAGGGAACTGCCTGGAAGGTTGCCGACGCAGACGATATGAAGAGTGCTGAAATCGCCGCCACCAATGGTGCCTGCAACGCTGCAAATATCGGTAAGGTTGCTTCTAGCGGCGGTAGCTATTACATGTGCCTCTCCGGTTCCTGGACTAAGCTCACCGCTACTCCCATTGACTACTCCAAGGGCCGTGCCATGAACAAGAAGCTTGGCGCTGGTGTCAACTTCGGTAACTCCTGGGATGCTCCGGGTACCGGTGATGGAGCTTGGAGCAATCCTATTGGTGATGGTGACTTTGCTGCTGCCAAGGCTGCTGGTTTCAACTCTGTCCGTCTGCCGGTTCGTTGGTCTGCAGGTGTGGATGCCCAGCTTAACGGCGTGAAGGAAGACGTTCAGTTGGCTCTGAATGCAGGTCTTACCGTGATTGTGAATAGCCATCATCATGACAACCTTTATTCTGCTGCAAAGAATGGCAACTTTAGTGGTGCCCTCCAGACTTTTGCCAGCGAATGGAAGAAGGTCGCTCAGGCCTTCGACTCCTTCCCGGATGACGCACTTGTCTTTGAAATCTTCAACGAACCCCATGACATGACCCAGGATCAAGTGAACCAGATCATGACCACTGGCTACGAAGCTATCCGTTCCGTATCCAAGGGCAAGACCATTATGTTCGAATCCAATGGTTATGCAAAGTTCGCTATGATTCCTAAGCTGAATCTTCCGAAGGATGGCAACATCATTGTGACTGGCCACTACTACGAACCGTATACCTTTACTCATCAGGGGCATGGTTACGATTGTAACGGCAACGCAAATGACGGTATCAGCAGCATGGCGTCTCACTTTGCTAGCTACTACGAAGCAATCGCTATGGCCTTCCCGGATATCAATGGCGGTACCGTACCTATCAATATGGGTGAATTCGGTGTGGCCAATAAGGGTAGCTGCACTGCAATCTCTGACGCCAAGCGTGAAGCATGGACCGACGCAGTCCTGACTCAGGCTGACAAGTATGGCATTAGCTGGCATTACTGGTGCTATAAGAACTGCGGTGGCTTTGAAGCAGGCAACGGTGGTTCCTTCTATGGCAACATGCTGAGCACCTTCAAGAAGCACATCAAGTAAATCCTTGGGTGATTGAAATTGCAAGGCCGCAGAGAAATCTGCGGTCTTTTTTTTAGTGAATATGTTGCCGTGACAAATAGCAAGTCCGAACCAACAAAAAAGCCCGCGCTTTGAGCGCAGGCTTCAGCTTGAAATTTTATTCAGGACTAGTACTTTTCCAGTTCGGTATCGAACTGATATTTTTCCTTGTAGTAGGCCAGCATGTCGTTGGTGCTGGTGAATGCGCCATTGCGGACAGCTTCGCGAACATCGGGATCCTGACGAGACATTTCAACAATCTTTTCGTCGATGACCTTAAACATCAAGGTATTTGCAGCCATTGCCACGTGATTCTGGTTGAAGTTCAAACCATAGCGACGTTCCAGCATCTGGAACAGTTCTGCCTGGCATGCGGTTTCCGGCGGGTTCTTCTTGGCCACTGGCATGTAGCATCTGTCGATGTATTCCTGCTTCAGTTCAACAATGGTATTGTCAATTGCGGGAATGTTCTTGCCCGGTTCGTGGGAAGCCAATTCAGACTTGGGAGTGATGATTCCGGAGCATCCGGCGAGAAGGGTTGCGGTCATGGTTGCGAACGCCAAAACACTAAACTTCATTTAATTTTCCTTTTGATTAACCCGTTTTTGACCAAATCCCTAATTCCGCTACAAAGTTATTTAATTGTTGAATTCTTGGCGAGATTAGTAACGTAACATTTCAGTTACAAAGTCTTGAAATTGTGTAAAATTTCGCTTTTTTGGAGGTGATTTGCAGCTTTCCGTGAGGGCTGTCACAACAAAAAAATGTTGCGATTTTCGCAACATTGTGACGTGTGGAAAATTGCTTTTTAAGCTTGAGAAAAAGTCTTACGGACTGTTAGGCTTGAACATGTAGAACCATTGAATCGGGTCTATTACGTTGTACTTAACGTTGCCGATTCTCTTGGTGCCTTTCTTGTCAATAAGGCCAGTAACGATGTGGGCGTGGGGACCTGTGGTGTGGCCTGTGGTACCCACTGTGGCGATGGGGTCTCCTGCCATGACTTCCTGACCGTCAAGGTAGAGAAGCTTGTCGCAATGCATAAACAAGATGACATCCTTTTCGCGAACCAGTCCGATGATTACGCCACCGCGTTCGTCGCGGCTTGTCCAGGCCTTTGCTGCGAAGGGAGCGAGAATACGTGCGCCTTGTCTGCTGGCAAGGTCAATGCCGTTGTGCTGACGGTCCTGTGCTGTTGCGTTTGCGTGGTAGAATTCGGTAAGGTAGCTTACGCTGTCGGACACGATGGATGTCCAGTATTTCCAAGCCGCGCCGATGGAGTCTGCGGCAGTCTTCTGGAAAAAGTCCGGACGGGAGAACTTGATCACCGTTCCTTCGGGTGGAATGTTGAAGTTGTTCTTTTCCCATGCGTCGGTGGCGTATCCGTTTTCTTCCAAGGTTACGTCTACGTACTGGCGGATCATGCGTTCATTTGTAATGAGGGCGTTGAAGCGACCGATAGCGTAGCGGGCGATACGTTGTACGGATTCCTTTCCGTCGAAGGAGTATTCGAAGGACGGTGCCACGGCAATCTTGTCGCGTTCGTGTCTGCGGTCGCGGAGATTTGAAATGCCTGGATCCACCTTCGTGACGAAGAAGAAGGGGAGGGCGATAGCAATCAGCAAGAACAGCGGGAAAGCCTTGCGGAAAACCTTGGAAATTCCATCCAGAGGATTCTTGCGGAGGATGCCGATCTTGTGAAGGTTCTCCACGATTTTTGCAAAAGTCTTCGGGTCGTTACGCCAGTTGCACTTGCGGACTTCCTTGTAGAAGGATTCGCCTTTGGCCACAGCTTTTGCGGCCCGCGGGAATCGTTTCTTGTTTGGGGCCGTGGGCAGAAGCCAGAGCACAGGAGCCTTTTGCAGGCTGGGTGCGTCCTGAAGGTAGATGGAGGCGTCTTCAACGCTGTCGCAGTCTACAATGAGCAGGCGTGCGGCAAGCATAATGCGGGACGCTTCGTCTTCTGTAATTTCAGAAGGGAGAATGCCGATAACTTGCGGGGCAACCTTCTTGATGAGTTGCAGATTGTGGTAGAAGTTTCTGAACTGGTCGTCGTTTTTAGGAAGGGCCCTGCCTCCGGTAACAATCCAGTTGGAATCGGATTCGGCGAACTTGTCGATGGTTTCCTTTTCCAGCAGGTTGTCAAACAGATAATCCGTGGTGAATTCTGTGTTGCCCTTGAAATGATTCTTTCCAGAAAAGTCCACAATAACAAAACGTGCGCCGACGTTCATCGCCAGCGCAAAGTTTTGCAAGGTCTCCAGGGGAACATCCGATTCGCCGGGGAAGGCGAAAAGGGTCAGACCGCCTTGCTTGAACAAGTAGTCCAGAACCTTTTTCTGCATCTACTCAGCCGCAGTAATTATGCCTTCTGGGTGCCGCGGGGGTAGGTGAAGCCTGCAGGAGGAGCTGCAACGAACTTGTCGATCTGCAGGTAGAGTTCTTCTGCAGAAGCGGACGGGTTGAAGTAGATTTCCTGGTTACGGTTCTGGGTGCGGCCCTTGAGAGGTTCGCTACGGCGAGAACGGCTTACAACACCGAGGGGGAGCACTTCCAAGAGGGGAAGCAGGTTGAAATAGCGGAACAAGCTGAAGTTCTTCTGCCAGGTGGAACGTTCTGCCAGAACAGCGAAGGTGCCATCGAAAATGGCCTTGGACTGGAGAAGTTCATCGGAAGTCATGGTGACCAATTCGTGATTGGTGGGGAAGTTGTTCACGAAGTTGACCATGTCGCCCTTGAGATAGTTGGCGTCGCAGAGGAAAACAAATTTCATTGTCTATACCCGTTTTTTGAGATTTTTGTTGTTTTTTTCAAAGATAATCTATTTTTCGGGGCTTGTCAGTGATTTTGGGGGGCTGGAAAGGGGTGGACCTGCCAAAAAATGCAGATTTTGCAAAAAATTTACATTCGTTTTTAGGGATGTTTGTAACTCGTTGAGTATCAACGACTTACGTGTTTTTGTGAGAAATTTTTGGAAACAAAGTGGCGATTTTTGTAGTAAAAACGCAAGTTTTTGTAAAAAATGTGATTTAAATCATTATATTTGAGCCTATGAAAACACGCAGAACCACTAGCGTGCTTTGATGTTTTTAAAGCAAAAGTGGATAGATGTATTTATGGGAGATCATAAATGAAACGTAAAAATTGGTCTGTAACGGCACTCCTTGCTTCTGCAGGGTTGTTGGCATCTTGGGGTATCGCCCAGGAAGCCTCCGATGTTCCGGCCGTTGAAAACGAAGCTCCGTCTGTCAATGGTATTCCGGGAGAATCCATTGATGAAGGTGGCAAGTTTGCTCCGATCAAGTTGGACAAGTATGTGACCGACGACGCGGACAAGCCTGCTCAGTTGAAGTGGTCTGTTTCTGGTAACAAGAAACTCAAGGTGACCATTTCTCCGGATCGTATCGCAACCATCGAAACTCCGGACAAGTACTGGAACGGTAACGAAGATATTACCTTCGCAGCAACCGACACCAAGGGTGCCATCGGTTCTGAAACCGTGAACTTCAATGTGGAGTCCGTGAACAATCCTCCGGTGGTGGCTCAGATTCCTGACCAGACCATTGACGAAGGCAAGCTGTTCACCAAGATCCGTCTTGATGACTTTGTTACAGACCCCGATCATCCTAAGAACCAGATGCTGTGGGAATTCGACATCCAACCGGTGGGCAAGGATCAGGCCGAAGGCGACCTGAATGTTGAGATTGATCCGAACCGCGTTGCTACTGTCGTTATCCCCGATACCAACTGGTACGGTGTTGCAAAGATCAAGTTCACCGCTACTGACGGCGAATACGCAAGCGATTCCAAGACCGCAACCTTCACGGTGAAGTCCATCAATGATGCTCCGGTTATGCAGAAGATTCCTGACCAGACCATCGATGAAAAGAATGAATTCGAATCCATTAGCCTTACCGACTTCGTAAGCGATGTGGATGACGACGTTTCCAAACTCAAGTGGACCGTTGAAGGCGGTAAGGACCTGAAGATCGATATCGACAAGTACGGTACCGCAAACATCAAGATCCCCAACGAATACTGGAACGGCTCTGAAACCTTCGTCTTTACAGCAACTGATCCGGCTGGCGCTTCCGCTAAGTCCAAGGCTACCTTTACTGTAAAGTCCATCAATGACCCTCCTGAATTTGTACAGGATGTTCCTGAACAGACCATCGACGAAAAGCAGGAATTCAAGCCTATCGAACTGGATAAGCTGGTCAAGGATCCGGACCACTCTTTCGAACAACTTAAGTGGACCGTTTCTGGCAACAAGGACCTGAAGGTCAACATTGCTGGCAAGACTGCAAAGATCGTCATTCCGAACAAACTCTGGAATGGTTATGAATCTCTGAAGTTCAAGGTCTGTGACCCGGCTGGCGCATGCGCCGAATCCGAAAACACCTTCACTGTTAACTCCGTGAACGATGTGCCGGTATTCACCAAGACCATCCCGAACCAGATCATCGACGAAAAGAAGCAGTTTGCCAAGATCCGTCTCGACGAATTTGTCAAGGACGCCGACCACAAGAATTCCGAACTCTCCTGGGAAGCTGATGTGAAGCATCAGGGCAAGGAACCGGAATCCGGTACCCTCAATGTGAATATCGATGAATCCCATGTGGCATCCATCGAAATTCCGGATACCTACTGGAACGGCACCGCCGTGGTGACCTTCACCTGTACTGACCCGGAAGGCGCTTCCATCAAGCAGGACGTTACTTTGACTGTAAAGTCCATCAACGACGTTCCTGTATTCACCAAGATTCCTGATCAGACTATCGAAGAAAAGAATGAACTTTCTTCTATCGTTCTGGATGAATACTTGACCGATGCCGACCACGACATCTCCAAGCTCAAGGTTGAAATCACTGGCAACAAGGATATCAAGGTTAACCTGAACAGCAAGACTCGTGAAGTCTCCTTCAAGACACCGAACGAACTCTGGAATGGTTCTGAAACCCTGACCTTTACCGCTACTGACCCGGAAGGTGGCGTTGCCAAGACTCAGATGAAGCTTACCGTGAAGTCCATCAACGATCCTCCCGTTATGAAGGACATCCCGGAACAGACTATCAAGGAAAAGGAACAGTTCAAGCCTGTTGAACTGGACAAGTATGTCGAAGACCTCGACCATGCTAAGGAAAAGCTGAAGTGGACCGTTACTGGCAACCGCGAACTCAAGGTTACCATCGATCCGTCTCGCGTTATGAAGATCGTGCCGCCGTCTCCGCAGTGGAACGGTTCCGAAACCCTCACCATCAAGGTGACCGACCCGGAAGGCGCTACCGACGAACGCACTGTTTCCTACACTGTTGAATCCGTGAACGATGTTCCGGAATTCGTAAAGCAGGTTGCTCCCCAGACCATCAAGGAAAAGGGTCAGTTCCAGCCCATCAAGCTGGGTGAAATGGTTCGCGACCTTGACCACAAGCTCAGTGATCTTTCCTTCTCTGTGGACGTGAAGTCTACCATCAAGGGTAAGGAAGCTGGTCTCACTGTTGAAATCGATGCTCAGCAGGTTGCCAAGATCATCATCCCGGATAAGCTCTGGAATGGTGCTGACGAAATTACCTTCACCGTTACTGACCCGGATGGCGCCAAGGCTACTTCCAAGGCACTCTTCACCGTTCAGTCTGTGAACGATGTCCCGACCCTCAAGAAGATTCCTGACCAGATGATTGATGAAAAGCAGGAATTTGCTTCTGTCAACCTGGCTGAACTTGCTTCTGACGCAGACCACGCATTCAAGGACTTGAAGTGGACTGTTGCAGGCAACAAGGATTTGAAAATTGATATTTCCAAGGACGGTGTCGCTACTATCAAGACTCCGAACAAGCTCTGGAATGGTTCTGAAAAGGTTATCTTCACCGTCACTGACCCGGAAGGCGCTTCTGCCAAGTCCGAAGCAGTGTTCACTGTGAAGTCCATTAACGATCCTCCTGTCATGAAGGATATCGCTAACCAGACCATCAAGGAAAAGGGTGAATTCAAGACCATCAGCCTGAATGACTTCGTTACCGACGAAGACCACGACAAGAAGAACCTGAAGTGGACCGTTTCCGGCAATAAGGACCTGAAGGTTGTCATCGACGCTAACAAGGTTGCTACCATCTCCACTCCGAACAAGTACTGGAATGGTTCTGAAGCTATCACCTTCACCGTCACTGACCCGGAAGGCGCTTCTGACAAGCGTACTGTGAACTTCACTGTTGAATCTGTGAACGACCTGCCTGAATTTGTCAAGCCCATTAAGGACCAGACCATCCAGGAAAAGCGCGAATTTGCAATTATCAACCTGAACGACATCGTTAAGGATCCGGATCACAAGGGTGATCAGCTCTCCTGGTCCTTCGACGTGAAACCGGCTAAGGGTGCTCCGAAGAACTACACTCCGCAGCTCTCTGTGAAGGTTGATGACCAGCGCATGGCTCGCATTGTTATTCCGGACAAGTACTGGAATGGTGCTGAACAGATTACCTTCAAGGTGGAAGACCCGGATGGTGGCAAGGCTTCTTGCTCCGCACTCTTCACTGTGCAGTCTGTGAACGATGCTCCGACCATCGGTCAGATCAAGGATCAGACCATCGACGAAAAGCAGGAATTCGCTTCCTTCAACCTGGCTGAACTTGTGAAGGATCCGGACCACGCATTTGACAAGCTCAAGATTGAAGTTTCCGGCAACAAGGATCTTAAGGTCAACATCGCCAAGAATGGTGAAGTTACCATCAAGACCCCGAACAAGCTGTGGAACGGCTCTGAAAAGTTGACCTTCACCGTCACTGACCCGGAAGGCGCTTCTGCCAAGGCTATGGCTGCCTTCACCGTGAAGTCCATCAACGATCCTCCGGTAATGAAGGATATTGCTAACCAGACCATCAAGGAAAAGGGCTCCTTCAAGTCCTTCAACCTGGATGAATTTGTTGAAGACCTCGACCATCCGAAGAACAAGCTGAAGTGGAAGATCGAAGGTGCCAAGGAACTGAAGGTTGCTATGGATGCAAGCCACAACGTATCCATTTCTCAGCCGAACCAGTACTGGCATGGTGCTGAAACTATCAAGTTCACCGTTACCGACCCGGAAGGTGCAACTGATAGCCGTTCTGTGACCTTCACTGTTGAATCTGTGAACGATGCTCCTGTCTTCGTCCGCGAAATCAAGGAACAGTCCATCGACGAAAAGAAGGAATTCGCAAAGATTAAGTTGGATGACCTGGTCAATGACCCGGACCACAAGAAGTCTGATCTTTCCTGGACCTTCAACGTAAAGCCTGTGAAGGTTGGTGCTGCTGCTCCTGCTAAGGGCAAGAAGCCGGCTAAGGCAGAAGAAGCTCCTGCTGGTGAAACCCTGGCTGTCAAGGTTGAAAAGGGTGAAGGTGGCGCACGTATCGCTGTCATCGCAATCCCCAACAAGTACTGGAATGGTGCTGCAGACATTACCTTCACCGTATCTGATACCGAAGGTGCAACTGCAAGCAAGACTGTCCGTTTCGAAGTCCGTTCTGTGAACGATGCTCCGAAGATCTCTGATAAGGCTCCGAAGGGTGAAACCATCCGCGAAGGTGGCCGCTTCAAGACCATCGACCTCACTACTCTCGCTACTGATCCGGACCACAAGACTTCTCAGTTGAAGTGGAGCGTCTCTGGCAACAAGCAGCTGAAGGTTGACCTCCGTAAGGACAACACCGTTATCGTATCTGTTCCGGATGACCAGTGGAACGGCAAGGAACTCGTTACCTTTACCGTTACTGACCCGGAAGGTGCTTCTGCTAGCCACAAGATGATGTTCGAAGTGACCCGCGTGAACGACGCTCCGGTCCTGGTGAAGAAGATTCCTGACCAGAAGATCAAGGAAAAGGAACAGTTCAAGCAGATCAAGCTGGATGACTTCGTTAAGGATCCGGATAACAAGCCCAGCGAACTCATCTGGACTGTCTCCGGCAACAAGCAGCTGAAGGCTGAAATCTCTCCGAGCCACGTGCTCACCGTTTCTGCTCCGGATAAGTACTTCTGGTGCGCTCCGGAATCCATGGTTCTCATGGTGAAGGACCCGGAAGGCCTCGCTACTTCTCAGATTGTGACCTTCGAAATCACTTCTGTGAACGACGCTCCGATGATGAAGGATATTCCTGACCAGCGTATCAAGGAAAAGGGCCAGTTCAAGGAAATCGACCTGAACAAGTTCGTGAAGGACCCGGACCACAAGCTGGAAGAACTGACTTGGGATATCAAGGTTGAAAAGGTTGCTGCCGCTGCTGCTCCTACTCCGAAGAAGGCTGCTAAGAAGCCTGCCAAGGGCAAGAAGGACGCTAAGGCTGAGGAAGAAGCTCCGGCACCGGAACCTGCTGACGAATTCCAGATTGAAGTGGATAGCAAGAATATCGCTCGCGTTAAGCTTGCTAACAAGTACTGGAATGGCGAACGCAAGGTTACCTTCACTGTGAAGGACCCGGAAGGCGCTACCAACTCCAGATCTGCTCTCTTCACTGTTGAATCTGTGAACGATGCTCCGGAATTCAAGCCGGTGCCCATCCAGTCCATCGAAGAAAAGAAGCAGTTCGCTCCCATTGATCTCGCTAAGTTCGTTTCCGATCCGGACCACAAGTTCGAACAGCTGAAGTTCGAAGTTTCTGCCGGTCGCGCTCTCAATGCATCCATCAATGCCAAGAAGCAGTTGATCGTTACTACTCCGGACAAGTACTGGTTCGGTACCGAAAAGATCAAGGTTGACGTATTTGACCCTGAAGAAGCTAAGTCTTCTCAGCAGATTACCTTCGAAGTGACCCCGGTTAACGATCCTCCTGTAATCGGTAAGATCGCTGGCCAGAAGATCAAGGAAAAGGAAAAGTTCCAGGTTGTCGACCTGTCCAAGGCTGCAACTGACCCGGATAACAAGCCCAACGAACTGAAGTGGACTATTACCGGCAATAAGGAACTGAAGGTTGATATCAAGGGTTCTCGTGCCCAGATCCTCACTCCGAACCCGTTCTGGTTCGGTAAGGAAACCTTGACCTTCACCGTTAAGGATATCGCTGGTGCATCTGCATCCACTACCGCTACCTTCGAAGTTACTCCGGTGAACGACGCTCCGACCCTCAAGCCGGTACAGCCGTTCGTTATCGAAGAAAAGAAGACCTTCGCTCCGGTGGACTTCTCCAAGTTCGTAACCGATCCGGATAACAAGCTGGAAGAACTCGTTTGGACTCTGGACAACGAAACCCCGGCTTCCAAGGCTGCAAAGAATGCTCCTGCAGCTAAGGGCAAGAAGAAGGGTAAGGCTGCTCCTGCTGCTCCGGCAGTCAAGCATGAACTCCGCTTCGACATTAACGAAAAGGGTGTTCTCACTGTTGAAATTCCGGACAAGTACTGGAACGGTTCTGAAACTGTAACCGTGAACGTATTCGACCCGGCTGGCGAAAAGGCTTCTGTGGATGTCAAGTTCACTGTGAAGCCGGTTAACGACCGTCCCATTGTGAAGCAGATTCCTGGCCAGGAAACCCTGGAAGGCAAGTCCTTCAAGGCTATCAAGCTTGACCAGTACGTCACTGACCCGGATAACAAGCCGCACGAAATCAAGTGGAAGGTTACCGGCGCTAAGTTCCTCGCTGTGGAAATCAATAGCGGCCGTGAAGCTGTGATCCGTCCGAAGAAGGCTGACTGGTTCGGCGAAGAAACCCTGGTGTTCACCGCTTCTGACCCGGCTGGTGCAATGGACAAGTCCATGGCTAAGTTCGTCGTCAAGCATGTGAATGCAGCTCCGATTATGCGTGATATTCCTGACTTCACCATCAAGGAAGATGACAAGCAGGGTGTTATCGCTGCTATCAAGCTCGACCAGTATGCTCGCGATAAGGACCATCGCTTTGAAGAATTGAAGTGGACCTTCACTGGCAACAAGTACCTGGTTGTTAAGCACGACAAGGCCAAGAAGATGGCATTCGTTATGCAGCCCCATGAAAACTGGAACGGCAAGCCGGAACGTATCACCTTCACCGTAACTGACCCGGATGGCGCTTCTGCAAGCAAGTCCGCTCTGTTCACCGTGATTGCCGTGAACGATCCTCCTGTTGCTAAGTCCCAGACTTACATGACTCAGGAAGGCGAAGCCCTCAAGGTTTCTGCTGCCGAAGGTCTCATGTCTGGTGTAACTGATCCGGATGGCGAAAAGCCGGTATCCGTACAGTTGGTCCAGAAGCCGCGCAACGGTAAGATGAACCTGAATGAAAAGGATGGTTCCTTCACTTACCAGCCGAACAAGGGCTTCTCTGGTCTTGATGAATTCTCCTTCAAGGTGAAGGATCCGGGTGGACTCTACTCTCAGGTGACTACCGCCGAAATCAACGTGTCCTTCAAGATGAATGACCTCCGTGGCGGTAAGAAGGCTGAAAAGAAGGAAGAACCCAAGGCCGAAGAAAAGGCTCCTGCAAAGGCAGACAAGAAGGGCAAGAAGAAGAGAAAGTAATCTCTAGCCTTCCTTAGAATTAAAACGCTCCCGTGCATAACGCACGGGGCGTTTTTTTTTGCGACAGCTACAATGCGACCGTGGGGGAGGGCGACCGCAGGATTGGAGTTGCGCGGCTGTTATTGATCGATGGTTGCGAGGCTATTACTGCGTGACGATTAGAAACGAAAAAAGCCCCGCCGAATGGCGGAGCTTCTTTAAATTTTGATTGCGTCGCAGTGCTTGCGCGATTTGGATGTGCGCGACACTCGCCTTACGATTACTTTTTCTTGCTAGCCTTGCTCTTGCTCTCATACCATTCGTCGAAGGTAATGGAGCGGTCCACGACGCCATCAGGTGTCAGTTCCAGAACGCGGTTTGCAACGGTCTGTGCAAATTCATGGTCCTGGGTGCAGAAGATGATGGGACCCTGGAAAGCGGTGAGTCCGTTGTTCAGGGCGGTAATGGCTTCCAAGTCCAGGTGGGCGGTCGGTTCGTCCAGCAGCAAGCAGTTTGCGTTGGAAAGCATCATCTTGGAGAGCATGCAGCGGACCTTTTCACCACCGGAAAGAACGTTACAGCACTTCAGGGCTTCTTCGCCGGTGAAGAGCATACGGCCAAGGAAACCGCGGATGAAGGTTTCATCCTGTTCCTTACTGTACTGGCGCAGCCAATCCACCAGGGAGAGGTCGCTCTGGAAGTAAGCGTCGTTGTTCTTGGGGAAGTAGTTCTGAGTAATGGTGTTGCCCCACTTGACTACGCCTTCGGCGGTGGGAATTTCGCCGGCAATCATCTGGAAGAATGCGGTCTTGAGAGTGCCGTATTCACCAACCAGGGCCACCTTGTCGCCATTGTTCAGGTTGAAGTTCAGACCCTTGCACACGATGCCGTCGCCGCCATCGATGTCCATGTTCTTGACTTCCAGCACAATCTTGCCCGGTTCGCGTTCCATCTTGAAGTTGACCCAGGGGAACTTACGGCTGGAGGCCGGCATTTCTTCCACGGTCATCTTGTCCAGGAGCTTCTTACGGGAGGTTGCCTGCTTTGCCTTTGCAGCGTTAGATGCGAAGCGGCGGATAAATGCCTTCAATTCTTCGATCTTTTCTTCAGCACGGCGGTTCTGGTCCTTACGCTGCTTCTGGGCCAGCTGGCTTGCTGCGTACCAGAATTCGTAGTTACCACCGTAGATATTGATCTTGCCGTAGTCGATATCGCAGGTGTGGGTACAGACGGTATTGAGGAAGTGACGGTCATGGCTCACCACGATCACTACGTTTTCAAAACGTTCCAGGTAGTCTTCCAGCCAGGCGACGGTATCCAGGTCCAAGTGGTTGGTCGGTTCGTCCAGCAGGAGGATGTCGGGGTTGCCAAAGAGAGCCTGTGCCAGGAGCACGCGGATCTTCTGGTTGCCATCCAGGTCTGCCATGAGGCTGTAGTGGAATTCTTCGGGAATGCCTAGGCCCTTCAGGAGCACTGCGGCATTGGAGTCGGCTTCGTAACCGCCGATTTCGCCAAAGCGTTCTTCCACCTTGATGGCTTCTTCGCCCTGGGCGTCGGTCATTTCGGGGAGAGCGTACAGTTCTTCGCGCTTTTTGCCCAGTTCGTAGAGTTCCGGGAAACCCATCATGACAGTTTCCAGAACGGTATTCTGTTCGTAGGCGAAGTGGTCCTGCTTAAGGACTGCGATACGTTCGCCAGGGTTCTTGGTGACTTCACCGGTATTGGGTTCAAGTTCACCGCTCAAAATCTTGAGGAAGGTAGATTTGCCGGCACCGTTGGCACCGATAACACCATAGCAGTTGCCGGGCTTGAAGGAAAGGTTTACTTCCTTGAAGAGAACGCGGCTACCATATTGAAGACTTACATTAGATACATTCAGCATTTTTTTAATTGAGAATTGATGATTGAAGATTGATGATTACTGATAACGGCGACTTCGTCGCCCCTTGTGGAGCGCGAAGCGCTAATTTGATAATTGTCAATTACTCATTATCAATTATCCATTATTTTTGTTTGCCTTTTCCAGTTCGCGGGCGTTGATGATCAGCATCTGCAAACGGTTTTCGATGTTTGCGAAGCTGGTATCCGGATCGTAGTCCAGAGACAGCACCTGGATATGGGGGCAACGTTCCTTCACTGCCTTGGTCAAGCCACGGCCAGAGATATGGTTGGCCAAGCAAGCGAAGGGCTGAAGGATGATGTGGCTGTTGATGCCATGCTGAGAATTGTACAGGATTTCGCCCGGAATCAGCCAGCCTTCGCCGGTGTTGTAGGACGGGTCGATGATATCGCCGACCATGTTGACCAATTCATAGCAGTCTGCATGATGTTCGTACAGCTTGAAGTTTTCTTCCATTGTCTTACGGGCCACGTTGATAGCGTGAGTGTAAACCTTGGCGGTTGCACCACCGATAACGCGGTCTTCGATGGGGTTGGCGGAGAAACCACGACGAATCTTTTCGGCACGGACAACTTCGTCCACGCGGAAGAAGTCGGTCATACCCGGCAGGTAGACTTCCATGCCGTTGTTCATCAGGTATTCTTCGATGTAGCCGTTGGCACTGGGGTGGTAGTTCATCAAGATTTCGCCAAGCACAGCGACGCGGGGCTTGCGGATGCCCTTCTTACGATCTTCGGTGATTTCCACACCGTTGAAGGCTTCGATGGCTTCCTTGAACATGTTGATGACTGCGGTGGGCTTTGCCAGTTCCAGCTTGGAGAGAACAGCCACGCGTTCCATGATGCGAGGCATCCATTCGTCGTAGACCTTCTGGGTGTCGCCCTTGTTCACTTCGTACGGACGGAGTGCGCGGTACATGGTTTCGAGACCATCCATGGTGACAAGGCCCCACAGCATGTGGAGACGGAAGTCGAGGCCCAGGATGAAGCCCGGATGCATGTTCTTGTTGTCGGAACCGGTGGTAATGATGGAAACGTTGGGGTAGCCAGCTTCGTCCAGAGCCTTACGGGCGAGAACGGCGTACTGCACGGCGCGGCAGTTTTCGCAGTTCTTTGCAAGACCGATGGAGATTTCTTCCTGCTTGGCTTCCGGATGCTGTTCCAGCCACAGGAGGTTTTCGCCGATGTTCACCTGGCAGGGGAAGCAGATATCGTTATGGACAAACTTCTTGCCCAGTTCGATAGCACGCTTGTCTGCAACGGGAAGCGGAGATGCCTTGTAGCCCTTGGCGCGCATGTAGGCTGCTGCCAACACGCTGAATGCGGGGGAGAGGTTCGGCACCAGAATAGTACGCTTGGCCTTGTCTTCCTTGAGGAAGGGGGTAGTGAACAGCGGTTCGTTGGATTCCGGCTTTTCGGGCAGGTTTGCTGCACGACGAGCCTTCACGGTTTCGATAAAGCTCTTGATACGGATGCCCACAGGACCGCGTGCGTCGCCTTCGTCAAGCTTCAGCATCAGCATTTCCTTGTTGGAATCGCGGTGCATCATACGCATCATTTCGTCAGTCAAGATGGAGTCATGGCCGCAACCGAAGCTTACGATCTGAGCAAGTTCGATGTTGGGGTCCTTGGCTGCGATCATGGTGGCGCCAAGCATACGCAGATGGAAGGTGTTCTTGATTTCAACACGGGTAGAGTTGGGGACATCCTGGTCGTACACGCCCGGGAGGGATTCGGTGGTAAGCACCGGAATGCCCATGGCGGTAAAGTGGCTTGCAATGTTGTGGTTGATCAGCGGGTCCACATGGTACGGACGACCAGCGATCACAACAGCGAAGCTGTTCTTTGCACGGACGTCGTCCAAGATCTTCTGACCTTCTTCCAGCAAGGTGGTGCGGTAGTTGTTGAGGGCCTTTTCGCCTTCGTCCACAGCCTTGTTGATGAGCTTCTTGTCGAGACCCCAGTTTTGGCTGAACCAGTCGATGGTCTGGGAACGACGGAGCTTTGCATTGAACCAGTGGAACACGGGCTGATCCATAGGTACGCCATAGTTGCGTTCCGGATCGTCGGTGTTCTTACAAACGTTGGGGTAACCCTGGACCACCGGGCAAACGGCAGTAGCGTTAAACTTGGTGTGGTCACTGGGAACTGCAACCATCATGGGGAAGAAGATGCGGTCCACCTTCTTGTCGATGAGGCTGAGCACATGGCCATGGACAAGCTTTGCAGGGAAGCAGACGGTGTCGGAGGGCACGCTGTGGAGGCCTGCTTCGAACATCTTGTAGTCGGAGCTACGGCTGACAACGACGGTGTAGCCGAGGCTGGTGAAGAATGCCTTCCAGAAGGGGAGGCTGGCCCAGAATTCAAGAGCGCGGGGAATACCGATGGTCTTCGGAGTACCGTCGGCGTTCTTCAGCGGTTCCACCAACTTGGCCGGAGCGTAGTCCTTTACCAGGAGCTGGTTGGTGCGCTTGATCATGTCGGGCACAGACATCATCTTCTTGTTGATTTCTGCAATGAGAGCCTTGGTCTTCGGATCGTTAGGATCGGCGGTAACTTCACCGCGTTCGCAACGGTTGCCGGTAACGAAGCTCTGGCCATCGCTGAAGGTCACGATGGTACGAGAGCAATGGTTGGTGCAGTACTGGCAGAGCTGACCCGGCTGGTTGTGCCAGCTGAAGGTCTTCATGGCTTCGAGGCCGATAAAGCTGGACTTGACGGTAGGATCGGTCTTACGCTTTTCTTCCATGAACTTCTTGGTGAGAAGTGCGATACCGATAGCACCCATTTCACCCGGACGTTCCGGACGGATGGGCTTGAGGCCGGTGTACTGTTCAAAGGCGCGGAGTACCGCGTTGTTCTTGAAGGTTCCGCCCTGGACCACCACCTTCTTGCCGAGGGTGTTGAGGTTGCGGATACGGATCACCTTGGTGAACACGTTATTGATAATGGAGCGGCAGATACCTGCGATAATGTCTTCGGGCTGCTTACCGTCGCGCTGTTCCGTAATAATGGAACTGTTCATGAACACCGTGCAGCGGGAACCCAGCTGGGAGGGACTCTTTGCATTGAAAGCCATTTCCGCAATCTTCTCCATGGGAATGCCCAGGGAACGTGCGTAGGTCTCGATGAAGGAACCGCAACCGGAAGAGCAGGCTTCGTTCAGGATAATGCCAGTGACCACACCGTCCTGGACGGAGATTGCCTTCATATCCTGACCACCGATGTCCAAGATGAAGGACACGTCGGGGCAGAGGCGCTGAGCTGCGTTTGCATGAGCCACGGTTTCCACAGTGTGGTAGTCTGCGTGGACTGCCTTGGCGAAGAGCTGTTCACCGTAACCGGTGGTACCAACGCCCAGGATGTTCAGCTTGCAACCGTATTCTTCGTAACGGTCGATGAGTTCGTTCATGGCGCGCTTGAGCACTGCCAGAGGTTCACCGTCGTTGCTGGCATAGAAGCCGTCAACAATGTTGTCCTGCTCGTCCATCAACACGAACTTGGTGGTGGTGGAACCGGCGTCAATACCCAGATAAACGTTCAGTTCACTGCCGGAAGCCGGCTGGGGGTAGTTGTTGCCTGCCATCTTGTGGTCGGCGAGGAACTGCTGGTATTCGGCATCGCTCTGGAAGAACAAGTCGGCGGCAGCCTTGGCCTTGTGTTCGGCCTGGCGGACTTCATTGAAGTGGACCAGGGAGTCCAGAGAGCCTTCTTCGCGGTAGTAGCATTCCTGGTCGGCAAACATGGAACCGAGGGAAAGTGCTGCACCCATAGCTACGAGAACTTCAGAATGTTCAGGGACAATTGCCTGTTCATCGCTGATACCGAGACGTTCCTTGAATGCGCGAACGAGGGTCGGGTTAAAGGTCAGCGGGCCACCTTCGAAAATAACGGGGGGCTTGATTTCCATACCCTGGGCAAGACCACCGATGGTCTGCTTGGCGATGGCATGGAAACTGGACAGGGCGATGTCTTCCTTGGCGATACCGTTGTTCAGCATAGGCTGAATGTCGGTCTTGGCGAACACGCCGCAACGGCCGGAAATTTCATAGACCTTCTGGCCGCGTTTTGCGTAACCTTCGAAGGCTTCGGTCTTGATGCGGAGGAGTTCTGCCACCTGGTCGATAAATGCACCAGTACCGCCGGCGCAGACACCGTTCATACGCATGTCGCTGGCGATAAGCTTACCTGTGGTGGGATCCTTTTCGAAGAACACCACCTTGGCGTCCTGACCACCCAGTTCAATGGCTACTCGAGTATCGGGGAAGGTTGCGCGAACGGCGAGAGCGTTTGCCACCACTTCCTGCACGAAAAATGCCTTGGTTGCTTCGGCGAAGGGCTGACCGCCGCTACCGCAGAATGCGACTCTAAAATTCTTGCCCGGGAAAAGGCCATGTGCTTCGCGGAGCACTTCGTGGACCTTCTGGGCCTGCATAGCGTTATGACGCTGATACGTGTAGTGCAAAAGCTTGGAGGTTTCCGGATCGACGACGGCAATCTTCACAGTGGTAGAGCCAACGTCAACACCAACCCATA
Source organism: Fibrobacter sp. (assembly GCA_045599625.1). Lineage (GTDB taxonomy): Bacteria > Fibrobacterota > Fibrobacteria > Fibrobacterales > Fibrobacteraceae > Fibrobacter. The sequence continues at coordinate 186,434 of JAZRWJ010000009.1, forward strand.
AATCATTCTTTGTATTACTCATAGTGGGGGCAAAAATAGCAAAAAATGTAAATAGAGTGGTGCATTTTATCGCCTAAAAAGGGGGTTTCTTCTTATATTTGCGGGCATGAACTACTTAGCCCTTGATTATGGTGAACACCGCGTCGGTGTCGCCTTTGCCGATTCTGAACTGAAATTCGCCTTTGCCCGCGAGACCATCGACCAAAAAATCACGAACCTCTGGGTCCGTTTGGATGAACTGGTAAAGGTGAACAAGGTGGATGCCTTCGTGGTGGGAATGCCCTACCATCCCGATGGCCGCGCCAACGGCAAGAACGTGGTGGTGGAGAAGTTTGTGCAAGACCTTAAGGACCGTTTTCCGGGAATGCCCGTGTTTACGCAGGACGAATCCTATTCCAGCGTGCAGGCCCAGGCTTGCACCTCCCACTTTAGCAAAAAGAAAAAGCAGAGGAACAAGGCTGTGATCGATCAGCTGGCTGCCCAGATTATCTTGCAAAGATGGCTGGATGAAAATTAAAAACCGATCAAGAATTGCGGTTTGACAAAGAAGCCTTTTGACGTTGTTCCAAAGGCTAAAGAGTAGCCGATACTGTCTGAATCGTCCCAAAGTATAGCTTGATTATTGACTTTGTCACCCCAGTATTGGTAACCAAGGTCAGCTCCTATGGTAAAAAGGAAATTATGGAAATTCATTGCGATTCCAACGCCGATTGAACCCACAAATCCAACGTCGAACTTGCTGTAGGATTTGTCTTCTTCGATGTAATTGACGTTTTCAATAGATAAGGATGGACCAAGAAAACCTTCTACGAATAGGGATGTGTTTCCATGAGGGGTGTATCGATGCCTGGCTTTTGCCTTTGTAATATCTACGGGTTTTTGAGAAATGTTTAAGTAGTATCGATAACCCATGGGCAATGCCATCGTTGACTTGAAACCGTTCCATTGAGGGTCGCTCATGAAACCTGCGTCGCCAAACATCATTACGGCTGCATAATTAACAAGAATGGATCCGTTTTTCCAATTTTCCTTTTCAAATGTGTAGTCTATGAAAAGTGCCTTTAGTGCGATAAGGATAATGTCGGCTGCAATCGCGGGGTTGAGCCAACTTGTGAAAGTCGGGGGAATATCCTCTGGATAGACGAAATCTCTGGTGATTCGTCTTTGGAATTCCTCTTCAGTTTCTTCTCGTTCGGGGAGTTTTTCTTTATTCTTGAAAAAGTCACTGTTTACCTCAAGGACAACGTTTCCGCCGTTGGAGGTGTCGATGAACACGGTGTCTCTTAAGGCTGGAAGGTAGACGGTGTCGGTGATGTGCTCCTGCACATAAATTGTGTCTACAAGATTTGCTTGCGCGATGGTGTTTTCCACTTCGTTTGCGAGGAGCATGGCGGGCAAGGCAAGGGTAATGAACATAATTGAAAAATGCATTTTCTTTAAGCTCATAGAATCCCCACACTAACGTTTATTTTGGTGTCAAGTTGGATGCCTCGAGTGATGTAGAATCCATGCCCCTTTAAGATTTCATCATTAAAAGTGGGAACGTAATTGTATGCCAAACCTCCCAAAAGAGCTAATCCCATTCGGTCGCCTCTTCTTAATAGACCGAAGTGTGCAAAAGCCTGCGCACCATGATGGATCTTGTGTTCGGAATGAGGTCTGTCGTTGATGTAGTTGGTGTTGTCCCAGCTGTTGTCGTAGTTGGATTTTCTTTGGACGTAATGGGTTCCAAATTCAATGAACTTTGTAGCTGCTGTTGGACGGAAACAGTAACGGTAGGCGAATCCAAATGTAATTTGGCTAATGTCTCCGGAATAAATGGAATTGAATGTGTCCGAGTAGCCGGTACTGTCGGGATATTTCTTTGCGTAAGCGAAACCCAGTAGGAGAGAATGCTTTAGGGTGAAGGGTATCTCAAGGGCTATGTCTACGGCAGGGTGATCGAGTGTTGAAACGAGTAAGCTGATAGCATCAACTTGCAAAATGAACGAGTTCTTGTGGAGGCTGGAGTCGTTCTTTGGTATATAACGTGAAACCGCAGCCTGCTCATTGGAGGTGATTGCCATGCTGCTGTCACGAGTCTCCGGTGAATTATTCGGAATTCTCTTGCTGTCATTGACATAGATCGTGTCGATGATGGGTGCTGGCTGAATATAGACTGTGTCGCGATAAATTTGTTTAATAATAACTGTGTCACGGAATGCTGAACCCGTTGAACTTGCGACAGCCGCATCCTCTTGACCGAATGCTGCGACACAGAGCCAAAGAAAAAATAGAAAATCTAACCTCATAGGGAAAAAATAAGAAAAAACGTAAGTGTGGACTACGTCGTGATTTAATCAGGGGTCGAATCTGGAAAAAGGGCCGCACTTTCACCGGAGCGGTCCTTCTACATCTCGGTTCCTTGCATTGCAGGGGCTGATGGTGATCGGGCAAAAGTTGGCTATATAGCTTTGGTACGACCTTTTCAAAATTACAGTGCCTTGATTACAGCAGTTCCTGAACCCAATTGGGCAATATCTCGGCGTACTGTTTATACAAGGTTCCGTCAACCATTCTGCAAATCAGCTTAGGCAACTGATTGTCGACGGAATTGTCGTAGATGTAAGCTCTGTCTACTATGGAGATTGCGACGGCAGCATTCGCTAGCGACTTGTAGTAGCGGGTCACGATTTTAGAAATAGGTACTTCATGGCCGCCAGTAAGGAAACGGTTTGTTACACGAAGAACGTTAATTGACGGCTTTTCTGTGCATACAAAGAAAAATCGTATGAAGAATCCTGCGTCTTTTGCCTTGCGTATGAATTCAAGCTTCTCGTCTGAGGAAAAAACGGTCTCAAAGACGAAGTTTTTCTTTTCTTCAAGGCATTTGTAGCGAAGCTCGGTAGAATGCTGAGCTGCTTTTAGCACTGCTTCGGGGGAATTCCAGTTTCCGAACATTTCTTGGGCGATGTTGTCCGGGTTGATATAGACGCTATCGGCGGCCCATTCATTTTCAAGCAACTGAATGGTCGTAGTAGTCTTTCCGGAACCGTTTGGACCGGCAACAATGCATAGTGTCGGTTTCTTTTCGCTCATAGCAAACCAAGACGTAATTTTTTCTGGGCGATATTTGAAGCGACTTCTGCACGCATACGATCCATAGCCTCTTCTGCCTTGCGGGAGGATTCACGTGCTGCTGCACCGACTTTTTCCATAAGGGCTTCCAGCATTTCGTCGGAAGGCTCCTCCATGGAGGATAGCCTGTATTTTTTCAGTTCTTCGTCTGACATGTCTGTAAATATATGAAAAAAAATGATGAGTTAACGCGTCGTTTTGTCCAGGAACCTGAAAATTTCTTATGATTGGAGAGGAATGCCGGTGGAGTTCAGGATGGAAAGTAAATCAGGAAATGTACTTGAGAATACGCGTAGTTGTGGCTGGGGAAGAGTATTCAGCTCTTGCGCTCGCCTTAAATCTTTATTATTTTCAATATTTGACCTTGTTCGCTCATCAAATGACATTATGAAAACGATTGATTCTAACGAATGTGTTGATGCTTTTAATAGTACATTGAGAAGCAATGGCGGAACGCAATACAATTCTTTTCCGACAGAATAAGCTGCAAAAGATTACATAAACTGTAAGCTTCCCCATTAATAAATCATTGCGGAGTTTAATAAGAGGAGTTTCCCGACAGCGACAGGGGCTCTTTCCCACTTTTTTTTGTCAGAACTGTGACACTTCTGTGATAAATGGCGGTTGCCTACCGTTTGCAAAAAACTTAGCGCATAACCTTTAACAATCAATACGAAAAAAAAGAGTATATTTAAAACGTCAGATTAATGAATATGGCATGCGGAAAACCCTCTATTAAAAAATCAACAAGTCCAACATGTTCAGATTAATTGTTTTTTTAGTTTCATTCTTTATCATATCTTGTGAGGCAAGCACAGAATGTGGTAAAAGTAAAAAGGATAATTGCCTTGTCAATAAAGAATCTTTTGAAAAAATTCAAGAAGGAGATTCCTTAAATATCGTTTTAGATTTGTTGGGTAAACCATTTGCGTTTGATTTAGTTGATAATGAAAATGGAAATCGCAGATATTCATGGCTTAAGTATTCGGTTGTTGATGATCCCAGTAAAATGAGCATTCAAGAAGGCATTGCAATTGAATTTAAAGGAAATAAAGTAGCTAGCAAAGAATATTACGATTACTCATCGCTTGATAAATAGATGCTTATTTGATTGTCCCTCCCTTGAAAAATAACGGAATCCAAAAGTTCGTTTAAAACAGGGCCGCGCCTTCAATGGTGCGACCCTTTTAAAATTACAAGAATGTCTTTGGGGTTACAGAGCTTTAATTTCTTCAGGGGAGAGGTCTGTACGCTTAGAAATGATTTCGAGAGGAATGCCGTCATCGCGGAAGCCCTTGGCAAGTTCCTTGTTCTTGGTTTCGCATTTCTTGGTGGCGAAATACTGCATGTATTCGCGGGTAGGTTCGTCGTCCATCTCGCGGTTCTGGAACCTGTAAATGAACCTTCTCTTAAAATCTAGGTACGACAAATAATGGTGCAGCATCGTACGTGTAGGATTGTGGTTGTCCAAAAGTTTGTGCAGCATCGTACATGTAGGATTTTGGTTCTACAAATTTTTTTTGTATCAAGCACCAAAAGAAATGGTGGTGCTACAAATGAAAATGCGTTTTCTACCACTAGAGTTTGTTTCTTGTGCAACTGATTTGTAGTTTATTACTGGAATTTGAGGCGAAACCTCAAAAGGAGTTAGGATATGGACTACAAGCAAAGTCAAGGTTTTCGCAGCTATAATTTGCTGTCGTATGTCGAAGTTCATCGCAAAATCTTCGAAAATATGCGAAAAATCGACAATCCCATGGTTTCCGGGGCAATTGATGCCTATGGAAAATTTCTGAGGCAACTGGAAACGATGGTGAAGACGCCTGTGTCAGGGTATGTTTCTGAATGGAACGAGGAGCGCGCCCGTGCCTACAGGATTTGCCAGACTGCAGTAAGGTCTCTTGCGGATTTTGATTCGGATCAGGATCGCGCAACCGTGACGGAACTATCAAGGGCCTTCTCGCATTATATTGCGGGTGTTTCATCTGCAATAGTGACGATGGCGATTGAACATGCCCTAACGTTGTCCAAGAAAATCCCTGCGGAACAGCTAGAAAAACTTGCCGTCAAGTCGCGTATCGACTACCTGGAACAGGTTCACAACAATTACCTAAGGAGTCGTAATGCAATCAGTAGCAATATTGCCGCAGCCAAGAACAGCGAGGTAAAAACTTACCGTCACTGCTGTGATGTGGCCTTCAGAAACTCCCTGGAGTTAACTAAGAAAATGAATAGCCTGGGTGACGAATCCTGTCGGGAATTTCTCCGCTGGATGAGTGCTGCGTGATGTCCATGGCGTGATTTGATAAGAGGGTAATCGAAAATAAGCCCAAATTCCTGAAAATTTTCTATGAAATAAGGTCGCGCCTTTACCGGCACGACCTTTAATATTTGCAATGTCTTTTCTTGCTAGCCTTGGGCGAAGCGGCTCAGGAAGCTTGCCAGGCGTTCGTTTCCGGACTGGTTGAAAACGAAGTCGGGGGAGCCCTGCTCCACGATAACACCCTGGTCCATGAAAATTACTTTGTTTGCAACATCACGGGCGAAGGCCATTTCGTGGGTGACGATGACCATGGTCATTTTCTGGTCGGCAAGGCCCTTGATGATCTTCAAGACTTCGCCGGTCAGTTCCGGGTCCAGGGCGCTGGTGGGTTCGTCGAAGAAGAGGATCTTGGGCTTCATGGCGAGGGCGCGGGCGATGGAAACTCGCTGCTGCTGACCACCGGAAAGTTCGCAGGGGTAGGCCTTTTCCTTGGAGGCAAGGCCCATCTGTGTCAGAAGTTCGCGGCCCAGCTTGCGGGCTTCTTCGCGTTCCATGCCCAGCACTCGGATGGGGGCGATGGTGAGGTTCTGGAGCACCGTGAGATGGGGGAACAGGTTAAAGTTCTGAAAGACGAGGCCCGTAGACAGACGGATTTCGCGGAGCACGCTTGCGGGAGCGTACTTGGCGTTACCCTTCTTGTCCATGCCTACAATCATGTCCTTGCCGTTGACGTTGACGGCGCCTGCGTCCATGGTTTCTAGCTGGGTAATGCAGCGGAGCAGCGTGGACTTGCCGCTACCGGAAGGGCCGATAATGGAAAGGACTTCGCCTTCCATCAGATCAAAGGAAATGTCCTTAAGGACGTGGTTGTCCCCAAAGGATTTTTTCAAGTGTTCAACTTTTAAAACTGCACTCATGTTCGGCCCCTACTTATAATAATTGAGCTTCTTCTCGATGTAGGCGAAAAGGCAGCTGAGCAAAAGGTTGGCGAGGTAGTAGAACACGCCGGCCACGAACAGCGGGTAGATGCTGGCGTAGGCGGCCTGCTGCTTCTTGGCCAGGGAGAACAGTTCGGTGACGGCGATAACCTGTGCCAGGGAAGTGTCCTTCACCAGGGTAATGACTTCGTTGGCGCTGGCGGGAACCACCTGCTTAATCACCTGAGGCAAAATAATGCGGAAGAATGTCTGACCCTTGGTCAAACCCAGCATGTTGGCTGCTTCGTACTGTCCCTTGGGGATGGCCTGGATGCCGCCGCGGAAGATTTCTGCAAAGTAGGCTGCGTAATTGATGGAGAATGCTGCCACCACTGCCGGGAAACGGTCAAAGGAAAAACCGATGCCGGAGTATTCACTCAGGTAGTAGCTACCGAAGTAGATGGCCACAATCTGCAACAGCAGGGGAGTGCCTCGCATCACGGAGATGTAGAAACTCACCGGATAGCGGATTACGCGGAACTTGCTCATCTTCAGGACTGCAACTAACAGTCCCAGAGGAATGGAGAACAGAAGTGTCAATCCAAAGATTGCCAGGGTGGTACAGAAACCGCCCCAGAGGATTGGCAGTAGGTTTGCTAAATCAGACATATTTCGTTAGACGCTTGGGGCTTTTGATTACTTACCGAACCATTTGGCGGAAATTTCGTCGAACTTGCCGTCGGCCTTCATGGCCTTGATGGTTTCGTTCACGGCGTCACGGAGAGCCTGGTCCTTCTTGCGGAAGCCGATAGCGTAGACTTCGTCGCTCAAGCCTTCTTCCAGAACCACATAGTCCTTGGAATTGGTCACGATCCAGTACTTTGCAACGATTTCATCCAGGAACACAGCGTCCACGCCGCCCTTGTCCAGGTCCATCAAAGCAGTCTGGTTGTCGTCGAAAGGAACGATTTCCTTGGCGGCCTTGCCGGCTTCGGATTCGTCCAAAAGCTTCTGGGCGGTAGAACCGTTCTGGACAGCGATCTTCTTACCCTTGAGGGCTTCCAGCTTGCTCAGGGACTTGTCCTTCACTGTGAAAATCATGCGGTTCTTGAGGTACGGATCGCTCAAGTTCATGGCTGCTGCGCGGGTCGGGTCAACGCTCATGCCGTTCCAGATGCAGTCAATCTTACCGGTATTCAGTTCCTGTTCCTTGGCGTCCCAGGAAATGGGCTGGGTCTTCAGCTTTACGCCGAGACGGGTTGCCACTTCGTTAGCCAGGTCAATGTCGAAACCGACAATGTTGTTGTCCTTGTCGCGGAAGCCCATGGGCGGGAAGGAGTCGTCCAGACCGAGAACGAATTCGCCAGCGGCCTTCACCTTGTTCAAGGATTCATCAGCCTGGGAGTCGTTTTTCTGTTCGTTACAACCCAAGAACATGGCGCAGCAAGCGATGGCTGCGATTCCAGCAAAGAACTTCTTCATATACAATCCTTTTTTTTGCGGATATCCGCTGTGACACAATGGGAAATGTAGTAAAAGAATGAAAAACGTTCTTTTTTCTTTATCGAAGTGCAACAAATAAGCTATTATTATCAACAAAGGTTTAGGAGTCTTTTCTAATGACAAAGAAACTGATGTGTTTTTTGCTGGTTGTTTTGGCAACATTTTCTCTTGCTGCCGAATCCAAGATTTCCAAGAAGGAAATGTATCTGCGCGCTCGCGATGTGTTGCGCGAATCCCTGATAGATCAGGACGTTGAGAAATCTCAGGAAGCTTTTGAATATTTGAAAGCCAATGTCGACAAGGGTGCTCCCTTGATCCGTTTCGAGGAATACCTGATTCTTATGGAAATTGGTCGCTTTGAAGAAGGAGTCAAGCTTTATTCTGGTTTCCGTAGAATATTCCTTGACTCAGGTTATGTTCCTACCAAGGAACAGCGTATTTCTGAAACCGACGCCTTGAATCAGTACCTGTACAGAAATCTTTCTCCGTTCACAAAGGCGAAGGCTGATTCCCTTGCAGACCGTGTGGACTCTTCCGATATCAACCAGGAATTCAAGGATCTCTACAGAACGTTAATTTATTCTGAATTGGTGGTTGGTGCTCGAACCTACAATTTCAATGGTCGTTCCTTTGCCTTTACTGTTATTGCCGATACCACCTGTGCCGAAGATTTCTTGAACAACGCCAAAAACTTTGTGAAGAATTATCCTTTGTCTGAACATTCCCTCTACTTGAAGGAACAGGCAATTCCTTTCGTTCAGAATTACATGGATAAGCAGCGCTTGTTTAGAAAGGACCCCTGGGCTCACAAGTATTACACCGGTGGCCTTGCCGTGTTTGCTGGTAAGTGGCTTGGCTTTATGAGTGGTGAATTGATGGACCTTGTCAACGACAAAATGGGTACAAGTTTTATCATTGAAGGCGAAATTCAGTACAAGCGTGTTTCGCTTGGTTTGTTCTGGTCATTTGGACTTATAAATGAACCGAAGGGAGGAAATTCCTATTATCATAATGAATCCGAAGATGAATCTATGGGTATCACTCTCGGTGTAACTGCTTTTGAGACAAAATACTTGAAGGTAACTCCTTTTGTGGGTATAAGTGAATATATCTTTATGGAAGCCGACGATTGGTACGCTCATCCGTTTATTCTCGGTTTCAATATTGACTCCAGAGTCTTCGCTACTAGGCCAGATCGTATTGGCGCGCCATCTTTTGCCTTGAATGTTCGCTTTAAGTATATGGCCCAGATTGGTTCTATAACGGATTCCTACACGACAAATGTTTATGATGAAGACCATGTTTTGATTGATGTCAAAAAAGGTAATTTCGATAAGTCTTTTGCAAGCCATACATTTGCTCTCGAACTTGGTATTTCTCTCTGGTAATGCAGAAGAATATCACAGATTGCTATAAAAACAGGGTCAAATGGCCCTGTTTCTTTTTTATGGGGTTTTTAAAGTTTTTATCTTTGGTCTGTTCAAAATTTAACGTAAAACCTTAAAAAGGTAATGAAATATGGCAATGCAAGATATGAATGACCAGGTCGTCGCTCGCCTGGCAAAGTTGGACAAGTTTAAGGAAATGGGTATCGAGGCTTATCCTCATAAGTTTAACCGTACCCATGATTCCAAGATTCTTAAGGAAAATAAGGACGCTCTCATTGCTTCCCAGGAAGAAGTGGCTTTCGCTGGCCGCGTTGTCCGCTTCAATCGTAAGGGCAAGATGTGCTTTATGCACCTGAAGGACCGTTATGGCCGCCTCCAGGTTGTTTGTGCCCGCGACGAAGTGGGCGAAGAAAACTACGAAATCGTAAAGATGACCGACCTTGGTGACTTCATCGGCGTTAACGGTACCATGTTTGAAACCCAGAGTGGTGAATATTCCGTACGCGTGAAGAAGGTGACCATGCTTTCCAAGGCTGTGCGCCCGCTTCCTGTTGCCAAGGAAAAGATTGATGAAAACGGCAACAAGGTTGTGTTCAACGAATTTGCAGACGTGGATACCCGTTACCGTCAGCGCTATATCGATATGGCCATGAACGACGACGTGAAGGAAGTCTTCATCAAGCGTTCCAAGATTATGCAGGCTATTCGCGAATACTTGCTGGAAAAGGGCTTCATCGAAGTGGAAACCCCGACTCTGCAGCCCATCTATGGCGGTGCAAACGCTCGTCCGTTTACCACCCACCACAACGCCTGCGACATGACCCTCTACATGCGCGTGGCTCCGGAACTTTACCTGAAGCGCTGCATTGTGGGCGGTATGGAAAAGGTGTTTGAATTCTCCAAGAACTTCCGTAACGAAGGTATGGACCGTACCCATAGCCCGGAATTCACTGGTCTGGAATTCTACGAAGCCTATGCCGACTATAATGACATGATGGTTCACTTCGAAAACATCTATGAACGTGCCTGTATCGCTGCAAACGGCACCACCAAGATCATGACCCAGGGTAAGGAAATCGACTTCAAGGCTCCGTGGCCCCGCTACAGCATGATCGAAGCTATCGAAAAGTTCGGTGGTCTCAAGGTCAATGAAATGTCCGACGAAGACATCAAGAACAAGATGGAAGAACTGGGTGGCCACCTGGATGGCGAATTCAGCCGCGGTCGTGGTATCCTGGAACTCTTCGAACTGACCGTTGAAGGCCAGCTGATCCAGCCCACCTTCATTATGGACATGCCCACCGAATCTACTCCGCTTTGCAAGAAGCACCGTACCATCGAAGGCCTCATCGAACAGTTTGAACCCTATGCAAACGGCTGGGAACTGGGTAATGCCTATACCGAACTTAACGATCCCATCCGTCAGCGCGAACTTCTGGAAGACCAGGTCCGCCGTGGCCGCGGTGGTGAAGGCGAAACTCATCCCATGGACGAAAACTTCATGCACGCTATCGAATCCGGCCTGCCTCCTACCGGCGGTGTGGGTTTCGGTATCGACCGTATGGTGATGCTCCTGACCAACCAGGAAACCATCCGCGACGTGCAGCTCTTCCCGCTGATGAAGCCGGAAACCTAATCGCAAGAATTTTGACTATAGGCTGACAAACTTCACTTGTAATGACGATAATGTCACATAGGGGAGGTTTGTTGCCTGTTGTTGGATTTCTCTTTTTAATTATTTGTGCTTGTATATGAATAAACTTGAATGGCTTATTGCTTGGCGATACCTGGGGGCTCAACGTAAGAGTCTCTTCGTTTCGTTGATTGGCATTTTCAGTATGCTGGGCGTGAGTATCGGCGTTTTTGCGCTGGTGGTTGCCTTGGCCGCGGTCAATGGCTTCGAAGAAGAAGTTACCGCCCAGATGATCGGCAAGGACGCCCACTTTGAAATCATGGCTTACAATGGAGATCCCATTGCTCCTTACGATAGCCTTATCAAGGAAGTCCGTACCCGCGATCCGCGAGTGACGGCTGCCTCTCCGTTTATCGTTTACAAGATCGGTATTAGCAGTAAGAAGGTGAACGACGGTATCGTCATCTACGGTATCGATGGTGAATCTTCCAAGGGCGTTACCGATATTCACAAGTACATGAAGTGGGGTAACTATTCCGTGGATAGTCTTGAGGACTTGAGTGGAAAGTTGCGTCCGGGCATTATGCTGGGTTCCGGTCTTGCCAACCGTCTTCGTGTGGTGGTGGGCGATAAGCTTGTTCTCCAGACATTCCAGAGTCCTGATGCCGTGGTTGCCGGCGGTGGTCCCAAGATGATGATGTGCGTCGTCAGCGGTATCTTTGAAACAGGTACATACGAGTACGATGGAAACCTGGCGTACATTGGTATTCCTGAACTTCAGAAACTGCTTGGCTTTGGCGATGCCGTGACCGGAGTTCAGTTCAGAATGAACGATCACTGGGCTGCCGGTGAAGCTGTAGATAGCATGGCCAACTGGCTGTCCTATCCGTACTATGCCATGGACTGGAAGACCAAGAATATTACGCTTCTCAAGTGGATGAACTACGAAAAGTTCATTGTGGCCGCTGTGATTTGCTTGATTATCCTGGTGGCTGCATTCAACATTATCAGTTCCTTGATCATGGTGGTTATCGATAAGACCAAGGAAATCGGTATCCTCCGCAGCATGGGTTTCAGCAAGGGCGCAGTGATGCGCGTGTTCATGCTCATGGGAAGCTTTATCGGCGTTGGTGGAACTATCGTTGGTGGAACCATTGGTCTTGTGCTTTGCAAATTGCAGGAAGCCTACCATTTCATCAAGTTGCCTGGCGACGTTTATGTGATTCCGTATTTTCCCATTTCCGTGCACATGCTGGATGTGGTTTTGATTTTTGTGATTGGTATTTCCCTGTGCGTTCTGGCAACCCTGCTTCCGGCATGGAAGGCCAGCCGACTGGATCCTGTGGGGGCTATTAGACATGAGTAACGTACTTTTAGAAACTAAGGATCTCCGTCGCGTATTTAGCGAAACCGGTGAAAAGCTCGAAATTTTGAAGGGCGTCAATTTTTCCATGAATGAAGGGGAGTTGGTGGCTCTTACCGGTTCTTCCGGCTCTGGAAAATCCACATTCTTGAACTTGGTGGGCATGCTGGATACTCCTACTTCTGGCGAAATCCTTTTCAAGGGAAAGGCTCTTTCCAAGTTCAATAGTGAAGAAAAGGATATGTATCACAGGGCTCAGGTGGGATTTGTTTTCCAGTTCCATCACTTGCTTAGCGAGTTTACTGCACTGGAAAATGTTTGCGTGCCGGGCCGCATTATGGGAATTTCCGAAAAGGATTGTCGTGAACGTGCCGAAATGCTTTTGGATGCGGTAGGTCTGAAGGACCGCCTGAAGCATTTGCCGAGAGAACTTTCCGGTGGTGAACGTCAGCGCATTGCCATTGCCCGTGCCTTGATGAACAATCCGGACCTGGTTCTTGCCGATGAACCTAGTGGTAACCTGGATGAAGCCAACTCCGCTAAGTTGAATGAACTGATCGGAGAATTGAACCAGAAATTTAATCAGGCTTTTTTGATTGTCACTCACGATGAAAAATTGGCATCTTTTGCCCAGCGTCGTGTGGTAATGCACGGTGGCTTGATTCAAAGTTTTGAATAGGAATTAGGTTGAATAATGTCTGATATCAATGGTATTTTTTCGAAGAAAGCCAAGGCTGTTTTGCAGGCCGCCCGTATGGCCGCACGCAACCTAGGTAGCGATAGTATCAGTACCGAACATTTGCTGTTGGGCCTGGTTCGTGAAGATTCCGGTTTTGCTGCTGAAACTTTGAAGGTTCTCAATGTGAACCTGAATGAACTTGGTGAAAATGTACAGCGTGCATTGACCTCTAATGGTGGCCTTATGACCGTGGGTGATGCCCGCGGCGCTTTGCTTTCTTTTACCAATCGATGCAAACAGGCTCTTTACAATGCCGCAAAGATTGCAAAGACTGAAGGGGACCAGTACATTGGTCCGGAACATTTGATGCTTGCCATTTTGCAGCAGAGTGAATCTGCCGCAGTGGGAACCTTGTCCTCCTTTGGCGTGACTTATGAAAATTTCCAGGCAGCATTGATTCAGTTGAAAAGAGATTCCTCTGACGATTCTGTCTCTGGAGAGAATAACGGCGAAGCGGGTGGTTTTGAACCTGAACAGCCCAGAGTTAATGGTGAAACTCGTCAGCAGGTTCGTCGTGAATCCCGCTCCAAGACTCCCATTCTGGAACACTTTGGCCGTGATCTTACCGCTATGGCTCGCCTGGGCAAGCTGGACCCGATTATCGGCCGTGAAGCAGAAATTGAACGCTTGATCCAGATTCTTTGCCGTCGCAAGAAGAACAATCCGGCTCTCATTGGTGAACCTGGCGTTGGTAAGACCGCCATTATTGAAGGTCTTGCCCTGAAGATTGCCCAGAAGAAGATTCCGGAACTGTTGGCCAACAAGCGTGTGGTTAGCCTGGATGTGGCTGCCATGGTGGCTGGTACAAAGTACCGCGGCCAGTTTGAAGAACGTGTGAAGGGCCTGATTATGGAACTTCAGCGAGTCGACAATTCCGTGATTCTGTTCATCGACGAATTGCATACCATTGTGGGGGCTGGTGGTTCTGAAGGTAGCCTGGATGCTTCCAACATTTTCAAGCCGGCTCTTGCACGTGGTGAACTGCAGTGCATTGGTGCTACCACCATCGATGAATACCGCAAGTACATTGAAAAGGATGCTGCTCTGGAACGCCGTTTCCAGACCATCGTGGTGAACCCGCCTTCTTCTGAAGATTCCATCCAGATTCTTGAGGGCCTGCGTGCAAAGTATGAACAGCACCACAAGGTGCATTACACTCCGGAAGCAATCCGCGCTTCCGTCACGTTGGCCGAACGCTATATCAGCGATCGCTTCCTTCCGGATAAGGCCATCGATGTGCTTGATGAAGCAGGTGCCCGCGTCCGTTTGAATTCCATTCGTACGCCTCAGGACCTGAAGGAGATGGAAGACGAATTGGCCGAAGCAATGCAGAAGAAGGAAGATGCCATTGCAGAACAGCAGTACGAAACTGCTGCATCCCTCCGTGACAAGATCGAAGAATTGACCAACCGAATTGCAGAACGTCGCGACGCCTTGAACAAGGAAGATTCTGCGGAAACTCCTGTTGTGGATGAAAATGAAATTCGCGATTGCATCAGCAAGATGACGGGCATTCCTGTAAGTCGCCTTGCCGACGAAGAAGCCCAGAAACTTTTGAAGTTGGGTGACGATATTAAGGAACGCGTCATTGGTCAGGACCAGGCTGTGGATGCCGTGGTCAAGGCTATTCGCCGTACCCGTGCTGGCATTCGTGACACCAAGCGCCCCATGGGTAGCTTTATGTTCCTTGGCCCCACCGGCGTGGGTAAGACTGAACTTGCCAAGGTTCTGAGCTTGAGCCTCTTCGGTAGTGAAGATTCCATGATCCGTATCGACATGAGCGAATACATGGAAAAGCACAGCATTAGCCGCTTGATCGGTGCGCCTCCGGGATACGTTGGCTTTGAAGACAATGGTGGTCAGCTTAGCGAAAAGGTTCGCAAGCGCCCGTATTGCGTTGTGCTCCTGGATGAAATTGAAAAGGCTCATCCGGACGTGTACAACTTGTTGCTCCAGATTCTGGACGATGGTATCCTTACGGATAGTTATGGTCGTAAGATCAATTTCAAGAACACCATCATTATCATGACCAGTAACGCTGGCGCCCGTGAAGTTCGCCACAGTTCTGGCATGGGCTTCACCAAGATGGGGGAGACTGACGATTACGAACGTATGGAAACCGCCATCCGCGAAGAAACCAAGCGCGTGTTCTCTCCGGAATTCTTGAACCGTATCGATGAACAGATCGTGTTCCGCCCGCTGACCAAGAACGACCTGACTTCCGTTGTGGATATCCAGCTCATGTTCTTGCAGAAGAATTTGTCTGAACGCGGTATTCTTCTGGAAATCTCCAAGGAAGCTAAGGATCTTGTGGTTAGCCACAATTACGATTCCGCCTTGGGTGCCCGCCCCATTCGCCGTTCTATCCAGCAGTTGATTGAAGATGAAATTGCGGAAGGCCTGCTTTTGGGAGTTTATTCGGACTTCTCTACCATCTCCATTGATGCTGTGGATGGAAAGTTGAAGTTCAAGTGCGAAAAACTTTCTTCTGACGATGGTGAAAACCATCAAGATTAACTATCTTTTAAACTGTAAAAACAAAACAACTAACCAAGAGGTCTACAATGGCTAAGATTTCTGCAGTTCTCATCTTTGGCGCACCGGGTTCCGGCAAGGGTACCGTTGGCGCAAAGCTCGCTGCTACCACTTCTCTCAAGCACCTTTCTACCGGTGACATCTTCCGTGGCATCGCTCCGTCCAGCGAATCCGGCAAGCTCCTCGCTTCCTATTCCAGCAAGGGCCTCCTGGTTCCTAACGAAGCTACCGTTGAAATCTTCGGCCGCTATGTTGAAGGCTTGGTGAACACCAACAAGCTGAACCCGGAAAAGGACACCCTCCTCTTGGACGGCATTCCTCGTACCGTTGAACAGGTCAAGCTCATCGAATCCATCGTCGACGTGAAGCACATCTTCGTTCTCGACATCAAGGACGAAGCTACCATCGTTGCTCGTCTCCTGAACCGCGCCAAGATCGAAGGCCGTAAGGACGACGCTGACGAAGCTGTCATCAAGAACCGTCTCAAGGTTTACAAGGAATCTACCGCTAAGGTTCTTTCCAAGTACAACAAGAAGATCATCTCCCACATTGTTGGCGATAACACTCCGGACGAAGTCTTCTGCGACGTTCTGAAGTCATACGTTGACTTCTGCAAGGCTTCCCAGAAGGCTGCAAAGCCCGCTAAGAAGGCCGCTGCCAAGAAGCCCGCTAAGAAGAAGTAAGTCGACTGCGGGTTTACCCCGCGCGCCCTACAGATAAACTTAAAAAGGTGCTCCGTTCAAACGGGGCACTTTTTTGTGTTTTACGGATTTTTGGGATTTTTCATTTCTTACAAAATTGCTATTATTTTTCCTGTAACATTAATTTTGAGTGTATATGGACCAGAATAAACAGAATTTGTCCCAAAACAACTTGTTGCAGACTTCCGCACAAAATCCTGCGGATGATGAAATTGATCTTCTTGAAGTCTTGGGCATTTTGCTCAAGCATAAGGTTTTTCTCGGAATTTGCATTGTTCTTGGTTGTGTGGCAGGTTTCCTTGCTTCTAACTGGGCTCGTCCTCAGTTTACAAGTAACGCCCTTTTGCAGGTGAATGTGAAGGGTAACAAGGCTAGCAGAGCTATGGGTGAAATGGGTGCCCTCCTTGATGTGGCAAGTCCTGCCGAAGCCGAAATCGAGTTGCTGAAGAGCCGCATGGTTTTGAGTTATGTGGTGGATAAGGAACATCTGTGCTTTATGGCCAAGCCTGTGGGTGCCTTGAACCGTCTGACCCACAAGGAAGGCCGTATGGATCTGGAGAACCTCCAGATTCCGAAGATCGCAATCCGTGAAAAGTGGATGGCCAAGGTTATTGACGAAAACACTTATGCTGTGATTACTCCCGAAGAAACAGAACTTGTCCGTGGTCCTGTAGGGGAGAACCTGGTGGCCGAATATTACGGCGACACACTTGAAATCCGTGTGCAGAAGATGCGCGCAGAACCGGAACAGCTGTTTGTTCTTTCCCAGATCGATCCTCTGGATGCCTATCGTGGACTTCTGGGGCGTATGAATGTGGCAGAAAAGGGGAAGCAGACTGGTATTATCGGTGTGTCCTTTACTCATCAGTATCCTGACCGCGCTGCTGCCATCTTGAACTCTGTTGCTACGATTTATCTGCGCCAGAACGTGGAAATGCGTAGTGCCGAAGCTGAAAAGACTTTGGAATTCTTGGAAAAGCAGCTGCCGGGCATCAAGGCTAAGTTGGACTCCTCTGAAAAGACTTTGGCTGACTATCGCCACAAGATTGGTTCCGTGGATATGGGCGGTGAAACTCGTGCCCATTTGGAAAAGACTTCTTCTCTCGAAAGGGAAATTCTTGAATTGGACAAGCGTCGCCAGGAAGCAACTCGTTTGTTCAAGGAAGAACATCCCTCTGTGCAGACCATTATCAAGCAGCAGAACCGTCTTCGCGCGGAACTTTCCAAGCTGAAGTCCTCTGCAGAAAAGATGCCGCTGACTCAGCAGGAAGTTCTCCGCTTGCAGGAAGAAGTGGCTGTGAACAATGCTCAGTATACTTCTATGTTGAACAACATCCAGCAGCTCCGTGTGGTTCGTGCCGGCGAAGTGGGTAACGTTCGTATTGTGGACTATGCTCAGATTGAACGCCGTCCCAGCAAGCCCAACAAGAAGATGATCTTTGGTGGCTGTGTGGCTGGCGCATTCCTTCTTGGAGCCTTGTTGATCTACCTGTTGCAGATGACCCGTCGTGGCGTTCGCAGTTCTCTTGAAATTGAACGCGAAACCGGCATCAGCGTCTATGCCAAGATTCCGGAATCTGACAACAATATTCTGCGTCATCGCAAGAAGGGCAAGAACATTAAACCTCTTGTGGAGGAGTCTCCAGAAGATCCTGCCAGCGAAGCGTTCCGGTCTCTCTATACAGCAATTGATTTTTCTGTAGCTCAGGAAAAGGTCATCATGGTTACCGGTATGGTGCCTGGTGTGGGTAAGTCCTTTGTGGCTAAGAACCTTGCTGCACTTTACGCAAACAACCAGAAGAAGGTTTTGCTTATCGATGCTGACATGCGTCGCGGTGTGGTCTACAGCAAGCATAAGGTTGGCCTTGGAGATGTTCTCTCTGGAAAGTGCCAATTGGATTCTGCTGTCGCGGAATCTTTGACAGAGAACATGTTTGTCTTGGGTGCAGGTAATTCTGATGTAACTCCCAGTGAACTGCTTCGTGGCGAAAACTTCAAGGCACTTTTGGATGAGGCTCGTTCTAAGTTCGATATGATTGTGGTGGATACTCCTCCTCTGAACTTGGTCACGGACTCTGAATTGATTTTCCCTGTGGTGGATTTTGCCCTGTTCGTTTTGCATTATGGTCGTCATTCCATGGACCAGATCAAGGAAGCCATGCTGAAAGTGGATCGCTGCTGCGACAAGCCTAAGGCTTTTGTTATGAACCACTGTGAACACGACAGTCGCGGTTACTATGGTGGCTACGGCTATTATGGTCGTGGTTACTACGGCAAGGGCTATTACAGCAAGAAAAAGTAAACAGGTTTTTCAATGAAGATTCTTGTTACTGGTGCAGCCGGCTTTATCGGTTCAAAAATCGTACAGATGCTTTCTGAACGAGGCGATGAAGTTGTCGGTCTTGACAACATCAACGATTACTATGATCAGCGTTTGAAGTACGGCCGTCTTCGTGAGAACGGTTTTGAACAACCCAACGATGACTTTGAATTTGGCAAGATGCTTACCAGTTCCATGTGGTCCAATTGTCGTTTCATCCGCATGGACATCGCCGACAAGGAATCCCTGGATGCGCTGTTCGCTGCAGAAAAGTTTGGCAAGGTGATGAACCTTGCTGCCCAGGCTGGTGTCCGCTATTCTATCACCAATCCCTACGCCTATATGCAGAGCAATATGGTGGGCTTTTTGAATATTCTTGAAGCTTGCCGAAATACCAAGGTTCCGTATTTGGTATTTGCTTCTAGCAGCTCTGTTTATGGCTTGAATAGCAAGGTGCCCTACAGTGAAGATGACAAGGTGGACTCTCCTGTAAGCCTTTACGCCGCTAGCAAGAAGAGCAACGAACTGATGGCCCATTCCTACGCTAAGTTGTATGGGATCAAGGTCACAGGCCTACGCTACTTTACTGTTTACGGCCCCTGGGGTCGCCCCGACATGTCTCCCATGCTGTTTGCAAAGGCTATCAGCAAGGGTGAGGCAATCAAGGTATTCAATAATGGCGACATGATCCGCGATTTCACCTATATCGATGATATTGCCGAAGGTACCATCCATGTGGTGGACCGTGAACCGGATGCCGCCAAGTGCGAAAACGGTGTGCCGTATCGTATTTTCAATATCGGTTGTAGCAATCCGGTGAAGCTGATGGACTTCATTAGCGAAATCGAGAATGCCTATGGCGAACCTGCCAAGAAGGAATTCTTGCCTATGCAGCCGGGCGATGTTTACCAGACCAATGCCGATACCACCAAGTTGGAACAGCAGTGTGATTACAAGCCTCACTGGAGCTTGCACGACGGCATCGCCAAGTTTATGGAATGGTATAAGAGCGACGCAAATCCGCTGAAGTGAGTCAAGCGAAAGCCCCCTAGCAAGGGGGCCTTTTTCATATAAACTCAAATGTTATATTGGCTTCTCTTCATCGAGAATGCACCATACGCCAGTCCTGTCGAAGGAAGTGTTCCCACGGCAAAGCCTAGGGACTTTATAGGTGTTCATTACTTTAAGAAGACATCTAGCTCTGCTGTTGTATTCATTTGTACATTGGGTGCTGTCGTTGTAGTATCGAGGATCTCCAAAGGAACAAGTTTCGTTTTCAAAGATCCATGTTCCGTCGTTATCCGTAATTTTCAAATTGTATTTCTCGATGTATAAGGTATCACAAGAAATAACTTTCGCCAAGGTGTCACTTTCTTTTAGATAACTGGAAAGACATTCTTTTTGAGGAGGGGGCGGAATGTAGTCGGGACGTATTTTTTCCCATTGCTGTATTGTGGAATCTGTAATCGAAAGAAGAACAAAACGGGAATTCGTTTTTGAGTAATAGAAGGTGTCGTTTTGGACGACTATTTTTTCGTAATAGAAGGCGTGGTTCTCTTCTTCTTCTTCACATTTCCTCCATTCTTGTTCGTTGCAATAACGAAGGCTAGAATACATTAATGAATCACTTTTATGCATAAGAACATATTGAAAATAATCGGCGTCATTGTATTGCATGTAGATGTTTTCTAAGGAGTCGTACATGGAAAAATGAAGACGACAATAGTATCCTACGGGACGAGCTATTATGATATTGGAGACGTCATCTAAGATTTTATCGTGGTAAAAATCATAATACTCATCAAATCCTTCTCTGTTTTCTGATGTATAGAAGTAAATCATTGGCCGTTGGGCGGTTCCCGTAGTGTCGAATGGGAGTGTGTCCAATTTTATGAAAGAAGAACTGGATTCTTCAAAGGATGAATATATGGCTTCCACGTTGGAGGATGAGCTTGATTCGGTATTAACTATACTCTGATTTACGCCGCTATCTGATGTGTCCCCACAGCAGTAAAGCATTAGCGCAATAAAAACGAACATAAGTCGAGACATTCTCAAACCTCCATTTTAATGGAAAAAATAGAAAATGCTAGAGAACGTCCTTCGTTTTTTTCTAAATTTGTGCACATGAAATGTTTTATCTATGACACCACGCTGCGCGACGGCAATCAAGATCGCAAGATTAGTCTCTCTCTGGCCGATAAAATCCAGATTACTCGAATTCTTGACTCTTTCGGTATTGATTACATTGAAGGCGGCTGGCCTAACCCGAGCAATCCTACCGACGAAGAATACTTCCGCGAAGTGAAGAAACTGAAACTGAAGCACGCCAAGATCGCTGCTTTCGGTAGTACTCGTCGCCCGAAGATTCTTCCCGAGAAGGATCCGCTGCTCCAGGCATTGGTGAAGTCCGAAGCTCCCGTGAAGACCATCTTCGGTAAGAGCTGGGACCTCCACGTTACGGATGTCATTCATACAACTCTGGAAGAAAACCTGGACATGATCCAGTCTTCCATTGAATTCCTGAAGGAACATTCCAAGGAAGTTATTTACGACGCCGAACACTTCTTCGACGGTTACAAGGCCAATCCGGAATATGCTCTGGAAACCCTGAAGGCTGCAGCCCTCGGTGGTGCAGACTTCATCGTGCTGTGCGATACCAATGGCGGTACCATGCCTTGGGAACTGGAAGAAATTTTTGAAGAAGTCAAGGAACATGTGGACGTACCTCTGGGCATCCATGTTCACAACGATTCCGGCCTTGCTGTAGCCAACAGCATCTATGCTGTGAAGTCTGGCGCATCCATGATTCAGGGTGTTATTAACGGCTACGGCGAACGTTGCGGTAATGCAAATCTCACTACCATCATGGCTGACTTGGTCTTCAAGATGGGTGTAAAGTTCTTTGCCGCCAAGAAAATGGCTGGACTTCGCAAGCTGTTCCTCAGCGTAGACCAGATTGTGAACCTGGCTAGCGACGTCCGTGCTCCGTATGTGGGCGAGGCTGCTTTCGCTCATAAGGGCGGCGCACATATCGATGGCGTTATGAAGGTTTCTCGCAGCTTTGAACATGTGGATCCGCACTCTGTGGGCAATGACCGCGTGTTCGTTACCAGCGATCAGGCTGGCGGCTCTCTGGTTGTCGAAAAGCTGAAGGCTATCAAGCCGGGCATCGACAAGAAGGACCCCATGGTGGCAAAGCTGTTGCTGGCTATCAAGGAAAAGGAAAACGCCGGCTGGCACTTCGACTCTGCCGAAGCAAGTTTCAAGATGCTGGTTTATCGCCAGCTGGGTATGTTCACCGAACCTTTCGAATTCATGAACTACCGCGTTACCGAAGACAAGACCCCTCAGGGCGTGTCCGTTTCCCAGGCTAGCGTCAAGCTGAAGATTGGCGACAAGATCAGCCATCAGGTAAGCGAAGGTGACGGTCCGGTGAACGCTCTGGATGCAGCTCTCCGTAAGGCTCTGCTCCCGTTCTTCCCGTACATGGCCAAGGTCCGCCTGGATGACTTTAAGGTCCGCGTTCTCGGTTCTTCCGTAGGTTCCGACGCTCTGGTCCGCGTATGGACTACCTTCGGTGACGATAAGGAACACTGGAATGTGGCAGGTGTCAGCACCAACATCATCGAAGCCAGCTGGCTTGCCTTGATGGACGGTCTGTGCTACAAGATTTTGAAGGAAACTAAGAAATGCAAATAGTTAAGGCTACTCCTAGCTCTAAGGAAATTGAACGCATTTGCGGTCGTGAAGTTGCTCCCAGCCGCGAGATTTATAACAAGGTTGTAGATATCCTTGCCGACATCAAGAAGGGCGGCTACGCCAAGGCTGTAGAATACGCTCAGAAGTTCGATGGCCTCAAGGGCAAGAACATCCGCGTCTCTGAAAAGGAAATTGCAAAGTCTGCCGCCAAGTGCCCCGCCGATTTGCAGAAGGCTCTCAAGCAGGCCATCAAGAACGTCCGTGATTTCCACCAGAACCAGATGGAAGAATCCTGGCTCATGGAAGGTAAGGACGGCGTTGTTCTTGGTCAGCGCATCCGCCCCATGAAGCGCGTGGGCCTCTATGTTCCCGGTGGCGCAGGCATTTACCCCAGCACCGTGATCATGAACGCAGTGCCCGCTCTGGTGGCAGGCGTTGAAGACATTGTTGTTGTTACTCCTATCAAGGGCGAAATCAACCGCGCCGTGGCATTCGTGCTGCAGCAGCTGGGCATTACCGAAGTCTATCACATCGGTGGCGCTCAGGCTATCGGCCTCTTGGCTTACGGTGCCAAGGATGCCAAGGGTAAGACTGTCGTAGAACGCGTGGACAAGATTGTTGGCCCGGGTAACGTTTTCGCCGCCGTCGCCAAGAAGGAAGTCTTCGGCGTTGTGGATATCGACATGGTGGCTGGTCCTTCCGAAGTTCTGGTGATGGCCGACAAGACTGCCGATCCTGACTTCGTTGCTGCAGACCTGCTTTCCCAGGCGGAACACGGTTCCGGTTTCGAAGCCGCCATCTGCATTACCGACGACATGGAAACCGCCCAGATGATTTCTGCCTGTGTAGACATCCAGGTTGAAAATTCCCCCAAGAAGGAACTGCTCCAGAAGGTGCTGGATAACTTCGGCCGTATCCTGGTGGTGAAGGACTGGTTCGATGGCGTTGCCATTGCAAACAAGATTGCTCCGGAACATCTCGAAGTCATGACCGACGAAGCTGAATCCATGGCCGCCCAGATCGAAAACGCCGGTGCCGTGTTTATCGGTCACTGGTCTTCTGAACCGGTGGGCGACTACTTTGCTGGCCCCAACCATGTGCTGCCCACTAACGGCACTGGCCGCTTCTTCAGCCCTCTGGGTGTGTACGACTTCCTGAAGCGCATGTCCATCATCCGCTACAGCGAAAAGGCCGTCAAGAAGAACGCCAAGGCAATCGCCGCCGTTGCAATGGAAGAAGGCTTCTACCATCACGCACAGGCCGTGCTGAAGCGTTTGTAATATTGTCTCTCCGGGCGCCCGGAATCACAATACATATATAAGAAAGGTCCGTTCTATAACGGGCCTTTTTTTGTGTTTTCAAAAATCCAGAAAATCTTTTGACAGTTTCATAAATAAAAACCGATAAAAGCTATAGAAACGAAGGAAAAAGAAATTTATGGATATTAAGTCAATCAATCGATTCGTTGAAAATGGTTTTCTTCCCACCCATACCTTGGGCCTTATGGGAAATCACGGCGTAGGCAAGACTTCCTACGTTCACAATACAATCCGCCAGTTGGTGGCAAACAAGCATAACGTTCCCCTGGACCGTGTGCATGTGATCAGCCGTTGCGTGTCCATTATGGACCCGGCAGACTTGATCGGTAACTTCCAGGAATTCGGTGGCCGTACTTACAGCTGCCCGCCCAGCTGGATTCCCACCTGCAAGGAATACGACGACCAGATGGAAGCCTTGTACAAGGCTAACGGAATGACCTATACCCGTCTTACCAAGTATGACGACTACTACGTCCTCTTCCTTGATGAATGTAAGCGTGGTAACTCCATCATCCAGGATGCCATCATGGAACTTCTTCTGGAACACCGTCTCTTCGGCGTAAACCTGAAGGAAAACACTTACGTTATCTGTGCTGACAACGACAATGCCAAGATTTACAATGGTACTCGTCGCGACCCGGCTCAGGAAAGCCGAATCAAGAACTTTACCTTTGCTCCCACCGACAAGGAATACTTGGCTGACTACAAGCGCCGAGTGGATGCCGGTGAAATTCATGAAGCAGTTCTTGAATTCTTGAACAAGTTCCCGGACTACATTGTTCTTCCGTCCAAGACTATTGAAGAACTTTCTATCCAGGGCAAGAAGGGTCCCTGTCCCCGTGACTGGACTCAGTTGGGCGAATGTCTCCAGAAGTTCCGTAGCAACGGCGATGACATTACCTCTGGTAACCAGGGCTTCCTTGCTGAAATCTCCGCAGCCTTCGTGGGTGCTAGCTATGGCATGAAATTTGCTCAGTTCTGCGAAATGGATCGCAAGAATGAAATCGATGCGAAGCGCATCCTCAATAATATGGATGATGCCTATCGTAAGCATCTGGAAAAGACTTTTGTCACAAATCCCAAGTCTGCTGTGCCTACGGCACACACCTTGCTGGAACTGATTGTGAAGGCAGACCTTTCCGAAAAGCAGAGCAAGAACATCCTGACCTTCCTGGAATGCTGCCCCAACGAAGCCGTGGCTGCACTCCTTAAGGGCTGGCAGAAGGAAAACAAGGGTCAGTTCATTACCTGGCGCTCCACTCCGAAGCGTCACAAGGTCTTCAACATGGCTTTGCTCAATAAGGAAGGTAAGAACGGAGCTCCCTCCGCTTACGATAACTGGGTTTCCACCTTCACCAAGAGATACAAGATCACCGAAGCTGATCTTGACAGTGACGAAATCATTCTCGAGGCTTAATCATGACAGATATTGAATCTAGCTTTCAGGGAACTCTCTGTAGACTTGTGTACTACAGTCCCGTCAGCTTCAATATGCTGGTGGGAATGAACATAGTCCAGTCCAAGACAATGGAAACCATGGGTGTTTGCGTCAAGAACGGGCGCATCACTCTGGCCTACAATCCAGACTTTGTAGCCTCTCTCAGTGAAGAAGAACGAAACTTTGTCCTCATTCACGAAATGATGCATGTCTTGTTGCATCATTGCACTCATCGAATGTCCGGTGACAGGGCTCGCGCCTACAAGGAAAACGTGGCCATGGATCTTGCAATCAACTGCTTGATTCGTGAAGAACCCGGTATTGCCATTCCTCGTTTCAAGAAGGATATGGGCGAAAAGAAAAAAGGCGAAATCCAGTGCCTTCTTCCTGCCATGTTCAAGTTCCCGGACAATTTGAGCTACGAACAGTACTTGGCCTTGCTCGATAAGAAGTACCCCGATGTGAAGATTAAGTTTGTGCCTAAGCAAAACTCTGGAAATGGTAAATCTAATGATGCTAAAGGCGACTCAAACGGTAATCCAGAACGGGAGTCTGGAAACGGTGTCGGTGGTTGCGATGTCGTTGTAGAAATCAGCGAAGACTGTGCCTTGGGAAAAATTACCAAGCATCGCATTGATGAAAATCATGGTGGCAATTACGACGAAGATCCCTTTATTGACGACTATGTGCGCAATGTTGTGGAACAGACCATCCGAAATCACCAGTGGGGCCATCTTGGTTCCAATGCCATTGAAATGGTGAAGAAGGCTCAGGAACAGCCTTTGAACTGGGGCGATATTCTTCGACTGAAGGTGGGCTCCTTCATCTGCTTCGATAAGGAACCTACACGTCGTCGCTGGAATAAGCATTACGGTAAACCGTTCCTTGGAACTATGACCAGGTCTGTGGAACCGGTGGCCGTATATGCCGACACATCGGGTAGCGTGGGCTCAGCGGACCTTTCCCGCTTTATTGTGGAAATCGAACGTATTGCCTATTATACCGGCGTGTATCTCTGGAGCTTTGATTCGGATGTCAAGGATCCTGATGAACACGTTCTCTTCAATCGCCAATCCATTGAATCTATCAAATTCAAGGGTAGGGGAGGAACAAGTTTTTCTCCGATCTTTGAACACGCCAAATCAAAAAACATCAGCCAGGTTGTAATCCTGACTGATGGCTGTGCGGAAGATATTTCCAATGAACAAGTGGAAGGCATGGAAGTGGTCTGGGTCATTACCAAGGGCGGTAATGTCTCCGGCAAGCCGGGACTTGTGGTGGAAATGGACCGCTAGTCGTTGCGGCGAGGTTTGCCGCTGAACTTAGAATAAGAACAGTTCGTCTTGTCCAAGGTTCATGCAAACGCGGTTTCTTCCATTCTCCTTGGCATGGTACAAAGCCTGGTCTGCACGTTCAATAATGGAGCGTACGGAGTCGTTCTCAATACGTTCGGTGAATCCGATACTGACGGTAACCTTCAGGGATTCTCCGGACGGGAGGACGATCTGCATGCTTTCCACATTCTTACGCATGCGTTCGGCAATGACTTTTGCGTTATCCAGGGATGTGCCCGGAAGGAACACGGTGAATTCTTCACCGCCGTAACGAACCGGCATGTCGGACGGACGCAGACTCTTTGTAATGGACTGTGCCACGGACATAAGAACCTGGTCTCCAGCCAAGTGACCGTAGGTGTCGTTCACATTTTTGAAGTGGTCTATGTCCAGCATAAATGCGCAGAGCTTGAAATTGCCTGCGTTGCTGCGACTCATTTCTCTAGCATACATTTCTTCAAGCCAACGACGGTTGTGCAATCCAGTCAGGGAATCCACCTTGGCGTTTTCTTCGATACAGCGGATGTGGTATTCTTCCTGGCAGACAACGCGGTTGTTGTTTCGAATGCGCTGGCAAAGAATGTGCAAGAAGTTAAGACAAAGATCGTGGGAGGCGTGAATCATTGCCAGGGCGGTTGAGGCATCCACAATCAGCAGATGGCTGGGCTCCTTGGCATAGACGCTGGCACTGGGCTTGATGTTGTCGAAGATGGACATTTCGCCTGCGCTGTGTCCCGGTTCAATGGTGTCGGTAAAGTTGCCGCCCTGGGATGTCAATCGTACTTCGAGCATACCGTCAAGAACAACGATGAGACGGCGAATGGGGTGCTCGGGGTCGATCAAAAGTTCGCCCGGTTGGGTCAAAATCTTTTTACAGCCGAGCAGATATCCTGCCAGGCTTTCAAACGAAACATTCTTGAAAATCTCCAGCTTGGAGAATTCCGAACGGGTAATAGGTAGAGTTTCAGGTTGTTCGTTAGTCATACTTCAATAATATACATTTTCCTTAAGAAAATGTGTTTGAGCCCCAGGAATAGGCGTTGTTTTTGAAAAAAAAGCCAATTTTACAGGTTGTTTCTATATTAATCCCATAGAAAAACGAGAGGTGTAAATGTCCAAGATTGTATTGAAGTCCGTCATGTTCCAAGGCCAGGTCCAGGATATCTTGATTTCCGGAAAGAAGTTTTCCAAGGTCAACCGTCCCCTGACGCCCAAGGATTACGACAAGGCCGAAGTGGTGGACTGTTCCGGTCTTGCCATTTTACCTCCCTTCTACAATGGTCACTGCCACGCTGCCATGACTCTCCTGCGTGGCTTTGCCGACGACATGCCTCTTCAGGAATGGTTGCAGAACCATATCTGGCCCTTTGAAGGCAAGATGACTCCCAAGGATATTGAAATCGGTTCTCGATTGGCTGTGCTTGAAATGATCAAGTCCGGTACGGTTTTCTTTGCCGATATGTACTGGCATCGTGAACAGACCATGAAGGTGGTTAAGGAAATGGGTATTCGCGCTACTATCGGCGTGACCTTTGCCCAGGGCCTTATGAGCGACGAGGCCATTGAAAACAACTTTAAGTTTATCAAGGATCACAAGTTTGAATCTGAACGTGTAGCCCTGGCGGTAATGCCTCATTCTCCCTATATGGTGGGGGAGGCTCTGTTCAAGCGTTGCGCCAAGATTGCCCGCGAAGAAGAAATGATTCTTCACACTCATTTGGCAGAAACCAAGAAGGAAGTTTCTGATTGCAAGAAACAGTACGGTTGTACTCCGGTGGAACTGATGGACCGTTATACGGTTCTGGGCGGAAACTTCGTGGCTGCACACTGCGTTCACATGAACGATTCTGACATGACTATGATGGCGGATTCCTCCTCCGCAGCAATTCTGAATCCTTGCTCCAACTTGAAACTTTGCAGCGGCATTCCCAAGATTCCCAAGATGCTGGAAAGTGGAATGCTTGTGGGTATCGGTACTGATGGTGCTTCTTCCAACAACAACTTGGACATGCACGAAGAAATGAAACTGACATCTCTCCTGACCAAGGTTTCCTCTGGTGCAGAAAAACTTCCTGCAGAAGAAGCGTTGAAGATGGCTACGTCCAATGTGGCCATTGCCTACGGAGTGCCCGCCGGTGTGATTGCCGAAGGTTTCCTTGCTGACGCCTTGCTGGTGGATCTGAAGAATGAACGTCTGAATCCTTGCCACAATCTGGTAAGCAACTGGGTCTATTCTGCGGACTCCAGCTCCATTCATTCCGTAATTTGCAACGGCCAGTTCGTCATGAAAAATCGCCGCATCGATGGCGAAGAAGATATTATCCGCGAAGCGGAACTTTGCGCAAAGTCTATTGCTTCGCGCTGCTAATTACTGCTGAGTCTTGGCAGCTTCAGTGACAGCCTCTTCCTTAGGGGCGTCTACTGTGGCTTTTTCCTTGGATGCGCCTGTTGCTTCTGACACGGCGCTCTTTGCTGCGTCCTTGGCTTCTTCTACGGCTTTAGCTGCAGCTTCCTTGGCGGCTTCGCTTGCTTTTTCTGCAGCCTTGTCTGTCATGTTCTTGGTGAACTCTGTGGCCTTCTTTTCGGCTACATCCACCAGGTCGATGGGGTCGGAGGAATAACCCAAGGTTTCCAAGGTGCTCTTATAGAGGCTGTAGGCTACGGCGGTATCGCGGGTTTCCTTGATGACTCCGCCGAAGGGCAGCACATGCATTACAGTGAGCAAGACGAAGAGAATCAATACGGCCTTGACTACACCGAACAAGGCGCCGAGAATGCGGTCCACCTTGCTGACTACGGTATCGCTGACGGCTCTGTTTATGACATGACCGATGAAAAGGAATAGAAGGAACGGAATCAGGAAACCAACACAAAGGCAAACGATGGTTGCAGAGAAACTGCTACAGCCCAAGCTGTTGGCTACGGATTCTGCAAAATATGCATTTGTAAGATAGGCTCCTATGACTGCGGTGGCCCATGCAATCAAACGGAAAATTCCGCGAAGCAGACCATGCCAAACGCCGATGAGGGCGAGGAGGGTCATAAGGGCGAGGCTGACAATATCAATAGTATTCATAGATGGCTATAGAACAAAGAAAACTAGGCTTGCAATTGCGGCTGAAATTGCTGCGCCCGATAAAAGTCCAAGAATAAATGTAGACTTCTTTGAAGTCTTGTATATGGGAGGCTCGGTGAAAAGACCTTCGTTTGTATTGTCTTCGCGGCCCTTGAGCTCTGCGGTCCACAGGCTCATATAAGGCGTAAGGTCGCGGGGGAGGTTCTTCATCTGCTCCGACAACTCGTTTGCTGCGTCGAATGCGGTAAGCGGGCGGTTCTTCGGCTTCTTTGCTAGAAGCTTGAGAACGAACTTGCGGAGAGGCTTGGGAACGTTCTTGTCGAAAGCCTTGTCTGTAATGCGGAGCTTCTGGACGCGCTTGATGGTGTCTGCAAAATTTTCACCGCGGAAAAGATTTTCGCCCAGAAGCATTTCGCTGAGGATGACGCCTACGGCAAAAAGATCGGAGGCGGGAGTAGCATCTTCACCAAGGGTCTGTTCCGGACTCATGTAGGTGACCGTTCCAAGAATTGCGCCAGAAACGGTGAGGCTGCTTTCGGAATCGTTCAGCGGGTTGTCCGTGTGGGCGATTCCGAAATCCAGCAGGCGGACTCGTCCATCCACATCGATCATGATGTTGGCGGGCTTCAAGTCGCGATGGACAACGCCTGCGCGGTGGGCGTGTCCCAATGCTCCCAGCACGTCGTAAAGGATGGCCATTACAACCCACAGAGGCGGCTGCTTGCACTTGTCCAAAAGCTGGCGCAGGGTAATGCCGTTGACGAATTCCATGGACAGGGATAGCTTTCCGTCTCGTTCCTTCCAGAGGGCGTGGGGCTGAATAATTGCCGGATGATTCAAGTGGGCGAGGATGTTGCCTTCGCGCATAAAGCGCTTGACGGCGTCGCTGTTGTCTTCCAGGTTCTCGCGCATCTGCTTGACGACCACCATACGGTCCAGGGACGGGTCGTGACAGAGCCACAAGTTTCCCATGGCTCCGGAACTCAGTTCCTGTGTAGGCTTGTATCCGCCGATTCGTGCTGGTTTATCGCTTTTGCTTGCTGCCACTCGTTGTCCCTCGCCCTTAGATTCTTACTTCTTGTCGCTCAGATAGATGCTCTGGTGCTTGGTCTTGGGATCGGGATTGGGGTAATCCAGAATGTAGTGGAGACCGCGGGATTCCTTACGGCGGAGTGCTGCAATAAGAATCATCTTGGAAACCTGGAGCGCGTTCTGGAATTCAATGAAGTAGAAGTTCTCGGTTTCCTTGTTCTTGATGGCGGTTGCAATATCTGCTTCCAAGGATTCAATAACCTTGAGTCCCTGGTTGAGGCCAGCCACGGTACGGACAATGCCGCAATGGGTCCACATCATGTCCTGCAGAATCTTGCGACGCTTACGCCAGTAGGCGGACTTGGTGTAGGAAACCTTTTCCTTCTTGGAAGAGCGGGAGGTGGAAATCTTGTCCTTCAAGAGACCGCTGGTTTCAATGTTGTCGATAGCACGGATGGCATACACAACGCTTTCCAACAGAGAGTTGGAGGCCAGACGGTTTGCACCGTGAACGCCAGTTGCTGCAACTTCACCGCAGGCGTAGAGACCCTTGATTTCAGTACGGGACCAGGTGTCTACCAAGACGCCACCGCACATGTAGTGCGCTGCTGGAACAACGGGAATCCATTCCTTGGTCATGTCCACACCAACTTCCATGCACTTGGCGTAGATGTTGGGGAAGTGACTCTTAATATCCTTGGGGGTGTGACCGGTCAGGTCGATGAACATGTTGGTCTTGCCCAAACGCTGCATTTCGGCGTGGATGGCGCGAGCCACGATATCGCGGGGAGCCAAGGAATGCAGGGGGTGAACCTGGTTCATGAATTCTTCACCCTTGTCGTTCTTCAGAATGCCGCCAAAGCCACGGACTGCTTCGGAAATCAAGAAGGGCTTCTTGAGGCTGGGTGCGTACAAACTAGTGGGGTGGAACTGCATGAACTCAATGTCCTGCAGGGCTGCGCCAGCGCGTGCTGCAATTGCCATGCCATCGCCGCAGCTATCCGGCGGGCAGACGGTGTACTGCCAGATACGTCCGGCACCGCCAGTAGAAAGGATGGTAGCCTTGGCGTAGATGTTTTCAACTTCGCCAGACTTCTGATGAATAATCTTTGCGCCTACGCAACGCTTTTCCTTGCCTTCGCCGGAGCAGATCAAATCCTTGATGTAGCAGTTTTCAAGGTAGTCGATATTCTTCTGCTTGTGAAGTTCGCAGAGGAGGGCGCGCATGATTTCCTTACCGGTAAGGTCTGCGGCGTGGAGAATGCGATGCTGGCTGTGGCCGCCTTCCAAGTGAAGGTCGAATTCAGACTGGTTCATGGGATTAGGGGTAAACTGAACGCCCCACTTCACCAACTGCTGGATGGTAGCCGGACCGCTCTTGGTGAGAATGTTCACCGGTTCCTTTTTGCAGAGGCCTGCACCTGCTTCCAATGTGTCATCGATGTGGAATTTAAACTTGTCGGTTTTCTTGGTAACCGTTGCGATACCGCCCTGGGCGTAGTTTGATGAGCCGTCCGGTTTTGCACCCTTGGTAAGGATGACTACAGAGAGACCTTTTTCTGCTGCGTGGAGAGCTGCACTCAAACCGGAAATGCCGGCGCCAAGGACCAAAATATCGTACATGATTAAACTCCGTTTTAAATCTTGAATTTTGGATACCCAATAAATAGAAAAAAAGGAGTATTTCGGCATTAAATAACCGAAAAATAAAACAAATTGGAAAAAAATGACTAAATTTGCTGCCATTAAATTCTAATGGAGTCTACTCTATGTTAACGTGGATTAATGAAAAAGCCAAGTGGATTATTGTAATCTTTGCTGCTGGTATCGCAGTGGGCCTTCTGGCCATGGACCGTGTTCCGAACCAGGGACACAGCTATCCGGTTGGAGTTGTGAACGACAAGAAGATTTCTTATGCTGAATTCGACTCCCGCATCAAGAACATCGTTCAGAATCAGTACCAGGGTCAGCATCTCGAAGATGAACAGTACACTCAGCTCCGCTCCGACGTGTTCCGTTCTTTCGTCCGTCAGATTCTCCTGAGCGAACAGTTCGAAAAGGCCGAACTTCAGGCCTCAGTTGCAGAACTTGGTTCTGAATTCTCCCGCAATCCTGATGCTGTCCGCGGCCGTCTGGTCCAGGAAGCTCAGAGCCGTCTTTACGCAATCCAGCAGCAGGCTACCTCTCAGGAAGACCTGATGCAGCGTTCCCAGGCCTACATTGCCAGTCTGCCGAAGTTCCTCACTGACTCTACCTTCAATAAGGAAGACTACGAAGCTTGGCTCAAGACTCCCGAAGCTTTCAAGTGGGGCGTTATGCTTCAGCTCGAAGAAGACCTGAAGAACAACACCATTCCGGTCCGCCAACTGCAGGCTCTGGTCGGCGCTTCCGTTCATACCACTTCTCTTGAAGCTCAGTGGTCTGTTGAACGTCGCATGACCGACTACGACTTCAAGGTTGCCGTTGCTAACGGTGCTGATTTCTCTGTTGATGCAAACACCGTTGATAGCGTCATGGTCGCTGGCTACTACAACGCTCACAAGGACAGCTTCTTTGTGACTAAGGACATGGCTAAGTTCGAATACGCTTACCTCCCGGTTGAAGCAACCGCAGGTGACGATGCTCGTATCCGCGAATACGCAATGACTCTCTACTACCAGTTGACCGATTCCTCTGCAACCACCACCTTTGAAGACATGGCTCGCATTTCTTCTGAAGATCCGGGTTCTGCAGAAAACGGTGGCGTTCTTACTAGCGAAGCCGGTCGTGGTCTCTATGTTCCTGAATTTGAAAAGGCTGCCCTGGCTCTGGATTCCGGTGCTGTCTCTGAACCGGTTCGTTCTCAGTACGGCTACCACCTGATCAAGTCCTACGGCAAGTCCAAGGATTCTGCTGGTGTTGAACTGGCTAAGGTTGGTCACATCCTCCTCGTCGTCAATGCTTCCTCTGAAACCATCGATAGCTTGGAAGGCGTTCTGAACGTCATCAAGACCTCTGTGGATGCTGGCAAGTCCTTCGCAGAAGCTGCCAAGGAACAGGGTCTCGAATCCAAGACCTCCAACTGGCTCTCTCGTGGTGAAGACATTGAAGGCATGGGTTACCTGAAGGGTCTCTCCGCTTACGCATGGCCCAATGAAAACCTTCCGCCGGAAGCAAGCAAGGTCTCTCCGATCATGAAGAGCAACAAGTGGGTTGCTGTAGCACTTAAGGTCGGTGACCTCAAGGCT
Source organism: Fibrobacter sp. (assembly GCA_045599625.1). Classification (GTDB taxonomy): domain Bacteria; phylum Fibrobacterota; class Fibrobacteria; order Fibrobacterales; family Fibrobacteraceae; genus Fibrobacter. Next base: position 220,041 of record JAZRWJ010000009.1, read on the forward strand.
GGCGATCGTAGCTTGGATCTCTACTTCGATAGCATCAAGGCTTCTCTCCTCCGCGGTAAGGCTGCTACTGCTGCTGAAGCATACCTGAACTCTGTTGCAGAAAAGGTTAAGGCTGTCAATCCGGAAGATTCCACCACCGCCGTTGAAAAGGTTTCTGTTGAAGCAAAGAATTCTTCTGTTGACGGTTACGTTCCTGGTTTCGGTTACAGCAATGCAAACTTTGCAAAGGCTGTGAAGAATGCTAAGGTTGGTGAATGGACCTCTGCAATGGCTACCGAAAACGGTGCTGTGATGCTGAAGGTAGAAAGCAAGAAGGCTCCGGAAGACGAAGCCCTCAAGGCTGCAGTCAAGAATGAAGTTGCAAATGCTAGCGGTTACGCTGGTGCATCTCTCTTCAACGACTATCTCGCAAACCTGGAAGCAGCAACTCCGGTTGTTAACAACATGGATTTGTTCTACAGAGACTAGTCAAATTATATAGTGTTTGCTATATTAGGCCCGCTCCTGAAATAGCAAACAATGACGGTGCCATCGTCTAGTGGTCTAGGACACTGGCCTCTCACGCCGGCAACGAGGGTTCGAGTCCCTCTGGCACTACTAAAAAGCTCCAAGCATTTCGCTTGGGGCTTTTTTTGTGTCTGTAACTTTTGTATGACGATGTGCGTACCGATTGTCGGTCCAAATGTGTTAAAAATGTGTCTTTATAACTTTTTTTTTACGGAATTGCAAAAAAATAATTTTTAGTGTGAAATAAAGCATATATTTACAAGTAGGATAGGGATTGGTTTTTATAAATGCGTTTGTTTGACGAAAAGAAGATCTTGAGATTCTTGCTCTTGTTTGCAGGGGTTTTCTTTGCTGCATTTATCCCGGAAATTATCCAAAGTTCCCATAACGTAGCCTTTGTAGTTCCGTATGCCATGGCTGACATCTTCCTGATTATTGTCGCCATTACATACCGATTCCCCATTATTGGTAGTCGCCGCAAGATGCGCGATGATGTGGACCTGGTTCCGCCTCCTCCCACAAGTGCCTTGCCGACCCGTGATTTCCAGAAGGACCTGGTGGAAAAAGATGAACTCTTCCAGATGATGGTAGATGTTTCTTCCAGCGGCTTCTGGACCTTTGACGTGGCAACGGGGAAGGCTTATTGGTCCCAGAAGGCAGCCAAGCTTCTGTTGGCCGATCCCATGAAGGTTGATGATACCTTTGATTTCCTGAAAACTCATATTCTGGAAAGTGACTGGCTTAAGTTCAAGGACGCCTTGAATTCCTCCTTGGAATCGGGAGAGTATTTCTCTGTTCGCATGACTTTGCTGCAGTCTTCTTCTTCCCATGAACAGCGTGTCCAGATTACCGGTAACGTCCAGAAGACGGAAGATGGTCGCCCCATTCGCATTGTTGGCGCCATTAATGAATGTGTGGATCAAACGACTTCCGAAAAGCAGAATTTCTACGCTTACAGGGATTCCCTGACTGGGGTCTACAACCGTAAATTCTTCCTGGAAAAGTTGAAGGTCGATGTGGATGTCGCCTTGCAGCGTCCGGACTATGTCTTTGCCGTGGCCTTGCTGGATATTGATAGCTTTGGTGCCATCAATACTTCCTACTCTATTAACACCGGTGACTCTGTCCTGCGCATTGTGGCGGACCGAATCAAGTCCCAGTGCCGTCCCACGGATACCATTGCCCGAATTGGACCTGATGTTTTTGCCATAATCCTTCATAACATCCAAGGCCGCGATACGGATTCTGAAGTTCTGCCTTTGGTGCGCCGCATTCACAATGCGGTCAAGATGCCTGTGCAGATTGAAGGCAAGGATCTTTATATTAGCGTGTCTATGGCTGTGGCCCTGAACCGCGATGTGGATTGCGTTGAAGATGTGATGGCTAATGCCACGGCAAGTCTCCGCGAAATGAAGAAGAGCGTGAACCATGGTGGTATCCAGTTCTTTAGTGGTGGCATCCGTGAAAAGGCCATGAAGCTTTACAAGCTGGAATTTGAAATCCGTCGTGCCATACAGGCCCAGGAATTTGTGCTGATGTACCAGCCCATTATTGATATTACCAAGGGTAACCGTATTGCCGGTTTTGAAGCTTTGGTGCGCTGGAAACAGTCCGAACAGGGCTTCATTTCACCAGCAGAGTTTATTCCCATTGCTGAAGATACTGGCTTGATTATTCCCATGGGCGCATTGATTTTACGCATGGCTTGTGTTCAGGCAAAGCAGTGGGTTGACTTGGGCTTTGAAGATATTCAGGTGGCGGTGAACTTCTCTGCAAAGCAGTTTGCCATGGACAGCATGCTTGATGACATCAAGAAGGTCTTGCTGGAAACGAATCTGAATCCCAGGAATCTGAAACTGGAAATTACGGAATACACTGCCGTTTGTGAAGCGGAAAAGACTATTGAAATCATGAAGGCTCTTTCCAACATGGGTTTGCAGATTTCCATTGATGATTTCGGTACAGGTTATAGTTCCTTGTCTTACTTGAAGCGTTATCCCATTCATACCTTGAAGATGGATAAGTCCTTTGTGGACCATGTGGCAGAAGATGAGGAAGATGCTGCCTTTGCACGAATGGTTATCGGTATTGCAAAATCCTTGAACCTGGATTTGATTGCCGAAGGTGTTGAAACAAAGGAACAGCTGGATTTCTTGAAGGAAGAAGGATGCCGTTTGATTCAGGGCTTCTATTTCAGTAAGCCCTTGCATCCGGATGCAGCCCTGGGTTATCTAAAGGAACATTACGCACCGTTGGCTGCTGCGGCTAAATGATGCAGAGGGGTGGCAACCCCATGCGTCATATAAAATAACAGTTTCTAGTATTTTCGCGGCATTGCCTGTAGAGTTCTTCTACAGGTATTTTCTTTATGTCTGCCAGCATTTGGGCGGTGTAGGGAATGAAGCCGGAATGGCATGTCTTTCCGCGGTGGGGGACAGGTGCCATGTAGGGGGAATCTGTTTCCAAAAGAATCTGGGTGTAGGGAACCAATGCTGCGGCGTCACGGACGTTCTGCGCACTCTTGAAAGTGACGATTCCGGTAAAACCGATGAATACGTTGGCATCCAGGGACAGCAATTCTTCCACGAATTCCGGGGTGCCTGTAAAGCAGTGGACGTGGATGTTGCGATTCTTCAGGTTGGCGTTTCGCAGGATAGCCAATGCGTCTTCATCCGCTTCGCGCAGGTGGAAAACCAGGGGCTTGCCGGATTCGATGCCGATACCCAGCTGACGTTCAAAAAGCTTGCACTGTTCGATTTTCTTGTCGGCGCCGTAGTGATAGTCCAGACCGATTTCTCCGCAGGCAACGCACTTGGGGTGTTTCAGAAGTTCTGCAACGCGCGCCTCGTCTTCCGGAGTTGTGTCACTGACGTACTCCGGATGGATTCCGAAGGCGCCGTACACGAAGCTGTACTTCTCGATGAGTTCCACTCCGCGGGTCAAGTCCTTAGGGTCGCATGCCACATGGATGAACGCCTCGGGCATACGCACGTTGGGGTCCGGGGCGTCGGACTTGCTGCTGCTCCAGCTTTTCTGGCTGGAAAGGTCGGGGATAGGGTAGGCGGCGCTGTCCCCGCCAGTTTGAAGGCGTGCCGCATCAGTTGCAGCTTGCAGACGTGCAAAAAGACTGTCCAGCGTTTCGCCGGAGTATTCCTCGTACGCATCCAAATGACAATGAGAATCGATAAACATATTTGGTTATGAATTATGAGTTACGAATTACGAAACTTATAATCGCGCCGAAGGCGCCTAATTTATTCTAGTAATTCATAATTCGTAATTCGTCCTTAATAATTAATCTCAAGAATCTCGTACGTGATTGTTCCGCGGGGTGCTTGCACCTGTACCTGCTCGCCCTGCTTCTTGCCCATGAGGGCTTCGCCAACAGGGGACTTCATGCTGATTTTTCCCTGCAGGGGGTCGATTTCCTTGTCGCCCACAATCTGGTAGATGCGTTCGCGCTTGGTCTTCACATCCTTCATCTTGACGGTTGCGCCAAACTTGATGGAACCGTCTTCAGGGGCCACGTTCTCCACGATCTTTGCGCCGTCAAGAATACGGTCCAGTTCGCGGAGGCGGCGGTCAATTTCGCGGACGCGCATACGTCCATAGGTGTAGGCGGCATTTTCACTGCGGTCGCCTTCTGCGGCTGCTGCCTGCACCTGGTTGATCATGGCGGGGCGCTCCACATACTTGAGCTGTTCCCATTCCGCCTTGTATTTTTCAAAGCCTTCTTTTGAAATCAAGTGTTTCATGTGACTAAATGTAGAAAAATCATCTATTTTGACTATTTATCGTGAAAAATCGTCCCTTTATCGTGACAAGTCGTTCCGCTTCACATACCGAATGTAAAAATTTGCTATCTTTGGTGCCCGTATGAGCGTGTTGGATAAATTACCGAGAAGAAGAAAGAAAGAGCCTAAATACAAGCGATTGAGCCGTATCTATTACAATCGCATGTTCCCCAAGAACCAAGATGCACTTCGTGTGGCTTGGTCTGTGGCTGCAGGTGTCTTTATCGGTATTTGGCCTACCATCGGCGTGGCAATTATCCTTACAGTCGCTTTCTGTGCCTTGTTCAAGCTCCCCAAGGTGCCGGGCGTGGTGGCATCCTTTGTGGCGAATCCCTTTACCCAGTTCGGTATCTACTATCCTGCAGGCTACTATATCGGCTGCAAGATTATTGACCCGGACAAGATCAATTTCGACTTTTTGTCTGAAATGGAAGGTTTGTCTTTCAAGAACTGTGTCACGGTCATTAAAAATCTGGCACAAAATGCACCGGACCACCTGATTGCCTTCCTTATTGGCATCACAATCGTGGCAGCTATCGGCGGGATCATCTTTTTTATTCTAGCTTATGCTATCGTAAGCCACCGCCGTAAAAAGTGGTTGGCCAAGAAGACTGGATTTATTCACAACCTCATTGCTGAAGACGAAGTTTTAATCAAAGAAGCTCACAAAGGAAAGAAACCTATGATGCACATCTACCCGTTCAAGGCCCTTCGCCCGGTTGATCCCGCCGAAGCCAAGAACATCTCCGCTCTCCCGTACGACGTGATGAACCGCGCTGAAGCCAAGGAAATGGCTCAGGGCCTTCCTCACTCCTACCTCCGCGTTACCCGTTCCGAACTGGAACTGGACGACAGCCTGGATGCATACGATCCGAAGGTTTACGCCCACGCTCGTGCAAACCTGGACAAGATGATTGCAGACGGTGTTATCGCTCACGATAAGAAGGATTGCCTTTACATCTATCGCCAGACCATGAACGGCCGCGAACAGTATGGTCTCGTTTGCTGCGTTCCCGCTGAAGACTACTTCAACGGCACCATCAAGAAGCACGAGCTTACTCGCGCAGACAAGGAAGAAGACCGTCTCCGCCACGTTCTCGGCACCAACGCCAACACCGGTCCGGTGTTCCTGACCTACCGCGACGAAGGTCAGTTCGCATTGCTGGCTGACGTGATCAAGACTGCTCCCACCTATGACTTCGTTACCGAAGCTGATGGCTTTGGCCACACCGTGTGGGTTATCGAAGACGACGCTAAGATTGCCGCTATCCGCAAGGCTTTCGAAGCTGTTCCCGTTAGCTACATCGCCGACGGTCACCACCGTAGTGCTGCAGGCGCTCGCGCTGCAAGCTTCCGCGCTGAAGAAGCCAAGAAGGCTGGCACCTACACTGGTGAAGAAGAATTCAACCGCTATCTCGCAATCCTGTTCCCCAGCACCCAGCTGAAGATCCTGGACTACAACCGCGTTCTCAAGTCTCTGAACGGCCGCACTCCGGAACAGCTCATGGCTGAAATGGAAAAGGTTTTCGACATTGCTCCGCTGGCTGAAATGCAGAGCCCGGCAAAGCAGAACCAGGTCAACTTCTACATGGGCGGCAAGTGGTATGGCTGCACCTTCAAGGCTCAGTACCTGAAGAACCTCGGCCCCGTAGACAGCCTCGACGTAGCTCTCCTCCAGAAGCTTATCCTGAAGCCCCTCTTCGACGTGGACGATCCCCGTACCTCCAAGAACATCGACTTCGTCGGTGGTATCCGTGGTCTCGGCGAACTGGTGAAGCGTGTGGACAGCGGTGAATGCGCCTGCGCATTTGCAATGTATCCGACCACTCTGGATCAGCTCATGAACATCGCCGACGCTGGCGAAATCATGCCGCCTAAGAGCACCTGGTTTGAACCCAAGCTCCGCGACGGTCTCCTGGTTCATACCCTGGACTAATTCAGAAGTTTTGCTGAGCGGGCTAGTCCCGCCGCAGTAAAAATTAAAAGCACCCGAAGTGATTCGGGTGTTTTTTGTTTAGGATTTTTATTCCTTAATTATTCTTTGTCTGTGGGCTTAGCCTTCGGCAAAGGCTTTTTGACCATCGGTTTCTTTGGACCGTGAACTTTGGGCTGGTCTTCCGTTTTTTCTTCGCCTTCTTTCTTTTCTTCGCTGTTGAACTTTTCCTTGATCCACTGGATTTTCTTGTCCGCCCATTTGATGGCGCGTGTCCAAATGTCTGTAATCAAGTCCGTAGCGAAGCGAATTCTTTTAGCAACAGGTTCAATGAAGTTTTCCTTGATTCTGTCCGGCCATTGCACGTGTCTTCCGATCAAACGGTTGCTGGTAAAGTAACCCATTTCACGGGAGTCCGGGCAGTTGGATCCTTTTTTGCAGATAAGGTAATAGCAGTCGTCTTCCACAATGATGGTGTTGATCTGGTCGCCATAGACCTTGACGCTTTGGCTTATGTGTGCCTGGGCGATTTGTGCGGTGTCTACAGAAATAGAATCCTTGATGCCTGTTGCAGAAGAGTCTTGTGTTGCGGAGGAGTCAGGTTTGTTTTCGGATGCCACCACTTTCTTTATTTCACCATGGAACAGCTGACGCTTCAACTTGATGGGAGCGTTGCCAGGTTCGCTCTGGCGGATTTGTTCTTCGATCAGGTAGCGGTCTTGCCAGGGGAGGAAATCAATTTCATTAAGGCTAACCTGACGGTTTGCAATCTTTGTGGAACCGACGCGTTCAATGCTGATTTCTCGGTCTCCCTGCCAGAGGGTCGTCTTGACGAGAACATTTTCGCCTTTGTCCTGCAAGTAAGAAATGATGTAATCCTGTTCAACATCGTTTAACTTGCTGAATTCCAGGGTGTCCCCGGCTTTGGGAACATAGAATTTTCGATTTTGGATAAAGGCGTCTTCGTCCTTCCACTTGAAGTTTCTGTGGGCGGAGTAAACTTTTCCCTTGTCGGTAATTTCGATGGAGTCTCCAGGCATGGCAAGAATGCTACGAACCTGGGTTTCGTCGGATTTTAGCTTTGCCCAAACGATATCCTGGTCCTGCAGGCCCATAAAGCACTGGGGGAGTTTGCACATCCATACCACAGAACGTTCCTTGAATTTTGGAGACATGGAAGAATCCATGATTTCCACCGGTTCAAAAACGTAAAGACGAATGACGGTGGCTGCCCCGAGGAACATCAGCAGGACTATGAATAAAAAGAAGGCGTGGCTTTGGCTGTTACGCCTCTGCAAACGCCTAACTTTTCGGTCCAGTCTAGACAAACTAACCCCGTGCGAAATTAGTCTTCGCTTCCGCCAGAGGAATTGTCGGAGAGGGAAAGCACCGCAAGGAATGCCTTCTGGGGCACTTCCACAGAGCCGATGCTCTTCATGCGCTTCTTACCTTCCTTCTGCTTTTCAAGGAGCTTACGTTTACGGGTAATGTCACCGCCATAGCACTTGGCAAGCACATCCTTACGGACAGCCTTCACGGTGCTGCGGCTAATGATCTTGCCGCCGATAGCGCCCTGGATGGCCACGTCGAACTGCTGACGGGGAATAAGGTCCTTCAGCTTGACGCAGATGGCGTTGGCATAGGTATGGGCCTTGTCGCGATGGATAATCACGGAGAAGGCGTCCACCGGATCGCCGTTCAAGAGAATGTCCAGCTTCACCAGGTTGTTCTGGCGGTAACCGCAAGGTGCGTAGTCCAAACCTGCATAACCGCGGCTCACGGACTTCAGACGATCGTAGAAGTCGAACATGATTTCTGCCAGCGGCAGGTTGTACTTCAAGATACATTTGGTTTCGTCCAGGTATTCCATGGTCTCGAACTCGCCGCGCTTTTCGTCGCAGAGAGTCATGAGTGCACCAACGAATTCCTTGGGAGTAAAGATCTGTGCCTTCACATAAGGTTCTTCGATGTGGTCGTAACGGCTTGCATCGGGGAGCTTACTGGGGCTTTCGATTTTCACCATGGTACCATCGCTCATATACACGTGGTATTCTACGTTAGGAACGGTGGTGATGATGTCCACGTTGAATTCTCGGTCCAGGCGTTCCTGCACGATTTCCATGTGCAAGAGTCCCAGGAAGCCTGTACGGAAACCAAAGCCCAATGCTTCGGAAGTTTCCGGTTCCCAGGTGAGGGCGGAGTCGTTCAAGCGCAACTTTTCAAGAGCTTCACGCAGGTCCTTGTAATCTTCCGGATTGATGGGGTAGATACCGGAGTAGATCATGGGGAGGATATCCTTGTAGCCGGGCAGGGGTTCCGCTGCAGGATTTGCTGCATCGGTCAAGGTATCGCCGATCTTCACGTCACTAATAGTCTTCACGTTGGCGAGCACATAGCCCACCATGCCTGCGGTCAGTTCCGGCTTGGGATCGCGACGCATACTGAAGGTGCCCACTTCGGTCACCATGTATTCGCCGCCGGTCTTCATCATACGAATCTTCATGCCGGGCTTCAGGGTGCCTTCTACAATACGGATGTAGTTGATCACGCCGCGGTAGGAATCGTAGACGGAGTCAAAAATCAATGCCTTCAGAGGCTTGTCGCTTTCGCCGGTGGGGGCAGGAATTTCATCCACAATCTTGTCCAGAACCTGTTCCACGTTCAGACCGGTCTTTGCGGAAATGCGAGGAATCTTGTCCGGATCATAACCAAGCAGATCCCCAATCATCTGGGCGAAGTGATCGGGCTGTGCACCCGGCAGGTCCACCTTGTTCAAAACGGGAATCACTTCCAGATTGTTTTCAATGGCCAGGTACAGGTTGGAAAGAGTCTGGGCTTCAATACCCTGGCTTGCATCCACCACCAGAATGGCGCCTTCGCAAGCGGCCAAGGAACGGCTCACTTCATAGGTAAAGTCCACGTGGCCCGGAGTGTCGATCATGTTCAGGATGTATTCCTTGCCGTCACGTTCGTACACCATGCGGATGGCGTGAGCCTTGATGGTAATGCCGCGTTCGCGTTCCAGATCCATGTCGTCCAGGAGCTGGTTCATCATTTCGTTCTTGGAAACAGTCTTGGTCAGTTCGATCATACGGTCGGCCAGGGTGGATTTACCGTGGTCGATGTGGGCGATGATACTGAAATTTCTGATATTGTCGTTTTGAGCCATAAGGTTCCGTATTTAATTTTGACACAAATATAGAAAATGATGGGAATTTATAGGCTAAAACGCTTGTGTTTTAGGGGCGTGGAGCATAAGAGCAAAACAAAAAATCTATATTATTGACAAATTGGTAAATTCAGACGATTTATACAATGGGATCTATGAAAACCTTTAAGAAGTTTTTTATTGCTACGTTGTTGAGTGGTCTCTTTGCGCTTGGTTGTGCCGAAGGTAAGGTCTACAATAAGGACTATTCCGGCATCAAGTCCATTGAGGCTACCATCACCACTCATGAGGGTGTAATTGTCTTGGATCTGGATTTCAAGTCCGCTCCCAATACTGTTGCAAACTTTGTGGAATTGGCAAATAGCGGTTTCTATAACGGCCTTGTCTTTCACCGAGTGATTCCTGGATTCATGATCCAGGGTGGTGATCCCCAAGGAAACGGACAGGGCGGTCCGGGCTTTACCATTGATGACGAAATCAGTGCGTTGAAGCACGAAGCCGGTGTCATTTCCATGGCAAATCGTGGCCCTAATACAAACGGCTCTCAGTTTTTCATTACGCAGACTCCGCAGCCTCACTTGAATGGTAAGCACACTGTTTTTGGTAAGGTGCTTTCCGGTCAGGACGTGGTCTGCCGCATCGAACAGAACGATCCCATTATTAACATCAAAATTGTGGAAAAGAAGTAACCTATGAGTTCTAAAAAAGCATCGTCCAAGGAAACCAAGCCGGTAGCCAAGAAGGCTCCTGCTAAGAAGCCTGCTGAAAAGGCTCCTGCCAAGAAGGCTGCAGCTCCTGCAAAGAAGACTGCCGCTGCCAGTGCAGCCAAGAAGCCGGCCAAGGCTCCCGCAAAGGATGTGAAGGCTGCCAAGCCTGCACGGTCGGCCGCTGCAAAGTCTGCAGCAAAGCCCGCAGCTAAGCCTGCCAAGGCTGAACCGAAGAAGGCTGAAAAGAAGCCTGCTGCAAAGGTCGCCGCAAAGCCTGCTGCCAAGCCTGCTAAGGCCGAACCGAAGAAGGCCGCCGCAAAGCCCGCTGCCAAGCCCGCTAAGGCCGAACCGAAGAAGGTTGCTGCAAAGCCCGCTAAGGCTGAACCGAAGAAGCCCGAAAAGAAGCCTGCCGTCAAGGCTGCCGCAAAGCCGGTAAAGGAAGAGCCGAAGAAGGTTGAAAAGAAGGCTGCTGCCAAGCCTGCCAAGGAAGAACCGAAGAAGGCTGAAAAGGTCGTTGCTGAAAAGCCCTCCAAGAAGAAACCTGTTAAGGAAGTCGAGCCCGAAGTAAAGGCTGAAGAAGTCGTTGTTGAACCGGTTGAAGACAAGGGTTCCAAGGGCAAGAAGGGTGGCAAGGACAAGCCTGCAGCTGAAACTGTTGAAGTTGAAGTCAAGAAGGAAGATGAGTTTGACGCATTCCTCCTTAAGGGTGTCAAGAAGCTTTCCAAGACCGTGATGTTCGTTGAAATCGATGAACAGGAAGATCGCTCCAACAAGAAGAAGATGTCTTCTGAAATGAAGAATCTTGAAATGAAGCCTACCGCTTCTATCCGTCACAAGATTTCTCTTGCTGAAGAAACTCAGGAAGAACTGACCGAACGAATCCTCAAGGAACTGGAAGAACAGAACCTTGCCTTCGAACGTGAAGCCGCTTCCCAGATGTGTACTCGTTGCAACCGCAATCTCGTCTCTCCGGAATTCTGGGTGGACAAGCATCTCGGTTACTGCGAAGAATGCGCTATGATCCTCAAGCTTGGTCAGTCCAAGGAAGCCCGTAAGGTGGAATACCAGCTGGGCGGCATGGGCGACTCTCTGGATGAGGAAGACGATGAAATCATGGGACCGGACGCAGACGACCTGAAGGAAGCTGAAGAAGATCTCGCCGAAATGGACGATTAATACTGTCGCTTTTGCGATAAATTAATCAGAAAAATTAAAAGACGCTGGCCAAAAGGTCAGCGTTTTTTGTTTGAAGAAATGCAAAAAAGACGAACTTAGTTCACCTTACGCATCACGCCAATGACGCGGCCAGCGATGGAGAAGTCCTTGTCCTTCTTCACGACAATGGGGCGGTAGTTGGGGTTTGCGGGACGCAGTTCCACGTGGTCTGCAGCCGGATGGTAGTACTTGACAGTAGCTTCGTTATCTACCTGGGCCACGATGATTTCGCCGCGGTCTGCGGTCTTCTGCTGGCGGGCAAAAATCAGGTCGCCGTCGAAGATGCCTGCGTTGATCATTGAGTCGCCCTTGACGCGAAGTGCAAATACGTCGGTACGGCAAGCCAGGAAGTCGCGGTCGATGGTGACGGTACCTTCGAGGTTCTGCACAGCCAGAATGGGGGTACCTGCGGCAACGCGGCCGACGATAGGAATTTCAATGGTGTTGCTTACTGCTTCGCTCTGTTCTGCTTCGTCGCCGGTGTTCAGAATTTCGATACCGCGGCTCAAGCGGGGAGAACGGTTGATGTACCCCTTCTTGATGAGGGCTGCCAGAATGGAACGGACTCCGTTGGTGGAGGAAATTTCGAAGCGGTTGCCGATTTCGCGGACGGTAGGCGGCATACGGTTTTCCTTGGAGTACTTCTTGATGTATTCCAGGATTTCTTCCTGACGGGGGGTAAGGCCCTTGCGCTTGCTTTCGCCAGCTTCCATTTCGTTTTCGTTATTGAACTTGTCCATTTTGCACCTCATATAAAGGTTTGAATTCACTCAATCCTAAATATAGTGCATTATTGAGCACTTGTCAATACTTTCACTGCACAAAAAGTAACTTTTTTTGCTTAAACGGTTTCGTAGGATCCGCAGGCTTCGCTCAGGCAGCCTTGAGACATGCGGCGGGCCAGTTCGATTAATGTCTGTACGCCAAAGCCGGTTGCGCCGTACTCGGTGTACTTCCACTTCTTTGAAACGAAGGCGGTGCCTGCAATATCCCAGTGGGTCCATGCGGTATTTTCCGGAAGGAATTCCTGGAGGAAGAGCGCTGCTGAGATTGCGCCGGCATCGCTGCCGGTGTTCTTCAGGTCGGCGAACTTGTCCTTGAGGGCGTCTGCGTATTCTTCTTCGAGAGGCATGCTCCAGAACTTTTCGCAGCAGTCTTCACCGCAGTTGATGACGGCGCGGGCAAGGTCATCATCATTGCTGAAGAAGCCTGTAACCGCGTAACCCAGGGCGCGAACCATGGCGCCGGTGAGAGTGGCCAGGTCCACAATGTGGGAGGCGCCGATGAGTCCTGCTTCGGCAAGACCATCGCTCAGAACCAGACGGCCTTCGGCGTCTGTATTATCCACCATCACGGTCTTGCCGTTCTTTGCGGTAAAGATATCGCCCGGAAGTACGGACTGGTTTCCGATGGCGTTTTCTGCCAGGCACAGCACGGCACTGACCTTCATAGGAATCTTGAGTGTGGCGATAGCTTGGATGGCTGCCAAGGTGGTGGCTGCACCAGACATGTCGCTGATCATTTCCGGCATGGATTTAGGCGGCTTCAGGCAGAGACCGCCAGTATCGAAGCAAAGGCCTTTACCGATGATAACCAAATGGTCTGCGGAAGTCTTCCCTGCGCCACGAGCGGTTTTGGAATTCTTGGTTCCGTCGTAGCTGAGAGTTACCATAAACGGCGGGCGAGAGCTGCCCTTGCCAACGGTAACGTGACCCATGAAGCCTTCCTTTTCAAGCTGCTTCATGTCGCGAACCTTGATGGAAAGGCTGTCGGTGTACTTGGCCACGGTCTTGGCTCGTTCTACAAAATCTGCAGGAGTCAAGTCAGAAGCCGGGGTGTTAATCAAATTTTTTGCAAGAACAATTGCCTTCTGTTCAACAGCAACTACTTCGGCGATCTTCTTAAATTCAGCGGCATGTTCGCCGGCAATGATTTCAAAGGTCACCTGGAAGGATTCCTTCTTGTGGCTCTTGTAGGCGTCAAACTTGTAATCGGCGTAGGAGAGGCCGTGAGCAATGGACTTGAACTGTTCCGGTGCAGCATCGGCAAGCATAATGCTTACCACGGGAATCTGCTTCTTTGCAGCGCGCTGTGCCAAGCGGTAGGCGGCCATACGCAAATGATCCAGGCTGGAAATACCACGTTCCTTGGCGGCATCTACGAAGAGGGTAGGCTTGCCTTCGATTTCCAGAAATTCCAGGTCGTCGAACACTCCGTCCTTGATTCCTTTCAGTACGGATTCGACCTGCTTTTCTCCGTCTTCAGAGAGAACGGTGGAAAATTGGATGGATTGCTTTACAAAAAAGAGGGCGCTGGCATTAGCTTTGCCCGATTCCTTAGCTACGATATTCAGTTTCATACTGGATAATGTAGAAAAAAACGCCTTTTTGGCACTAAAAAAAGGGGACGATGAAAAAAAAGTTGATTTTGTGCAACGAAAGTCGGGTTTTGATAATCAAAACATTGTATATTTTTCGTAAACTTTGAAAAGGAGGACATTTTATGAATATCCGTTTTACAAGCATCATGGCAGTGCTTGCTACTGCAGCAACAGTCTTTGCTGCAGAACCTGCAGCACCTGCTACCGAAACTGCCCCTGCCGCCGTTGCTGTTGAAGCTCCGGCTCCCGCTGCAGAACCTGCCCCCGTTGCAGAAGCAGCACCCGCTGCTGAAGAAGCTACTCCCGTCGCTGAAGCTCCTGCTGCAGAAGCTCCCGCTGCAGAACCCGCACCTGTTGCTGAAGCTGCTGAAGTTGAAGTAGTTCCGGCTCCCACCGCTGTTCGTGGCGGTCAGTCCGCAGACAAGCCTGCAACCAAGACCGTTTATATTGAAAGCCGCCCGACTCCGAAGACTGTTTATGTTCAGCAGACTGAACGTCCGGCAAGCACCACCATGGATCGCCTCCAGGGTTATGAACCCCAGTCTCTCGCTTTCGGTGTCCAGGCTTATGTAGGTTCTTTCTTCTTTAAGGAAAACGTTTTCGACTTTGACATGTCCGGTATTAGCTGGCGCGTCGGTGCACATGCCATCATTCCTTTGAACGTCTATACTTCTGCTTTGAAGATCGGCGTGCTCTTTGAACAGAGCGAAGCTTCTACAAGCGACGACAACAGCTATAGCACTTCTAGCAAGATCAAGCAGAACAAGCTGAACATTCCTGTGCTCTTTGACTTCAAGGGTCCTCGTTCCTTTGTTTCCTTCGGCATTGGTACCAGCGTAGGCATTCCTCTGACCGATACCTTCTCCTTCATGGATAAGAGCAAGACCAAGCATAAGTTCGATATGATTGACGCCGATCAGCGTGTCTCTGTGGACTGGAATCTCCTCCTCGGTCTTTCTGTTCGTCCGAACAAGCTGCTGAGCTTCGATATCCGCTACGAAATGGGTCTCAACAAGCTCTATGAAGATGAATACGACTACGGTCTGGATCATCCGGCAAGCTCCTTCATTATGGGTCTTTCCTTCTACGTTCTCTAGTAGGGTATGATAGTTCCTGCAATAGCTGTTATCATTGGATTAATAGTACTCGTTTGGAGTGCAGACAAATTTGTGGACGGCGCCGTTGGCGTCGCCCGCTTTTGTGGTATGAGCACCCTGCTGATTGGTATGGTGATCGTTGGCTTCGGAACAAGTGCTCCTGAAATGGTTGTTTCTGCGCTCTCTGCTGTGCAGGGAAATCCGGAACTGGCCTTGGGAAATGCCTATGGTAGCAACATTGCGAACATCGCCTTGATTCTTGGTGTTACTGCCTTGATTTCTCCGATTCTCGTCCAGAGATCGGTCCTCAAGAAAGATCTGCCGCTGCTGATTGGTGTGACGGTTCTTTCTATTGTTTTGCTTTTAGATGGCTCTGTTTCCCGCGTAGATGGCCTCGTATTCCTGGTCGTCTTTTTCGGTGTAATGGGTTTCAATATCTGGCAGGAAAAGAAGGCTTCAGCTAAGGTTTCTGATTCCATGGAAATGAGCGAGGCTGCTTCTGCTGAGGCTCCCATGAGTCTTGGTAAATCCATTGGTCTCCTTGTTTTGGGTATGGCACTCTTGGTGGCTAGTTCTCGAGCCCTTGTCTGGGGCGCTGTGGAGATTGCCCGAAGCCTTGGTGTTAGCGATCTTCTGATTGGCCTTACCATTGTTGCTGTTGGAACCTCTCTTCCGGAACTTGCCAGCTCCATCGCTGCCGCCCGTAAGGGTGAAGATGACTTGGCTGTGGGAAACATTATCGGTTCCAACCTTTTCAATACACTGATGGTTGTTGGTATTGCCGCAACAATTTCTCCTATGGCAGGAATTGAGGAGGATGTTCTTTATAGGGACATGCCCTTGATGGCTGTGCTGACCTTGTCCCTTTTGGTATTGGGTTTCCGTCGTAAAGGTGACGGTCGGATTAACCGAATTGCTGGCATTATTCTTTTGCTGATTTACGTTTTGTACTTGGCAAGCCTTGTATTGAAAGCTTCAGGTTACTGGCCGTTCTAAAATGGAATTCAAAAAAGAAACGCCCCGAATGTTCGGGGCGTTTTTCATTTCTAAATAAAATTCATTACATGGGAGGGAAGAAGATGTAGGCGATGGCGATGGCGGCAATGACGCCAACGGCATCGGCGATGAGGGCACAGGTCACGGCGTGACGAGTCTTCTTGACGCCTACGGATCCAAAGTATACGGCAATGATGTAGAAGGTGGTGTCGGCGGCGCCCTGGAACATGCAGCTGAGGCGACCGGCAAAACTGTCTGGGCCAAGAGTCTTCATGGCGTCGATCATCATGCCGCGGGCACCACTACCGCTGAGGGGTTTCATAATGGCGGTAGGAAGGGCGGGAACAACGTCATTTCCGATACCGAATACGCCCAGCAGCCAAGAAATGCCGTTCATCAAGAGATCCATGGCTCCGCTGGCACGGAACACTGCCACGCCTACGAGAATTGCAACCAAGTTGGGAATGATCATCACTGCTGTATGGAAACCATCTTTAGCGCCTTCTACGAAGGCTTCGTATGCTTGAACCTTACGATAGCAAGCGAGACCAAGGAAAGCTACGATCACGCCAAACAAAGCAAGGCCGCTGATTAAAAGACTTGTAGTTCCGATGGCTTCTGCTGTCAGGTGGCTGAAGTAAACCATGATGGAGATAACGCAGGCAGAAAGTCCACCAAGCCATGCCACGGTAATGGGATCCTTCAGTTTGACTTTCTGGAAGAAGCTGAGGGCAACAATGCCGGCAATTGTACTAAAGAACGTAGAGAGCAGAAGGGGGAGGAAAACGTCGCTGGGATTGGCTGCACCCATCTGGGCGCGGTAAGTCATGATGCTGACAGGAATCAAAGTCAGGCCGCTGGCGTTCAGCACCAGGAACATAATCTGGGAATCACTGGCCACGGACTTGTCCTGATTAGGATTCAGATCCTGCAGTTCCTTCATTGCCTTCAGGCCCATGGGGGTTGCTGCATTATCAAGACCCAGCATGTTGGCGCTGATGTTCATGAGCATGGTGCCTACCACCGGATGGCCCTTGGGAATTTCAGGGAAAAGTCTGCTGAAAAGAGGCTGGACCAATTTGGCGAGGATGTGTACGGCTCCCGCTTTTTCACCAATTTTCAGAATACCGAGCCAAAGGCTCAAAATACCTGTAAGACCAAGCGCGATTTCAAAGGCGGTTTTGGACATGTCGAATGCGCCGAGGATCGCCTTGTTAAAGATACCGCTGTCGCCAAAGGCGAGCCATTGCACCATACAAGCGATGAATGCGCCAAAGAAAAATATCAACCAAATAACGTTTAAAACCATATCTACAATTTAGAATACATTTTTAAAGAAAGAGCCGACTCCTTTGCAGAGCCGGCTCATTTTTGTTTTGTTAGAACGCCTTACTTAGCAGAGGAACTGCTGGACTTTGCGTAAGAAGAGCTGCTGGACTTTGCCTTAGAGCTGCTAGACTTCTTGCGGGTTGTGGTGGCATCGGCCTTCTTGTTGCTGACGACTCCAGTGACACCTTCGGTTTCAGTGGAATCGATATTTACTGCCAGAGTATCAGCGCTGCATGCAACGAAGGCAGAAAGAGCAAAAACAGAAACTGCTGCGAGAATAAACTTTTTCATTTTATGCCTCCATTAGAAATTGATGAAACCGCCGAGAGTGGCGATGAATGCTGTTCCGTTGAAACCGGCAAGAGGATTGCTGAAGAATGCATCGGCGATGGAAGCTTCAAGAGCAAAATTCTTGTACTGGAAACGTGCGCCAGCATTGACGTTGACTCGGTTGGATCTCATGCCGAATGCGGTAATATCGGCATCGGCTTCGTAAAGGTATTCCATAGAACCGATGTTCCAATCATAGCTTGCGCCGCCGAATACCATCCAATTGTCATTGAGGGCGAGTTCTGCAAGAATGTTCGGGGTTGTCAAGAGACCCAGACTTATGTGATCTTTACGAACGTAGGTTGCGTTTGCAGAAATATCGTCGTAGATGGCAATGGGCAAACGGCTGTTCAAGCCCAGGAAAACGCGAGCGTTGTTTGTCTTAAGAACCTGGAAACCCAAGTTGAAGAACGGTTCCAACTGAATGCGGGAATCAAGAGTTGCGCGATCGGTTTCGTTGTTTCCGTTAATTTCGGTCTGGGTGATGTTGTGACGGAGGATTGTAAGACCTGCTGCCCAGGAGAACAACTTTTCCTTGGCGGGGGTGTTGCTGATAGTTCCCGTTATGCTGAAGTCCCAGTAATCTTCCTCGTCTTCTGTATGGTTGTTCGGATTACGGGTGTCTGCTTCATGGGAATTTTCGTTATTCAAAGTATACCAGTCTACAGCAACGGTAAGGTCATATTCGCTACCGAGGGGCATAGAGTAAACAGCACCGACATCGTCGCCATTGAGAACTAGTTTATCGCTGGATTCGATGTTCGGTTCATCACGGAAACTCCATGTCTTACCGATGGAGGCGTAAACTTCAACACCGAATGCTGCGGTTGCGTAACCGGCGGTAAGCTTGCCAAGGCCGGCGGTGTTCTGGAAACTCAAGAAGTAAGTGTTGTTTTCACCGAAGGCGAGAGCTGCGTATTCCAAAGTGGGTTCCAGGTATACCAACTTGCTGCCGTGCATTTCGTGGGGCTTGGCAATATGATCTGCAATGGTAGATGCTGCTGCCTGGTTGCCAACAGTGTTATAGGCGCGACCGCGGAGAATATCGAAGTTTGCCTTTGCGGTGTCGGTAACTGCATCAAGAGCCAGTTCAGAAGATTCTGTGGCTGCAGGAACTTCTTCTGCGAAAGACTGGGCTGCAGAACTTTGTTCGGCGGTAGATGCGGAAGCGCTTTCTTCGGAAGATTCAACAGCGGCGGATTCGTCTGCCGGTGCTGCGACTTCTTCTTCAGATTCTTGTGCTACTGCGGCAGAGATTGCCAGCGCCGCAGCGACGGAAATCAGTTTGAAATTCATTTATACTCCTTTTTAGTTTGATGAACAAGATAACTATTGCACAAGTTCGTTTCTAGACCATTTTTCTTTTTTTACAAAAATGCTACAAAAGAAAAACGCTCCGACAGACTTGTCGGATGCGCTTTCTTTTCCAGAATGGACCTAGAATTGATTGACCGTGAATTACTTCTTCGGTTCGATCTTTTCCATGCCGCCCATGTACGGACGCAACACTTCAGGAATCAACAGGGAGCCGTCCTTCTGCTGGTAGTTGTCGCAGATGCCCACCATCACGCGAGGAGTTGCAAGTCCAGAACCGTTCAAGGTGTGGATGAAGGTGTTCTTGCCATTGATCTTGGTCTTGATGTTTGCGCGGCGGGCCTGGTAGTCTTCGAAGTTGGAGCAGGAAGAAACTTCGAGCCACTTCTTTTCTACAGGAGCGTAGACTTCAAGGTCGTAGCACTTTGCTGCGCCAAAACCAAGGTCGCCCTTGCAGAGAGCCAGACGGTGGTAGGGGAGGCCCAGCTTTTCCAAAAGCATTTCGCCAAAGCGGGTCAGTTCTTCGTGATCTTCGTAGGAGTGTTCCGGATGGGCGAAGTACACCATTTCAACCTTGTTGAACTGGTGCAGGCGCAGAAGACCGCGGGTGTCCTTGCCGTAGGAGCCGGCTTCGCGACGGAAGCAGGCGGAGTAGGCGCAAATGCGCTTGGGCAGTTCGGATTCGGGAATCACTTCGCCGGAGTAGAGGTTGGTCAGAGGCACTTCTGCAGTGGGGATGAGGAACAGGTCGTCATCCTTGTCGCAGCGGTACATGTCTTCTTCGAACTTGGGGAGCTGACCGGTGCCGCGCATGGTGTTGCGGGTAACCAGGTACGGAGGAGTGAATTCTTCGAAGCCAGCCTTCTGGTGTTCGTCCAGGAAGAACTGGATGAGGGCGCGTTCCAGGCGAGAGCCGAGACCGCGATAGACCGGGAAACCGGAACCGGAAATCTTTGCGCCGCGTTCGAAGTCAAAGATGCCAAGACGTTCGCCCAAGGTCTTGTGGTCTACGCGGGCAAAGTCATCGTTCTTGGTGTAGTAGTCAAAGGGAATCGGGCCGTCCTTTTCGACCTTGTTGTCGGAGGAGTCCTTACCTTCGATGGAGCGGGGAGCGATGTTGGGGACGTGCATGAGCATTTCGGTCTGCTTGAATTCCAGATCCTTCAGCTTCTTGTCCATTTCGTCGATCTTGTTACCCAGTTCGCGGGTAGCGGCCTGAGCTTCGTCGGCGTTTTCGCCCTTCTTCTTCAGTTCACCGATGAGCTTGGACTGAGCGTTACGTTCGCTCTTGAGGCGTTCCACTTCGGTGAGGAGCGGGCGGCGTTCTTCGTCGATGGCGAGAACATCGCGCAGGCTTACGGTAGTATACTTCTTTTCTGTTTCAGCAATATAATATTCCGGATTTTCGCGGATTTTCTTAATGTCAAGCATGTTTTGCCTCGGTTAGATAAAATTTTACGGGTGTAAAGATAGTAAAAGGTTCCCACGCGGGGGAGATGCTTCTCCACAAAGTGGACAATTCTCACTATGGCTCAGAGAGCCAAGTGTTCATTAGTCACATCTCCGGAAACCTAAAAATGGCAAGTGTTACAAAAAATCCGGTAACACAAACTTTGTAATTGAATCTTTACGAACATTCTTTGTTGTATAACCATACAACATTTATTGGCGTGTAAAAGGAGCCCTTTCATAATTTGTACGTAGATTTAAATTGACAGTGTTTTGGAGTGTAACACCATAAAAACAGGCCGTAAAATGGGTCGGCCTAAAGGAAGGTTGGGTAAATGAGATTTTTTGTGTTGCTGCTTCTCGCAGCATCGCTTTCTTTTGCACAGTGGGGCGGCTTCGGCGGCGGAAAAACACTGAGCGATTATAAGCAGATGACTGTTTCTGGCAGAACAATCTACGTGTATGCACCGAGTGTGCTTTCTCCCAAGAGCCCCTTGCTCCTTTCCCTGCATGGCATGGATCAAGATCCTAAATACCAGCAGGAAAACACTCATTGGGAAGCCGTGGCCGATACCGCTGGTTTCGTCGTCGTTTATCCTAGAGGTGGTACAGGATTTTCAACCTGGGATATTAGCGGTGATCAGGATACCAAGTGGGTATTGGCTATTATTGACCAAATGGTCAAGGATTATGATATCGATGCCAAGCGTGTCTATCTGTCCGGCTTCTCCATGGGTGGCATGTTTACCTACCATTCCATGGGCAAGATCGCCGATAGAATCGCTGCATTCGCTCCCTGCTCCGGTTACCTGATGGGTGGCGCAGGTGTCGCCATGCGTCCGGTTCCTATTTTCCATTCCCATGGAAGTGACGACAGCGTCGTAGGTTATAGCGGCCTTGAAAATAACCTGGGTAGCTACCGTAAGCAGTTCAATTGCCCTGCCCAGGCAGAAGTTCAGCAGAACTATCCCCACGAAGGCGGCAAGGCCGACCTTTACACCTGGGGTCCCTGCGATGGCGGAGTCTACGTAAAGCACCTCAAGCTCTACAGCCGTGACCATAATCCGGCAAAGACCGAAGTTTCCGACATCTGGAACTTTGTGAAGAACTATTCCCTGGATGGTGTTACCGAACCGATCGTTGTTCCCACCGACAGAGATACAGTTTTCAATGGAACGTTCTCTGATTCCTTGAAACTTGCCGGTTGGGCCTTGACGGTACATAGTGGCGACGGCTCCTTGAAGCATACCAATGGTACTGCCGAAATCAACGTGGCTAAAACGGGCACCAACGCCTATGATGTCCAGATGATCCAGAAGGGCATGCACTACGAAAAGGGCCAAAGCTACAAGCTGGTGTTTGATGCATACGGTTCTGTGGCAAGAACTCTGGAAGTGAATCTTGAAAAGGATACGGATCCGTGGACAAGCTACTTGGGCGAAGCTGTTACCTTTGAATTGGGAACTTCTTCCAAGACTTACGAAATCAAATTCACCATGAACGAGGCTACCGACGATAATGGCCGAATTTCCATTAACGCAGGCCTTGCAACAGGTTCTGTGTACATTGATAATGTGAAGCTTGAAAAGATTACCGCGGATGAGGTCTCCAATAAGGAGCCTGTAACGGACGATCCTTCTGGTTTAGCTAAGGCCCACTTGACGCTAGCTTCCGAAAGAACCTACAGCGTATATAATACGAAGGGAGCCTTCGTTGGCAAACTTACTGCTCGCTCAGGTGAAATTCAGTCTCAGCTGAATTCTATGAACCTGGACAAGGGTTTGTATGTTGTGAAAAATGGTACTACTAACAGAATTTTCTCTGTAAAGTAAGTATAATTTTTGGGTGTTAAGAACGAAGTCCATGGCATAATCGCCATGGGCTTTTTTGTTACAAATTTTTATTTCAGGAAAACCTTGTGGGTTAATTTTTCTGTTTTGATGATGTAGGTTCCAGTGTGTTTTGCTTGAATCTGAACAAAACCACTGGAATATGCTTTGTTGATGATATTACCGTTCAAGTCAAGAAGGGAAACTTCGCCGGTGAAATTTTCTACAAAGATTGAGGAACCTTGGACTGAAATTTTTGCGGTTGAAATCTTTGTTTGAATTAGAGATTCTGTTTTTGAAGAACTTGATTCTGAAATCTTTGCGCTGGAAGAAGATTCTGTAACGGCTGAAGAACTGGATTGAACGGAGGGAACTTCTGGCTTTTCCAAGATTCCATTGGCAATAATCTGGGCTAGTTCCTTGGCTCCTGTTTCATTAGGGTGGACCACATCGTCTAGCAACCATTCCAACTTGTTAAATTGAGAATGCAAGTCTATGATGGCAACACCTTTCTTGGTGGCCACTTCCTTGATCAATGGATTGATTTGGTTAACGATTGCCGTATCGACAATTCCCCATTCAACATTTTGAGCGTAGGGTTGTAAAGTGGCGATAATTCTTGGGGCTTGCGGTTGGTGCGCGAAAGTATCTATAAGGGCTTCGTAGTCCTTGTACATTTCATCCTTGTAGCTGGGATTGTACATGTAGTTGTAGCCGGAAGAACTTCCTTGACCATCGTAGAAATATTTACTGTCATTAGTCCCTAATTCAATGACGACAATATCTGGCGCGAATTCGTAGGCGGCATTGAATTTAGGTGAGTTCCAGTAGGATTGACTAGATGCCTTGTGGAACATCTGGCTAGAATGACCGAAGTTTTCCACTTTGTAGTCGCTGCCTAGCATATCTTGTAGGTGCTCTGGATATTTTTTCTTGTCCCAGATGCCGTAGCCTTCGGTAATGCTGTTTCCGACGCAGGCCACCTTGGTTACTACTTGAGCGTTGATTGCCAGAGCGGCTGCCATGCTAACAAAAGTGAAAAGTCTTCCCATATAAACCTTTTTTTTCTAGTACTCATAATATAAACATAAATCGTGGGAACTTAAATTTTCTAGTATTTAGGTATGCTGAAATCGTTGAGAACATCACAAGCTTTATGGACCGCCTTGTTGGCTTTGGTTGTTTGCGCTTTGTCTGGCTGTTATAGTTTTACTGCCAGTACGTTGCCCAGCCATATTAGAACGGTGAATATCCATGAGGTGGACGACAAGACCATGGACCCGGTTCTTGCCAACGATATCCGTGCCGGTGTTGTGGATATGTTCAAGAAGAATGCCGGTGGTGTTCGAATCATCAATGGCGAAGCTAATTCCGATTTTGAAATCGTTTTGTTGAGCTATTCCAACAAGCCTGAAAACTATAATAGTAACAGCGATGTGGAAACTTATCGCGTGACCATTCGTGTGAGCGTAAAGTTCTACGATAACGTGAAGGAACGTATTATTTACGAATCCAAGTCCCTTTCTGCTGAAGGTGTTTATGATGTGCAGGCCAATGAAACGGAAGACCGTCATGGTCAGGCCCGCGCCATCGAAAAACTCCAGGATCTCATCATCACCAACGCTCTTGCCAAGTGGTAGCGAGGTGAGTGTTGCGAAAATGAGCTAGCTCATTTTCATAACCGAACCGAAGCTAACAAAACCGCGAAGCGGTTTTCAATGGTAGCAAGCCGAACGCCGACAGCCCCTAAAATCCTAAAATAAAAAAGCTTGCCAGTTTGGAGCCTGACAAGCCTTGGGTTTTTGCTTGGTTTCGATGAGGACCAAGCAGGAGGTTGGTTTGGAGTACTTATAAGATACGTTTTGCAGAAATAAAAAAGCGACTTTTTCACAACGAAAAAGTCGTCTTTTTTTTATGAAATTTCAGTTTTAAGCCTAAGTGGAACTTTTAGGCCCACTTTTTTTGAAAAGCTAGACAAAGTCCTGCCAATGGACCGGCTCTTCGTTCAACAGGGCTTCGGTCAGGGTGCTTCCCTTGTAGGTGAGTTTGAGGCTGAAAAAGGGTTCGCCACGTTCCAGAAGGGCCAAGAAAATCAAGTCGCCGTCCCAGTGGGGGAGCTTTGCCACGTCGGCCTTGGGAACCCATTCCAGGTTTCCTTCGTCACATTCTTTAAGTTCGCCGGTCCACTGGGTGGCGGTGAACAGGTGCATGAATTCAGTCTGGTCCATGCCATCGCTGATGAAGGTGACGATGCCGCGGTACTTGGGCTTGATTAGGGTGAGGCCAGTTTCTTCCAGGGCTTCACGCTTGATGCAGTCTTCCGGTGATTCCCATTCCTCGAACTTGCCGCCAATGCCGATCCACTTGTCCTTATTGATGTCGTTCTTTTTCTTGACGCGGTGGAGGAGCAGGTACTTGTCGTCTTGCTCGATGTAGCAGAGGGTAGTGTTGATCATTAGCGAGCCTCGAACTTTTTACGCAGATGGTTGATCAAGGCGTAAGCGATAGGTGTAGCGCAGATAGCTTCGATAGCCAGCTTGCCAGGAAACTGAACTACAATCATGGTAATCAAGTCCTTGGTGGGCACGGTGCCAGCGAATGCAATCAGAACGAAAATAGATGTATCCACGATGTATCCGAAAACGGAGGAGCCGATGGTGCGTACCCACAGTAACTTACGTCCGGTCTTTTCACGGATCTTCACCATGGTCCAGGCGTTGGTCAATTCTCCCAGCAGGAAGGCGACCAGGGATGCTATGGTAATGCGTGGGACGAAGCTAAAGATGGTGGCGTAGGCGCTGGCCGTTTCTTCGGTAAAGTCAGGGTAGGGAAGTGTGGTGCCGATGAAGGTGAACACTGCCATGAACACCTGGCAGAAAAAGGTCAGCCAAATGACCTTGCGTGCCGTCTTGAATCCCCAGATTTCGGTAAGAACGTCGCCTAGCATGTAGGCCAGAGGGAAGGTTATGGTCCCTGCGTCGAAAATGGTGATTCCACAGACGGAAAGCAGTTTTACTGCCATCACGTTTGATGTGAGGTAACAGGCCACCATCAGGCCTGCAATTACAACTAGCGGGGAGAAATCGTCGGTTTTGCCAAGGTTTTCCGTAACTTGTGTCATGGATGTAAAAATAGATTTTTTAGAGCGCCACGTTGTTCTTGCCGCTGTTCTTTACCTTGTAAAGCATCTTGTCGGCGTTGATGATCCAAGCGTCGATATTCTGGCCAGGGACGTATGTTGCAACGCCAGCGGAAATGGTGAAATGGACTTTTTCGTTCTGGGCGGAGACGGTTGCTTCGCCGACCTGCTTGACCAAATCTTCCAAAATGCGGGGAGATACGGTGTCGGCCTTTCCGCAGATAAGGAATTCTTCGCCACCCCAACGGCTTATGGTACAGTTGGCACAAAGCTTTTTCATGATGGAACTGAGGCGTCCAAGGACGCGGTCTCCAGTAGCATGACCGTATTGGTCGTTGATTTGCTTGAAGTCGTCTACGTCAAGCATGGCTACCCAGAGCTGGCTGGAATCCTTGTTGTCGGCGACAATCTTTTCCAGACAGTTCATCATATGGTAACGGTTTGCAAGACCCGTGAGCGCATCGAAATCGGCCTGCTTCTTTAACCTTTCTTCGTTATTAAGAATGATTCTGATGGTAAGTTGAGAGAAGGTTATCAAGAAGAAGCATACGCTGGCCAGGTTCAGACCAAGGAAAAGCAGTGTCGGGGCCTGTTCTGTAGGATAGATTGCGCCATGCTTTATAGAATAAAGAGAAGACAATACGCAAGACAGGGTAATGATAACGGCCCAGAAATTAGGCTTGGGATCCTCGCCTCCGAACTTTGTAGTCAGGTACTTGATGTAGTAAATCAGCGGGATGGTGGACATGGAGTACAGGAAGAACCCGTAGTCGAAACCGAGGTACACCGTGCAAATGGTCATGTACAAAGTTAGCATGGTGTAGGTGGACCATGTGACCGGAATGAACTTGAACCTTCGGATAAAAAAGTAGTGTACGAGGTAGACGATTGCAACAAAAATGGAGTAGTAGACCAGGAACATTGCACCGATGGCATAATAAATACCCATCATCACAACGACAAGGGCTGCGATGATTGTATTCTCGATGTAGGCGAGTCTCCGGATATCTTTTATGTTGTTGACTGACATAAAGTTCTCCATTTCATACTCGTAATGTAGTATTTACTTTGTTAAAAAGAATTTTGATTTGGAAAAAATGGGAAAAATTGAATTGTTTTGCGGGTGTTTTATATTGTAAGTTGTAATAAAAGTGCTTTTATTCGTGTATTTCCAGCGGTAATCCGTCGGGATCGCTGAAGAAAGTCATCTTCTTTCCGGTATAGTCGTCAACGCGGACAGGTTCCGTTGCGATTCCCAGGGCGTTCAGCTCCGCGACAGTTGCATCCACAGATTCTACGCGGAACGCTAGGTGACGAAGGCCGTTTGCCTCTGGGTAGCTGGGGCGGGGCGGCCTTCCTGGAATGATGAACAGTTCCAGTTCCATGCCGTCCAGCTGTAAGTCGATCTTGTAATCCCCACGTTCTGCGCGGTAATTCTCGCGGATGATTTTAAAACCCAGAAGGTCCACATAAAAATGCCTGGACTTCTCGTAATTGCTTCCGATGATGGCGATGTGGTGTACTTGTGTAAGGTTCATAATGAAAATCTTATAGGTTCTTTACGCAGCGGACGTAGGCGCGTGCTTTTTTAGGCAAGGTGAAACCACGATGGCGTATCAAGTCGTTTGATTCCGTGGTGAGCTGAACGACGTGCATTTGGGTTTCGTCGTCGGTTCCGTAACCTGTATCAATATTTTTGGAAAGCCAGAAGTAGGTTTCTTCACCAAGTCCGAAAAATTCTCCTTTTTCGTCGGCGTAGCCTCCAGGAAGAGCGTTGAAGCCAAGATTGTCGTCTCCATTCCACATTGTTGCTGATTTCAGGTTGGCTCCAAAACCAGAATCTCCTATACGTGTATTCATCATTTTTAAAGGCTCCCATTCCCAGGTTTCCATGATGTGAAATCCATGCGGACAAATTCCTTGGGCTTTGCTGGCATTGACCAACGGATCGCAATAGACGGAGTCGCAGGAGTCAGGGAGTGCCATGGCTTCGGTCCAGGTGTAGAGTCTGCCGAATTTTACACAGTTCTCCTCATCGTTGCCGTAACAAACGCCTAGGGTATCCACGCAGTCTTTTACATAATGGCCACAAGGCGTGTTCTCGTTTTCGATCATGATGAGACTGCGTGTGAATTTAGTTGTATCCGTAGTCATACCGGAGTTGACATTGGGGACATTGGTTATGTTGTAGAATCTATATCCGTCGGAAATGAAATCTAGTATGTAACGCGGCTCTGAAGGCTGGGGAATTGCCCACGAAGAACTCATCAACGTTTCTGGTGACGAACTGGAGCTTGCCAAAGAGGAACTTGATTTTACGCTGGAGGAACTTTCTTCAATGTCATACTTTGCGTCGCCACGGATGGGACGTGGGGAGACTCCGTCATCTAGGCATGCTGACAAAAGGAGGACTATCACAAGAAGAAAGACGCAAATGCAGAAATGCGGCAAAAGTTTATGGAGCATTCTTGCCCTCCGCGTTTCCTTCAACAGCAGGTTCACCGGAACAGGGATATTGCTTGAACCATTCTCTTGTATTTTCCATGGAATGAGGTTCAGAGCAAATGTCGCCATTGACCTTTGGCACCTGAGGGTTGAAAATCTTAAGGGCGGTGTAGAAACCAGCTGCAGTCACGGCGCTGACGATGAGGCCTCCTGTAGCACTTCCTGTTAAAAGTCCACCAGGTAGGAACATTAGGGCGCCTTCCAGCAATGAGGTTCCCAGGAAGCCCCTCATTTTCGCTTCGTCGCAGTAATCAATGTCTGCAAGAGGAAGCTTTACGACAGAAGAATCCTCTTTTTGCCTCAGGAGAACTTCATCTGTGGTTTTGTCGTAGCAGATTCCGTTGGATGGAATGGCTTTTATAGTGTCTTCTACGTTTTCTCTAATTTTATATAAGAACGTCGTTACCTTTGTAGTATCCTTGATGCGGAACCACCTGTAGTCAATGTTCTTGATGCCGAGGCTGCTGTCGGATACGCTCTCTATGTGATTTTTGCCTGCGTTTGACTGAATGCCTGATTTTGGCGGCTCTGCAAATTTCGTATTCTCTTGTTTTTCTTTGTTCTCATTTGCCATCTTGCGCATCTGATCGTTGCCGCCAACGCCAATGGCTCTTGAGAATCCCCAGACACTGATGGTGGCTGCAAAGCGGTTTCGGTTTTCGTCGATGTCACGACCATAGCGGAACTCAAGTGACATTTTTGAATTTTCAAACTTTCGTGAAACGTAGATGCCTCCGCCCATTTCCGTATAGAACTTGGGACGAGGCCTCGGAAAGTCGATGCAGAAAAATTCGCAAGAAGCATCATCGACATAGTAGGTTTCGCGACCGTTTCTTGCCACGTGTTCTGTAATGCCAATCTTCCAATTGTCATTTAAAGGAATCTGCTGGATGGCCATAGCCCCGCCGGAATAGTGGAACAGTGAGGAGGATCCGCCTTCCGTTTCGCTATCGGGACCGAACTTGTTAATGGGGAAAAAGTTTGTCCAGGTAGTTAAGCCAAAGTATGGCGAAACAAAGCCGCCTTGTAAAAAAGGTGTTAAACTTTGGAAACCCCATCCAAAGGTGAAGTAGCCTCCGCTAATGTAGTTTGCGAAAGTTCCGTCGCCCCACCATTCCGAATGGGAAATGTGGTATTCTTCAGATTTATGAGAGTCGTGCCATCCGTTGTCCAGATTGCCTGCGTAGTACGTGAAGCCAACGCTTCTAACGGCATTATCCCTTTTGTAGCTGTCCATGTAGGCTGCTGCCGGAGGCGGACGCATAATGGAACTGCATCCCGAGAGCAGAATTGCAACAACCAAAAATGCAATAACGTGGAGTTTTCTCATATATAAAAGCTCCATGTTAATGCCCAGAAGTAGAAGGGCCTGTCTTCTAGCTGGATTCCGGATTCAATGGATACGGTGTAGCCGCCATGTCCCTTGCTGTTGGTTTCCTTGAGGAACGGAAGGTTTGTATAGCCGGTGAAATCAAATCCGTAGTAAATCGCCCAGTCCTGGGTGTGGAATCCTTTTTGCTCCTTGGGGTTGATCTTTTCTCCTGTGCGGTAGTCCGTTCCGGTGTAGATTTCGTAATTAGATCTGACGAAGTGCATCTGGCGCAAACCGCCGTGCATACCGAAACCCATGCCGTGGTTGTTCATGAACAGCATGGCGCCGCCACCGACGTTCAATGCGCCAGTGAGCATAAAATCGGTACTAAGTTTTAAAGAAGTGATTGCATCATAGGGCTTGCCGAAGTACTTGCCCAGTGATAATTCGTATGAGGCTGCGACGTAGAAGGGGCCGACCCACTGGACAAAGGTGGGCGTTAAGCCCGCTTCTAGCAAAATTGAGTAGTGGGCGTTCAAAAAGATGCCGCCGCCGAAGGTGTTGCCCTTGTAATTGTAGCCGCCTTCGGTGTTTTCTGTCTTGGGCCAGGTTAAGGTGAAGAGGCTTACATCCAGGCGGAACAACATTCCGCTGATTTTGTCATCAGTGTAATGATTGGATTCGGTCTTTCCAGAAACGTTGCAGGAATCACACCCACCGTAGCCTGTAGTAAAATCAATAATTCTAGAGGAACCTGGTGCAATCTGTTTTGCCACCAGTGCATGGGTGGAAAAGTTCTGAGGCATGATGAGGTCATCTGACCAGGTCGCCCCGGCCAGAACCATCAACACCACACAAAGAACTTTGAACATCCGCATACACTAGAATATAGGATTTGTTAAGCGGATAAAAATGTTGAAAACTTGAAAAAATTCTCAGAAACTGTGTCAGAAAAAATTCTTCGATCCAATATAATACGCAGTGAATCATATAGAAAATCCGCCGACGATATATAACCGAAAAATTCCCCCACCTCCCGAGCCCCTCTCGTAATTGATAACTAAAGTTATCGTTAATGTTGCGCCTCGGTCATGTCAAAAACTTCGTTTTTGCCGCGACTCTCGGCTTAGACATTAATTCATAATTGAAAAATCCCTTTCGGGATTTTTCTAGTGCACGCCGTTGCCTTCCGGTACGTCGCAGGTCACGGCCTTGCCGCCGATTTCCAGTGCGATGGGTGCGGCACCTTCGCCTGCAGTGCAGAACACTGCGCCATTTTTGACGGAGAGGGCGATCTTGTCGAAATCCTTCAGCTTCAGTTCGCGCGGCTCGCTGGGAGAGACGCCCTTGAACAATGCGCGGTCACCGGGCTTTGCACCTTCCGGTACAGCTACCAGGCGGCACTTGTGGGTTTCCGGTTCCAGGTCGCCTGCGAAGAGCATGCCTGCGCTCATGATACCGCGAAGGGGTGCGGGCTTCAGGTTTGCGAACAAAAGAATCATGCGGTCCTTAAGTTCAGAAGCTTCGTAGCTAGCCTTAAGGCCAGAGCAAACGGTGCGGAGTTCGCCTTCGCCTGCGTCCACCTTCAGCACATAGAGGGAAGTTGCATCCGGATGGTCTGCCACTTCGACGATCTTTGCTGCGCGGAGGTCCATAGCGGCAGGAACATCGGCTGCGGTCAGGGGCTTGTTCTGCTTGGGCTTCTGCTGCTGTTGCTGCTGGGGCTTCACTTCTTCTTCGATGCGGGGGAACAAGGGCTTGCCTTCACCGAAAGCTTCGCCACCCTTCATGAGACCCCAGACGAGATCTTCTGCACTTTCGAACTTGGTGCCCAGCATCTTGAGTCCTTCTTCAGCCTTGGTGGGGATCACCGGCCACAGCATGCAAAGGCTGAGGCGCACAGCTTCGGCTGCCACATAGAGAACCGTTGCCAGTTCGTCCTTGAGGGCCGGGTCCTTGGCCAGCTTCCAGGGTGCCTTGATTTCGAAGTAGCGGTTGATGCTACGGACAAGGCTCATGATGTTTTCGATGGACTGGGACAGGCGAGCCTGGGGCAGGTCCTGCTTAATGTCTTCGATGACCTTCTTGGCGAGGTTCATCACGTCGTTGGCGGCGTCATCCATGACCACGGCTGCGGGGAGCTTGCCTTCGAAGTTGGTGAGCACCAGCTTGTGGACGCGGTTCAGAACGTTGCCCAGGTCGTTTGCCAAGTCGGCGTTAATGCGACGGACAAAGGAATCGTGGGTGAAGTTTGCATCCTGGCCAACCACCATTTCGCGGGCCAGGTAGTAGCGGAAGGCGTCGTCGCCGTACTTTTCCATGTAGTCCATGGGCTTTACCACGTTACCGGCAGACTTGCTCATCTTTTCGCCGCCGTTCACCAGCCACCAGCCGTGGGCCAGAATATGCTTGGGCAGAGGAATGTCCAGGGCCATGAGCATGGTGGGCCAATAGACGCTATGAGTGGTGAGGATGTCCTTACCGATCAGGTGGTAGGTGGCGGGCCAGATGGGGGTGCCGTCAGCAAAAGTCTTGTGGAAGGCGGTGGAGGCGCTCACGTAGTTGAGCAAGGCGTCGAACCACACGTAGGTCACGTAGTCGCCGTCGAAAGGCAGGGGAATGCCCCAGCTAAGGCGAGCCTTCGGGCGGCTGATGCAAAGGTCGTTCAGCGGCTGGCGCAGAAAGCCCAGGATTTCGTTACGACGGTAGTCGGGAACGATCCAGTCCGGGTTGTTGTTCAAGTGGTCGATGAGCTTCTGCTGGTACTTGCTCATCTTGAAGAAGTAGTTCTTCTCCTTCAGCCATTCCACCGGGCGGTGGCTAATGGGGTCGCACTTGTTTTCGTCCAGTTCGTCTTCGCCAAAGAAACGTTCTTCGCCAACGGAATACCAGCCTTCGTATTCCTTGGAGTAGATTTCTCCCTTGTCCCACAGCTTCTGCAGGCATTCCTGCACGTAAGCCTTGTGTTCGGGATAGGTGGTGCGGATAAAGAAGTCGTTGCAGATGCCCATCTTCTTCCAGAGATCTTCGAAGTGATGGTAGTATTCGTCCACATGGGCCTGCGGATCCACTTCACGCTTGGCGGCTGCACGCTGCACCTTCTGGCCGTGTTCGTCGGTACCAGTCAAAAAGAAGGTCTGGTAGCCAAGAATCTTGTGGAAGCGGGTGAGGATATCTGCCAAAACGGTAGTGTAGGAATGACCGATATGAGGGGCGTCATTCACATAATAAATCGGGGTAGTAACGTAAAAGTTCTTCATGGCGCCAAATTTAGTTAAAGTACAAGGGCGTTTCAACGATGGTATTGGATTTGGTACTGGTATTTTTGGAATTCTACGAACTGGTCTGTTCTAGGTTTTTTCTTGAAATAGACGCTTTCTAGAACGTTGCCTTGGTCATCGGTTTTGATTTGGGTGTAAACCTGAAGTTTTCCTCCGTAATCAAAGTATTCTTCCCTTACCAGTTTGTCATTCTCATAGAGCAGTTGTTTTGTCACTCCACCAGAAATGATTTTTGAAACCTTCTTGTTCTTTCCGTATCTGTACTGAATGTGATCCAGTTGTTCGGTGATTTCGTCGGAATAGGTGATATCGAGAATCTTACCATCCTCGTTTCTCTGGATGGATTCGTAGGAATAAAGGGTCCCCTGGCTGTAAACGCTCCTCTCCATAAGCTTATTGCTGTAGGCATCGTAAGTGTAGGAAACGGAGTTTCTTTTGCTTCTTTCCCCTTTGATTCTGACGGCTTCCAGTTTATTTATGTCGTTGTAGACTTGTTCCAGCTGGAGTGCCGAAGGGTGGAGAATCCAGATGTCTTTAACTTTTCCCGAATCATCAATGAGAAGGCTTACCTCATAGACTGTGGCTGTGGAGTCTTTTCTTGTGTAGTGCCAGCGTGTTCCTTCAGGTTCCTTTTGTCGGGAAGAGAAAATGACTGAGGTGTAGTTCTTACCTTGAACATCTTTGCGAAGCAGGCGACCTTGTTCATCTAGCTGGCTTGTGCGCCTTGAAATGACGTTGCCTAGGGAATCCCACAGAGTTTTGTCTGTCTCGACCCTATTCTCGTTCCATAGGGTTGAAATGAACAATGCTGTGTGTTCTGCACCAGTTGAATCCACCTTGATGAATTTGGTGTTCAGTTCCTTGACGTCTCCATAAAGCACACGGTCTTCCACGTCACGGGGTGTGGAGTATGGGGTTACTTTTCCCTGGTCATCAAGAGTACTTACGAAAACGAATGCCTTGGCGCATTGAATGCTGGAGCATCCGTACAGAACAGAAAGAAGGAAAGCTATGGCTAGCTTTCCCATTGATTTATGAAATGAATTCTTATTCATTTATATGTAGCTTAGAAGGTTGGGGTCTTGAACTTCACACCGATATTGAAGAAAAGGGTGGGAATGAACTGTACCGGGGAGAGGGCAAGACCCACTTCAAACCTGTTCAATCCGTTTTCTACGAATATGGAAGTTCTGGATTCCAGGAATTTCATGCTGACGTTGAGCGGAATATTAATTGCTTCGCGAATACCGTAGGCCGTTCCGCTCTTAAAGAAATAGTCTCCATACAGCCTGATTCCATGGACGACCGTTGTTACGTCTTCGGACTGATAATTTCCCCAAGGGTCTTTTTCTGCATCGCCGGATAGTGCCCAGACATAGGCGGCGTAGCCTGCGCCAAAACCAAGGCAGGTTCCGGTTTCACCGGAGCATCTGTCAATACCTGCGGTAATTTCCCAGTCGAAACCAGCTTCCAAAAGACCTTCGATAAGTGCAGAGGAGTCTCGATTGGCTTTAAATTCATTCAGGTGCGGGTTGGTCAGGTAGCCAAAGTTAATACCACCCATGGCGAGAAGTTTAAGGATTTTATTCTTGGCAACAGAGCCGTGAGAAACTGCAGTGAACGCTTCCTGGTCGTATTCAATCTTACCATCAAGGACAGATTCGTTCAATGACGGGTATTCCTCCTTGGTAATGGCATGCTTCCAAGGCTTTTCATTGACTTCATAGCCGGAGATGACCTTGACTGTGTCTTTCTTTAAAAATCCACCTTCATTTTGGATCATATGGACAACTCCGTTGCCACCCCACAGGTAAGTTACTCCGTCCTTTACGAACTGGTATCTTTTTCCCTTTTTGGGGAAAATCATGATGGACTGAAGAATTCCGTTGTCGAACCTGAAATTAAAAGATCCGGAGACTTCGTCCATTTTCTTTTGTTCCTTTGCAAGGCTGTCATTGTTGATAGCCTTGGTCCTGTCTACCGCTTGCTTATGGGTTTCATCACGGAGAAGACTCAGGAGAGGAGAGGCGGAGAAAAACTTGGAAGAATAGACTTTCTTGTCGAAAAGGTCGGAACATTCCTCGGTCCATTTTTCAAGGATGTTCTTTACTTCTGCAGTGTGGGTTTCATCGAAGTAAAGGAAAAGACTGTCGTTCTGGTAGCCTGCCTTCAGGTACTGATCCGGGGCATTTTCAGGTGAAGCTAAAACAGTGAGCTTTTGGATACATTCCTTGGCGTGAACCTTAAGGACTTTGTCGTTCTTTTGACCTGCCCATGCAGACGATGCTACAAGGCTGAATACAGCCAAGACTTCAAGAAATCTCTTGAACATACACGTTCCTCCTTTTATAAGTGCATTTTTGAACGCGTAATATAGCTTATGGTGTGATTTGTACACGATTTTTTTTCCAATTTGTACCTTGTTTTTTGAAAAAGACCACATTTTTATGAAATTTCATTATATATTGTCTCTGTAAGATAATTGTAACAAGCGGGCGGTGTTGGTCCGCTTGCTTTGTAGAGGTGTTTTGATGAAAAAAAGAGTATTCGCTTTTAGCGACCCATCTAGCTTTAAAAAAGAATTGTCTGATTTCAAGACATGGTATGATACCAACGGCGTTGGTGCTCTTTATTTTCATATTCACACCGCTATTATTGATCAGGAGTTACTGAAGTCCGTGTGGACATCCATTGAACAGGTTTTCCCTGGCGTCCCTTGGACAGGTAATTCTACTGCAGGTAATATTCAGGACTGCGAATTGTCTCCTGAAATTACTGTGACCGCAACCATATTTGAAAAGGCTTCCTCCAAGTTCAAGATTTATCAGTACGACTTGAAAACCACATCTGTGGACCGAATTACTCAGAGTATTGTGGCTGATACTGATAGTAATCCTTGGGTTAAAGCGATTGAGATGCACTATACCATCAACGATTTTTCGACTTCGTTGTTCTGTGATGGTATGGTTGGCCTTCGTCCTGAGATTCAGATGTTCGGTGGCATAGTCTGCTCCACGGATATTACCAGCTCCAACTCCTGCGTGTTCTCCTCGGTGGGCGGTTTTAATCCTCACGGCCTTTTGATTATGTTCTTTGGCGGTGAGGAATTTTTCGTTGAATCTACGAAGATTAGCGGTTGGAAACCCATCGGCCGTAATTTCCACGTGACCAAGGCTAACGGCAATCTCTTGTATGAACTGGGTGGTGTTCCTGCGTACGATATTTACCATAAGTACCTCAACATCAGTAACGACGAGAACTTCTTCTATAACGCCCTGGATTTCCCCATGCTATACGAGCATAACGGAACCCAGATTGTTCGTGCCCCTGCCGCCAGTAATCCCGATGGATCTCTGACGATGTCCTCCGACATAGAGGTTGAATCCATCGTGCGACTTTCCTATGGCGAGCCTCAGACCATTGTGGAATCCATCCGCCAGGAAGGAGAAAAGATCAAGGCGTTCAATCCTGATGTCCTGCATATTTTCTCTTGCGCCGCACGAAAGGCCTTCTGGTCTGCCTATGAGCCGACCTATGAATTGTTGCCCCTGAAGGGTGTTGCTGAAAGTACGGGCTTCTTCTCCCACGGTGAATTTGTTCGTGAAAAGAACCATTTGAACCAGCATAACATTACCCTGGTTATTGCCGCAATGCGAGAAGGCGAAGGTAGGGTTGAGGACAATACTTCCTCGGCACAGACTAAACGTCAGTCCAAGCTTCCTCTGGCCGCAAGAATGGCCACCTTCATTCGTGAAACTTCCTTTGAACTTGAAGAAATTAACAGTAAGCTTGAAGTCTACAACAAACAGTTGCAGAACTTAGCTACCACGGATACTCTTACCGGATTGGAAAATCGTCTTGCCTTTGACGAATACCTGAAGCGCATCAGCCGCCTGGAAGATGGTAATTCTGATTGGGTTATGGTAATGATCGATGTGAACGGCTTGAAGTATACCAATGATACCTTTGGCCATTTGGCTGGAGACGCCTTGATTGTTGCTGCCGCCAATGCAATTTCTGCTGCCTTTGGTGAAGCCGGCAAGTGCTTCCGCATTGGTGGTGATGAATTTGTTGTTCTTGCAAAAGCCAATCGAGATCAGGTTTACAAACTTCGCTGTGCTTTGAATAGGGCGGTGGAAGAATACAATAAGAATGCCTTGTACAGGCTTTCCATGGCTGTAGGTGAAAGTTTCCTTAAGAACGACTCTGGTCTTCGCAAGTCCATCAGTGACTGGAAACTGGAAGCAGACTTGAACATGTACCATGACAAGGTTAATTCTCATAGAAGTCGAGAAACCAGCGATAACAAGAACTTGAGAGAACTTGTCTCCTGTCTGATTTCCATTGAGGAAGCCAAGGATGCCTACACGGCTCACCATTCTGACCGTGTGCAGGAACTTTCCGAGATGCTGTCTAAGTACTTGGGACTTTCTGAGGCGACCCAGCAGCTGATTTCTGATGCAGCCATTCTTCATGATATTGGTAAGGTGGGGGTCAGCGATGCCATCCTTGGTAAGCCTTCAAAGCTTACGGATGAAGAGTTTGCTGTGATTAAGCAGCACCCAGTTATTGGCGCTCGCATTTTGATGCAGTCCAACTACACACAGGAAATGGTGCAGATTGTTCTTCATCATCATGAACGCTACGACGGTCGCGGTTACCCGGAAGGTGTTGCCGGTGACGATATTCCGCTGGGTTCCAGGGTGATTGCCATTGCAGACTCTATTGACGCCATGACTAGCCGTCGTTGCTATCGTGACGCCATGTCCCTGGAATTCTGCCGCAACGAGATTGAGAAGAATATCGGCTTGATGTACGATCCGGCCATTGCCAAAGTGGCTTTGGAACATTGGGATGAAATCGCCGACAAGCTCCTTCACTTGATGAGCGGCCACTCTAGAAGATAAGTGCTATCCTGGTTTGAAAAAAAACACCCCGGCTTCGATGAAGTCGGGGCGTTTTTATACCCGGATCGCGATTCGAACGCGAGTCTGATCCTTAGGAGGGACCCGTTCTATCCAACTGAACTATCCAGGCAGACTAGCTGTGCATTTTATTGCCAGAGCGGGTGGAAATATAGAATAATAAAAATGCTTTATGGTTGAATTTTCTACTTTTTTAGCGTGAAAAGAAAATATCAGATAATTGTCGCCTTTTTTGCCTTGCTGCTCCTTCTGCCCTTTACTGTGCAGACTGTGGTGGATTTGCAGGGGGAAAAGCGTTTCCGTAGCTTGGATATTTTTAAGGACGTGGTATACACGCCTTTTAAACGCCAAAGCAATTTGGTTGCCGGTGCAGATACTCTGTCTGCTCGTTGGAAGGCGGCCCGCGAGGCTATTGCGGGTGGTGCTGAGACTTCTGATGCACTGGAGCCTGTTATCGGTGCTCTTTCTGACTTGGAATCTGTTGCTCTTACGGTGAACGCCTATGCGGAACTGGACAGCTCCGAAGCGTCCTATAAGCTTTTGAAGAAGGCTGACACATTGTTGGCTGCCTTGGAGGATGAACCGGAAACATTCCCGGCGGTGGATTCCGCTTTGAAGGCTGTTGTTGCCGAATTCAATGAATTCTCCTTGATGAAGGCTTTCCTGGATGTGAAGCGTTATGGCGTTTGGACAAGCCGTTACATTCGAGCTTTTGAAAAGAAGGTGGAGGATGAAAATGCCTTGGTTTTGGCTGTTCGTCCGAGATACCAACTTGCGGTTTGGAAAATGCTTAGCGATCCGGGCGAAAAGGTGGTTCTGGCTGACCGTGGTGCAAAGGACGGGGATGATCCGTGGCTCTATTACCGTCAGGATGTGGAATTTCTGGTTCAGCCTTCTCCCTTGGATGAACGTTCTGCTAAACTGGATAATCCCATTGAAGCTATTACCAAGTTCCGCGACCAGCTGAAGGAAAAGAACGTGGAATTGCTGGTGGTTGTTGTTCCGGGTAAGCCCAGTATATATCCTGAAATTCTTGCTGGAAAGGATCTGGATGACATTGCAAAGGGTGCTGCAGGTCCGCAGTTTGGTCACGGAAAGAGAATTTTGGATTCCTTGGCTTCCCTAGGATTCAATACGGTTAATCTTTACTCTCCGCTTTGGGATGCCAAGGCTGATGACGAAAAGTTGGGCGCTCTGTATTTGAACGACGATACTCACTGGACTCCCCGTGGTGCAGAACTGGCTGCGGATGTGATTTCTGAAAAGGTTCGTCGATTGATGGCTGATGGGGTAGTGGACCTTGGTGCAGAAACTATGGACTACGTAAGTTCAGATAGCTTGGCCGACCGCATGGGCGATATTGGTGAAATGAGTGGCTTGAATAAGTTCAGTACATTTAAGATTCAGCAGGTAACTGGCCATGTGGTTTCTCAGCAGACTGTGACTGAAAGAGATTCAATAAATAGCGACACCACCCGTGTGCCGTTCAAGGATGATTTCCGCAAGGCCAAGATCTTGATTCTTGGGGACAGCTTCAGCCGTATTTACCAGACTGATGCTCCGGTGAACGCCGGCTGGATTTCCCATTTTGCAAAGAACATGAAGCGCCCGGTGGCAAGCATTGTCAGCGACGGTGGTGCAAGTACTTTGGTTCGTGAAAAGATGGCTCGTAAGGCAGGGGTTCTCAAGGGCAAGAAGTTGCTGATTTGGGAATTCGTGGAACGCGACTTGCGTTTCGGTGCCGAGGGCTGGAAGACTGTAGAATTTTAAGAGGTGTTATGGCTAGACATGGAACCCCCACTCCGGGACAGGCTATTTTGGAAGGCATTGAATGGCTTAAGATGGACAAGGCTGAATTCGGCCGTCGTCTTGGGGTGTCTGCAGAAGTATTGGATGCCTTGATTGCCGGAACCCAGCCCATTACTACGGAATTGGCTACTGCACTTGAATCGGTGACGGGTAGTCCTGCCGCTTATTGGAAGATGCTGGAACGTAAGGCTCGCCGCGCTGCTGCTCCTGAAACTGAAACGCCTGCTGCTTCTGCGGCAAACAACGATTAATCCTCGTGCTTTGAACTTGGATCTTTTATTATGAATATTTTTGACGCTGTATCCCACATGTGCGACTTGGCCAAGGGCCAGGCAGAACAGTTTGACGTTATTGCATCTACTTCTCATTCCGAAGGCTTGTCCGTTTTCCAGGGCCAGGTTCAGAATACAGAAATTTCTGATTCCGTCGGTCTTGGAGTCCGCGTAATCAAGGATGGTCATCCGGGCTATGCCTATACGGAACGCTTGACCAAGGATGCTATTGCCCAGACTTTGAAGGATGCTCTTTGCCATACCCAGTGGACTGAGTTCATTGATATTACTTTGCCCAGCGCAGAGGACATGCCGGAAGTCTATCCTAACTACAATCCAGCCTTGGAGTCCCTGAACCTGCAGACCATGAAGGATTTCTGCATCGAACTGGAAAAGCAGACTTTTGCTAAGTCCAAGGAAATCGAGAACATTCCGTACCTGGGTGCGGATATGACTTCCGGTTCTTCTGTGATTGCAAACAGCAATGGCGTTTTCTACAAGGGCAAATCCAACTACGCTTCCGCTGGGGCGGGTGCAGTGGCTTCCCGCGACGGCATCAAGAAACTTGGAAACTTTGTGAAGTCCGGTCGCGACTGGAGCGAATTCAGCATTGACGAAATCGCATCCAAGGCGGCTGAGTATGCTACGGAACTTTTTGGCGCCAAGAAGATTGAAGGCGGCAAGATTCCCGTGGTGTTCTCTGAACGAGTTTCTGCACGAATTATTGGGATGTATACTTCTCCATTTATTGCAGAATCCATGCAGAAGGGACAGTCACGCTTGGCCGGCAAGGAAGGGGAGAAAATTGCCGGTGAGAAGTTCTCCATCGTGAACGATCCGCAGGGAGACATGTTCGTCCACAAGATTCGTTTTGACTCCGAAGGTTGCCTGGCCAAGCGCGTTGAAGTGGTTAAGGATGGCGTGTTTAACAGCGCTCTCTATAATCTTGAAACTGCGGCTAAGGCGGGTTGCGAAACTACAGGTAACGGTGCCCGCGATTTCGGAAGCAAGATGGTAACGGGCTTTAATAACCTGCTGGTTCCGCCGGGAACGATGACTACCGCAGAACTTTTGAAGCTGTTCCCCAAGTGTCTCCTAGTGGTGCGTCTGGAAGGTGGTTCCGGCTGCAATGCCATTAGTGGCGAACTCTCCATGGGTGCCCATGGTTTCTGGTGCGAGAACGGTGTAATCCAGCATCCGGTGGATGGTGTGACCTTGAGCGGAAATATTTTCGACATCTTCCAGAATATAGTGGAAGTGGGGAACGAGTACAAAGATGCCTTCAGTAGTTACCAGGTGCCTGCACTTGCTGTAAGCGAACTCAGCGTAAGCGTCTAACAATGCAAAGGGGTTACCACCCCTTTGGAAACCCCACTCACAAAAGTCCGTGCTATGCCCGGACTTTTTCTCGTGTCTGAGTGGGAATAAATTCCCTACTCAGAGATTTGCTTTATTTTTCTTTTCTCTGTAAATAAGTACAATCAACCAGACGATGCCGGCGATGATCATAAGACTGCAGAGGGTCTGGCCGCGGCTCATGCCGAACAAGTCGTTACGACCCAGATGTGCGTCGGACTTTCTGAAGAATTCAATGAAGAATCTGAACAGGCCATAGCCCATCAGGTACAGGCATGGCATCTTGTCGCGGAGAAGAGGAATGCGGCGCAGGTTGTACAAGAGGGTGAACAGCACGATGCCTTCAAAGATCATTTCGTAAAGCTGGCTGGGGTGGTGGAGGATGGGGTTGCTCAAGGGACTGTCGTGAGCCAGGGGGAAGTACATGCCGATGGCGCTGGTAGTGACTTCGCCGAAAAGTTCCCCGTTAATGAAGTTGCCCCAACGTCCCCAGGTGTATGCCAGAGGTGCCACCAGGAAGCAGAGGTTCAAACCCTTCCAAACGTCCATCTTGTTCTTCTTCAGGCCGATGAAGGTGAAAATGGTTCCAAGAATCAAACCGCCGTGGTAACTCATGCCGGCGATGCCTGCGAAATGTGTGCCGGTGGCGTCGTGGGTAAAGGGCAGGATGATTTCCATGGGGTTGGCCAGGTAGTAGCCGGGCTTGTAGAAGAACACGTAGCCCAAGCGTGCGCCTAGGATAATGCCCAGGATAATCCAGGTGAACAAACTATCCAGCTGGTCTCTGGTGTAGCCCATGTTTTCTTTCTTGTTGATTCGCCACATGGTAAAGTATGCGGTGACAAAAGCGAAGATGTACATGATGCCGTACCAACGAACCGGGAAACCGAACAGTTCGATTGCGGTTCCGTCGAAGTACGTGGGAATTAAGTTCCACCAAGACAAATCCATAAAAATCTCCAGTTTACTCTTTTAAAAAGATAAAATTAAATCACCTGTTGATGTATTCTCTTGCCCAGTGATTGATGAGGATTGCTGCCACGTCTGCAGAAGACTGGGTTCGCATTTCTCCATAAACCTGCATGATCACGATGACGATTGCCTTGCTGGGGTCTTCCTTTGATTCAGCGAATCCGGCGAACCATTCGTAACGGCCTGCGGGATCGGTACCGTCCTTGTTGCCGGTCTTGCCACCGATGACCAGGTTTTCCAAAGTCTTGCGAGCCATGTTGCGG
The DNA here is from genome assembly GCA_045599625.1 of Fibrobacter sp. Classification (GTDB taxonomy): domain Bacteria; phylum Fibrobacterota; class Fibrobacteria; order Fibrobacterales; family Fibrobacteraceae; genus Fibrobacter. The sequence goes on from JAZRWJ010000009.1 coordinate 261,924, forward strand.
CTGGAAATTCTCTTGCGGGCGGAACCCACGGTGACCGTGGCGATCATGGCCTTCTTGATTTCGTTGCTGGTCTCGTTGCTGAACCTAGGCAAGTTCAAGGCGTAGGGCTTGTCGGGAGCGTAACCCTTCAGATTCTTTGCCCATGGGATTTCCAAAGGCTTCTTGTAAACCAAGGAACGGACCTGTGCAGCGGCAACGATGGGGGAGAGCGTTACGTCGTCGGTAAAGCCGCTGGCCACTTCGTAGAGGCCGTAGCCAGTGTCTGGCGGAGCGTACTTCAAAGGCTGATTGTTGAATCCGGGATGCCTTGCGCCGTATCCCAGCATCTTTGCTGTTTCCTTCAATTTCTTTGCGCCTAGGTTGTAGCCTACAATTGCCATGGAAGGGTTGGCGGAGTGGGCGTAAACTTCCCTCAAGGTAAGTGTGGGGCCGGTGTAGGGCTCCTTCACTTTCAACTGGTTCCTATAGAGGTGGGTGCTCTTGCCTTGGGCGGGAATGGGGCTGTTCAAGTTGTAGCGATGGCTTTCCAGGGCGGCTGCCATGGTAACGGTCTTTGCCACGGAGGCTGCAGGGAAGGTGTTGCGAGCCAGGTAGTCCGGCTGGTTCATGACCTTACCTTCCTTCATTTCGCCCCAGGCCATGATTTCGTTGCTCTTGACGTCAACCATCAGGTACATGGCATGGTTTGGTCTGAAACGGCGGAGGTACTTGTCCATCTGCTTTGCCATGAACACGTCTTTCTGGTTATTGATGTGGGTGCTGTCAATAACTTCGGGTTCAGGCGGATTTTCCGGAGCGACGGCTTCGGCGATGGTGGCCTTGGTATTTTCCAAATCCTCGGCAGTTGCCTTGGGCAATTTCATGGGTTCTGCGGGTTTCTTTTCCGCAGTCTTCTTTTCTACAGGAGTTTCCGTGGTGGCAGAATCGGTTTCGGCAGGGGAGGTTTTGGGTTCAAAAATCTGTCCGAATTCTCGTTCTGCCTTGGCGTAGCCGTTGTTGTCTCCGCACTTGGAAATGCAGGATCCGATTCCAAGACAAATTGCAACAAAAACAATGAATACAATACAGCGGTTTCGCATTCTCGCCGCATGGGAAATGCGCTTTTTCGGTTCTCTATAGGGTTTTAATGCCATTTTTACTTAAAAATCGTCTTTCTATAATATTCTAGTTCAGCAATACTTTCGCGAATGTCGTCCAGAGCCTGGTGGTTTTCCATTTTCTGGAACTCAGGCAGGTTGGGGTACCATCTGAAGGAAAGCTCCTTGACGGAACTGACGTCGATATTTCGGTAGTTCAGCCAGTTGGAAAGCTTGGGCATGTACTTATATATAAAGCGTCTGTCCTGGGTGATGGAATTTCCGCATAGAAGGTTTCCGCGAAATTCGGTATAGGGCTTGATAAAGTCCAGAACCATTTTTTCGCAGTCTTCGATGGTCAATTTGGATTTTCTGCAGCGGTCCACGAGGCCACTTTGGTTGTGGTGACGGGTGTTCCAGTCGTCCATGCCTTCGAACACGTTTTCGGTCTGGTGAACGGCAAGGACGGGGCCTTCGGCCAGTGTTTTAAGGTTTGCGTCGGTCACAATAGTTGCTATTTCAAGAATAACATCCTTTTCGGGATCTAGACCGGACATTTCCAGGTCCATCCAAACCAGATTTGGGGAACTTTTCCATCTTACCATGGAGGAAAATTTAGTTATTATTGGCGCGGAATTTTTAAGACTGCTCTGGTTCGTTGCAATTCACTCCCTTTTTTTGATTGTTTTTCGGGAAAATGGGATGCGTAATATAAAAATCACTTTTACGTAAGTTTTTCAATTACTATATTGTGGCGCGTATCACAATATCCACATTTAAAATATTTGGGAAAATATGGAAGAAGTAGTAATCACCGGTATGGGCTGCGTTTCTGCCCTTGGTAATTCCCCCGACATCCTTTGGGACAACCTGCTCGCAGGTAAGTCCGGCATCACCCCGATCACTCGTTTTGATGCTTCCGCATTCACCACCAAGTTCTCTGCTAGCGTCAATGAATTTGTCGCTGACGAATATTTCTCTGCTCGCGACCAGTCCCGCTACTCTCGCAGCATCCAGTACGCTGTCTATTCTGCATACAAGGCTCTGGCCGATGCAGGTATCGATCCCGCTGCTGAAGATCCTTCCCGCGCCGGTGTGATTATCGGTTCCGGTATCGGTGGCATGAAGATGTACACTGACTCCTGCGTTGCTTTTGCAACTCGCGGTCCGAGCCGTGTGTCTCCCTTCTTCATCCCCATGGCAATTACCAACATGCCTGCTGGTGAAGTTTCCAACCGTATCGGCTGGATGGGCCCCTGCTTCGCAGTGACCTCCGCTTGCGCAACCTCCAACCACTCTATCGCTGCTGCATACGATGCAATCCGCCTGGGTCGTGCCGACATCATGTTGGCTGGTGGTTCCGACGAAACCGTGAACGAAGTTGCTGTTGCTGGTTTCTGCTCCATGAAGGCTCTCTCCAAGCGTAACGACGATCCGACCACCGCTTCCCGCCCGTTCGACGTTGACCGCGATGGCTTCGTTATCGGTGAAGGTGCTGGCGTGCTCGTTCTCGAAAGCCTTTCTCACGCTCAGAAGCGTGGCGCAAAGATCCTTGCCCGCGTTGCTGGCGTTGGCATGAGCGCTGATGCTCACCACATGTCCGCTCCTCGTGAAGATGGCGAAGGTGTTCGCATGGCTATCGAAATGGCTCTCCGCGATGCAAAGATCGCTGCTTCCGACGTTGGCTACGTGAACACCCACGGTACTTCTACTCCGCTGGGCGACGTTGCAGAATGCTCTGCTCTTGAAAAGGTCTTCGGTCTCCGCGACACTCTCAAGATCAACTCCTCCAAGTGCATGATCGGTCACGCTCTTGGTGCTGCTGGTGCTCTCGAAGCAATCATCACCATCAAGTCCCTCCAGAACCAGATGATCCACGCTACTACCAACGTGTTCAACCAGGACGAACGCATCCACTTCGACGTTTGCGCCAACAAGAACACTGCTCATAGCTTCAAGTACGCTATGTCCGATGGCTTCGGCTTCGGTGGCCACAACAGCGTCGTGCTCCTGGCTAAGGACTAATATAGACCGCTCGGCAGATAGCCCGGTTATATAAAAAACGTTCGCCTTTAAAAAGGTGGGCGTTTTTTCTATTTTTGCTCATTGTGAAAAAGCTTTTCAAATATTCTTTGGCTGGTATGATGGCCTGCGCCAGTGCCGCCCAGGCAAACAATTTCCTGGGCCCTCTCACTTGGCGTGATTCTACGTTTGACTACCGTACCGAGGATCCGGAATATATCAAGAATGAAATTTCGGTTCCCAAGCTTGCGACCACTTTAGGTGTTGCTGCATCCGCATACGCGGCTGCCTATGTGTTTGTCTTTGCCAAGGGCTGGTGGGATGAGGAAGGCTCGGAATTCCATTTCGAGAATGATTTTGACTACGCCAAGAACATCGATAAGCTGGGACATTTCTCCTCGGGCGTATTGATGGGGGAACTTTTCTACGAAGGTTACCGTTGGTCTGGAATTTCTGAATTCAAGTCCTACCTTTTTGCGGGCTTGTCTGCAATGTCTACCCACATTGCCATTGATATCAAGGATGGTTTTGCTCCGGAATGGGGTTTCAGCATTTTTGATGTTTTGTCGGGAACCTTGGGCGGTTTCTTGCCTATGGCAGAACGTTACGTGCCGCTGTTCAAGTATATCGACCTGAAGTGGAGCTACTGGATCAATTCCAAGGTCTACTACGAAAATACGGATACCGGTGTTTTCACGGATGACTATCCCAATCATACTTACTGGTGTTCTTTCAAAATTGGCCGTATGCTGCCTGAAGCCGCTCGTAAGTACTATCCGGATTGGTTGGCCATTGCTGCGGGTATCAGTATTGACGATGTGATTTTCCATAAGGGCATGGGAAAGCACCCCAAGGGAGGAAGCCGTGAAGTCTATATAGCTCTGGATTATGATCTGGAGGCGTTAAGACCTCAGAGCCGTTGGGCCAGGGCCTTGGTCAAGTATCTGAACTACATCAAGTTGCCTGCTCCTACCATTCAGGTTTATCCTGAAGTCAAGATGCACTGGCTCTATCCCATTAAGTTCTAATAAAAAAAGGCCTCGGTCAAATGACCGAGACCTTTAATTTTTAAGCTAAGGATGCAGGGTTAACCCTGCAAGTTCTTAGAAGTTGTAGACGGTTTCGAAACCGAAGCGGAGACCGATGTCGCCTTCAACCGGAGCGTGGTCGCCGATACGGATGTCAACCATACCGTAAGCGGTCATTTCTAGGTTTTCCACCGGAGTGATGTATGCGCGAGCACCTACGTTGAGAGTAGAGTTGTCTGCATCCATGTCGAGGGAGTTGGTGTGGAATTCCAGAGGAATGCCAAGCTTGATGAATTCAGCAAGCTTGAATGCCGGTTCGCCATAGAGGAAGAAGTATTCCGGAATTTCGAAGTCCTTGCCGGAGGTCTTGAAGTTGACATCTTCGATGTTGTCAACGTCGCTTTCGAATACGAGAGCGAAGAACACTGCGGTCTTGATTTCGAACATGCCGAGTTCGAAGCTGGGTTCAGCCAAGAAGGTGTGAGCCATGGAGGTGTAGTCCGGAGTAACGGTCTTGCCCTTGCCGTTGACGTAAGGAACGCCGAAATCGTCCTTGTCGTCACCGTCAAGCAGGTAGTCCAGGTGGAGGCCGTAGACAGCGCGGAAGCTGAAGCCACCGATGTTCAAACCAGCGTCAATACCGGCGTGGATTTCGTTGTGGTATGCTTCCTGGTAGGACATGTAGTTGAAGTACGGACGGAGGTGCTGGCCAGCGTAGTTGAATTCGTAAGCTGCGTGCACGTCATATTCGTAGCCGTCGCCGCCTCTCAGGAAACCGTAACCGAGTTCCAGACCTGCGAGGTCGATTTCAATACCGCGGACGTTCTTACGAACCATGCCAGCAGCGTTGATGGACGGATCATCGTAGCCATAGTAAGACTTGAATGCGCCTTCCTGCCACTTCAGGTCACCGACCTTGATTGCGAAGACGTCTGCCGGCTTGTACTGAACGTAAGCCTGTTCGTAACCGAAGCCTGCGTATGCACCATTGTCGTTGTAAGCTTCAACGCTCAAGAATGCAGACCAGCTGTCGTTGAACTTGACATCGACGTCGAAAATAGCGTCGGTGTAGAAGCTGTGGCCAACATACTGTTCGGTCAGGTCGCCAGCTTCAACGTCGAATTCGACGGTACCGTTGACCTTAACCTGCATGTTAGCAACGGAGGTCGGCTGGCTGAAGCTTTCCTTGATTGCTGCGAAAGCGGAGGATGCAGCAGCGGAAACTTCGCCCGGGTTGGTGTTTTCTGCAGCGGGAGCGGCTTCAGCAGACTTGGCTTCTTCAGCCTTCTTGGCTTCAGCGGCAGCCTTTTCTTCCTCAGCCTTCTTGGCTTCAGCAGCGGCCTTTTCTTCTTCAGCCTTCTTAGCTTCGGCAGCCTTCTTTTCTTCTTCTGCCTTCTTAGCTTCGGCGGCAGCCTTTTCTTCTTCAGCCTTCTTGGCTTCGGCTGCGGCCTTTTCTTCTTCTGCCTTCTTGATTTCGGCAGCCTTGGCTTCTTCAGCAGCCTTGACGGAATCTGCGTTTACAACAGCGGCTTCAGCCTTGGGAGCTTCAGCAGCAGCTGCGGGGGCGTTCTGAGCAAAAGCGCCTGCGGCAGCGATGCCGAGCACGATTGCAGAAAGCTTCATCTTGTTCATCTCTATACTCCTTTAGTATATTTATAAGGTGACCCAAATTTAGTTAGATTAACTAAAGATTGGAATACCGAAATTGCAAAAAGTCCTAAAATTTGTAAACGATTCCATTTCTTGTAAACAAAAATTTTGGATTGCCAAAAAATGAAAAACATTATCGCTTGTTCAAGAACCATTGCTTTTGCATTACTTGTTTTAGCAAACTTCGTGCCTAGTTTTGCCGTTCCCCAGACAGGAACTTTCAGGGATGGTCGAGACGGCCGCGAATACCGGACCGTGTATATTGGTTCAAGGTTGTGGATGGCCGAAAACCTTGATTTCAAGACCAAGAGTGGTAGCGCCTGTTATGAAAATTCTGATGAAAACTGCAAAAAATATGGCAGGCTTTATACTTTTGAGGCCGCTACCAAGGCGTGCCCTGCGGGCTGGCACCTTCCCGAAAACGACGAATGGACTCGTTTCAAGACCTTTATTGAGGATAGCGATGGAAAGGAGGCTGCCTGGATGAGCCTCAAGTCCCGCGACAAGTGGGACGGCTCCGACCGCTACGGCTTTGACGTGGTTCCAGCAGGGAAGGCTACCGATGGTTTCTATGATCTTGGAGTTTCCGCCCATTTCTGGAGCGCCACCGAGGAAGATGGTGATGCCTATGGTTGGCACCTCGCTCCTCCCGGTGACTTCAGCCGCGACTTCGACATCAGCACCAACATGTATTCCGTACGCTGCTTGAGGAATTAGTTAGAACAACTTAACTCGTTGATGTTCAACAAATTATGCCGAAATTGGCCAAAAAAAGCCGGTTTCGGTCTTTTTTTTGTATGTAAACTTTTGTAAAAAAAAACTTACAAAAAACTTGCAATGAAGAACGTTGGTTTCTAACTTTGCCGCGGAATTTTTTATTAGGTGGAGAACTATGCTTAAAAAAGCCATATTCTTGTCATTGTTCGCATTTGCCTTTGTTACCAGTGCAAGTGCTGCTATTGCTCCCGTAACCCCCAGTAAGGATACAGAGGGCTGTTATTTAATCAAGACCAAGGAGGAACTCTATGGTTTTGCTGCCGTAGTCAATAGCGGTGATGTTACCGATAACGACGGCGCTAATGCCTGCGGAAAACTAATCGGAGATATTATTGTTAATCAAAATCTGCTAAAGGAAGATGGATCCTTGAATAAGGATGTTTCTGACATTGAAGTGTGGATTCCGCTAGGTGAAAAAATCCCGTATATGGGAAAGTTCGATGGTGTTGGACATACAATCTCGGGGCTGTACTGTTCCAAAGAAAAAGGCAATAATGTCGGTTTGTTTTCAATGGCGACCTCAAATGCCGAAATTAAGAATGTTGGCGTTATAGATTCGTATTTTCAAGGTCTGTATTACGTAGCAGCCTTGGTTGGTTATGCGAGTGCAAATGTTTCAATTTCGAATGTTTACACTATTGCTACGTTAGATTATGATCATCCTACTGGAGCTCCGGCATTTATTACTTATCCGGTAGGAAGTATTGTTGGCGGAATTGGCACTTCCAGTGCTGTTAGCATTGAAAATAGTTGGAGTATTAGCCTTGGTAAAAATAAAAGAAGTTCTATAGGTTATGTCAGTGACAGTGATAAGGAAAATCAGCATGTCCACAATGTATTTTACCGAGATGACGCAGGCTGTGCGTATCCTGATTTTGAAACATCAATGTCCGAAATGCAGTTTGCCGATGGTACTTTAACTGCGTTACTTCGTGGTGATGACGAAACCTCTATTTGGGGGCAAAATGTTACTATGGGTGACAAACACCCTGTTTTCGGAAAGGTCTTGACGGGGGCTGTATATTCTTCTGTTAACCTTGTCATGAATAATTCCGATGTAGTGCCTAGCTACACGCCCTATTATGCAGAAGGCTTTGTATATGAATTGCCGGTGCTTTCTCGCAAGGGGTATCGATTTGCTGGATGGTGTGAGTCTTCTGATTTAAGTGATCCTCCTGTTTTTACAATCCCCGCTTCAGCAAAGGGCGATAAAACCTATTACGCAAAATTCGTAAGCTTGGTTGCTGCTGATGGCTGCTACGAGCTTGGAACCGCTGATGAGTTGAAGCAGTTTGCATCACTTGTTAATGAAGGAAACGCGAGTGCATCGACTGCATGCGTGAGGTTGATGAATGATATTGTACTCAACAAGAATGTTTTGGATGCAAACGGTGGATTAAGTAACAATGCCGGCTCCTTTGAACAGTGGATTCCTATTGGTTCTAAGTATTTAAACCCTTTCAAGGGTTCTTTTGATGGACAGAACCATACTATTTCTGGCCTCTATGTCAACAAAACCGAAGGCTATGAATCCGCAGGCTTGTTCGGATACACATACTGCAGCGATAGAACAAAAACCGTTTCCTTTAAGAATGTAAAAATTAAGGGCTCCTTTATTTTATATAAAGGTCATGTGGGAGGAATTCTCGGGTACAATAGCGATTGTAATCTGGATATCGATAACGTTTCTTATGAGGGTACCGTGTATGCGGATGAATCAAACGGTGCCGGTGGTATAGTTGGCTTTAACTATAACTATGTTGGAACAGTAAAAATCAGCAATGCCTCTGTTAAGGGCTCCGTTTATGCAAAGTCTCATTATGTAGGAGGCATTATTGGCTATACCTACGGCATAGAAACGGACATTTCAAATGCTTCTTTTGATGGTACTGTTAGAAGTTATGGTGATAACGTTGGCGGTATTATTGGCGAATCTCAAGCAAAGACCACGATTGGTAATGTGGATGTGCGTGGTGCAGTACAATCAGTTGGCAACTATGTTGGTGGTATTGTTGGGTATTACTATTCTTCCAAAGATTTCCTTCTTTACAAGGCTAGTAACCATGCATCCGTAGAGGGAAAATTTGATATTGGAGGTCTTGTTGGTTATAGTGGTGGTGACGCACAAATTATTCAATCCTTTAACGAAGGAAATGTTACGGCTTATTCCACTAATGATGCTTGTTTAGGAGGCCTTGTTGGATTTGCTGGATTTTCTGGTAATGAACTTTCCATTATAAATAGCTATAACACGGGTACTATAAATGGTAACAACAAAGTGGGTGGTCTTATTGGGGATGGCTCCGGGCTCGCATTGTCTGTGATTAATAGTTTTAATGCTGGAAAAAAGATTAGCAGTGGCCCTGACAATGGCATGCTTGTGGGTAACGCAACCTCTCCTGTTGTTAACGTTCTGAATTCATTCTATAACGAAAGTTGGGGTGTTGACAAATATGGTATTCCTGCCTCGAGCTCTAAATTTGCTGATGGCGGTGTTGCCATAATGCTGCATGATTATGAAAATGCCTCTCTTGGTGTAAATGGTTCCGTTTGGGGACAGAATATCCCGGATGAAAAAAATCCTGTTCTTAGTGAAACTATTACAGGTGTTACAGCGTCTGTAGGTACGATATACTATCATCTTTCAGATAACACAACGAAGACAGATCGGTATGTTGCCGGCATTGAAAAGACCTTGCCTGATTATGTGGATGGAAAGCTAGTCAGTAAGTGGTATAAGGAAAGCTCATATTCTGGAGAAACCATGAACAGCGTGCCTTGGCAATCTTCCGGTGATATCCACTTGTATGGTAAACTGTCTGCAATTACTATTGTGAATGGTTGCTATCAAATTGGCGATGCAGATGACCTTTATGATTTTGCAACTATTGTGAATAGCGAATCTTCCAATGCTTGCGGTGAGTTAACCAACGATATTGTCGTAAATACTAACGTTGTTTCTGGTAATAAGACGGGACTTAGAGAATGGACTGCGATTGGTCTTTCGACGAAGGCTCCGTACAAGGGATCCTTTAATGGTAATGGTCATGTTATTTATGGTTTATACTCTGAAAATGCGATGGTTTCGGGCTTGTTTGGCTATGTTCAGGCGACAGGTAAAAGTGTGATCATAAAGAATGTTGGTGTTGCAGATTCCTATTTGGAAGGATCTTATGTTGGTGGGTTGGCTTATTCTGTGACTGTAGATAGTGATGCCTCGGCATCAATTGAAAACGCTTTCTTTGTTGGACGTACTTATGGGAGCGGCAATGGAAATACGGCTGGTTTGATCGCTCGTGCCTACTTGAATGGTTCTATGAAAATTGTCAATAGCTATACGGATATTTTAAGTGGTACTACTTATGGTTATCCGTTGATTGGCTATGTGGATAATTCTGCTAAGTTGCAGGTTGAAAATTCCTACTACCGTTTGTATAACGGAATGAACAATGTAAAATATGGTCAGCCCATTGGACAGTCTGCGATTGAATCCGGTTCCTTGGCAATAAAGTTGCATGATTATTCAAATGTCTCTATGAATGGTTCCATCTGGGGGCAGAATGTGACTGCTGGTGATAAGTATCCCAACTTCGCCAAAAATTTGGATGGTGCAAAGACCGTGATGTCCAAGGTGTTCTATCACAATGCAAATGGAACGGTGACGGTAGAATCTTATGCTGAAGGCTTTGAAAAACTCCTCCCGACATTTACTTCTGATGAAGTATCCTACTGGTATGCAACGGAAGATTTCACTGGCACTCGTCAAACGAAAATTGCTGCAACAGCAACGGGTGATGTTGATTTCTATGAAAAAGCGGATATCAGGTACGTTGATAATTGCTATGAAATCTACTCCTACTCTGGTTTGACCTATTTCGCAAGCTATGTGAATAATGGTGAGACAAAAGCTTGTGGAAAGTTGATGAAAGATATTGTTGCAAATGAAAATTTGTATTCTTCGAATGTAAAGCAATGGAAGCCGATTGGTTACTACGGAAGTGCTGTTAGCAACTCAAATACATTCCAAGGTACCTTTGATGGCCAAGGTCATACCATTTCTGGCTTGGTTACGAGTTCTACCTCTGTTCAGCGTGCAGGCTTGTTTGGAACCGTTGCCGGCAGCGCTGTGATTAAGAATGTTGGCGTGATCGATTCTTGGATGGAAGCTAAGTGCTTTGCGGGTGCTATTGCCGGGTATGCCAATGGATCAAGCTTGAACATATCTAATGTTTATAACTTAAGTACGACTCTTTCAACAAAGGGAACCTGTTCTTCTACTATCTATGCAGGTGGCTTTGTTGGTAAAGCGAATAATGGTTCAGTCACTATTACAAATTCCTACGATGCTTCTATTAACGAAACAACGGGAACTTTTGGTTCCTACGTAGGTTATAGTAACAAAACACCAACATACAGGAATTGCTTTACATGGTATAATGAATCCACTCCGAGTGCTGATTTCTGGAATGGTACCGTTGCGTCGAGTCTTCATTACTATAATGCTAATGGTGTAAAAGGATCTATCTGGGGACAGAATATTGTAGCAGGCGATTATTATCCGAACTTCAGCGGAAAAATTGAGAAGACTATGTATCTTACATGGGATGATGCGTCTGAAAAAGTCAATATGTCTAGCTTGACCATTCCGGATGGTGTTGAACTTGTAATCAAAAATGGCAAGCAGTTCTATGCCAACGGCAAAATCTACGAAGGCGAGCTCACTGCCGAAGACATTCAGGAACTGAAGACAGCTAGCGCAACCCTCAAGCCCATCAGCGGTATTGCCTTGTCCAAGGATGGCGATGGGGAAGGCGTTGTGGCAACCCTGTCCGGTTCCAAGAGCACCGACGAGCTTGTGGTTCCCGAGGACATTACCGTGGAACATATCGAGATCGCCCGCAACTTCACTGCCGGCCGTTTCTCTACGTTGATGCTTCCGTTCTCCATGGACCTGAACGAAGACATGGAAGACGTGCTCCAGATTACCGACGTGCAGAAGGATGGCGACCAGTGGGTTGCAACCGGTACCAGGGCCAAGAGCATTGTGGCCAACACCCCGTACCTTATCAAGTTCAACAAGAACGCCTCCATCTCCGTGGATAACGTGACTCTCAAGGCAACGACTGGCGAGATCATGGAAAGCACCTCCGGTCCTTGGACATTCAGGGGTGCCTACAAGGGCAAGACCTGGGTCGAGGGCGATCCGGAACTGGGCAAGGTCTACGGCTTTGCCGGCGTCAACGAAGGCGATAACATCGTGGCCGGCCAGTTCGTGAAGGCTGGTGTCGGTGCAAGTGTTCCGCCCATGCGCGCCTACCTGGTGTACAACAAGCCTGTGGTTTCCCCCAAGCCCGGCGTTGGCCTGATGAAAGCCGCTGCCAATGAGGCTGAGGAACTCCCGAAGACAATCGTTGTCCGCATCGTGGACGATAACAATGAAGTCGTTGACGAAACCGTAATCGAAGACGTTATCCAGGGCATCGCCGGCGACAACCTCAACACCGTCGACAAGAAGCCTGCCCGCTGGTACGACCTCCAGGGCCGTCACCTGAACGGCAAGCCCACAGCCTGTGGCGCCTACTTCAAGAACAACAAGGCAATCGTGAACAAGTAATTAGGAGGAAAAATGGAAAACGAAAAGAAAGAATACATAGCTCCTAGGATGGAAATCATCGATGTTACGAACGACGTAGGAATCCTATGCTGCAGCTTGGACTGCGTTGACGACGAAGTTGAATCCGTGGTAGAATACCACGACATATTCGACTAACAGTTCGATTACCCTCTCAACGAACATGGCCTCGGCGCTTGCCGGGGCTTTTTCGATTAACATCTGCGGAAAAGAATTTTTTATCAAGTTAGTGCACAAAAGGTTACTAATTATACTATATTTTGTGTGAATGGATTTGTAGGGTTTTTAAATGAGCTTTGAACAGGAACTTGCGAAACTTGATGCGGAACAGCGCCTTGCCGTGGAGACTACGGAGGGCTATGTCCGCGTGATTGCGGGTGCAGGTTCTGGCAAAACCCGCACTTTGACCCATCGCTACTTGTATTTGGCCAAGGAGATGGGCATTTCCCCGTCCAATATCCTTTGCGTCACCTTCACCAACAAGGCTGCCGGCGAAATGAAGCGCCGCGTCCGTTCCATGCTGGGGGGCGACGATTCCGGCTACATTTCCACTTTCCACGGTTTTTGCGTCCAGTTTTTGCGAGAGGATATTCACGTTCTGAACTATCCCAAGGAATTCATGATCCTGGACGAAGACGACCAGAAGTCTTTGCTTAGAAAGTGCTATGCGGAGCTGGGCCTTCACCTGAACGATATGAAGATCAGCAGTGCCCTGGATTTTATTGGTGGTCGAAAGGGCATGGAACCTGACTATGTTTCCATGTTTGCCGAGAAGGATGCGGAAAGCCTGCTGGAACTGATCGAGGCAGCTCCCGACAAGTGGCACAAGGTTTACTACCGCTATATTTACGAACAGCGCAAGAACTTTGCCCTGGATTTTGACGACCTGATCTTGGTGACTCTCTACATTTTGCAGCGCTTCCCCGAAAAACTGGACAAGTGGCGCAAGCGCATGATGTATGTGATGGTGGATGAGTTCCAGGATATTGATGGTCAGCAGTACCAGTTGGCGGACCTGCTGAGCAGTTATCATAAGAATCTTTTTGTGGTGGGGGATCCGGACCAGACCATTTATACTTGGCGCGGTGCCGACGTGAACCGTATTCTGGATTTCGACCATCATCATGAAGGTTGCAAGACTATTCTGCTGCAGAACAATTATCGTTCGACCCCCAGCATTTTGAAGGTGCCTGATTCCGTTATTAAGAATAACACTTTCCGTATTGAGAAGGTTTTGAAGCCTGTGCGCGAGGGCGGCAAGACGCCTGTGTTTTACCATGCGAAAAATACCCGCGAAGAGGCCAAGTGGATTGTGGAACGTATCAAGGGTGCCATGGACAAGGGCGCTTCTCCCAAGGATATTGCAGTTCTGTACCGTATGCATTCCCAGTCCCGTTCTGTGGAAGAAGCCTTGATGAGCGAGGAAATCCCGTACAGGGTTTACAGCGGTATCGGTTTTTACCAGCGCCAGGAAGTGAAGGATGTGCTTTGCTACTTGCGTATGCTGGTGTATGGCGACGACCTGAGTTTTATGCGTGTGGTGAATACGCCCAAGCGCATGTTCGGTCCCAAGAAGCAGGCTGCATTGCAGGCGTATGCTACTGCTCGAGGCTTGAGTTTGTACGATGCCCTGCTGGAAATTTATGTGGCCGCCGAGGCTGAAAACGCCGCTGTAGAAAATGTGGCGGAAAATGGTGGCGCGGTGCCGGAACTGGATTGCGCCGCCTTTATGGCCCGCACCAAGGTGGGCGAGTTTGTGCGACTCATTGAAAAGTTCCGCGGCTGCTGTAAGGATATGGCGGTTAGCGATGTGCTGACCAAGATGCTCCGCGAATCGGGCTACGAGGAAATGCTCCGCCTGGATGGCGACGACGACCGCCTCAGCAATCTTGCAGAATTGAAGCAGGGCGTTATGGAGTTCGAAAAGACTTTCGAGGAAGATGCCACCCTGGATGAGTACTTGCAGAATATTGTGCTGTTCACCAATGTAGATGCTGGGGACGGTGCTGTTGGTGATGCCGCGGGTAATGGCGCGGACGCACAGGATGCCGCCCGCAAGGATCGTGTGCAGCTCATGACCATTCATAACGCCAAGGGCCTGGAATTCCCCTACGTATTCGTGTGCGGGTTGAACGAGGGCTGTTTCCCGGTGAAGCGTGTGAAGAACAAGGTCCAGTTGGAAGAGGAACGCCGCCTGGCCTATGTTGCCTTTACCCGTGCGGAAAACGTTCTTTGCATGAGTGATTCCGAGGACAGCGCCGGCGGTGATGTGCAGTGCCGCTATCCTTCACGTTTCCTGCTGGAAATGAACATGGATGAGCTTGATATCGCCCGCGGATTCAGCGACGAATGGTATCAGGAAGCCCGCAAGCATATTGCCCGCATTGATAGCGAACGTGAATTTGATGAAGGCCTTAAGGGCATTCTGAACGGCGGCATTGATGAAACGGATAGCTACGGCGTAGGCAAGAAGGTTCCTACGGCGGCCTTTGAAGAAGGAGACCGTGTGGTCCATAAGATTATGGGCCCGGGTACAGTGCTGGGAATTGATACTGAGAATTTCTGCTACGAAATCAAGTTCGATAAGATCGGGACGCCCCGAACTATCCAGTTCGATTACCCGTTACAGCCGGAATTATAGCCCAGCGGCGAAGACGATTACAGCCATGAGAATGCCGGCGTAAATTCCGCCCAGCAAGTCATCAGCCATGACGCCCCATGCACCAGGGAATGCTTCAAACTTATGGATTCCCAGAGGCTTCAGGATATCGAAGAAACGGAACAGTCCGAATCCGATTGCCAACAGCCAGGGATGTGCCAGCAAACTTGCGGTGCTGACGAAAGCAAATGTCATAAAGATTCCGCAGACTTCATCAATGACAATCCAGCCCGGATCTTCTGTCTGGGTGTCCTTCATGGCTTTCTTAACGAAAGGGATGGCGGCAAAGAAGACAATGAGGGCGGCGGCAAAAAAGGCGATGTTCAAGCCTACGGAACAATTTCCATTAGCACCGCCGAAACTGCCCAGGAGAATGTCCGGGCATCCGATTTTTGCAAACAGTAGAGCCATGGGGTAGGCTACGATAGCGGCTGCCAAACTTCCCATGGTGCCGGGAGCCTTGGGACTCATTCCAGAACCGAAGAAAGTACAAATCTGTGCGGAAATAAAATCCGTACCGCGCCACTGGTGAGGCACGCGTTTCTTGCCGTATTTTTCCTTAAGCTCTTCCTTGTTCATATCGGCAAATATAGTCAAATTTGATTATGCAGGAATGTAATAGAGGGCCGCGCCTTCAATGGTGCAGCCTTTTTAAATTGCAAGAATGTCCTAGGGTTACAGCGCCTTGATTTCCTCAGGGGAGAGACCTGTTTGTTGGGCGATGATTTCTAAAGAAATTCCTGCATCGCGGAATCCCTTTGCCAGTTCCTTGCTTGCCTTCGCACGTCCTTCTTCGAGTCCCTTCGCACGTCCTTCTTCGAGTCCCTTCGCACGGCCTTCTTCGAGTCCCTTCGCACGGCCTTCGGCAACTCCTTTGAGGATGGCGCTAGCCAAGATAGTCGCGTTTTCTTCCTTCGTTACCATGTCCTTTACCTGAGCCGTTAAGAGTTCCTCGTCTGCGTTGTCCACACGGATGCGCCCCAGGGCTTCCTCTACGGCGCTGATCCCGAAGTTTGGCAGTTCCGTTCCGTCGCTGGCATGGTTCAGCAGATAGAGCCATGCGTCCAGGGAGCCCTGCACATCCTTCGCGGTCTTCTTGAAGTTAGGCAGACTGATTACAATATACTTATTTTTCGGGAAGATGGAAACTGGCTTGCCTGCGGCGATACTGTTGCTGCTGTAGAGGTTCCATTCGTCCATGTAAGGCGCGCACTCTTCTGGATCCGAAGTCCCGTTCTCCGCACGGTCCGGCAAGTCAAAATCGCAAAGCCAGATGGCCACGGATTCCGGCAATTCGTAACGGCGACTTTCCCGCACCATTTTCGGAAACTTCTTGAATTCCGACGACCGATCCATTTCCTGCTTCCCCTTGATAATCAGGAACGCCTTGTACAGAACCGCACGGTCCTTGAAATAGTCGTGCTCGGCCTTCTGCATCTCGATATCCAGAAAACGCCCCGAGCCTGTCGTCGCGAAAATGTCCAG
>JAZRWJ010000010.1:0-2743 GCA_045599625.1 Fibrobacter sp.
GTCAAATGGAAATGAAAGAACAAATAAATTTGTATCGAAAATACCATGAACTTATTCAATATTGCGAATCGCTTCCAACTTATCAGCAACAATCGGTTCAGCAGTTAGCACAAAGTCTTGCCGAATCTGCCCCAACTTACAACACTTTGCGTTAGGGATACGCAGGGTGCGCGTTAGCGCAAACACGGTAGGGCCGCACCGGAGCTTGCGGAGGGGTGGAACTACCGTGGTCGGAGGCGAAAGCCGGAGCCCGGAGTAGCCCGACCCCAAAAACTTGTTTTTGGGGGAACGTCCTGAAAAATTTATTATTATTTCAACATTCCTTTAATTCCGTGGAAGGTAAAATTTTCCAAAGTTTCTTCCAGTTCCAAAAGTGGCATTTTTCTGTCTGCAGTAAACCAGATGCAGAAGGCTTCTACGATTCCTGAAAAAATAAAATTAATGATAATTTCAACTTTTTCAGGGTCTTTTTCGGGATAATCGGTAAGAAAAGCATACACGATTTGTTTTTTGATTTTTCCCACAATTTTTGTGTTCAGGCTGGAAGTGCCTTTCATGCGCAGAAGATTTGCATAAAAATCCAGGTTTTTGTTCAGGACTTCGTTCAAACTGTGAAGCACTTTCTGAGGATTATCCAAAAAATCATGCATATCTTCATTTTTAACAGCGTCTTCGAATATGCAGGCTATTTCATCTTCAATTTCATCAATGACTTCGTAAATGCCGGCATAATAGCTGTAAAAAGTTTTGCGATTAATATTTGCAGCATTGGCGATATCTGTAATTGAAATTTCATTCAGACTTTTTTGCGAAATCAATAGTGCAAAAGCATCTTTTATGGATTTTTTTGTGCGTTCTATTCTTCTGTCCATAAAAAAATTATACCACAAAATTTGCCACAAGTGTTACTTTTTACACACTTTTTACTTTTTCTGTACCCACCACTTTTTCATTTATTATTAACTTTTTATTACATAAAGATTTTTGCTGCCGCATGAAGCGGTGTTAATGAGGAGCAAACAGTGATTAAGTTTGGAAAATTTGTGGTGAAGAACAGAGTGATGATTCTGATTGTTTCACTCCTTTTGGTTATTCCGTCAGCTTTGGGTATGTTAAAGACTCGTGTAAATTACGACATGCTCGATTATCTTCCGGAATCAATGGATACTGTAAAAGGTCAGAATATTCTGCTGGAAGATTTTGGGAAAGGTGCTTTTTCTATTCTGGTTGTTGACGGTATGCAGCCTAAAGAAGTTTCTGCCCTGAAAAAAGAAATTGAAAAGGTAAATCATGTTGATTCTGTTATCTGGTACGATTCTTTTGCGGATATCTCAGTACCAATGGAGATGCTTCCTAAAAAATACTATGAAGCTTTCAATAAAAATGGCTCAACATTAATGGCAGTGTTTTTTGATACTTCTACAAGTTCTGATGATACTATGCAGGCCATTCACGATGTAAAAGATGTATGTGGTAAAAATACTTATGTAACAGGCATGTCCGCTCTGGTAACAGAACTTAAAGAACTTTGTGAGGCTGAAGAAGCTACTTATGTTGGAATTGCGGTAGTTCTGGCTATTATTGCCATGTTGATTTTTATGGATTCTTTCCTTGTTCCTTTTGTTTTCATCGCCAGCATTGGAATTGCAATTCTGTGGAACATGGGAACCAACTACTTCTTTGGCGAAGTTTCCTACATTACTAAAGCCCTGGCAGCGGTGCTTCAGCTGGCGGTAACCATGGATTATTCAATTTTCTTGTGGAACAGCTATTCTGAACAGAAAAAACTTCTGGATGGTGATAAAAATCAGGCTATGGCTCAGGCTATTGCAAATACGGTTACTTCTGTAGTGGGAAGTTCGGTAACAACTATTGCAGGTTTCCTTGCCCTTTGTTTTATGACTTTTACTTTGGGAAAAGATCTTGGGCTTGTTATGGCAAAAGGAGTGGTGCTTGGTGTTATTGGTTGTGTTACAACTCTTCCAGTTATGATTCTGCTGCTTGATAAACCGATTGAAAAAACAAAGCACAAGGTTTTTCTTCCAAAAATGGACAAGCTGGCTGGTGGAATTGTGAAGGGCCGCTGGGTAATTCTGGCAGTTTTTATTGCAATTTTGATTCCATCATTCTACGGCTATAGAAATACTCCGGTTTACTATGATTTGGGACAGTGTTTGCCAGAAAAGCTGGATTTTGTTCAGGCTACCAAAAAACTGAACAACGACTACAACATGGCAAACACCCACATGATTCTTGTGGATTCTTCACTGAACCGCAAGGACGTAAAAAAGATGATGAAAGAATGTGAGCAGGTTAGCGGTGTAAAGATGAGTCTTGGAATGTCTTCTATGATGGGCTCCCTTATTCCAGATGTTTTGCTACCGGACACTCTTACAAAAACCTTAAAAAGTGACCGCTATGAGCTGATTCTAGTTACTTCGGAATATTACACAGCCACTGACGAAGTAAATCAGCAGATTGCAGAACTGAATGACATCATCAAAAAATATGATCCAGCGGGCATGATTATTGGTGAGGCTGCCTGTACAAAAGACATGATTGCCATTACAGATCACGACTTTAAAGTTGTAACCTGGCTTTCAATTGCAGCAATCTTCCTGATTATTGCCTTTGTTTTCAAAAGTGCAGCATTGCCGTTCATCCTTGTAGCTGTAATTGAGTTTGCAATCTTTGTGAACTTGGGGCTTCCTTACTTTACAAACACAGAGCTTCCATTTATTGG